>JBCCLK010000005.1:0-88506 GCA_039026935.1 Pseudomonadota bacterium
ACCTCTCTCCATCTTACACGCTCGAGTTCATTAACAACGGAGTCGGCATGGACCTGAAGCCATAATCGGCTTTTCCCGATACGTTTGAGAATACTACCGGCGCGGCAGAGTTCCGCGCCGGCATCTTGTTGCTGAGTAGGAACCCTCTGGAGCCCCATGGCACTCGCCGCTGAAGCCATTGACACGACAAGCACGCTGACCGGACGCGAAACGGTCTTGCGGATGTCGCGCATCGACAAGACATTCTCTGGCGGCGTGGCGGCTCTACGCCAGATGAATCTGGAGGTTCGCAAGGGCGACTTTATCTCTCTTCTTGGGCCGTCCGGCTGCGGAAAATCGACGGCGCTTCGCCTCATCGCCGGCCTCATGCGCCCTACCTCGGGCCGCATCGAGTGGGAGGGCGGCGACGGAACAGACGACCTCGGCGTGGTGTTTCAAGAACCAACGCTCATGCCCTGGCTCACTGTTGAGCAGAATGTCTGGCTACCCTTCCGCATCCGCGGCCAGAGCCTAAAGGCAACCCGGGACCGCATTCACGACGCGCTGGCCCTCGTGGGGCTCGACAAATTCGCAAAGCGTTATCCGCGTGAGCTATCCGGCGGCATGAAAATGCGCGTCTCTATCGCTCGTGCACTGGTGACGAACCCGCGCCTGATCCTGATGGACGAGCCTTTTGCGGCACTCGATGAGATCACCCGGCAGAAGCTGAACGATGACCTTCTCAACCTGAAAGCCAAGACCGAAGCGACAGTCATCTTCGTCACCCACTCGGTCTTTGAGAGTGTGTTTCTCTCCGACCGCATCTTGGTCATGGCAGCAAGGCCAGGCCGTGTCGTGAAGGAGATCGAGGTACCCGAGGCCTATCCTCGCGGCATCGAATGGCGGACATCAGCGGAGTATGCCCGTATTGCCCGCCTTACATCCGACACCTTATCCGGCGCCCTTGTTCAAACAGGCGGCCATCAGAGCGTAGAGGGTCACTAGATGGCAGTCATTGACGGCTCAAGCGAAGAACTCAAGAACCTTGACACACCCAGCGTGGACACGTCCTCCGCCGTGGATGCAGACGAGGAGCGCATCGCCCGACGCAAGAAGATTGAGGAAGTCGCCAAGTGGCTGCTGCCACTCACAGTCATGGCGATTGCGATCTGGTTCTGGGATCGAATTGTCGTTTGGAACGACATCCCACACTTCATTTTACCGCGCCCAGGTCTCGTCATGGAGACGCTTTGGGCTGACCGGGAAATTCTAGTCTCAGCCTTGTGGATCACGCTCAAGATCACCGGTCTTGCGCTTCTTGTCGCGGTCGTCGGCGGGGTCGGACTAGCGGTGCTTTTCGCGCAATCTCGTTTTGCAGAAATGTCGTTCTCGCCGTTCGCCGTTATCCTTCAGGTCACGCCCATCGTTTCGATTGCACCGCTCATCTTCATTTACATTGATAGCCGTCTGGTGGGGCTTCTCCTATGCGCGTGGATCGTCGCCTTCTTCCCCATTCTGGCAAACACAACACTGGGGTTGAAGTCTGCGGACCACAATCTGCGTGACTTGATGACGATCTATAAGGCAAGCCGCTGGCAGCGCCTCATCTATCTGCAGCTGCCCTCAGCCCTCCCCTACTTCCTTGGTGGCCTCAAGATCGCGGGCGGCCTGGCCCTCATCGGTGCTGTTGTGGCGGAGTATGTCGCGGGCTCCGGTGGCCTCGGATCGGGCCTCGCCTTCCGTATCTTGGAAGCAAGCTACCGCCTCAACATCCCACGCATGTTCGCCGCTTTGATCCTCATCGCAACCACAGGTGTCTTGATCTATGCGGCAACGTCGCTCATCAGTCACCTCGCGCTGCGTAAATGGCATGAGAGTGCCCTAAAACGGGAGTGATGAGTGCAACGGACCTTCACAATACCCCCAGGCCCTGTAACACTCGACAACCTTGCCGTTCCTGGTCCTTTTGTCGGCTCTAGCGACGCCCTCGTTCAAACGTCAGTAACCATCAACGGCGGCCGCTTCTCAGATGTTGAAGCGCCAAGCCGTGTCGATATGGCAGGCACGATGGCGCTGCCATCGCCGGTGGACATGCACACCCATCTCGATAAGGGACATATCTGGCCACGCAAAGAAAACCCGGATGGGAGCTTCGCCGGTGCACTTGCATCAGTCGGCGTTGATCGGGAGGCCAACTGGTCTGCCGACGATATTCACGCCCGCATGAATTTCGCGCTCGAAAGCGCGTATGCCCACGGCACGACCGCGATCCGCACCCATCTCGATTCCATTGGAACCCAGACAGACATCTCATGGAGCGTCTTTGAAGAGGTGCGCGACGCCTGGGCTGACCGCATCACGCTTCAGGGCGTATGTCTCGTGGGTGCCGACAGCGTAGAACCAGAAGGCGACGGCGCTTTTGGCCATGTCGCCGACGTCACAAAGCGTGCCGGAGGTATCCTAGGCATGGTGCCCCAACCCATGCCAGACATTAGAGAGCGCATCGAGAACACCTTTAAAATGGCCGATGCACGCGATCTCGCGCTCGATTTCCACGTCGATGAAACCGGCGACCCTGCGGTCAACACCCTGAAAACTATCGCAGAGACGGCGATCAAAACTGGCTTTAAACGGCCCATAGTTTGCGGCCATTGCTGCTCGCTCGCCGTCATGCCCGATGATGAAGCGGACCGCACCATGGATCTTGTCGCCGAGGCGGGAATCCACATTGTCTCGTTGCCCTTGTGCAATCTCTACCTTCAGGATCGCGCTGCCAATTTCGCCACCGATGCCCACACCCCGCCACGGACCCCAAGGTGGCGCGGTGTCACGCTGGTGCATGAGTTGAAAGCGCGCGGCGTCAAGGTGGCTTTCGCGTCCGACAACACCCGCGACCCGTTCTACGCCTATGGCGATCTCGACATGGTCGAGGTCATGCGCGAGGCGACCCGCATCGCCCACCTCGATCACACCAGCGATGATTGGTTGAAAGCCTTCACGACAATTCCCGCAAGCGTCATGGGGCTTGACTATGAGCCTTTCAAAACTGGCGCGTCCGCCGACATGATCCTTTTCAAGGCGCGCAGCTGGAACGAGTTTTTCTCCCGCCCACAACAGGACCGCACCGTCATTCGGGGCGGTGCCGTTCTTGACGCAGTACCTCCGGATTACGGGGTTCTCGACCATCTTATGGAGGCCTAAATGAGCGCCAATCTCGATGCCGTACGCACTGCTCTTGAGGGCATGGACATGTCCGAGCGCCCTGCAACGCTCAAACAGAAGAGCCGCGACTATTACTGGTTCTCACCAGTTCTAAAGTCCCGCATGGACCATCTCACCGCCGATATCGTGGTCTCGCCACGGTCCGAAGAGGAAGTCGTGACGATCCTCAAGGCCTGCTACGCCAACGATGTGCCCGTCACCACACGCGGCGCTGGCACCGGCAATTATGGCCAGGCGATGCCGATGCGCGGCGGCGTTGTGATGCACATGAAAAACATGACAGCGGTGAAGGAAATCCATCCGGGCCGCGTCATCGTCGAACCTGGCAAAGTCATCAAAGATCTCGACGCGGAAACGCGCGCGCATTCTAACCAAGAGCAGCGCATGATGCCGTCCACTTTCAACACAGCCACCATCGGCGGCTTTGTTGCGGGCGGGTCAGGTGGAATTGGGTCATGCCACTGGGGCGCGCTGCGTGACCGAGGCAACATTTTGCGCTTGCGCGTTGCGACGATGGAGGCTGAACCGCGTCTTCTTGATTTTACCGGCGATGATCTCGCCCGCGTCTCCCACGCCTATGGTACGAACGGCATTATCACTGAGCTGGAGATGCCTCTGGCGCCAGCTTACGACTGGATCGATGTCTCAGTCGGCTTCAAAGACTTCATGAAGGCGACCGAGTTCGCCTATCGCTTGGCGCATCAGGACGGCATCTTGTGCAAGCTCATCACGCCAATCGAAGCACCGATCCCCGCCCATTACTTCCGCAAATTCAAAGCGCATGTCGACCAAAACCAATCCATGGTTATTGTACTGGTTGCGCCGCACGCCGTGGATGGCTTTGAAAGCTTCCTGCGCTCTGAAGGAAGCCCGGATATTCTCTATCGGTCTGACGCGAACACGTCTGACATCGAGCCAGGACACCTTGCCGAATACACGTGGAACCACACGACCTTGCGCGCCATCCAGGTGAAGCCGAGTGTGACCTACCTTCAGGTGCGCTACGGTGGCGACGATCCCATTGCTCAGGTCGCCCGCATCCGCGAGATTTTTGGCGCTGAAGTGCTGCAGCATTTGGAAGTCATGCGTGAAAATGGGAGGGTTATTTTCGGCGGGCTTCCGATTGTTGATTACACCACTGAGGAACGCCTCGACGAGATCGTGCAGATCCATGAGGATGAGGGCTGTCTGATCTTCAATCCGCACCGCTTCACGCTCGAAGAGGGAGGCCGTCAGGCGACGGACGAACGCCAGCTGATGTTCAAGAAAGAGGCCGATCCGAAAGGGCTGTTGAACCCCGGTAAGATGATCTCCTGGGACGACCCAGAGTTCGGTTACGAAGCGATGTACAACTATCCGCACATGCGACAACCGAAGGAAGAGGCAGCTTAACGAGCGCATCGGGGGACGCGTTAAATGGGGGAGGCGTTAAATGGGGAGCCGGCCGGAACTGAGATAAACAGAACAGGCAAACGCGCGCTCCTTATCTTCGCCCATCCCGTGCCCGAAAGCTTCTCCGCAGCCCTCCACGACGCCACACGAGAGGCACTGGGGAAAGGCGGCTGGCACGTCGATGATTGCGACCTCAATGCCGAAGGCTTTGACCCTATCCTCTCAACGCAGGAGCGGCGCGGTTATCACGATCTGGAGACCAACACGCAGCCGGTGAAGTGCTACGTGGATAGACTGCGAGCAGCCAACGCGCTGGTCTTTGTGTATCCGGTATGGAACTTCGGCTACCCGGCGATTCTCAAAGGCTTCTTTGACCGCGTCTTCCTGCCGGGTGTCTCCTTCAAACTGGTCAACGGGAAAGTCGCTCCAAACCTCAATCACATCAAGAAGATGGCAGTCGTCACGACCTATGGCGGCACGCGTCTAAGCGCAACGCTCGCAGGCGACCCGCCGCGCGCGCACATGACCCGTTCTGTCCGGTACATCACGCGTGGCGCGCCTATGGAATATCTCGCACTTTACGACATGAACCGCGCGAGCGATCAAAAGCGGGCATCGTTTTTGCATACTGTGACACAAACCATGGAGAGGTTCTGAACCACTATGAAGGTTCTGGCATGAAAGCTTTGATCGTCTACTGCCACCCCAGCGAGGGCAGCTTCAATCACGCGGTTCTAGAGACCGTCAAAACCGAACTGAATGCTGTAGGCGCCGAGCACCGCACCATAGATCTCTACGGGGAAAACTTCCAACCTGTCCTAACGCTCGAAGACTGGACCGAATACGAAGATACGAACTGCAACACTGCCCGCATCACTGGACATGTGGACCTACTCACCTGGTGCGACAGCCTCATCTTTGTCTATCCTACCTGGTGGTTCGGGCTGCCAGCCATTTTGAAGGGGTGGCTTGATCGCGTGCTCGTCCCGGGCGTCGCGTTTTCAATGCCAACCAAAGAATGTCCGCGCATCAGCCACAATTTCCTGCACATCAAAAACCTCGCCGTCTTCACCACCTGCGGCGCGTCGTTCTGGTTTACGAAGTTTGTGGGCTCGCCGGGCAAGCGCATGCTCATGCGGGGTTTGCGCAGCTGTCTCAACCGGCGGGCCCGTATGATCTTCGCTGCGCATTACCAGATGGACAGTTCAACGCCAGAAACGAGGGCCAAACACCTGACGCGCGTGTCGCAGAAGATGCGCCGCCTGACAGGCAAGCGCACTTTACCGCCTGGGCGGCCAGCCTTTGCTGACGGTGTCAGCGATACGATCAATGATACGATGGGTGAGCCCGCATGACCACTATCCCGGTTCTCGACTACGCCACCTTTGCTGGCGACACCAAGCAGGCTTTCATCGAGGCTTGGGGCGCTGCGGCACGTGGACCCGGCTTTATGGTCGTGACCAACCACGGGATTGGAGCAAGCGTTATCGACGCCGTTTTTGACCGAGCGGATGCCTTCTTTGCCCTGTCGTTGGACGAGAAGCGCAAGGTCTCCATCGATCTGTCGCCACACAATCGCGGTTACGCGGGCACCGGCTCGGAAAGTTTGGATGAAAAGTCAGGCCAGATGGATCAGAAAGAGGCCTACAATATGGGTCTTGATCTCGCCGCAGACGATCCACGTGTTCTGCGCGGCGATCCCTACCGCGGGCCCAACATGTGGCCCGATGTCCCTGGCTTCGAAACGGCGCTTCAAACATACTTCGACGCCGTCACCGCCCTGGGACAGAATATGCACCGGGCGATTGCGCTCGATCTGGGGCTCGATGAGCATTTCTTTACCGGCCATTTTGATGAGTCCATGTCAACCTTGCGCGTGCTTCGCTATCCGCCAGCGGTGAACGCCTCACCGGGTGAGATCGGCGCTGGAGCCCATACAGACTATGGCTCGATCACCTTGCTGATGACCGACGGAACACCCGGGTTGCAGGTGAAGCCGCGCGATAGCGAGCATTGGATCGATGTGCCGCATGTTGACAACGCGTTCGTCGTGAACATTGGCGATCTTCTGATGCGCTGGACAAACGATACCTACGTCTCCAACCCGCACCGTGTGCAGCGGCCGACCAAGGAGCGCCGGTCCATCGCCTATTTCATGGACCCCAACCCCGACAGCTTGGTGGAGAAACTTCCGACTATCGAGGGTGAGGCGCATTATCGACCGATCCTGGCGCATGAGTATCTCACCTACCGTCTGACGGCGACTTACAGCCAGAAGCATCCAGGTTTAGAGGCTGCCGCAGAGGCAGTAAGCGTACCCGCATGAGCGAGAGCTTAAACCGCTACCGTTGGGGCTCTTACAAGACCACAGAGTTTGAAGACCTTGACCCGCAAAAGGTCATCGCAGTGCTTCCAACAGCGGCGATTGAGCAGCACGGACCGCACCTCCCTGTTGGGGTTGATACCCATCTCAACGAAGGCATGCTGCAAACTGTAGAAGCTCTTCTGCCGGAACTCGCGCCCGAGCTTGATGTGCGGATTCTGCCCGTTCAAACGGTAGGCAAATCCAACGAGCATCTTCACGCAGCCGGTACACTGACCCTCCCGGCGGAGCTAGCCCTTTCGATCTGGACGGAAATTGGCCTCTCCGTCTCCCGCGCGGGCGTACGCAAACTTGTTATTGCCAATTCCCATGGCGGCAATCTTGATCTGATTTCCATTCTCGCGCGCGAGTTGCGCGTGCGCGTTCGCATGCTGGCGGTGAAAAGCCAGTGGGGTAATTGGGGCATACCGGAAGGCCTCTATACCGAGGATGAAATGCGCTTCGGCATTCACGGTGGTGACGTCGAGACCTCTATGATGTTGCATTTCCGGCCTGAACTGGTCGACATGACCAAAGCACAAGACTTCAGATCAACTGCCGAAGACCTGCAGGGCGGCCTGAAGATCCCACCCACCGGCATGCCGGCTTATGGCTGGATCGCGTCCGATCTCAATGCGGACGGCACGGTCGGCAATGCATCCATCGCCACAGCCCAGAAGGGCAAGAAAACCGCAGATCATTATGCGCGCGGGTTCATTGGATTGTTGAAAGATGTCGCTGCAACCGACATCACGCGGTTCGACTAGCGCAGACCAGGGCGAGCATAGACGTCAGCATCGACTGCCCTACGTTAAAGTATCTGACCGCCGCGAGTAGGATAAACCCGACTGCAGATGCGACAGGATCAAAGCTCCGGACGCCATCGTCGCGAAGAGCCCATCATCGAAGATGAAGTGCCCCTCTTTGACGACACCGCTTCGCATCACGGTATCCCATCACCGTTGGTACCGTTTCTGGCGAAGAACGCGGCCATCGGGTTCGGCATGGCCATCTTATTTGTCGCCGCCATCCTCATCTTTGATGTTGGTAATGTGGCAACGCTTGTAAGCCAGTCATCGTTCGGCGTGTTTGCGGTGGCCCTTACCACTTTCATGGTTGGGCTCACCTTTGCTGGCCTTCAAATGGGACTTGCCGTTATGACACGCAACGATGAAATGGGTGCTTCGCAAGACACGTCAAAGCAGCGCTAGAGCGTTTTGTCGCAAAAGTGTATGCGGTTTTGCGGTTCGAAAACGCGTCAAAACAAAGACTTAGAGTGGTTTCTGTGAATCGAAGATCGCGAGAAACACTCTAGCACGCAGCAACTTTAGTCCTCGTGGGGGACAACCGTCTGGCGATAAAGATGCCAGGTCGCATGCCCAATAATCGGCAGCGTCGCGATCAACGGGAAGAACAACAACAACGCCGAACCACCAATCATTGCCACAACGATAAGTGCCCACAGAAGCATAGGCCCTGGGTTCTGGGACACCGCCTGCACACTGGTCATGATCGCCGTCATAAAGTCCACTGGTTTGTCATGCAGATACGGCACGCCGACCACCGAGATCGAGAACACCGTACCTGCGAGCACCGCACCAAAGGCATTGCCCACCACGAGGAAGGCAACCCCACGTGCGGTATAGAGCTCTTCCATGAGCGAGCTTAGATCCATCTGCGCAAAGAAAGCGGGCTCATAGCCGAAATTGAGGGCGTAAATCACCCGCGCCACCACGAGCCAAACGATCAAGAGAAACGCCAGCGTGAAGCCGAAAAGGAAAATGTGCGTCACCCCGTGGCGGGCAAACGCCATTATGGCGCTGCCAAGCTCAACACGCTCGCCCGTCTCGATCCGGCGCGAGATTTCATACAGGCCGAGAGCCGCAATCGGGCCAATGAGGAGGAAGCCCGCGGCGAGCGGGAAGATGAGAACATATGCCTCAAGGACAAGCGCGAGCGTCACCAAGAACAGCCCCGCAGCGAAGTAGACAAAGCCGAAGAAGGTAGAAAAGTAAGCAGCCTTCTTAAAATCAGCGATCCCCGCATGCAGCGCGGAAAACACCGTATCGGAGGTTATCCGGTTCACTTTGGTGGGCGGGACATAGCCTTGAGGGATAAACGGCGAGCGGCCATCGTCCGGTTCGCCAATGATCTCGTCAAGGCTGTTTACATCGTCGGCAGTGCTCATAGGTTGCCCGTCCTTTATGCCCATTCCAAGATGCCCTGTTTCAAGGCTTCTGACCAGGAGGAAGCGTCTTTCTGCGACATGCAGGTTTGTGCGGCAATCTGTCCAATCAGGTGGTCATGCGCAAGTAAGTGCAAATATCGGCTTCCTTAGGCACCAATCTACGCGCCTAAACGCCCGGTAGCCTGGACTTAGATCAAAGACGCCTCCGACTTTCGTCCATTAGGACCAGCCCGTACGGGCCGTCGCGTGCGTGCGAGACCGAACTGATGAGTGGTCGGTAATCTGTCTAATTTTGACCTACCGCAACGCAGCGCAGGCCATCGAAGTGGTTTGTGGGCGACGCGATCGGACGCAAGGCCATCGGGCAAGCGCTGTTGTTGTACACGCCGCTCAACCCGAGATCTGACGATCCGAACAAACGGATTTCAAAAACAGACCGATCTGGGTCGAGGACAGCACATGTCAGCACAAGCCGCCGCAATGCCGGAAAACGCCAGTCCGGCCGCATCAGCAAAGGCGCAGCCGCTTACCTACGCCGACGATGCCATTCGGCTATTCACCATCGCAACGGTGATGTGGGCCTTTATCGGTATGGGAGCAGGGGTCTTCATCGCTGCGCAGCTCGCCTTCCCATGGCTCAATTTCCATGAATGGGTGAACTTCGGTCGCTTTCGCCCTGTTCACACCTCTGGCGTCATCTTGGGATTCGGCGGCAACGCCCTGCTCGCGACCTCTTACTATGTCGTCCAGCGTACCTGTCAGACACGGCTCTTCGGACCGCAATGGCTGCATGTGGTCCAATTCTGGCTGTTCCAGGTTGTGCTGCTCTCGGCCGCTGGCTCCTACGTTCTCGGCTTCACCCAGTCCAAAGAGTACGCTGAGCCAGAATGGTTCTTCGACATCCTCATCACTGTCTGGTGGGTGCTGTACCTCGTCATCTATGTCGGCACGATCCTAAGGCGCAAGGAGCCGCACATTTACGTCGCGAACTGGTTCTTCATGGCCTACATCATCGCGGTGGCGATGCTGCACACGGTCAACAACATCTCAATCCCGATCTCACTGTTTTCGCCCCACAGCTACTCGATCTATTCGGGCGTTCAGAGCGCGATGATCCAGTGGTGGTACGGCCACAACATGGTGGGCTTTTTCCTCACCGCGGGCTTCATCGGCATTATGTATTACTTCGTGCCCAAGCAGGCGGAGCGGCCGATCTATTCCTACCGACTGTCGATCGTGCACTTCTGGGCACTGATCTTCCTCTACATCTGGGCTGGTCCGCACCACCTTCACTACACCGCTCTGCCAGACTGGGCGCAGACACTGGGCGTGGTGTTCTCGGTCATGCTGTGGATGCCTTCCTGGGGTGGCATGGTGAACGGCATCATGACCTTGTCAGGCGCTTGGCATAAGCTGCGTACCGACCCGATCATGCGCTTCCTCGTGGTGGCGGTCGCGTTCTACGGCATGTCGACCTTTGAAGGTCCGCTCATGTCGATCAAAGAGGTGAACGCCCTCTCGCACTACACCGACTGGACCGTTGGCCACGTCCACTCCGGCGCACTCGGCTGGGTCGCCTTTATCGCCTTCGGTGCGGTCTACTATCTGGTCCCGCGTCTCTGGCGGCGTCAGAT
The DNA here is from genome assembly GCA_039026935.1 of Pseudomonadota bacterium. Classification (GTDB taxonomy): domain Bacteria; phylum Pseudomonadota; class Alphaproteobacteria; order Rhizobiales; family MH13; genus MH13. The sequence continues at coordinate 10,778 of JBCCLK010000005.1, forward strand.
CCACTCGGTGGCGCTGATCGAGCTGCACTTCTGGCTCGCGTCCATCGGCATCCTTCTCTACATCACAGCGATGTGGGTGTCGGGGATCACACAGGGCCTGATGTGGCGCACCTACGATGAGAACGGGTTCCTCCTCTACACGTTCTCAGACACGGTCGCGATGCTCCACCCCTATTACGTCACGCGCTTCCTCGGCGGGGTTCTCTACCTCGGTGGCGTGGTGGTGATGATGTACAACATCTATCGCTCCATCACCGGCCCCATCGTCTCGCGCACTCAAGTGACACAACCGTCAGCGCCACAAGCTGGCCTCACACCGGCGGAGTAAAGACCCATGCTCAACCACGGTATCATCGAGAAAAGCACCCCCCTCATGCTGCTTCTCATCGTCCTGTCGCTGGGGATCGGCGGCATGGTGCAGATCATTCCGCTCTTCAAGGTGGAGTCCACCATCGAGCCGGTGTCGGGTGTGCGCCCGTTTACGCCGCTGGAACAGCTTGGCCGCAACATCTACATGCGCGAGGGATGCTACAACTGCCACTCGCAGCAAGTGCGCCCGTTCCGTGATGAAGTGGACCGCTACGGCCACTACTCTCTGGCAGCCGAAGGCGTCTACGAGTACCCATTCCTGTGGGGCTCCAAACGCACCGGACCAGACCTTGCCCGCGTTGGCGGCAAATACTCCAACGAGTGGCACGCTGCCCACTTGCGTGACCCGCAGGCCGTGCTGCCAGAATCGATCATGCCCGCCTATGCGTTCTTGGAGCGCCCACTCGACTTTGACGATGTGGAGCTGCACATGCGCACGCTTCGCTTCGTCGGCGTGCCCTACACAGATGAGGGTATCGCATCCGCGCGTGATGACATCGAAGCGCAAGCGCTGCCAGACATAGGCGACTCAACCGCGTTGCGGGAGCGCTACGCAGACGCACCACTTGGGCCGTTCTCAGGCCCAGATGAAGAGATCACCGAGATGGATGCACTGATCGCCTATCTCCAAGTGCTCGGCACCATGGTCGATTTCACCAGCTTTGATCCCGAAGTGATGGTCCAAGGCCAGGAGGTCGGGCGATGAACATCGGTATCACCGCAGAGGCTCTGATCGGCTACTCGGAGGCGGGCTTTCTCGCCATTGGTCTCCTCGCCATCCTTCTCTTGATCGCGCGGGTTTATCACCCGGCCAATCGGGCCACGATGAACGACCATGCGACCAGCATCTTTCGTGGCGAAGACGCGCCCGACCCACGGCCAGATGGGCCGACAAAGACGCACACAGAAGAACCCAGCCAGAACCACGCGCACGGCAGAGCCAGCAAACGTAGTGACGGCGAGGCAGGATAGTTATGGGCAAGATTGAACGCGACCCGATTACAGGCCAATACACCACCGGCCACCAATGGAACGGTATCCGCGAACTGCGAACGCCTGTGCCCATGTGGTGGATGCTGGTCTGGATCGCCTCCATCGCTTTCTCGGTGGTCTATGTGGTGCTTCTGCCGTCCGTGCCTCTGGGTGATCGCACAACCGCTGGCACGACCGGTTACACGGCGCGGCTGGCCTTGGAAGAACGGCTTGATGAAGTGCGCGATGAACGCGCAACGCAATTCGCGCGGTTGGACGAGCTTTCTGTCGAAGAGATCGCACGTGATCCCGAACTGGCGACCGTTGCCTTCAATGGCGGTCGGTCAGCCTTTGGCGTCAACTGCATTCAGTGCCATGGCCAAGGCGCCGGTGGCCAAGTGGGCCAGTTCCCTTCTCTCATTGATGATGATTGGATTTGGGGCGGGCAGCTGGACGAGATTTGGTACTCCATCGCCCACGGCATTCGCAACGAGACCCTCGATGCACGGTTCGCGTTAATGCCAGCGTATGGCGAGTTCTATAGCGAAGACGAGATCGGAGACATCGCGGACTATGTCCTCGCCTTGAACCCGGCGTCTCCAGCCCATGCGGGTCGTGACACGCTACCTGGCGCAGAGCTCTTCGAGCTAGAATGCACCGCTTGTCACGGCGAGATGGGCCTTGGGGAGCATGAGCTTGGCGCGCCGAACCTGTCTGATGCTGTCTGGCTCTACGGCGGCGAGCGCGACGAGGTTATCGCGCAAATCTCCAACCCACGCATGGGTGTGATGCCAGCCTTTGGCGAACGCCTCGACGAAACGACCATCAAGATGCTTGCCATCTACGTGCATGCTCTTGGCGGCGGCGAAGGCCCCGATGCCGAGACCGCATCGCTTGAGTAGATGGACGAACAGTGCCGGACAGAGAAGGCAAGCGCACGGGGATCAGAGCGATCACATCTCGACCTGCGCGCTACCGTTTTAAGCGTTAGTGCTCACGACGAGTGCCGCCAGATCGGCAAATATATAAGCCATCGGTAATGGTGAGCTAAACTTGCAGAGGACGCTGATGACCATATCTGTGGGCTACCAGGCGGACGAGTTTCCTGGTGTAAAAAAAGTCCATCAACAGTCCGTATCGGGACCGTATCGCCGGATCAAATCGGCGATCCTGATCGCGCTTGGGATCGGCTTTTACGGCTTGGCCTGGCTTCCCTGGGACCGCCCGGGTGATACCCCCGACCAGGCTTTCTTGATGTCATTCACCGAAGGCAAGTTTTATACCCTTGGGATGACCTTTTGGCCGCAGGACATGTTCCTGCTGACGCTTGTTCTTCTCTTCTCCGCTTTTGGCCTGTTTTTCACCAATACCATTGTTGGCCGCGTCTGGTGTGGCTTCACCTGCCCGCAAACTCTGTGGACGGACGGCTTCATGATGATCGAACGGCTGTTTGAAGGTGATCGGAACCAGCAGCTCAAGCGCGTGAAAGAAGGGCTCACAGCGGAGAACCTTGCCCGCAAGATCGGCAAGCATTCCACGTGGGTCATCATCGGTCTTCTGACGGGCCTGACGCTGATCAGCTACTTCGCTGGCACGGTGAACACCTTCGTTGGTGTCGCCACTCTGTCAGCTTCGGTACCAGTCCTGGTGATGGTGCTGGTTTTCACGGTGCTCACTTACCTTCTGGCAGGCTTTGCACGCGAAAAAGTGTGCCTCTACATGTGCCCATGGCCACGGTTCCAGTCGGCCATGCTGGACCCAGACACGAAGATCGTGACCTACCATGCCTTCCGAGGTGAGCCACGCGGCAAGCCCAAGAAGAATGCCGCTGACACTGCGCTTCTTGGCGACTGTGTCGACTGCAATCTGTGCGTCAATGTCTGCCCAACGGGGGTGGACATCCGCAATGGTCTGCAACTTGGATGCATAGGCTGTGGGCTGTGCGCTGACGCCTGCGACGGCATCATGGCCAAACTCAACAGGCCGCTTGGGCTCATCAATTTCGCAAGCCTCTCGCAAACCCATGATGAGGCGCATCTGGCAGCCCCCCTGGTCGAAGTGAGCGGCAAGAAACGCAAATCCACCAAAGTGCGCTTCTTCGGCTATGGCATCCTCATGATGCTTGTTGGGGCGGCTATGGTTGGCACGCTCCTCACCCGCACAGGCTTTGACGTCGCGGTCACACCCGAGCGCAACCCACCCTTTGTGCTTCTATCGGATGGATCGGTGCGCAACATCTACACCGTGCGCCTGTCAGATCGCAGCGCGGAAGTGAACGCTGTCCGCTTTGAGCTGGAAGGCGTGGAGCAGCCAAGCCTCACCATCAGCCTTGCGGGCCGTGAGTTGGCCGAAGGTGCCTCTCCCACGATCGATTTCAGTCAGACAGAAGCCGCGTCTTTGCGGGTACTCGTCACCGTTCCCCCTGCCCGTCTCCCTGAAGGACGGACCGCCATTCGCTTGTCCTTCATCGATCACGCCACAGGCGAGGTGATGACCTTCGCCGACACGTATTTCTGGGGCCCGGAAAATGGCCGCTAGTCCGAAAAGAAAAGGGAGAAAACCATGAGCCCGACCGCCATGCCGCAAACAGCCACTGAGGCGGTCGAGCCAAACCGTGGATTCTTCGCTCGATTGGTGTTCCGTCTGGTTGGTCAGGATCGTTGGATCCCATGGCTCTTCGTTCTGGGCTTCCTCATTTTGTTCGCCGTAACCGGCACTTTTGTGAAGCTCGCGCTCGGCACGTTTCCAGGTCTCATCACCACCAACGCTTACGAGCGCGGCCTTGCCTATGACGAGGTGATCGCCGCCGAACAAGCTCAAGCAGCGCGCGGCTGGCAGATGTCGCTCGATCTGCCGCGCTACTCCGGCGAAGGGCAAACCGTCTCGGTAACACTGCACGACAAGAACGGTGAAGCGCTTTCCAACGGTCATGTCACACTGATGGCCGAACGGATGACCCGCTACGCCCAGCAAATTCATGCCGATCTCACTTACAAGGGCGACGGCGTTTACGAAGGCCCGATTGAATTTCCTATCTCCGGGCGTTGGTTCGCAAGCGTCTTGGCGGACGTGGACGGTGAGCGGCACTTTGAGACGCAGGAGATTTATCTCCTCGCGCCCGGTGTAGACTGATCCGGACGCTGATACAGCATGGCCCCAACCACCCTCATCCCAATGACTGTCACATCTGCTTTAGACACGGCAAGCGATCCAGATCGGCATACGCGCCACGGCGCGCCATCACTCGATCTATCAACGGTTGTGGAGACCGACAAAGCGGGCACACACACGCTTCAGCTTCTTGCATCGACGGTCCATTGCGGCGGCTGTGTGCGCAAGATCGAAGACCGTCTGGCACAAGAGCCAGACATTGAGACAGCACGGGTCAACCTTTCCACCCGTCGCCTAACGATCCGCTGGAAGGGATCTTCTGCCCGCGCCAATGCGTTCGCGCAGCAAGTGGAAGAGCTGGGTTTCCCCGTCTCCCCTTATCGCAGCGAAGCGCTCCTGGACCGCGATAAGAAAACCGAACGCGAGCTCATCATGGCGCTCGCGGTGTCCTTCTTCGGGGCCGCCAATCTCATGATGCTCGCCTGGGCCGTCTGGGCCGGTCACTTCGCAACCATGGGCCAGGGCACGCGGGATTTCTTCCACTGGGTGGCTGCACTCATCGCGGTGCCCTGCGTTTATTATGCAGGCCTTCCGTTTTTCCGCTCGGCTATCGCTGCGCTCAAAAAGCGCCGCACCAACATGGATGTTCCGATCTCGGTCGGGGTGACCCTCACCACTCTCATGAGCGTCTACGAGACGATGACCGGCGGTCCGCACGTCTATTTCGATGGCGCGCTAACGCTCCTCTTCATTCTACTCGTAGGCAGATTTCTTGATCACAAGGTGCGCGGCGCAGCCCACTCGGCCGTACATGACCTCGCGCTTCTCGCCGGACAACCGGTGCAGAAGATCTTGCCCGATGGAACGCTGCGCGCTGTCGCACCCGACAGCCTGGAGCGCGGAGACTGCATCCATGTCGCACTGGGCGAGCGCATCGGCGCGGACGGCGTCGTGCAAGAAGGCATGTCTTCGATCGACACGGCGCTGATCGACGGTGAGACAACTCCCAAAGATGTCGCCCCCGGCATGTCCGTCCTTGCCGGCACGATGAACCTGTCCGGTCCGCTGGTGGTCGAGGCAAAGAACGTTGGCGAAGCGACTGTGCTCGCCGAGATCGTTCGCCTCCTAGAAGCAGCAGAGCAGAAAAAGGGCCGCTACATGGCCTTCGCCGATCAAGTGGTGCGGTGGTACTCACCTACGGTGCACACACTGGCCGCCAGTGCTTTTTTTGGCTGGTGGCTGCTTGGCGGCATGGCAATGCCCGAAGCGATGATGATCGCAGTTTGCGTGCTTATTATCACATGCCCTTGCGCGCTAGGGATCGCCGTACCGATCACCCAGGTTGTCGCGGCAGGCAAGCTGAGCCGGCTTGGTGTCTTATTGAAATCGGATACCGCGCTGGAGCGGTTCGCGGCCATCGACACGATTGTGTTCGACAAGACCGGCACGCTGACGACGCTCGAACCACGTCTTATCGGCACCCCGGACGATAAAGACGCTCTGCTCGTTGCTTCGTCCATGGCTGCCACCTCCAAACATCCGCTGGCACAAGGCATCCGCGCCGCACTGCCAAATGCGCCACGCGCGAAAGACGTTGAGGATATGCCCGGCAAGGGCCTGCGCTGGATGAGCGAGCAAGGCGAAGTTCGACTCGGTTCTGCGGCTTGGTGTAACGTGAAGGACGTCACCGAGCAGAAGAGTAGAGACGGCGGACTTGAAACCGAAGTCTGGCTCACCCGGCCTGGCCACGCCCCTGCCCGCTTCAGCTTCGCGCCCCTTCTGCGTCCGCGCACCGGCGAGGCTATCGACGCTCTTCGCGACCAAGGCATGGCGATCTCGATCATGTCCGGTGATCGCTCAAAGTTCGTGGCTCCAGTGGCCGAGCAGCTTGGGATCAAGAGCTGGCAAGGAGAGATGACACCCGCCGACAAGATCGCTGCAATTGAAGCGATGAAAGCTGAAGGCAAGCATATCCTGATGGTGGGCGATGGATTGAATGACACGCCAGCACTTGCCGCCGCGCATGCCTCGCTCGCTCCAACGACCGCTGCTGACATCTCACGCAACGCTGCAGATGCGGTGTTTCAAGGCGAAACGCTGCTGGCCCTGCCTGAGCTTTTAACCATCGCAAAGCGCACCAAAAGCATCGTGATCCAGAACATTACGTTCTCGGTGGCCTACAATCTTCTTCTGATCCCCATCGCGGTGATGGGCCTCGTCACACCCTGGATTGCAGCGTTCGCCATGGCAGCAAGCTCCCTGGTCGTAACCGTCAATGCGCTCCGTCTTGATGGGCTTAAGGCCCTTCAACGCATTGCCACTCGCCAAAGCAGAGCCGGTGACCCCATCGCAACGTCATCTGCTCCCGTAGCGGCCCCAACCTCAGCCCCCACGCAAGCTCTCAAAGCGGAGACGGCCTGATGGATATTCTTCTGTTTTTGGTGCCTTTCGCGCTTCTTCTGTCGACCTTCGGCCTAATCGCGTTCTTTTGGGCGCTTAAATCTGGCCAGTTTGATGATCTTCAAGGCGCGGCGGAGCGGATACTCTACACTGACGATCATCCTGAGCACTCAGACCCACACACACGAACGGACGAAACATCATGAGCTCTTCCAAAGCGTCCAAATCGAACGCAAACGCCAACAATCTGGGCACCACACTTGGTGGTATCATCGTTCTGTTTATCAACATTGTTGGCTTCGGCGGCATCGGTTTTGCCGTTGGCGGCATCACAGGCGCGATTTGGGTGACACTTGTCGGCGTTGCGCTCTTTGCCCTGTTGTTCGCCTGGCCAAGCTTAACATCTGGCGCGGAGCAAACAGGTCTTGCGAAGATTGTCCTCGCGCCCTTCGCCATGATTGCGAGCATCGCGCTCTTCATCCCAGCAGCCATGACCGATTTCGTGCGCAATGCCAAAGCCAAGCGCGATGCGAAGATGGGCATCACCGCAGCGCCTGAAGAAGAACCAGAAACAAGCGCGCCAAAACAAAGCCTGTTTCGCGGGCGCTGGACCGATGCGACAACGCTCAGCCTCTTCCTGATCAACGCCGTCATTGCACTGATCATCGCCGTGATCATGTTCGGCTTCGTTGCCTTGACCGTGTTCGCCGTGATCGCAACACCCGTCTTCCTGATTGGACTGTTCCTGATCGGGCTCAACGGCTCCAACCCGGAACTTGCCAAGCTGCAAGAGGATGAAGAACTGATCGAAGAAATGCCTGCTTAAAAAGCGACTAAAACTGGGCCTGCATCCGGCGCAGGCCCACCTGGCGCTCAGAGGCGGCGACCGCTTCACCCAGCGTCGTTACGCTTCGCGCCTCAAGAAGCGGCAGAAGCTTTAAGAAGACATGGGCTGTGGCAAGCGCATCACCAAGCGCGGTGTGCCGGTCTTCCGCTGCTAGATCAACGCCGAACCGCTCCGACAGACCATCGAGGGACAGAGTCTCGTCCCTTCCCAGCGCGTGCGCAGCCAGAAGCAGCGTATCGAGAATCGGCTGTTCAAACCGCACGCCGGTGTCCGCCTCTTTCAAGGCCAGGAACTTCATATCGAAGGCCGCATTGTGCGCGATCAGCGCGCCTTGCCCGACGAACCTATGAAAACGCGGCATGGTCTCCAAGAGCGGCGGCGCATCCACCACCATCGCATCGGTGATGCCATGGATTTTGGTAGAGGCCGATGGAATAGATCGTTGCGGATTGACGAACTCGTTGAAGATCTCGCCGTGCAGCAGCCGACCATTGACGATACGCACCGCACCAATCGAAATGATCTCGTCGCCCTTGGAGGGTTCCAACCCGGTGGTTTCGGTATCGAAGACGACAGAGGTGAGCGCACGCAGCGGCAGGTCGTCAAGCCGGGCGTCGTGAGGTTTCTGCAAAAGGTCAAAATCATAGAACTCTTGCCGTGGCGCAGCCGGCACCACCGAACGTTCTGCGCGTTCATAGCGGTCGGCTGCTACCTTCAAGGGTAGGCGGACACGCGTGAAGAGCTTGCCCGTTCGTCCTGTTTGGCCGATCTTCCCGTCAACGAGAAAGCGGGTGCGGTGGCGATGAAGAATGTCAGCGCCGGTCACCATGCCAAGATCAGGCTCCAATGGCTCATGAAGCCAGCTTTGGAACACGTCATCGCGGACAGGCTCTCCCTCATAGAGCATCTCGATGTACGCCTCGCCCTCTGAAGTAAGAGTCGCGATCACGCGGAAGCGATCAACGCTGCAATCGACAGCGATACGGTTGGCGATACGATCCAGCAGATCAGTGATGGAGGTGCTGTCGGCATGGACCCAGACCGGGTCGCCTTCAACGTCAAAGGTGAGGTCACGTCCCTCCGAGTTTCGCTCGGCCACGCAATCAAACAGAACGCCGGAAAAAACGGTGGTCATGGGCCACGCGCCCGCAACCACGTCCATCAAGTGATCATCAAGCCGCTCAAGGTCGCTCGCGATGGCCTGCGCTTTTGCTACAGCATCCGCACTCGACAGATCGCCTTGAAGATCGTGCATCCGGTCGCGCAGACTATCACGCAGCTCAAACAAGGCTCGCTCACGATAGAGCGCTGCGGATAGCTCGTTCGTGAAGTCTTGGAACGTGACGACATAGCCCACAGGCTCCTCGCCAGCCGCATCCATCATCAGCGATAAGCGCCCCTTAATGGTGTGACGGGCGTCCACCGTTCCGGCGATCAACATCAGGCTCAGCCCGTCTTCATGATCGGCATAGCGGTTCTGGCGAAAACGCAGCATGAGGCGCGTCAGTGCATGGCGAAAAGGACGCTCCGCCATTGTTTGAAACAAGGACCGGTCAAGCCCGACATCCCCGGTGAGATGCAAAATGCCAAGCGCTCGCCCGTTGTACAAGAGCACCTGATGGTCGAGCGTGCAGATGAGAACGCCGTCGTGCAGATCACGCAGCACGGTTTCAAGCCGAGCACGCGTGATGCTGTCCCGTTCGCCCTTTTCATCACGTGAGGCCGGGAGATTGTCTTCAAGTAGCGCACTGATCTCACGAACCACGCCGGTAAGAGCGCCAGGATCACGAAGGCCCGAAACCACCGCGACGCCGTCATCAGGAACGCGCGTAAGAGCATCTTGTAGAGCTTCGACTGGCCGCAGCGTGAGCGCTTCTGTTTTGCTCATCACAACCGCCAGAAGGATCACGAGACCAGCAGAGGCCAGTGCAAGAACAGGCATGAGCGTGCGGGCAAGACTATCGCTGGCCAGCCACATAATGGCGCATGTAAACGCGAAGATGAAAGCCGCCATCGCAACGGCCGGAAAGAACAGACGACGCGCGGTCGCCTTCGGGTCGAAGACGTCAGAAACAGATGCCACGGTGCGCGCTTCCTCCCGAAGCTTGTGACAGGTCGGCTACCTTATGGTGCCCTTTTCCAAAGTGTAAGCCGTGGGCGCGCGCGAGAAAAGATCAGGATTCTGGCAAGCCCTGTTGCTGACAGACAGCCTGGATAAGAGGACTATCCGGCTGCGGGTCCACCCAATCCTCGCCGACGGGCAAACCATCATCATCAAGGTTCATGCTGTCGTCAGCCAGAAGGCGTTCTCCCGTATCACAACGGATGAATTGCGTTGCTTGGATCGTGGGGCGCATACGCTCCATCAGATAGACATCCACCAGCACGGTGTTCGGCACATTCTCGTTGAGACGCGCACCGTCATGATCAACAATGATGAAGCGATCAGTGCGCGGGAAGACGTAGGTCCAGGGCTGGATAAAGCTCGTGTCCGAGAAGCTCTCTATAACCTCAAAGCTTGGTGGAAACTCCGCGACCGTACGACCGTACCAGGAGTATTCAATGTAAACCCCAATACCGAGCATGCCGATGCCAGCGGCGGCAGGATATGTCCATCCTGGCATCTGCAGACGGAACAGCTTCGACAGGATGAGAAGAACGCCAGCCAAACAAATGCCGCCTGCGATCGCACCAACAAATCCTAGGAACATGAAGCCGAGCCCGTTTGTGTCCTGTTTCAACCAGCGCTTCTCTTAGAGCGCTGTGGGGGCTGACGCCACCCCATCTGGCCTACCCGGCGCTGCGACCATGTCCGAGCGCGGATTGAAGCCCCTTGATAACGCCGAATGCGTCTTTGAGATGATTGCGCTCAAAAGCGGAAAGACGAGATGGCGAGAGATAGTTATCAGGCCTCTCACCTTGGCGAATCTGGCGCGCCTGATGGCGCAGGCGCACCGTGGAGATGAGATCATAGGCATCGATCAGGTCACTTGCGCCAGACGTTGATACGGCGCCTGCCTCCTGGGCAGCTTCCAGCCGCGCTCGGGTGTTGACCACCGGAATCGCGCCTTCCAGAGCGTACATCCGCGCCAGATCAACAATCGGCACAACACCATTATGTTTCAGGTCGAGCGTGTCTTTGTGCTCGCCAGATCGAATGAGCGCGAACCCACGAAACAGTCCCAACGGCGGGGTATGTTTCAGAGAGTTCGCAGCCATATGAGCGCGGAAGATCGAGTTCTGCGAGGCAAAGGCTAGCGTTGCCTCTTGCAGCCCTTCGAAAAGCGATGTGTCGCCGGAAATTGGCCGAAGATCAAACATCACAGACGCCAACATCTGCGCCATCGGATCGGGCTTTCGCACCCAGCCCTCAAAGTAGCCGCGCCAAACCGAGACCGGTTGTCGCCAACGCTCATTGGTCGCCATCATGTCGCCAGGACAGTAGATGTAGCCCGCCTTCTCAAGGCCATCACACACGAACGTCGCAAGCGCCCGGAAGTAGTCGCCATGGGCCTTTGCATCATAGCTATCGTGAAGAACAAGACAGTTATCTTGATCGGAAACCCCGGTCTGCTCCTGTCGGCCCTGGCTGCCACAGGCGAGCCAGAGATACGGGACCGGTGCTGGACCCAACTCCTCCTCAGCAAGCTCTAGAAGACGCTCCGTCGCAGCATCGGCAAGCGAGGTGATCACCCGGCCAATCTGATGCGGCGGCACGCCGGAGCCCACCAATTGAACCAGAAGCTCCGGCAATTTAGCAATGATACCGGCGAGTGCCTCAGTTGAATGCGAGCGCTTCAGATCACCGATCATGTAGACGGCGGAAACCTGCTGCCGGCGGACCAGATTAGTGCGCGTCAAAATACCGACAGGGCGTGTTCCCTCACAGATGGGCAGATGACCGATGCCCCGCGAACTCATGGCAAGCATCGCATCAAAACCCGACATGGTCGCAGAGAGGCAGAGCGGATCGCGCGTCATCACCTCATCAACCGAGGCTTTAGGGTCGAGACCTGCCGCGACGACCCGGCTCGTGATGTCGCCGGTGGTAAGTATGCCCGCGAGCGCGCCATGATCTTCAACCAGAACACAGGAGATATGTTTGTCGCCCATGATGGCAGCAGCATCTTTGATCGACGAACCGAGCGGCACGGACACAGGGTTCGGCGTCATGAGATCGGTGAGGGACACGCCCACAAGGCTTGCGTCTGTGCCTTTCTCATCGCGTGCGACGACTTGCGCAAAGCCACCGAAGAACGCCTTGAACGCTGCGCTGCGTTCCATGAGCTGGTGGAAAACGGCACCTGGAACCGTGTAGACGCTCACACCGTCCGCGCCCGCCCGTGCTGACTGTCGGGCGATGCCATCCGTTCCCATCGCGCGAAACCCGAAACTGTCGCCGACATGGACTTGGAGGACGACATCATCCTCGCCAGAGAGGAGCTCCACTTCGCCCTCGATCACCACCCGCAAACTGTCCACATCCTGACCGATGCCAAAGATGATCGCCTCTGCGACATAAACCTCTTGCCCAAGGGACGTCTCCACCAGGGCAAGGTCGCTCTCAGACAGGGAATCGAAAGGATGGTAGCTGCGCAAAAACCGCTGCACCTGGGTGACGTTCACATCCATCGTCGCTGGCTCTCAACAAAGGGGCAGTAAGACCGGGCCAGACCATGCGCTGCCTCCGGCGTGTCGCCAATCCGGCATATCCCGCAAATCTGATTTTGCCAGGTGATCAACGAAAAAGGGCCCCGCATGCGGGGCCCTTCCGTTAGTGTTACATAGCTCGCGCTGGTCTTAGTGGCCTGTCGCCATCCCTGCACCACGCGGAACACGCACCGATTCCACCAGGTCCTGAATGTGCTGCGGTGGAGCTTCCGTCGCGCGCGATACCAGGAACGCGGCGATGAAGTTGAACAGCGCACCGATCGGCCCAAAGTGGGTCGGCGGAATGCCGAACAGGTACTGCGAGCTGTCAAACGTCGCTGTTCCAGGGATAAAGAACCAGCCGAGGAACAAGAACAGGTAGAGACAGGTCGAAATGAGACCGGCCAGCATGCCTGCGATTGCGCCTGCGGAGTTCATCCGTTTGGAGAAGATACCCATCATCAGCGTTGGGAACAGCGTCGCCGCGGCAAGCCCGAAAGCCAGCGCCACAACCTGGGCCGCAAAGCCTGGAGGATTGAGCCCCAGATAGACCGCCAACGAGATGGCCACAGCCATCGAGATACGGGCAGCCAACAGCTCTCCCTTCTCAGAGATGCTCGGATTGATCACCGACTTGATAAGATCGTGACTGATCGCCGAGGAGATCGCGAGCAAGAGCCCCGCCGCCGTCGACAGCGCAGCCGCAATACCACCAGCAGCAATCAGAGCGATCACCCAACCTGGAAGCTGTGCAATCTCCGGGTTGGCAAGAACGAGAATATCACGGTTGAAGGTGACAAGTTCGTTGCCAGCCCAGCCACGCTCAGCCGCGAGAGCCTGCATCTCTGGGTTGCCATCATTGTAGTACTGAATGAGGCCATCGCCGTTCTTGTCCTCGACACCGAGCAGACCAGTGACCTGCCATGTCTCAAACCAATCGGGGAGATCCTCAACCGCCACAGCATTGTTCTCAATACCAGCCGGCCACATGGTGGTGGTGATGTTGAGGCGAGCCATCGCACCCACAGCAGGCGCCGTGAGGTACAAAAGGGCGATGAAGACGAGAGCCCAACCAGCAGACCAACGCGCATCCGACACCTTGGGCACCGTGAAGAAGCGAATGATCACATGCGGCAGACCAGCCGTACCGATCATCAACGACAAGGTGTACAAGGCCATCAGCCATGGATTGGTCGTCGCCGTATACTCTCGGAAACCCAGATCGGTCAGGAGACCGTCAAGCGTGACCAGAAGCGGCTGTCCAGCTCCGGCTGCTCCATCTGACATCGTCGAGAACAGGCCAAGACCGGGGATTGGATTACCAGTCAGGCTCAACGAGATGAAGATCGCCGGAATTGTGTAGGCGACAATGAGCACAACATATTGCGCAACCTGCGTGTAGGTGATGCCCTTCATGCCGCCGAGAACAGCGTAAACAAAGACTACGGCACCGGCTGTAAACAGGCCTGCGGTGATATCGATCTCAAGGAAGCGCGAGAAGGCAATGCCTGCACCACGCATCTGACCGATCACGTAAGTCACCGAGATCACGATGAGGCAGATAACCGCCACAACGCGCGCAGCATTTGAGTAGTACCTGTCACCAACAAACTCGGGCACAGTAAACTTGCCGAATTTGCGAAGGTACGGCGCAAGCAGCATGGCCATAAGCACATAACCGCCGGTCCAGCCCATCAAGAACAGGGAATTGTTATAGCCAACAAAGGCGATCAGACCCGCCATTGAGATGAACGAAGCGGCTGACATCCAGTCAGCGGCAGTCGCCATGCCATTGATAACAGGGTTCACACCGCGGCCAGCAGCGTAAAACTCACTGGTCGAGGCGGCTTTCGCCCAAAAGGCGATGCCGAAGTAGAGTGCAAACGACGCACCCACCACGATGAAATTGAGTGTTGTTTGATCCATGAGTCTTGTTCCCTACTCTTCGTCCACACCGTGCTCACGGTCGATCGCATTCATGCGGAAGGCATAGAAGAAGATCAGAACGAGAAACACGAGGATGGAGCCCTGCTGGGCAAACCAGAAACCAAGGTCGGTGCCACCGACACTGATCCCGGCGACGAGAGGTCGAAGAAGGATTCCCAACCCGAACGATGCTAGCGCCCAAATGACAAGGCAAAATACGACGAGCCGCAGATTGGCCTTCCAATAGGCAGTGTTTTCAGAATTGTCAGACAATACGCGTCCTCCCATAGACGTTTTCATCTTTGAGGAAGTCTGGGACGCGGTGCTTTCGGCAACACCTTTAACCAACAGCAAGACCGGCGCTCAGACGCACTTTTCCCTCAAAGCTGCAAGGAACGCTATCGGATCATGCAAGATTCTTGAAGCGGATAGATACGGACTATCCCATATACTTCAGGATAATACACTATTGGATGCCATCTTTCGTATCAGTCTACAATAAAAAGCTATTTTCAACTGTTTAGATGTAAATTTTGCACTGCAAAGTTATTTTTTGCAGTGCACCATAAGATCCGTCTAATACGATAGTTCAAGCGGGGAAAAAGGCGCCAAAAACAGCGCCCTTTGCTTCACCATGAGATAGCCACCACCACCTAACCGTTGAACGCCGGTATGATCGTTTCGCCATACTGGGCGATAATGTTCTCTTCATCGCCATTGTCCAGATAGATGTTAAACTGGGTAACACCAGCACTTTCAAGCTCGCGCAATTTGGCGATGTGGCCGTCCGTTGTCCCCAAAACTGCAAAGCCGTCGACGATGTCGTCGGTGATGAAATCGAGATACGGATTGTCGCTCTGACCATGCTTGGAGTAGTCGTAACCGCGACGCTTCTCGATATAGGCCGTCAAACTCTGTGGCACGAGATCCGTGTCGGAGCCGTACTTCTCAACGATATCCGCGACGTGATTGCCAACCATGGCTGGGAACCACTTTGTTGCCTCGCGGCAGCTGTCCATATCGCCGAAGAACGCCGGCGCAGCCGACATAACCTTGAAGTTAGACATGTCGCGGCCTGCTTCTTTCCCAGCCGCAATAGCCTGGTCAGCCAGCCACTTACAGATGCCAGGTTCCGCTATCTGCAAGATGAGCCCATCGCCAACACGCCCAGCCGACGAAAGCGCCATCGGGCCATAAGCGGCAACCCAGGCGGGAAGCTCGTACCCAGTCGCCCAAGGGAACTGAATGGGCGCAGGTATATCACCATAGGTAACCTCTTCCCCGCGCACCAAAGCCTGAACCTTTTGGATGAACTCTTCCAAGACGGCGAGTTTGGCAGGCTTCTTACCCATCACGCGCACAGCGCTGTCTCCACGACCCACACCGATATCGAAACGCCCACCAGACTGTTTGGCGAGCGAGCCGAACATGGAGGCTGCCAGCGACCAATCGCGCGTGTTCGGGTTGGTCACGCACGGGCCGAAGCGCATCTTTTCGGTATGCTCCATGAGCATGGCCATCACCATGAAGCTCTCGCGCCACAGAATGTGGCTGTCATAGAGCCAGCAATAGGTGAAACCGGCGTCCTCTGCCTGCTTCACCAAGGCCCGAGCGCGATCAGGCTCCATGAAGCCTTTAAATGTGATGCCAAATTCCATGGAAAATCCCTTCTTCGAATACTGTCAGTTACGCGAGTTTTTGATCAATGTTCTGGTGGCCAGATTTTAATCCCAGCATGGGTAAACGGCACCTGCTTGGAAATGTTGATGCGGATCAGGATGGGGGTGATTGCCTCGATACAGCGGGCCGCGCTTGCGCCGCCCGCATTGTAGGCTTCCACGCCAAGCCTCTTCACGAGCGCCATAACCTCTTTGCGGGCATCAAGCGAGTTACCGCAGATAAGCACATCGCAATTGATATCCCAATCGAGGTTGTTCAGCGTCGCTGCCGACACATTGTGCAGCGCGCCGATCACCGGAATGTCCGGCCCAAGGATCGCTTGCGCGGCCTCCGTCGCAGATCCTTCCGGGGGCATCTCAACGATCTTCGGATCATTGGGCGCCAGTGGCACGACGATATCGACGAGGATCTTGCCCTCAAGCGATGGTTTCAACGCGGTGAGGGTCGCATCATGCCCCGTGTAGGGAACCGAGAGGATCACCATCCGCTCAGCGGCAGCGACCGCATCCTCATTGGTATGGCCGGTAATGGGCGCGGCGTCGGCACCCGCTGCGGCAGCAAGCTCGGTAGCCACGTCCTGCGCGCGCGCCGCATCCCGCGAACCGATTGCGACGGGCAAGCCTGCGCGTGCAAACCTCTGCGCCAGGCCCCTGCCCTGCGGCCCTGTTCCGCCAATGATGGCAATGGTCATCGAAACATATCCTCTCCTTGAGCGCGTATCAGGTGACTTGCTCTCGCCGCCTCATCGGGCTGCCAGGCAAGGCCTTGAAAGATCACGACGGGTGTTTTGGCAGCTTTGCCAATCACAAGGCCAGAGGCCGCTGCAATTTCATCGGCAAAGGCAGGCTCTGTCACGCGCAAAACCTGGCCCCGCGCATCCGTGTCGCCAATGTCAGATTTGCGCGCTGGAACGCCCGACACGCCGATAGCAACGTTCACCTGCCCCAGCCGCCAGGGCCGGCCAAATGTGTCGGTGATGACAACGCCCAGCGGGCCACCGAACCTATCTTCCAACGCGGATCGAAGTTCAGCCGCGCTACGATCCGGATTCTGCGGCAGCAGAATAAGATCGCCCTCTTCAGCCGTGTTGGATTCATCAACACCGGCGTTGGCAGAAATCAGCCCCAGATGATGCTGACAAATCATAGTGCCTTCGCTCGCTTGCGGGTGCTTGAAAGCGCGCAACACCGCAATGCTCTCATCGAGCACCACCTGAACCTTTCGAGCGTCCTTAGAGAGGTCTTGCGCGTATCGCAGCGCCTCATCACTAGGCTTCACATCGTCCAGCCTCCGCACCCGCCCTTCAGCCTTGGAGACAACCTTGTGCGCCACACTGATCACATCGCCAGGTTTCAGCGTGACATCCATCGCGTTGAGCGAGCCCGCTATCAACGCGGCGAGGTCATCGCCCTGCCGCACCTCCGGCAGCCCATGGAGCGCAAGAAGGGTGACCCCAGCGATCATCAAAACGCACCCAAGCTCTTTCCAAGACCACGAACGAGGCGCGACCCAAGATCGCTCGAAGTATCAACGTCGAACAGGAGACTTTCAAGCGGCTTCACCACGCACGCGAGCCCAGCATGCTCGGCAGCCCGTTGATGTGCCCTGCTCGACCCTTCTCCATATGCGAATTGGATGGCGTCAGGTGGGCTGACGATGAGCGCATTCGTACCGCCATCATGCGAAGGAACGATGGTCACCGAGCCATGTGGTCGTGGCAGTGCGAACAGCGCCGTTAAATCCTCGCGCGAAGGATCGGCCAAATCGCCCGGCAGAATGCAAACTGACTGGAACCGATGATGAGCAGCATAGTCCGCGCCAGCGCGGGCGGCATCGTTCAACCCTGTGCCAGGGTCATCGATGAGGGCAGCTCGGAATGGATAGCAGATCTCGCGAATGGCAGGGGAACGCGTCACCACTGCGATGTGAAGATCAGCATCCACGTCTTTCAAAGTCTTCAGCGTCTGACGGAACAAGGCGCGTGCCAGCGCTGCCCGAGCCTTCGTGGGTAGCGTGTCACCGAGCCGCGTCTTCGCCTCGCCGGGATCCTTCATCGGGATGACAACACACAGGGTCATCTCATGGCCTGCAGAACGAACCGTGCCAGGTCTGATTTGCGCTCAAGGCTCGGCATCAGGATGTCGGTCGCAAAGACATCAAGACCAAGCTCTTCAATGGCGGGTACAACGTCAGCGTCTTTCTCGTCGGCGACAATGGCGTTCACCAAGCCTTGATAGTGGCGCGCGACACCAAGCACTGATGGATCGAGCCCCAGCCCCTCCATGATCGTCGTTGCGGGGCCCTTCACGGCCTTGCCCGCAATCAGCGGACTGACAGCCACCACGTCCGCCTGCGCCATCACCACCGCATCGTGCAGGCGGGGGATGGAAAGGATGGGGTCGATGCTGAGAAGCGGGTTGGATGGCGCAATCACGATGAGATCGGCGGACGCGAGCGCCTCAAGCGCCTCCGGTGTCGGGCTGGCAAGCTCCATTCCGTCGAACCAAATACGGGACACCTTGGGGGCGCACCTGTCCCGCACGAAATACTCCTGGAAGCTCAGGTCACCTTGATCGGTCTCCAGCCGCGTCTGGATAAGATCGTCCGTAGGCAGAACAATCGCCGCGCCTACACCGAACGCCTTGGCAATATCGCGGGCAATCTGGCTTGGCCGGTCACCGCGTGTGCGACGCATGGTTCGGTAGATATGGAGCCCGAGATCCTTGTCACCGAGAGTCATCCAGGTCGGCTCGCCCAAGGTCTTCAGCACCTCAAGCGCGCGCAATCCCTCATCCTCAACGCCCCAACCTTGCTTGCGGTCGATGCGACCTGCGAGCGTATAGGTCACCGTGTCGATGTCAGGCGAGACCCACAGACCGTGGAAGCTGTCGTCGTCGGCCACATTGCCGATGAGAGTGAGGTCCACATCCTCCAGAGCGGCGAAGCCTTCGGCCATCTTTGCGCCGCCGACGCCGCCCGCAAGGAGGGTAACCTTCATCATCAGGCGCGTTTGCGCTCGGCTTCTGTCAGGAATGAGAGAGGATCACGACCAAGCCGCTCGACCAAGGGTTCCAACACCTGCGGGTCATGATCGTCAAACCGTTCCAGCGTTTCATAAAGCGTGTTGCGCTGAACCGGCACACGGCCCGCATCGCGGATGATCTGCACCATCTCAAAGGCCGTCACCTCCTGGCCATTCTTGGCCCCCGCAGCGCGCGAGATGCTCTCATTCATCAAGGTGCCGCCTAGGTCATTCACGCCGCACTTCAGCATCTCTTGCGCCATCTGGGGGCCGAGCTTCGTCCAAGAGACCTGAATGTTATCGACAAAGCCCGCGAGCATGATCCGAGAGACGGCGTGCATCAGCGTCACCTCGATGCCAGTCGGGCCAGGCCGAACCGAAGATGGATCACGCCGATAGAGCGGTGCGTCTTCATACACGAAAGACAGAGGCACGAACTCGGTGAATGTCGCGGGTTTATCGCGCGATGTTCGCGCAATATCACGCACTGTCGCAAGATGCGCCGCCCAATGCTGAGGCCCGTCCACATGGCCGTACATGATTGTGGCGGTTGTCGGAATGCCAACCTCATGCGCAGCTGAGATAATCTCCACCCATTCGTGGGCTTTCAGCTTGTCGCGGGTCAGCACCTTGCGGATATCAGTGTCGAGGATCTCCGCCGCTGTGCCTGGTATGGAGCCCAAACCGCACCCTTTCAGATCGGCCAGAAACGCATGAACATCCATGCCGGTCTTCTTAACGCCATACCAGATCTCAAACGGAGAGAAGGCATGGATGTGCATGTCAGGCAGTTCGGCTTTGATAGCGAGTAGGATGTCGCGATAATGTGTGCCGGACATCTTGGGGTGTAGCCCACCCTGGATGCATACTTCAGTACCCCCACGCTCCCACGCCTGTTTGGCGCGGGCGACAATGGTTTCTAGTGGCAGGAACTCCGCGCCCGCCTCATCTTTGCGCTTGGCAAAGCCGCAAAACTGGCAGCCCATGTAGCAAATGTTGGTGAAGTTGATGTTCCGGTTGACCGCGAAAGTCACGTCATCGCCCACGGCTTTGTGGCGCAGCTGGTCAGCGACAGCGACCACCGCATCCAGATCAGCGCCACGCGCGCCGAAGAGTGTTTCGCCCTCAGCTTCACTTACCTCATCACCGACAAGCGCCTTATCGAGAATGGCCCGGATCGCGCCGGAAACTGATTGAGACGTGGCTGATTGCGGCATAAGCATCAGGCAGCGACCTCGAGCGCTTGGTGCTGTGCGAGGCCATCAGACCGTGCAAGCTGCTTGGCCCGCTCCAAGACGGGCGCTTCCACGTAACCATCATTCCCAAGATAGGTCGGGTAGACCGTAAGCCGCTCCTGCAGCTGGCACTCAGCCTTAGAGGTCGATGCGGCAAGCGCATCGAGCTGGGGCCATGGATGCCCGGGATTGATGAAGTCGATCGTGACGGGCGAAATACCGCCCCAATCATTGATACCCGCCGCCAGATAGGCTGCGTGGCGCGCATGAAGGTTTGGTGGAGCTTGCAAGCTGATCGACGGGTGCAGCATCAGCCGCGCGGTCGCGAGCGTGAGAAGCATATCGTCGAGCGAGGGCTCTGGATGGTTTTCCATGGCGATCCCAGGCTTTTGCTGGAAGTTCTGGATGATCACTTCCTGGATATGGCCGTGCCGCTTATGTGCCGCATTGATCGCGGCCAGCGCCTCGACCCGCTCTTGCCAAGTCTCCCCGATCCCGATCAAGAGGCCCGTTGTGAACGGAACCTTGTTCGCGCCGGCAACCTCAAGCGTGCGCAAGCGCGCCTTCGGTGCTTTGTCCGGGCAAGCATGGTGCGGCATGCCTGCCTTCATAAGCCGCATGGAAACAGTCTCCAGCATCATCCCCATGGAGGCAGCCACTGGCTTCAGCTTGGCGACCTCGCCGTCGGTCAACGTGCCCGCATTGACGTGAGGGAGGAGCGACGTCTCCGCCATCACCAGCGCGCACATATCCGCGAGATAGTCGATCATGGAGCTGTAGCCGAGCAGCGCCAGACCCTTGGCAGCTTTGTCGTAACGAAGCTCCGGCTTCTCCCCGAGGGAAAACAGAAGCTCCTTACAGCCCGTGCGCTCCCCTTCGCGCGCTGTCTTTAGCACCTCGTCTGGTGTCATGATGTACGCGCCAGGTTCATCGGGGTGCTTGACGAACGTGCAGTAGCCGCAGCTGTCGCGGCACATGGTGGTGAGCGGCGCGAAGACCTTGCGCGAGTATGTGATTGTCTTGCCCCAATAACGTCGGCGGACGGCAACCGCGCGCTCCATCAGAACGTGGAGAATGTCACCAGACCAATCACCCCACTTGAGGGCGTCTTCCGCGCTGACCATATCTCATCTTTCCCCCGTTCGGCCCGTCTCTCAGTGAGAGTAAGCCACAGACGCGGTGCCGAAAAATCCGTTTCGAAACCGCTTTCAATGAAACTAGACCATCCGGTCAAAATTTGGTCAAGAGGTCAGACACAAGGCGCGTGATCGAAAAGAGAGCATGCTTCCTCAAAAGGCATGGAAGGATAGAAGCCGAGCCATAGATAGGCTTGCATGGAAGCAATCAGGTTTGAATTCGTAGCCGACACCGTCATGGGTGGTCGGTCATCTGGCGCATTGACCCGCGAGATGGTTGCAAGACGCCAAGCGTGGCGCCTGACGGGCACGGTGAGCCTGGAGAACAATGGCGGGTTCATCCAGATGGCCGCTGATCTGTCGGACGAGGGACGAGCGGTTGATGCAAGTGATCGTACTGGTATCGCCTTCCAAGCCATTGATTCAAGCATTGCTCGGGGCCTCTGGCCTAACCGCGGTAAAAATGGCGAAACCTACAACATTCATCTGCGAACGACTGACCTGACCCGGCCATGGCAGTCTTACCGGCAGAGCTTTATCGCGGGGCCAGAGTGGGAGACGCACCGCATCCCGTTCACTGACTTCACGCCGCACAGCACGAGCATACCGCTGAATACCTCTCGTCTACGACGCATCGGTATCGTGGCAATAGGGCGAGCATTTGAAGCGGACGTCAGCATCGCGAACGTTGGGTTCTACTAAACCCACCTACTCCCATAAGTCGGACCAAGCATGAAAAAGGGCCGGTTTCCCGGCCCTCTCAATCTCTCAGTTACGTCGAACACTGTGACGTCCGACAAAGCGGTCGTTTCGCTTAGGTGAATACCGGCGGAACGGAGCGTGTCGGACACAAAACAGAAATGTGCCAGAGACTAAACTTACAACCCGTCGGTGACCACGCTAGTCCAAGCACCTTCGGGGCGCTCGGTGATCACCGGATCCTCGCCACCCGAAAGCAGAGAGTCCACGGTTGTCTCATACGCTGCAACGTCCAGAACGCCTGTCGACCCCGCCGTTAGAACATTAATCTCACCCATCATGCGGGTCTGATGTTCTTCGGTTTGTGCGCCGGTCTGATCGAACTCCAGCACGATCATCGCCGCATCTTCCGGATTTTCCTGCGCCCAGGCCCAGCCCGCCATGGAGGCACGGACGAAGCGGGTTAGCTTGTCGACCATGGCAGGGTCTTCCAGGGACTCTTCGAGCACATAGAGACCGTCTTCCAAGGTCGCCACGCCTTGATCTGTGTAGTTGAACACAGTCAGGTCGTCTGGCGAGAAACCAGCATCGATGACCTGCCAGTACTCATTGTAGTTCATGGTGGACACGCAGTCGGCCTGGCCTTGAATGATCGGGTCAACATTGAAGCCCTGACGCACAACCGTGACGCCTGCGTCCCCGCCATCGGTGGGAATGCCAAGCTGACTCATCCAGGAGAGGAAGGGATACTCGTTGCCGAAGAACCAAACGCCGAGTGTCTTGCCCGCGAAGTCAGCGGGCGATGCAATGCCCGAATCATTGCGGCAGGTGAGCATCATGCCCGAACGCACAAACGGCTGAGCGATGTTCACGAGCGGCACACCGCGTTCGCGGGCAGCCAAGGCAGCTGGCATCCACTCGATGATGACGTCGGCACCACCACCAGCGATGACCTGAGGCGGCGCTATGTCTGGCCCGCCTGGGTTGATGGTGATGTCGAGATCTTCAGCTTCATAGAAGCCTTCGTGGAGCGCCACATAGTAACCTGCGAACTGGGCCTGCGTGACCCACTTTAACTGAAGCGTTAGCTCATCAGCTGCCAACGCCGGTGCCGATGCACCCAAAGATGCGGCGAGCAAGCCTGCGCCCGCGAGAAGCTTGGTTGCTGTGTTCATGAAAAGAACTCCTTTTTGTTTGGGGTGTTTTATCGGGCACTTTTCAAAGCCCTTTCCCCTTCTTATGCGGCACGCCTCATGGAGGGATGCCAAAACGTTATCCGCCGCTCCAACACCGCTATTGCGCCATAAGAAAGCGAGCCTGCCAAGGCGGCAACAAAAATTTCCGCCCACACCAGATCGATGTTGAGACTGCCAACAGCTGTTGAAATTCTGAAACCCATGCCAACGATGGGAGTGCCGAAAAACTCAGCAACGATTGCTCCAATTAGCGCCAAGGTCGAGTTTATCTTCAGCGCGTTGAAAATGAACGGCATCGCGGCGGGCAAGCGCAGCTTCAAAAGCGTTTGGCCGTAGGGTGAGGCGTAGGTGTGCATCAGGTCGCGCTCCATGCGCCCCGCCGCCTCTAGCCCGGCAAGGGTGTTCACGAGCATGGGGAAGAACGTCATAACGACGACGACCGCTGCCTTTGAGGGCCAGTCGAAACCGAACCACATGACCATGATGGGCGCGATACCGATAATAGGCAGCGCAGACATGAGATTACCCACCGGCATGATGCCCGCCTTCCAGAAGGGCGAGCGATCAATGACAATAGCGACCAGAAAGCCGATACCGCAGCCCATGGCATAGCCCGCGATCACCGCTTTCAGATATGTCTGCTGGAAATCCGCCCAGAGGATGTCGACCGAGTCCGTGATGCGATCCCAAACCATGGAGGGTGGGGGCATGACAACTTGCGGCACGTCGAGCCCGCGCGTGATGCCTTCCCACAGGACGAGCAGCGTGACGCCAAAGAGAACCGGGATAAAGAGATTGATCCCGATCTTAAGCGCGTGGCTTTCCACGTTCCAGTTCGCAAGGCGCTGATTCACAGCCCAAGCCAATACCCAAAAGGTGAGCGCGGCGACAAGCAAACCGATACCACTCATGCTGCTACACCCTCAGGAGTACGAAAACGATCATGGGGAATGACAGCAATTGGCACCAACTCAACAACCAGCTCTGGAACCACGAGCCCAGGAACCTGAATAAGAATGCTCGCCGGTGCAGTCTCCGGCGATAGCATCTCTGCGCGAACCTTTTGGATTGTTGGCAAATCTTCGCGATTGAGAAAGTAGATTGTCAACGACACAATATCTTGAAGATGGCCGCCAGCCTCCGCCAAAATCCGCTCAACGTTTACGAACGCCTGGCGCAGTTGCGCCTCGCAGTCGTGCCCAACCACTGTGCCGTTTTCATCCCAGCCAACTTCGCCCGTGATGTGAATGCGCCGTCCTTCCGGCTCAACCACACCATGATTGAAGGCTCGGCCCATTTGAGGCCAAGAGCCCTTGGGATTGTATCGAATAGTCATGCGACCGCCGCGCGAGCCCCCATCCGCTTGTTCACGGCGCTGCCGATCCACCCGATGCTGTAGACCAGCACGGCCGACAGGGCAGCAGCGGCGAACAACGCCGCCCAGATCTGGATGGTCTGACCGAAGTAGGAACTGTTGAGAAGACGCGAGCCGATACCGCCCTGCGCCCCGGTTGGAAGTTCGCCCACGATCGCTCCAACCAGAGCAATCGCGACCGCAATCTTCATAGAAGCGAACAGATACGGCAATGCACTTGGGAACCGCAGCTTCCAGAAGATTTGTGACACGGATGCATTGTAGGTCTTCATGAGATCGATGTGCATGGCGTCGGGCGAACGCAGCCCCTTCACCATGCCAATCGCGACCGGAAAGAAGGCGAGATACATCGAGATAAACGCCTTAGGGATCAGCCCGGTGACGCCTAACGAGGAAGAGACGATGATGATCATCGGCGCAATGGCGAGGATAGGAATCGTCTGAGAGGCAATAACCCAAGGCATGAGCGACAGGTTCAAAACCCGCGAATGAACAATGCCGATGGCGAGCGTCATCCCTAGAAGCGTGCCCATGGCAAACCCGACCAAGGTGGACGATAGCGTGATCCAAACGTGGAAAAGCAAACTGCGCGGCGATGTGGGGTCGATCCCAAACACCGACCGCTCAATCTCGTTCCATACCTGATGCGGCGCCGGGAGGACGGGCCGTCCCATTTCCATGGTGAGCTGGACGATCTCAAACGTTGTGCGCTCCAGCCCCATGCGTTCCAACCGCTCGACCTCGATGCGCCAGTTCATCGCGACTGCCCCGACGTACCAAATGGCGAGAATGATCGTCAGAACCGTGAGGATCGGTAGAACCGAACGTCGGATCATCGGTCGATCCTGCTTCCGCGACGGCTTGGGGCCGACGGGCGCCCGGAGACCGGGAGAGATGTCGCCTGCGACAAGGCATCGAGCAGCGTGGCTGCGTCGTCCGCATCTATGTCATTAAACACAATCACGGAACGACCGGTCCGTTCGGCAGAAATCGTGCCGGTGAGGGCCTCATCTTCGATTTCCTTGGCTCCGTTTTGCGGCACATTGAGCGTCCAACGGAAGCCAGAGATCGAACTTAACGGATCCCGGGAAATGAAACGCAGTGGCGGCAGGATCCAGGCGCGTTGAAGCTCATTCTTCCACACGACGGCCGCTCGCCGTCCTGCGATCGCCCAACCCCAGGCAGCGACACAGCCAACAAAGAGTATGGCGATTTGAACGAGAAGCAAGACTTCGCCCGGAGCACTGAACTGATAACCACGAAACAAGTAGTAGGAGAGCGGGAAGAAAAGGAACGGTGCGAGCACAAAGATGCCAACGGTCGCGCCTCCGAATAGCCCATGGTTCTCGCGCACCCGCACATCAATGCGCGTCCAGTCTGAACCTTCGCGCAAAATGATCCGCGAGTTTGTTTTTGTGTCCGACTGCATGGCCTGCATCCCTCTGAAGGTTGCAGGCCACTTATACCAAAGCCTAACACCTTTGGCGACAGCAGCTCCAAGGGCGGATGAAACGGCCAACCTCAAACCGCCTCCTCATAAGAGTGCCCAGCCCGCAGGCCTTCCCGCACCCGTTGGGCGATCTCGAGGAACTCAGGCGTTTCGCGGATATCAAGTGGGCGCTCTTTTGGGAGGGTGCTTTCGATCACGTCGGTCACCCGACCAGGGCGCGGGCTCATTACGACGATCTTGGTGGACAGATAGACCGCCTCAGGGATCGAGTGCGTGACGAAGCACACCGTCTTTGTCGTCCGTGCCCAAAGCTGCAAAAGCTGCTCGTTCAGATGGTCGCGGACGATCTCATCGAGCGCGCCGAACGGCTCATCCATGAGCAGAATATCCGCATCAAACGCGAGCGCCCGTGCGATGCTCGCTCGCTGCTGCATGCCGCCGGATAGCTGCCACGGAAATTTCTTGCCGAAGCCTGCCAGATCCACAAGCTCGAGCGCTTTCGCTGCCCGTTCATGCCGCTCTGCTTTGGGATAGCCCATGATCTCAAGCGGCAAGGTCACATTGTCTTCGATCTTACGCCACGGATAGAGAGCCGGTGCCTGAAACACGTAACCGTAAGCCCGATTGAGCCGGGCATTGTGCGGGCTCGTACCCTGCACGGTAATGGTCCCGTCTGTCGGCTGTTCAAGGTCTGCAATCACCCGCAGGAAGGTTGTCTTGCCGCAGCCTGACGGACCGATGAATGAGACGAACTCACCCTTGTCTATATCAAGGTTGACGTCCGACAGAGCATGGACATCACCATCACCGGTCTTGAAAACGAGATCGAGGTTTTGGGCGGAGATAACAGGAGGGGCGGTCAAGAACGTAACTCTGCACGAAAGAAAGGCATGCCTAGAAATTGCATAGGCGAGAGAGAGCCTCAAGCCGACGATTTGTGCATGCGCTTTGCTTTTCTGGGAAGAAAGAACAGATCACACTGTCTGGGCGTGCTCCAGCGCTGCCTTTATGTGTGCATATGCAGTTGTGTTCAAAGGCAACAATGGCCTGGGGGGCATCACGCGGCCTAACCCGACCATCTCGATCAGTTCGAAAACAACCCGAATGCTACCATAGTGATTAAAGCACTCCCACATCGGACGCATGCGATCATCCAGCGCGGCAAGCGCCGCTGGGTCAGAGCGCGCCTCCCACAGTGCGATGCACGGCTCAGGCATGGTGCCAGCCAGCACCGAGTACCAAGCATCGGCCCCAGACGGCAGCACCCCGGCAATGCGCGCATCACCCGAATAGCCAACCACGAAGCCATCTGGCACATCGCGCCGAACCGCCTGCACATCACTTTCAGCATCAAGTAGAGAGGGTGCTGGGTTCTTCACCGCATCAACGCCGGATATGCGCGCGAGCCTTGCCAACAAATCCTTGCTGATGGTCACGCCCGTTGTGCCGGGATTGTTGTAGACACAAATAGGTGTGGAGGTGGCCGCCGCGACATCGCTGAACAAACCAAACACATCTTCATCGGTGAGCGGGAGATAAGAGACAGGCGCCAGCAAAAGGCCAGCAGCGCCAAAGCGCTCTGCCACCTGCGCGTTCTCGATGACGTCGCGGGTTGCCATTGCACCAATGCCGGCAAGAACCGGTGTCTCACCAGCAGCCTCAACCGCGGCTTCAAGCGCGCGACCCCGTTCGGCCTGAGACAGATACATGTAGTTGCCGGTCGAGCCTAAAACGCCGATGGACGTGATGCCTGGTCTGGCTACGTTGGCGACAAGCCGTTGCAAGTGACCAGTATCAACGCGGCCTTCCTCATTGGCTGGCGTGGCTACAAAAGCGGAGAGACCTGTGAACATAGGCAACCTCGACGCTAGTTCTTGCCGCCGGTCGGCGATTTGCACATTTCAAGGTCCCAGCGCGGATCACCATTGGCCGAGAAGACTGTCATCTGAGTCCGGTCATCAAAGGCCAGTTCAAAGACGAATTGCTCCAAGAACGGAGTACCTTCCCCGCCACACAGACCCTGCACAGCAAACGCCCTTCCGTCACTCTGCGGATACGCCCAGACCTCAGCCCACGAACAACCCCACTCAAGACCAGTGAACTCAGTGGGCGAAACGGTTATGCCGCCGCGCTCAGTGAAGTCACCGGAGTCACTGATCCGGGCGCATCCACGCTCATCACCAAACACGTCAGAGATTGGCAGTTCGGCGGCGTGCGTTTGAGTCGCAAACACCACTGCGACTGCGCACACAGCAAAACGTAGCGCGCAAATCCATCGGATCATCGCTGTCTCATCTTCCTTTCCACTAACCACCAAACAGCTCCTGCGCCGGAACCGGCACCGGCAAAAATCGACACGTCCTCGGCAGCCATCGTCGGAGTGTCCTCGGCAGCCAGCATCGGATTTGTCAATAACTCAAGAAACAGGACGCCATAGAGAAGACCGGTCAACGCTCCGACAGCGATCCACGCCACAAGACTTCTTTCAATGGACAAGAAACGGCGCACAACGAGCGTTGGCGACGTAAGCATCAAGACATAGACCTGCGAAGCGATCAGAAAGAAAACGGTGGACCAATTCCAAGAAAACAGGCCTAGCTGCAAAAGCACGAGACACCAGGCCGTGAGACTTGAAAGTATCCAACCGATCCAAACGGGCTTCAGACCAATTTTATTTGCGTCTTCAAACTGCATGTATCGCGCCTAAACCCCACTTGCAGGAATCCCCGTCCGCTCGACCTTCCGTGGGGCGGTGATCTCTTTCCACGTCGAGTAAGCAGCATTCACCGCCTGGAACGGCTCACGCTTGACGAACTTGCCATGTCCTTCCTGCGTCTTCACTGCACCATCCTCGATGGCGACCTGACCACGGGTCAGCGTGTAACGCGGCAGACCCTTGACGTGTTTGCCCTCAAAGACGTTGTAATCAATGGCCGACTGCTGGGTGGACGCTGAGATCGTCTTCTCCTTCTCAGGATCGAAGACAACCAGATCAGCATCGGCACCGACAAGGATCGCGCCCTTCTTCGGGTAAACGTTGAGAATTTTGGCGATGTTGGTGGAGGTGACAGCCACAAACTCATTCATGGTCAGACGACCCGTCGCGACGCCATACGTCCAGAGCATCGGCATACGATCTTCCAAACCGCCAGTGCCATTCGGGATGAGACGAAAATCACCCACGCCATTGCGCTTTTGCTCCGTCGTGAAGGCGCAGTGGTCCGTCGCAACCACTTGCAAACTGCCGGCTGCGAGACCGGCCCAAAGCGAGTCCTGGTGCTTCTTGTCCCGGAACGGCGGAGACATCACACGCCGCGCGGCATGATCCCAATCGGGGTGGGCGTATTCGCTGTCATCGAGCGTCAGATGCTGAATCAGCGGCTCGCCATACGCACGGATACCATTCTGCCGCGCCCGGCGGATCGCCTCGTGCGCCTGCTCTGAGGAGGTGTGCACAATGTAGACCGGCACGCCAGCCATATCGGCGATCATGATCGCGCGGTTCGTCGCTTCACCTTCAACCTCAGCGGGCCGCGAATAGGCGTGCGCCTCTGGGCCGTTGTTGCCTTCGGCCATCAGCTTTTCTTGTAGCTGCGCAACCACATCGCCATTCTCGGCATGGACCAGCGGCAGGGCACCCAAAGCGGCACAACGCTGAAAGGATGAGAACATCTCATCATCATCCACCATCAGCGCACCCTTGTAGGCCATGAAGTGCTTGAAGGTGTTGATGCCCTTCTCTTTGACCACCGTCTCCATCTCGTTCCACACCTGCTCACCCCACCAGGTGATCGCCATGTGGAAGGAGTAGTCGCAACTCGCGCGGGTCGACTTGTTATCCCAGCGATCAATCGCTTCGAGCAAGCTCTGCTCCGGGTTCGGCAGGCAGAAATCAACCACCATCGTCGTGCCGCCAGAAAGCGCGGCGCGCGTGCCGCTCTCAAAATCATCGGACGAGTATGTTCCCATAAACGGCATTTCGAGATGGACATGCGGGTCGATCCCACCGGGCATGACATAGCAGCCCGTGGCGTCGAGTTCGGTACCGCCCGAGAGGTTCGGCCCGATCTCGGCGATCACCCCGTCTTCGATCTTGATGTCGGCCATGTAGGTCAGGTCGGCAGTAACGATCGTGCCATTCTTGATGATGGTGGTCATGGTGTTCCCCTTGATTGTACCAGGAGCGCAATGACGGCAGCAAAGCCGCCGACAAAGAACACACCGAGTGCGCATCTATAAAGATTGATGGAATAAAACTCTGATCGATCGTTGGCTTCAATGTATTCATCGTTCTTTGACGCCAAACTCGCGAAGAACGCAGCCTCACTATCAAGATGGTCAACGACTTGGATAAGTTCGTTGTAACGGTAGCCACCACCAAAATACTGACGGGGAACGGCAGCAAGAGCGCCAAACGCTGCAGCAACCATAAACAACAGAGAAGCGGCCAGGAATATTTTACTGTCAGATGTTGAAAACGCATTCAGTGCGAAACCGCTCGAAACCACCGAAAAACCCGTAATCACAAGCGATCTTTGATCCCGCAAACCTGCCACAGTAAGTTGCACTTCAAGTTGACGTTCGGTTTGCCTATATAACTCTTTAAAGATTTCATTCTGATCGCTCATGAGGCCGCTATGCCCAAATCAGATAAACCAGACTCGAGTCCTGCCAGCATACCCAGTGGTTCTCCTGCCAAGCCTGACAATAAACCAAGTGCAGATGGCAACATTTCAACGATCGCAAAACCCAATACCGTCAAAATTCCAAGTTCTAAACCGGTGATGCGTTTGTGGGTGCCGTGGAATCCGAAAGGCTCAGCATCAAAGTAAAAAGCCAACTTCACCCCACGATCTGCGCCTTCTCCACCACCGCGTGGAATAGCACGTCCGCCCCTGCCCGCGCCCAGTCCTTGGTGATCTCTTCGGCTTCATTATGGGAGAGGCCATCAACACAAGGGCACATAACCATTGCGGTCGGGTAGAGCCGATTGATCCAGCAGGCATCATGCCCAGCGCCGGAAATGATATTCATGTGACTGTAGCCCAGGCGCTCAGCCGCCTCGCGGATCATGGTCACGCACCCTTCGTCGAAGGCGGGCGGATCGAAGCTGCCAACGCTCTCCCAGGATAACTCTACGCCAATCGCATCGCACAGCTTTGGCGCTTCTTCCTCAAACCGCGCGACCATGGCTTGCAGGGTATCCAGCTCGTGGGAGCGGAAGTCGATGGTGAACACCACCTTGCCCGGAATTATGTTGCGACTGTTCGGATAGACGTCGATATGCCCGATGGCGCCCACTGCGTTTGGCGCGTTGTCCATCGCGATTGCGTGGACGAGTTCGGTGATCTGTGCCAACCCGCGCCCAGCATTCTTGCGCATCGGCATCGGCGTGGAGCCGGTGTGGCTCTCTTTGCCCGTCACCGTGCATTCAATCCAACGCAGGCCCTGCCCGTGGGTCACAACACCGATATCCTTGCGCTCGGCTTCCAGGATCGGCCCCTGCTCAATGTGCAGCTCAAAAAAGGCGTGCATCTTGCGGTCGCCGACCTTTTCTTCGCCTTTCCAGCCGATGCGCTCCAGCTCATCGCCGAACGTCTTGCCCTCGGCGTCCACGCGATCATAGGCCCAGTCGCGCTCATGGATGCCAGCGAACACACCGGAGGCGAGCATCGCTGGCGCGAAACGGGTTCCCTCCTCGTTGGTCCAGTTGGTCACGACGATCGGGTGCTTGGTCTTGATGTCGAGATCGTTCAGCGTGCGCACGAGCTCCAGCCCCGCGAGCACACCCAGCACGCCGTCATATTTGCCGCCGGTGGGCTGGGTATCGAGATGGCTGCCGACGTACACCGGCAAGGCATCCGGGTCAGTGCCTTCGCGGCGCATGAACATCGTGCCCATCTCGTCGAGCCCCATGGTCATGCCAGCGTCTTCGCACCACTTCTGGAAGAGCGCCCGGCCCTCAGCGTCCTCATCGGTGACGGTCTGGCGGTTGTTGCCACCGGCCACACCCGGACCGATCTTGGCCATGTCCATGAGCGAATCCCAAAGCCGCTCTGGATTGATCCGCAGGTTTTCCCCCGGCTTCGCCTCCAGAATGCCCATACTCATCTCCCCGATCTTTCGGCAGTAAACGGTAATGCTCAAACGCGCGGCAAGGCGCTCATTTCAGCAGTGAACCCCTGAAATGCACCAGCGTCAACATTTTGACCAATTGGTCTAACTCCTTATGTCCCACCCCCAAAGCACTGTGCGATGCTGGCGTTGACGGACAACCTCGCCATCACACAAAACGGCTATGCCAGCACGCGCCAACACGCAGACAAAGACAGACAAAGCTCGGTCAGCGAAGACCAGCCGTATCCAGGTTGAGAACCGAGCTGCGATTGCCGGGGCAGCGATCCGCGAGTTTTCTTTACGTGGCTATCACGGTGCCACCATAGACGCGATCGCCGATAGGGCCGGCATGTCCAAGCCAAACCTACTTTACTACTTCCCGTCCAAAGAGGCGATCTACCACTGCGTTCTTGAGCAGATCGTCGAAGAATGGCTAAGCCCCCTCCTGACGCTTCAGGTGAATGGCGATCCTATCGAGGAGCTACGCCGTTACATCACGCTGAAGATGCAGATGTCCGCCGACCAACCCGACGCCTCACGACTCTTTGCCTCTGAGATCATTGCAGGCGCGCCTATCTTGAAAGACTTTTTGCAAACCCGTCTTCGCTCGCTGGTAGAAGAAAAGGCAAGCATCCTGCAAACGTGGATCGACCAAGGGAAGCTGGCACCCATTGATCCGGTGCATATCATCTTCACGATCTGGGCAACGACCCAACACTATGCCGACTTTGCCGCGCAGATTGAGGCGGTAACTGACGGACAGAGCGAGAAGGCAGGCTTTCATGAACAGGCGAGCCAAGCTGTTCTGACGATCCTGCTCAATGGTATCAAACCACGTTAGTGCGTCACATCAAACAAAGCCATCCACGAAACAAAGCTATCAACGGCCCTTTAGGGCTTGTTCAGAGCGTTGGAGGCCACAAGGACTTTCAAAAGCGCGAGCGCAGTCCCCCGCTCTTCGCCATCCAGCGGTGCTAGAAGGCGGTCATTCATGACCTTGATGGCAGCAAAAAAACTCGGGATCAGTGCCTGCGCCTTCGCCGTGGAGTAGACGCGTTTGGTGCGTTTTGACCGATCATCCTCCCGGCGCCGCACAAAACCCTCTGCTTCCAACGCGTCGAGGGCCCGTGTGATCGCATAAGGTGGTGCATTAAACCGCGCACCAATGTCGTTTTGCGCCATACCCTCATTCTCAAAGACCATCATGAGAAGCGCAAAGCCGCGCTGCGTCATGCCATGCGGCGTTAACTCGGCCTGAATCGCGCGATCAAGCGACACTGCCAGACGCTGGATATGCCAACCGGCGCTGCCCAGCCGAACGGCGCGAACGTCGTCGGCCAGGTTCCCATCACGATCACCGTCCATTCCGCCAAGCCCTCAAGCATCACTCGGTCAAGCAGCACGCATCTATAACGCCAGAAGCGTGTTTCGAAGGTTCAAGCCGCTATACCTTATTTTTGCATGATGCAACATTTGCATATTGCAATTGGTAATCCACTCTGCTTGCATGAGTGGTAGAAATCCCCAGAACCCTTCAGGATCACGACATGTCACAGCAAACAGGCCTGCCAACGCGCTATCATCCCGCTCTTGTGGCGCTGCATTGGGTTCTTGCCCTCCTCATCATTGTCGCCCTGATGATGGGAAGCATTGCGCTTGACCCCATTCCAGAGAGCGACCCAGAGAAGGTGAATGCACTGCGCTCTCATATGATCGCAGGTGCCGTGATCCTGGTCTTGATGCTGATCCGTCTGGGCGTTCGACTCCGTACACGCCATCCCGCCGAAGCGGACATCGGTCAACCAACGCTCAACAAGCTCGCCAGACCAGCCCACTGGCTCCTCTATATCTGCGTCTTCGGGCTGACGGCCTCTGGCATTGCCATGAGCGTGCTTGGAGGGCTTCCACCGATCGTCTTTGGGGGCTCGGGCGATCCACTGCCACTTCTTGATGAGTTGCCACCGCGCATGGCGCACGGAATTTTTGCGCTGGCGCTCGCGATATTAATTGCAAGCCATATCGCGGCAGCCTTTTACCACGAGATGGTCCGCCACGATGGCCTCATCAGCCGCATGTGGTTCGGCAAACGCCAAGCAGAGGCGTCAGAACGTTAGCGACAGTGGTACAACTAACCTGCGGCAGCCGCCGGATCGGTTGAGCGTGTCGCCCATCCCGTCATACGGCGCTCCACAAAGTTGGCTGCGACATACATGACAACGCCCATGATCGCTGTGACAAGAAGTCCGGCAAACACCAGTGGCACTTCAAAACGCGAGGAAGCCTGGATCATCAGATGGCCGATGCCTTTGTTGGAAGCGACCGTCTCGGCAATGATGGAGCCCACAAAAGCGACGGTGATCGCGATTTTGAGCGATGCAAAGAAGTAAGGCAGTGAGCGCGGGATCCCCACCTTCATAATGATGTCACGCTTGGATGCGCCGAGCGCTCGAAGCACATCTTTTAACTCTTGCTCTACCGTCGCGATGCCGGTGGCCACATTCACCAGTATCGGAAAGAAGGAGATTAGAAACGCGGTGATGATCGCTGGCACCGTTCCAATGCCGAACCAGATCACGAGGATAGGCACAACGGCCACTTTCGGGATCGAATTGAAGCCGATCAGTACTGGGTAAAAACCATTGTAGATGAGGCTTGAGGACCCGACCAGGACGCCGGTCACCATGCCAAAAACAATGGCGATCCCAAAACCGACGACCGTCGTCATGGCCGTCTGGGCTGCGTTCTCAATGATCGGCACCCGCCACTGCCACATGGACTCGAAAATGACCGAGGGTGCAGGCAGGATAAACTGCGGGAAGTCGAAGATGCGGACCGCCAGTTCCCAGATCGCGAACAAGCCAATCACGACGAGCCACGGCATGATCCTCTCAACTTGGGCCCGCGAGAGATGTAGTCCTTGTCGGGTCTCTTCGTCAGAAGGGGCAGAGCTTTGTGGCTGGGCGGCAGTATCAACCATCGACGATCCTCAAGCAGCTTGCGTTTCGGTGGAAGCTGTCGTCGCTGGCCCGCGCGCTGTGTAAATGTGGTCGCGCAAATCCTGCGCAATCGCGCCAAACTCGGGTAGAAATGTGATGTCGAGATCACGCGGTCGCGCGAACTCAATCTCACGTTCATGAATCATGCGGCCCGGTCGGGCACTCATGACATAGACCTTGTCAGCAAGATAGACCGCCTCACGAAGATCGTGGGTGACCAAGATGACGGTGGGTTTCTTCGTCATCCAAACGTTTTGGAGAACGCCCCACAGCTCTTCTCGGGTGAACATGTCGAGCGCAGCAAACGGCTCGTCCAGCATCAAAAGTTCCGGCTCGTGGATGAGGGCACGGCACAGAGACACACGCTGCTGCATGCCGCCGGAGAGTTGCCATGGAAACTTCTCATCGAAGCCTTCAAGACCGACGAGCTTCAACAGCCCCCTCGCCTTCTCGCGAAACTCTTCCTTCCGCGACGACATTTGTCGGCGGTAGGGCTGCGTAATTTCGAGCGGGAGCATCACATTGTCGAGCGTGTTGCGCCACGGAAGCAGCGTGGCTGCCTGAAACGCCATGCCGACCATGGAAAGCGGCCCATCGACATAGTGACCGGCGACGCGCACGCCGCCGGAGGTAACGGGCCATAGGCCGGACATGGCCTTCATCAGGGTGGACTTACCACAGCCAGAAGGCCCGACGACCGCGATAAAATCGCCTCGGTCAACCTTCAGATTGGCACCTGAAAGAGCCAACGTACCGGTCGCTTCGCCGCCATATCGCAGTGACACATCTTCCAGCTCGACAAATCCACCACTCATGCGAACGCGTCCTCAAAGGGTCGTCTTAGGGCGGGAACAATAGCCCCGCCCCCAGCTAACATCTGGCTTAAGGCAGCATACGGTCTGCTGCAGATGGCAGAAATTCGGCTGTGTAAATGTCGCCCATGGTTAGAGAATTGGGAATGCCATAGGCGTTCTCAACTTCTGCAATACCAAGATTGAAGCGCTCCTCATCGACAGAAGAGATACCGTTGGCCACAACGTTCTCCGTCATGATCATCTCATCGATGGAAATCTGCCAGCGGCGACGCTCAATCGGCTTATCGGTGAGCGGTTCAAAGTCGGCAAGCGTTTCAATCGCGGCATCCGGATCGGCAATGGCCATCTTCATGCCTTCGATCATGCAACCCACAACCGTGCGAACGGCATCTGGGTT
Organism: Pseudomonadota bacterium; assembly: GCA_039026935.1. GTDB lineage: Bacteria > Pseudomonadota > Alphaproteobacteria > Rhizobiales > MH13 > MH13. The sequence goes on from JBCCLK010000005.1 coordinate 47,171, forward strand.
CTCATCGGCAAAGGCACGGGATGTAAGGATCGATGTTGAGTAAAGTTCCACGCCATAATCTTTGTAGCGGAAGACGCGCTGCTGATCTTCGGTCATGCCAAGGCGCTCAAGGCTCATGGTGGACGAGGTGATGAAACCTGTCACGCCATCAGCCTGACCTTGCACCAGCATAGGCTCGCGCAGCTCTGGGCTTACCGAAATCCACTCAATCGTGCTCTCGTCAATGCCGTTGGCTTTTGCAAAGATCGGGAATAGCTGTCGGCCCGCATCAAAGTCGGGCGCAGCAAGCGTTGTACCTTCAAAATCGGACGGCTCAACAATGTCGCTGTCTGCGCCAACAACGGCCACCAGTGGTGACCCGTCAAACAGAACGGCAACCGCGATCAGATCGCTGTCCGGATTCTCAGCGCGAAACTTGATCGTCGGATTGATGTCAGCAACGCCCATATCATAGGTTCCGGCAGCAAGATCGACCGGCACGCGACCGGAACCAAAGCCGCGGTCGAAGCTGATGTTCACGCCACCATCTTCAAAGCAGCTCGTATTGTTGATCATGAGAGCGTAGGCCTGCGGGCCTTGCCACGCCCAATCCATCGAAAACCGCACATCCGTTGCGGATGCGGCGGTTACGCCCAAACCAAGGCTTATCGCTGCTACCGAAGCGGCGCGTGTTAAAAACTTATGATTCATTATTCTATCCTCACCAGAATACGCGCCCGTTAGGCGCAGCCGGCAGGAGCTTGCAGGGGTCGGAGCTGATCTCGCTGAGAGACCTGACTCGGGGGGAGACGCAAATATCAGCCGTGAAGAATTTGATCACGCGTGTGAACCACTTGCGGAGCAAGCCCCAACCTCATATGTGTTTGTAGCAATCGCTCAACTTTGCGTCACGCCTATAAGAGTGGCGCAAAGGGTGAAAAATGCACGCTAATTAGGCAAAGTAAGTCACTCGTCTGTGACAGTCCGTTGGCGCAAGGAAACATGCGCCGCAACAACCTGCCATCGCCCATCAATCTTCGCCCAGGTCTGCGACTGGCGCCCGATCTTTTCTGACGCATCTCTGGTGAACTCTGTGTTCGCGGTGGCATAGTCGCCGCCAAACGTGGTGATCACAGTGCGCCTTAAAGTCCGCGCCAAGCCTATCGAAGGACGTGCTTTACGGAAAGCAAGAATCTCGTCCTGGCCATAAAGGCTCTCCGCTGGTCCATACCGGATGGTGTGCTCCGATGACCAGAAGAGCTCATCGAGCACAGCAACGTCATTGGTCACCAATGCCGTCTCATAGCGTGCAAACGCGTCTTCCATCTCGGCCAACACATCTGGTCTGTTGATCTCCATGAGCCGGCTCAAGCCGCCATCGGCACGGATCGTGAGATGATCGCCTTGTCCTCGTCGGTCAGCTCCACCTCGATCCCGCCATGGATCATTTCAGCAAAGTCCTCGTTCGGCACCATGGCGCAGAGCGCATAGAGCTTACCCTCGCCGGTGTTCTCGATGATGTGTTCCTTGCCCGGCGGTAAGAGCAAGCTTGAGCCGGGTGCCAGATCAACCTCTACCCCGTCGCACATGCCTTTGCCGGTGCCAGCCAAAATGAAGAAGAACTCATACGCGCCGGTGTGCGTGTTGGGCGGCGTCGCGCCACCGACATTGTAGATCTCAATGATGAAGGTGAACGGAACGCCTTCAGCCACCGGGTCGGCAAGGCAAGCGAAGTAGTTCGTGTCATCGGGAGAAATCTTAAAAGCCTTCACATCACCCAAAGACTTTGCCACCGGATGGGTCACAGGCGGGGTTGGCACAAGCTGGGTTAGGGTGGTGGCCGCTTCGGCGAGGCTCATGAGTTTATCCTTCTTGGTTCGAGACTTCCGTCAGTCCGTCGACAAATGCTTTCGCTGTGACGGTGAAGCCGAAAATCTGACGGACATTGTACAATGTCGCTTGCATGCAAAAATCAGGCGAGGTGGTCGCGGCAGCATCCTCAAACAGGATCGTGTCGTAGCCGAGGAAGTTGGCATCTGCGAGCGTATGGAGCACGCATTGATCGGCGTTCACGCCGCCAAAGAACAGCGTATCGACTTTGAGATTGCGCAAGATCGCATCGAGCGGCGTGTCCCAAAAGCCCGACATGCGGCACTTGTCGACGAAGATGTCACCCGGCTGCGTTGCCAGCTCATCGACAATGCCAGCGCTCCAGCTTCCCTTCTCCAGAACCGGCGCTTCACGTGGACCTTGCGCATCGCCAAGGCCCTGACCCATCCCTGAACCATTGTAAACGTGCCGCAGCGCCGGCGAGATGTTCGCAAGGTCGGGACGATTGCCCCAGTTTACCCAGATAACCGGCATCCCGGCGGCTCGGGCTGCTGGAAGAACCACTTGAAGCGGACCGATGCAGCTCCGCGCGGGCCCAACATCAACACCAATGCCAGCCAACCAGCCGTCCGCGTGGCAGAAGTCGTTCTGCATATCGATAACGATCATCGCTGATCGGGCTGCATCGACGCGGATCGTCTTGGGCGCGGCGTTGAGATGAACCGGCTTCGGCGGCCCAACATCGCGCACAAGGTCAGCACTCTCATCGCTGACCCACCATCTATTCCGGGCATTTGGCCCGAGAGCCGTGAGACCAGCTAGAGGGCTGGACGCATCCATCACAAGCCCTCCAACTGAGAGGCGATGGCAAGCAGCGCTTCGTCCGCACCCTGGCAACCAATGATCCCAAGCCCGACTGGACCCTCGGACAAACGGAGCGCTGGCACGGCGAGCTGCGGAAGGCTTGCAAGCCCGGCCGGGCAGAGAAGATCCAACGCACGCCCACGAATGTCATCGAGCTCCGGCCCTTCAAGACCTTTCAGCGGCGCGACACCGGCAGCACCCGGCACGATGAGAAGCGTGCCTGGCGTCAGCGATTCATGCAGGTGCTTGGCAATGACCTTCCGTGCCGCGCGGGCTCCAGCTACCTGGTTTGCACTCAACCCCTTGGCATAGGCAAACCGATCTTTAATGCCTGGGCCAAAGTCGGGTGTCTCGCGCTCGGCCCACGCACCGTGCACCTCCCACGCTTCGGATGACTGGCAAATTCGAAATGCCTCACGCCATTCTAACAGGCCATTTGACCAAGCATCGGTCGGGCAAAGCGTAATATGTTCAATGTCAAGATTAAGAAGCTCACCAACCAGAATAGCTTTGTCGTGTAGCGCCTGGCGCACATCATCACTGGCCCGCGCGAACATGTCCTCAGCGATCATAAGGCGCGTCGGTGCTTCAGGCTCTCCATCGAAAAAGACAGCCCCAACGCGCTGGAATGTATCAGCATCGCGGGTGAACCAACCGACTGTATCAAAGCCGGGCGCAAGCGGCACTGCCCCAGAAATGTCGATGCGGCCGTGAGTTGGGCGCAGACCCCACAGCCCGCAATAGCTGGCTGGTAAACGCACCGAACCGCCCGTGTCAGAGCCGAGGCCGATATCGACCAGCTTACCCGCAACCGCAGAAGCAGAACCTGATGATGAGCCACCGGGGATCCGCCCTGGCGCTGCAGGGTTTACTGGCGTTCCATAGTGCGCGTTCTCGCCATTGAGGCTCCATGCAATCTCATCCGTTGTCGTTTTGCCCACAAAGCGGGCACCTGCTCCAAAGAGAGCCGCAACGGAAGGCGCGTTTTGATCTGCTTCTCGCGCAGTGGCCATCCAAGTGGGCGATCCAGCACCTGTCTTAAAACCAGCAACGTCGAACAAGTCCTTAACACCCAAGGTAAGGCCGCTAAGCGGGCCATCGCGCGGCTCTGCGGCATAGCCGTCCAGAGAATAGGGAGCATGATCCATAAACGCGCCGAGCGGGTCAGGCGTGATCGAAGTCGGAAAACTGTATCGTGTCATAACGTCAAGCATGGCGAACGTGAGCAGCAAGAGCAATGCCAGCTTTGCCTGCATCTGTCCTCTGATGCGGTTTGCAATCAAACCAAAGCTTTGCAATCGCCCCATTGGCCTGAGCACACAGACCTAACATTCGACGTTTGGGGACTGAAACGCATGCCAGATACGCCAGAGGGGGATGATCCAGAGCTCATCACTGACAAGAACACTCAGACTCTATGGAGCGTCGCCCCGGACGCAATCCAGGCAGCACTGAGCATTCCGATATCAAAACCGGTCGAGAATATCGACCAAAGCCCAACAGACCGCCTGCAGGAGAGGCACCCTAACCGCCTAATGACACAGCACTGCACCAGTGCTGTGCGGGTGCCCCGTCGTATCGACGGTTGCACGTATTAGCACGAATGAATAAAGGAAAAGGAGGCGCTGCTCTCAAGGCTTGAGAGAAGTGCGCAATGAACAAACGCCGAGATAACAACAACAATCCTTCCGGCGACACCCGCGTAAAGTGACAGGGAACAATTTCATGAAAAAAGCACTCCTCGCAGGCCTCAGCACGCTGGCTATTGCGGCTTCATCAAATGCAGTTGCTGACGGCCACGATGTCCATATCGGCGTCATCCTTGGGTTCTCCGGCCCAATTGAGTCGCTCACGCCCGACATGGCAGCTGGCGCTGAACTCGCCATGAGCGAAGTATCGGACTCCGGCCTGTTTCTCGATGGCAAGACCGTCACGTCGGTCCGCGCTGACTCAACTTGCACCGACGCAGCTGCCGCAACCGCAGCCGCTGAGCGCCTCATCTCAGCTGAAGGCGTAGCCGCCATCATGGGCGCTGACTGCTCCGGCGTGACAACAGCCATCATCAACAACGCGACCGTGCCAAATGGCGTTGTGAACATCTCCCCGTCTGCCACCTCACCAGCGTTGAGCTCCATCGACGACAATGGTCTCTTCTTCCGCACCGCACCGTCCGATGCGCGTCAGGGCATCGTGCTGGCTGAAGTCGTGATGGAACGAGGCTTTGAGGAAGTCGCTGTCACCTTCACCAACAATGACTACGGCCAAGGCTTCGCCGACGCCTTCGTTGCAGCCTACGAAGGTATGGGCGGCACGGTTACCTTGTCTGCCCCACACGAAGATGGCCGCGGCGACTACTCCGCCGAAGTTGGCGCCCTGGCTGCTGCTGGCGGTGATGCTCTCGTCGTTCTTGGCTATGTGGACCAAGGCGGCCTCGGCGTTATCCGCTCGTCCATCGACACGGGCGCATTTGACATCTTCGTTGGCGGCGACGGCATGTTCGGGACGTCCCTTGTCGAGAACCTGGGCGAAGACCTTGAGAGCTGGTTCGGCACACTGCCCGGCTCCGCTGTAGGTGATGGCAACCCATGGCCAGCTGTTGCAGAAGCTGGCGGCGTCAACGACGAAGGCCCGTTCGTTGGCCAAAGCTACGACGCAGCTGCGCTTATTCTTCTGGCCATGCAGGCAGGTGGAGACGCCACATCCGAAGCCGCAGCAGCCAATATGATGGCTGTCGCGAATGCACCAGGCGAGCCAATTGCCGCTGGCGAACTTGCCAAAGCACTCGAAATTCTCGCAAGCGGTGGCGATATCGATTACGTGGGCGCAACCGGCGTTGAGTTTAGCGATGTTGGCGAACCAGATGGCGTCTTCAACGAGTTCGAACTGATGGACGGTTCGCTTGAAACAGTGCGCACGCGCTAAATCCGAGGCGTCTAATATCTAGACCTTGCTATGGCCGCTCCTTCCTGGGAGCGGCCATCTTTTTGAGCAGTAACCGTTAAGTCGATCTCTCCCCTTGCGATCCGACCGAGCAGGCATGTGATTTGCAAAGGTTAAACGCAAAAGGCCTACTGGCTCATTTTAAAGTGATGGAGTTGCGATGATCCGCGTTACGGATCTCCACAAGCGATTTGGCGGCGTTCATGCCGTTGATGGCGCATCGATTGAGATCAAAACCGGCACAATCACCGGCTTAATCGGCCCCAACGGCGCCGGGAAGACGACGCTTTTCAACGTGATCGCAGGGGCCTTCCCTCCAACATCCGGCAAAGTTGAGCTGGACGGCGAAGACATTACCGGCCTGCCTGCCCATGAGCTGTTTCACAAAGGCCTGCTCCGCACCTTCCAGATAGCGCATGAGTTTTCTTCGCTAACGGTGCGTGAGAACCTGATGATGGTGCCGCCAGACCAGCCAGGCGAGTCTCTCATAAGCGCCTGGTTCAGACCCAGAGCAGTGCGCCAGTCAGAGGCCAAGATACGCGACCGGGTGGATGACGTTCTGGACTTTCTCCAACTCTCCCATCTCGTGGATGAGCGCGCCGGCAATCTGTCCGGCGGCCAGAAGAAACTTCTGGAGCTTGGTCGAACGATGATGGTGGATGCGAAAATCGTCTTTCTCGATGAGGTCGGCGCAGGCGTGAACCGCACGCTGCTTCATACCATTGGCGATGCGATCGTCCGCCTCAACAAGGAACGCGGCTACACATTCTGCATGATTGAGCACGATATGGCGTTCATTTCCCGCCTCTGCGACCCGGTCATCGTGATGGCCGAGGGCAAAGTGCTTGTTGAAGGCCCGGCAGATGTGGTGCGCAAAGATGAGCGCGTGATTGAGGCCTATCTCGGCGCAGGGCGTAAGCAGGCCGCCGCCCATGAGGTTGAAGCACCAGCATCATCAGCTGCAAGAACATCGCCCGGTGACGGCGAGCGTGATCTTCCAACCGGTGGGGTGCCAGCATGACGGCACAGAGCAATGGAACGGCCACCAACAGCCAACTGCTCGTCGCCGACAAGATGCGCGGCGGATATGGCGCGGCGGACATCTTGAAAGACTGCACCATCACGGTGGATGGCGGACAGGTCGCGGTCATTGTCGGCCCCAATGGTGCGGGCAAATCGACCGCCATCAAAGCCATTTTTGGCATGATGGGCCTACGGTCAGGCGAAGTGAATTTTGGCGGCGAACCGATCAACGCACTGCCACCTCAAGCGCGTGTCGAGGCAGGCATGGGCCTCGTGCCGCAGACCAACAATGTCTTCCCCTCCATGACGGTGGAAGAGAACCTTCAGATGGGCGCCTTCCTGCGCGACGACAATGGCGCTGGCATCATCGATCAGGTCTATGGGTTGTTTCCCGCCGTTTACGAGAAGCGCAACCAGCATGCTGGCGAGCTTTCCGGCGGGCAGCGCCAACAAGTGGCTGTAGGGCGCGCTATGATGACCGAGCCAACGCTCCTCATCCTGGACGAGCCAACCGCTGGTGTCTCGCCGATCGTGATGGACGAGCTGTTTGATCGTATCTTGGAGATCGCAAAGACAGGTGTCGCGATTTTGATGGTGGAGCAAAACGCCCGTCAGGCGCTTGAGATCGCAGACATGGGGTACGTGCTTGTGCAAGGCGAGAACCGCTACACAGACACCGGGGCGACGCTTCTGGCCGACGCGGAAGTCCGCGCGACCTTCCTCGGTGGAGACAACGCCTAGATGGATGTCGCCAACGCTTTCGTGCTTTTCAGTAATTTTGTGCTCATCCCGGCGGCGACCTATGGCGCGCAGCTCTCGCTTGGTGCATTGGGCATTACGCTCATCTACGCAATCCTGCGTTTTGCCAACTTCGCCCATGGCGACACCATGGCCTTCGGGACGATGATCGCCATCTTCCTGACCTGGGCGATGCAAGCGCTCGGTTGGACCTTAGGGCCACTGCCTATCGCGCTCATGGCGCTGCCATTGGCTATCGGAGCAACAGCACTACTCCTGTTGGTGACCGACAAATACGTCTACAAATTCTATCGCAGCAAGAAAGTCGATCCCGTCATCTTCGTCATGACATCTGTCGGCGTGATGTTCATGATGAACGGGCTTGTGCGCATTCTGATCGGCACTGGTGACATCTCGTTTGCTGATGGCTCCAGGTTCTTGATCCGAGCAAGGGAATTCCGCGATGCCACCGGCCTTGATGAGGGGTTAGCCCTGCGCACAACCCAGGTGATCACCATTGTGGTTGCTATTGCAGTGATGGGCGCCCTCTTTTGGTTCTTGCAAAATACCCGAACCGGTAAGTCCATGCGCGCCTATTCCGACAATGAGGATTTGGCGCTTCTCTCCGGTATCAAGCCGGAGAAAGTCGTCATGGTCACCTGGATCATCGCCGGCGCGCTCGCAACCATCGCTGGCGTGCTCTACGGCCTTGATAAAAGCTTCAGACCGTTCACCTACTTCCAGCTTCTTCTGCCCATGTTCGCAGCTGCCATCCTGGGCGGGATTGGACAACCGATCGGGGCCGTCGTCGGCGGGTTTGTGATCGCGTTTTCGGAAGTATCGCTGACTTACGCCTATCGCCGCGTGCTCGACTATCTCGGGCCAGAGTCTTGGGACCCGGATGGGCTGTTTCAGCTGCTTGAGACCGAATACAAGTTCGCCGTGTCGTTCTTTCTCCTGGTGATCGTGCTTCTGGTGCGACCAACCGGTATTTTCAGGGGTCGGATCGTATGAGCGCAACATCCACACGACCAGACGCAACAGCCGCCTGGCAAAGCCCGTGGCTTCTAATCCCGCTGATGCTCGGGTTGATCGCGCTCACCGGCGTGTTTCAAAGCTGGCCCTACGCGTTGCAGATCCTGCAGCTTTGCATGATCTCAGCCATCATGGCGCTCGGCGTGAACGTGCAGTGGGGGTATGCGGGCCTTTTTAACGCTGGAACCATGGGCTTTGTGGCGCTTGGTGGCCTCGGTGCCGTTTTGGTCGTCTCACCGCCGGTTCCAGAAGCATGGGCAGCCGGAGGCGGAGGCGTTCTTCTATCGACGCTCATCATTGGGGCAACAGTCGCAGCCATCATCGTCGTCCGACGAGCACTAAACGGCGCCCCCCGAAACCTAACGACAGTTGCCCTTTTGGTGATCGGGTTCTTCGTCTTCGGCCAGTTCTTCGGCCCAGCCACCGACGCGATTGAGGCGGTGAACCCAGCTGAAACCGGATTTCTCGGCGGCCTGGGCATTTCCATTTTGTTCGGATGGCTTTTTGGCGGTCTGCTAGCAGCCGGGGCGGCGTGGATTATCGGCAAGGTCGCGATTGGGTTGCGCTCGGATTATCTTGCCATCGCAACGCTGGGCATCGCGGAAATCATCCTTGCCTTTATCAAGAACGAGGACTGGTTGACCCGCGGCGTGAAGAACGTGACAGGCCTTGATAGGCCCGTTCCCTACGAAGTTGACCTGCAGACAAATCCTGCCTTCATTGAGCTTGCGGCAGGCTGGGGCATGGAAGCTACCTTGCTTGCGAGCATCACCGTACGGCTCGCCTTTATCGGCCTCTTCGCCATCGTCCTCATCCTTTTGGTGGCTTTGGCTGAACGCGCGCTCCACTCGCCTTGGGGCCGTATGATGCGTGCGATCCGCGACAGGCCAGAGGCGGCATCGGCCATGGGCAAAGATGTCAAACGCCGCCACCTGCAGGCTTTCATCATCGGGTCGGCCATCTGCGGAATTGCAGGCGCTATGCTGGTAACCGTCGACGGACAATTCACTCCTGGATCTTACCAACCGCTGCGCTTCACCTTCCTCGTGCTCGTCATGGTCGTGGTGGGCGGCTCGGGCAACAATTGGGGATCGATCCTCGGCGGCTTCCTCATCTGGTTTGTCTGGGTGCAATCAGAGGCGGTAGGGTTCGCGCTTGTGGAATGGACCTCATCGGGCCTCTCAGCTGACAATCCACTTCAAAGTCACCTGCAGCAAGCAGCGCCGCACTTGCGTCCTATGCTTATGGGACTGATCCTGATCCTAGCGCTAAGATTTGCACCACGCGGCCTCATCCCTGAAAAGTAACCGGCTCGCTCATGCACATTATCGTGCAAGCCATAAACAGGGGGAGTGAGAAGAAAAGATGCCGGAATGGACGTTCGTCGTACCCAAGCTTCTTGCCTTCCTGATTCGGCCAGACGTGTGGCTGTGGCTCGGTATACTCACTGTTGGCAGCGCATTGCTTTTCCGCTTTCACAAACTCGCAGGTTGGGTAACAGCCTCGCTTGTCGTTGCGGTCACGCTGGTGGCATTTGTGCCGGTTGGAACGGTTTGGCTCGGCCCGCTTGAGACGCGGTTTCCCACCTACCCGGACATAGACAACCCGGCAGCGATCATCATTCTGGGCGGCGGTGAGGCGAGCGGCCCACACGATGCCTGGGACACCCTGTCGTTGAACGAAGCCGGGGACAGGATCGTTGAAGGCATTGCGTTGGCCAAGGGGCATGAAGATGCGCTTCTCATTTTCACTGGCGGCACTGGAAGCATCCGCCCAGATGCAACCCGCAGCAACAGTGCGCAGGTGGCACAGGACGTGATCGAAGCAATGGGTGTTGAGCAAGAGCGAACCTTGATCGGCCCACAGGCCCGCACCACCGAAGAGCATCCTACCGAAGTACGCGCACTTCTTGAAAGTGCCGGCGGTCCTTCCGGTCCAATTGTCATCGTCACGAGCGCCTTCCACATGCCACGCAGCATCGGAGTTTTCTGTCAGGCTGGCTTCCAGAATGTAATCCCCTACCCGGTCGATCACCGGACGACTCCTAACCTATCGTTCTTCGATAAGCTTGGCTGGGACTATGCCGGTAACCTCGCACAACTGCAGAACGGGATCCGCGAATGGGTCGCGCTCGTCACCTATCATTGGCGCGGACGAACCAATGCGCTGTTCCCTTCAGGCTGTTGATCCCGCCATCGCGAACAGAACCATCACAGATGGCAAAGCCCATGGATGAAAGTGACCTCCCACCCCTCGCTCTGTCGGTGCGGCAGCCCTGGGCATGGGCCATTCTCTTCGGTGGGAAGGTGATTGAGAATAGGTCGCTGGGATCCATCCGTTCCGGCAAATTGGACTGCCGCCGCATCGCCCTTCATGCGGCCTCTGGTATGACCGAGGAGGAGTATCGCTGGGGCTACTCGCGGCTCAGCGAGCATGGGGTTACCTGCCCGCTTCCTGCAGATCTTCCGCGCGGGGCAATCATTGGCGCGGTGACCGTCGTCGACATCATCAGCCAGAGTGACAGTCCCTGGTTTGGCTCCAAACCTGGCAACCAAGGATTGGTTCTGGATGACCCGGTTTGCTGCGATCCAATCGCTGTCACCGGGGCGCTTGGCTACTTCCAGTGGGCCCCTCTGAAGCAGCCGTCAACTGGGTTTCCGCCAACCAAGTCATGGATGAAAAAGTACGCGAAGGCGGACGCAGCTAAGAGCGAACCTCAGCTGTTCGGCGAACTTCCTTTGCACTTTAAGTCGAAGCCAAAAAAGCCATTCAAATAAACGATTTAACGGGTGAATCAGAATCACAAGTCCAGCGACTAGCAAACAGAATCGTTACGCGAAGATGAGGTGATTCAGACTCTGCGAAAACGGCTGTAAATATCCATCACATGAACGATCAGCGCTGCCAAAAGAGCGCCAGCAACGAAGGTCCAAGGGGAATCGTCGAGAGTGAAACGCAGCGCCAGCATAAGACACAAGCCAGACGCCAGTGTCGGCCATAGATCGGCAAAGCAAGGCGCATTGGCAAGCCGCTTGGATAAGATGAATAGAACCAAAGCTTCCACGATCACAAGCACCAAAATGCCATCGATCAGCCGACCAGATTGAAGAAGTTCAGCCAATGGTGATGCGCATGTTTAGCGTTACATTTGGGTCTTCGGTTCTGATCGCGATGCCTCTTTGGAACCATCCGAAACCAAACCCAAAAGGTGTGCAACATCCTTAAAAAAGATACGCACATGCGCCATCGGATCGGCCTTCACCAACTCCTTGTTCATGTAAGCCTGCCATGTCAGGCGCTGCACATCTGGATCCTCGCAGATGGCGACAAAACGCTCACGGCGCTTGTCACTGGAGTACCAGAAGTGCTGCATCATGCCCAAAATCCAGAAGACGCGACCATGAGCTTTCATAAAGGTCCGGCGTGCGCCTGCCAGCGCTCGCGCATCACTGGTTTCCAAGAACCGCGCCACGGCAACAGCCGTCATCCGACCACCTTCCATCGCATAGTAGATGCCCTCGCCCGAGGATGGAGCCACGATGCCGGCAGCATCGCCTGCCACGATGACATTGCGGCCATTGTCCCACTTCTTAAGCGGCTTCAGCGGGATAGGCGCACCTTCGTGGCGGATCAGTTCGGCCTTATCGAGACCGGCCTGTTCGCGCAGCACTTTGGTTGCGTTGCGCAACGAGAAACCCTTGTTGGCGCTCCCCACCCCAATCGAGGTTGAGGCACCATGGGGGAAAACCCAGCCGTAAAAGTCAGGTGAAACCTGGCCTTGGTAATAGACATCGCAGCGGGTCGGCTCGAAATCAGCGGTATCATCATCTGGTGCAGGCGACTTCACGATCTCATGATAGGCAAAGACACACGGCACACGCTCAGCACCTTTGAGCGCCTGCTTGGCGACCGACGAGCGCGCCCCGTCCGCGCCTATGATTGCGCGCGCGGTTACGCTGACCAATGGAGCGTCACCGGGCGAGCCCTTCTTCTTGAAGACGACAGTCACTGTCCCGTTGGCCTCTTCTGAAAAACTGTCAAATGTTCCATAGGCGCGCTCGCACCCACTCGAGACAGCACGCTTGCGCAGAAACTCGTCAAAATGCTCACGGTCGACCATGCCGACATAGCCCCCCTCAATGGGCATGGGCACCTGGCGGCCAGAGGGTGCAACCATCAAAGCTGACTTGATGCGCGCCACCAACTGCTCATCAGGAATGTCGAAGTCCTGAACACAGCGTGGCGGGATCGCACCGCCACAGGGCTTAATGCGACCATCGCGATCCAAGAGCAGAACCGACCAGCCATCTTTAGCAAGATCTGTTGCCGCTGTTGCACCGCATGGGCCTCCCCCGACAACGACGACATCATAGGAGGTTTGGGGGCTGGCCACGCGGCTTGCCTGAAGGTGCGATGTCGCTAACAGATCATCGTTCAAAGCGATATCTGAACCAGACTGAAACTGTTCATCAAACATTGCTCTAAGGGCCTCCCACACCCGATAGATAACCATCGCCGGCGACCGCAAGGCGGTTTCTTCGCTCCTTCAGGGCATCCATGCCGATCCGGGCAGCGAGATAGGCCGAGACAAGGAAGACGATGCCTTCAATAGTAAAAACGGTGGCGTAAGCTGCTTCCACTGATCCGGTGAGGGCACGGGTGATATCGATACCCATGGTGCCAAGAAAACCACCAAGCCCAAAGGCGATCGCTTGCGCGGCGCCCCAAAGACCCATGCGCGTACCTTCACGGTTCTTGCCGCCTTCGGACGCAAGGCTCATCATCGAGCCGATAGCAGCCACTGCAAACGCGCCATTGGCAAGGCCGAGCGCAAAAACATTGGCCTGAAGCGGCCAGGTTTCGGGAAACCGACCACCGATGGCCAAAGCGAAGAGTGCGAGGCCAGAGGCAAAACATCCGCCCACCGTCCAGGCTTTCAGCGAGCCCAAACGCCGCCCCCGAATACCCATACCGGCAAGCGCGACCACGATCATGCCGATGAGAACGCCGCCGTGCTGGGTGCCTGCAAGCTGAGTAGATGCACCAGGCGTGTAGCCAAAAATCGTGCCCGCGAACGGCTCAAGAATGAGATCCTGGGTGGAGTAGGCAAGCATGGAGGCGAACACGAAGATCGAAAAGTTGCGCGCTTTTGGCTCCCGCCATACCTCAGCCATGACCTCCCGGAAGGGCGGTTTGGGACCATCGCACTGATCACCGACCACGCCTTGCTCAACGGGTGGATGGCCACGACCCTCAAGACCCATCACAGCCAAGACCGTCAGTGCCACAGCCAGCGCCGATACAATTGCGGTGACAGTGACAAGCCGTGTCATCGAGAACGGGTCGAGCTGCCCGCCGGCAATGGCAGCCGTCAGAATAAACCCGACGATCATCATCACCCAAACAATAGTGGCTGCAGGAGCCCGGCGCTCTGGGGCCACCTTCACGGCGAGCAGAGTGAGCAGCGATGTTCCACAGGCACCGACACCGATGCCGATAGCGAAGAAGCAAAGTGTTGCAGCTATTATACCGAGCATGGTCTGCGACGCCATTAAGGCAACAGAAAGTGACGCGCCAACACCGCCCAGAGCCAAAACCAGCATGCCGCCAATGATCCATGGCGTACGCCGCCCACCCATGTCTGAACCATAGCCCCAACGCGGACGCGACAGCTGAACCGCATAGTGAAGACCAACCAAGAGGCCCGGCAGCATCGCTGGCAGCATCAGTTCGACAACCATCACGCGGTTGAGCGTCGACGTCGTCAAAATGACGATCGCCCCGAGCGCAGTTTGAACGAGGCCCAAGCGAACGATACCAAGCCAGCTCAGACCGCTGGTAGGCTGCCTCGCGCCATCCACCATCTCCAAGGACGCGGCCTCTGTCATCTGAAAGTCATTGGACTGCGCGCCCATATGGCACTCCCCCTATGGTCAATCTCTCGCGCCGCCCCAAGCCCCATCGGAAGACGCTATCCATTCATCAGCCAGTCAGCAGCAGACCGCGCACCGCAAACGCGCTCACCATCATGCCGGCAACGTAAAGTGTGGTGCCCGTCGCGTTGTACATCGCAGCATTGCGACAAGGCTCGGCAAGCAAGCGTGGCGTGTTGACAAGGTACCGAACCATGAGCCCGATCTGCGCCAGAAGAAGCAGCGCGATGCAAAGCGCATATATGGGCTCGTCCCAAACAAGCAGCGCTCCAATCACGACAAGCTGTGGCGCAACCATCACGGCACAGGCCAAGCGTGCAGCGCGCGCTGCACCCAGTTGAACGGGCAGCGAGCGGACCCCCATCTGGCGATCACCTTCGATGGCCTTGAAATCGTTAAGCGTCATGATGCCATGAGCGCCGACACTGTAGAGAATGGCTAAAAGTACGATCCGCCAGTCTGGAAAAGCCGCGAGCACTGCGGCAGCGCCGGTGAACCAAGCAAGCCCTTCGTAGGAGAAGCCAACGGCGGCGTTGCCCCACCATCCATTCTCTTTAAGCCGAAGAGGCGGGGCGCTGTAGGCCCAAGCGAGGAGCAGCCCGAGACACGTGGCAGCAAACACCCAGGTGCCAAGAAACGCTGCTAACATAAGCGATAGGCACGCCCACAGAATGGCGATATAAAAACCCATTTTGCCCGGGATACGGCCAGACGGAATAGGACGATCTGGCTGATTGATCGCATCAACATGGCGGTCATACCAATCATTGATTGCCTGACTCATAGCGCAGACCAGCGGGCCGGCAAGGAGCACACCGGCAAAAGCAAACGTCCAGGTCTGCGCAAACGACACACCTGAGGAAATCACACCGCATGCGAAGGCCCACATGGGCGCGAACCAAGTGACAGGCTTTAAAAGCTCCAACACGGACCAGGGATCGAGTTTTCCATTCGATGCTGGCGCATAAACGGTTTGCGCTTGGGCGACTTGCACATGGGCGGACTGTGAACACGCTAGACCAACAGACGTTCGTTGAGCCGAGGGACGCGTGGGCGAGGAGGACACGCCTACAGTGGACATATCTGAAGGGGAGCCTGCGGCAGATACACCTGAAGAAGATATGGAAAGGCCTGAGCGTTTCATAGTTTTAGAGTATGCTGGCCCCAATCGAGTGTCAAATTTATTTGACGGTCAAGATCGTCCAAATAGTCTTATAAAAATGAGCGGATAAAGCTCTTTTCTTGCGCAGAAAGACAGCAAACCGAATGATCGCAATCACAAGCGACCCAGCGGCTAGTCAGCATCGCTTGAAAGGTCGCCAAGCCCGAACCGGTGCATCTTTGCATACAGGCTCTGCCGTGAAACGCCGAGCATCTGAGCGGCGGACGCGCGGTTATCACCAGTGAGTTTAAGGGCAGCCTCAATGCAAAGTCGCTCCACAACGTCGGTTGTCTCGCGCACAACTTCTTTTAGCGACATATGGCCAATAAGATCAGTGAGTTGTTCTGCGGACCGTGCGGGGAGCCCTTCCACGGGCGCCTCTTCTGACAGGTTGCGCAGCACGCGGCGAACAACAAGCCCATAGGCCGCGCCGCTCTTAGCGTCAGGCACAGTGACAGCAGAAATCTCCACATCTTCCGACGATCCAAGTTCTCCGCGCATAACCGTTGGGAAACGACGCACAGAGCCATACTCTCGAACGTTGGCAAACAGCACGTTCGCGTCGACGCTGGAACGTTCAAACCAGCTCTCAACCGTCTTACCCATGGCCTGTTCAGGTGTGACCGCCTGCACAAGCTCAAGAAAAGCGTCGTTGGCACTCACCACGCGGCGCTGCTCATCAAGCACAACAAACCCGTCGGGCAGCTTGGTCACAACGTCGTTGACAATCGCCATATCAGACGAACCACTTTGGCGATCATGATCGCCCTTGGGAAGCAACCGTATGAGAATGTACGCGACATCGGCCTGCCGGAACAAAGAGGCCTTCAGATCCACCCCATGCGCCGAACCGCCGGTATCTTCGGCCACGGCCTCAGCGCGACCTGCGGACTGCACTGTCGCCATCAAGGTACGCAGCGTTTCACGATCCTTGTTGGCAAAAACATGACTGGCCCGGCGTCCAACAATCTTGGCAACCGGGGTATTCAGCAGATCGGCCGCAACTGGATTGGCGTCCGTCACCGTTAGCGTCGTCGCATCAATGATCAGAACCGCCTCGCCCACAATCTGGAACAAAAGCCGATAACACGCTTCCGCCTGACGCAGACGCGTATACTCCCGCTCCATGGAAATCTGCGTGTTGACAAGGCGCTGCTGCAAGCGGGCAAGCCCACGCATATCACGACCAAACACAACTGTTCGGCCTGCATCACCAAACCGGACAGCCATGCAATTCATCGGCACGATTTCGCCGCTCTGCCCTTTGAAGTTCAACTCCCGACGGCGCGAACTGATCCCCAGACCCAGCTCGCTGAACATACTTTCAATTTTACCGCGACTGTCATCGGCAACAATCAGTCCAAGCGGCTGGCCAATCCACGCATCGACAGCCTCAATGCCAAGCTCACCGCCAGAAAAGGCCATGTCCATCACCCGGCCATCCGAATCGAGGATGAGCGCAAGGTCCGAAGCAGCCGAAAGGAGATTTGCCACTTCATTCGCGCCCATCGGTCCCAAATGCGTTTCGGCATCTGAAAAGTGGCGTTCAATGTTTGGGCTCAACAACGGCGCCACCTCGACAGATAAGATGTCTTCACGGCGCTGCCTCGCTCTCAGTTAATGTGCTCAGGGGCAGTTCTGTCGCCAACCAACGTGGCCACCTCACGCAGCGTCTCCCGCAGGTCAACCGAGATGATGTCAGCGCCCAAACCATGCGCCGTCGCATCGAGGCAGGACACACCTTGCCCCCCGACAACAACGACAAGGCGTGGATTGCGCGACTCTTTTTTAAGGGTCTTTATAAGTCGTCGGCACACTTTCAAGTCACTTGTCCGATCTACTGATAAGCCAAGCACGCTGAAAAACTCATTTCGAACAGCGCTTAACAATGACGCGGTGCTTTGTGAGGACGGCGTGCGAACCTGCCAGCCCGACGCCCGGAAGACCTCTCTGACAAGTGTAAGACCGAAGACATGATGGTTTGTGCTCATGCTAGCGAAGAGCGCGCTCGGCTCTAACAACCCTATTGCATCAAACACCCCCTCGGTCGCAAAGGATGGGTTCGACGTACATCGCAGGACCGCCTGCTCGAGTGTGGAAAGGCCGACAGTGACATCACAGAAACTGCATTCATCACGTAGCCACCGGTCGCCAAGCTCCGCAGCTGCGCGGGCGCACAGGTCAATCAGAACGTCCACGACGCTAAGGCCATCGGCCAAATGCGAGAGAATAAGCCGGTGAGCAACACTTGCATCGTGCTCCACCAGCAAATCAGAGAACCCGATAACATCATCGCGGCTGAAACGGGCGGCACGTTCAACAGTAACTGACTTGGCTGCAAGAACCGGCGCGGCGACCCTCTCATCATGATCAGACTTCGCGAGAAGATGAGGAATGACCGCCGCTTCGATTGTGTGGCGCAACCCGCCGACCAACAGAGCGTCCGTCCCCCGATCACCCCCCGGCAGCCTTCCAGACATGCGAGCTTCCCCCCCGCCGTCTCGACCAGCAGACAACACTCCGCCTCGTCGTTTTGATCCTTTATCCACACTGCTGTCCATTCTTTAATCCCCCATCTTGTGCTGCACCCCCCGATGCAACGATCTGGCGCAGAAACGAACCAAGAGGGCCGACATGAATGCACCAGAAGGCAAAAGTCACGCGCACATACTTTGCCTCGCAGCACGCCAGCCTAGAACCAAAAGAGCGAGCCGAAACGGCGTCCATTTTTGTTTCTTAAACAGAATTAATGCGTCATTATATATGCATCCTTGTTAAGACCAAGGTGCGTTTGCGCATTTTTTTTTGGCACAGCCCAGCGGTGCAAAGCGCATGTGTCAAGTTTAATTGACGTTCCATCTAATTGACAGATTGATTGGCTGACTTCTAAACTATCCCCCATGATCCGACGCGCATCGGATCAGATTGGGTTTCAGAACCTAAGGATCATCCCGGCAAACTGGGTTGTCATCCTCAAAGGCACGAACACCCACGGGAGGTTTTTAAGGTCTGATGACTGGGTCAGCTGCGGCAAACGCACAATCGACAAAACGCACGGGGAGCTTGCCGCTCTATACCCCAGAAGAGCGCGCCCGCCGCGATGCGAGCCCATGGACGGCGGTACAAGGCGTTCTGGCTCCGCTTCAGTTTCTGGTTTTTCTAATCAGTCTTGCGCTTGTCGCCCGTTATCTTCTGACGGGCGAAGGCTTGGGTGCCGCCACATGGTCCGTCGTGATCAAGACGCTCGTGCTTTACACGATCATGATCACTGGTGCGATCTGGGAAAAACAGGTCTTCGGGCGTTATCTTTTCGCCCCGTCCTTCTTTTGGGAGGACGTGTTTTCCATGCTCGTTCTAGCCCTTCACACCGCCTATCTGGTGGCGGTGTTCGCTGATCTTCTGAGCGCTAAAGGACAAATGATCTTGGCGCTCGCGGCCTATGCCACCTATGTCGTGAATGCCGCCCAATTCATCTGGAAGCTGCGCCAAGCACGGCTTGAAGGCGACCAAAAAGACGCTCGAAGCTCTTCACCGGATGGGCCAGAAAGCAACCTTTCACTCGAGGTTGTACGATGAACGAACTCGCACCGATCAACACGCGGGGCCTGGGTGGTTGCGCAGAGGCACCAAAGGCAGAAACGTCTAAGAGCGGTCGCCCTGTTCTGCGCGAACGCGGACAGCGTGAGGTCTTCTGCGGGCTGACGGGTATCATCTGGCTCCACCGGAAAATCCAGGACGCTTTCTTTCTTGTTGTCGGCTCGCGCACCTGCGCGCACCTTATGCAGTCAGCTGCCGGGGTGATGATCTTTGCCGAACCGCGCTTCGGCACAGCGATCATGGAAGAAAAGGATCTGGCCGGCCTGGCTGATGCTAACGATGAGCTTGATGCGGTCGTTGAGCGCCTGATCGCGCGCCGTCCCGACATCAAGCTTCTATTTCTGGTGGGCTCATGTCCCTCGGAGGTGATCAAGCTTGATCTCGCCCGCGCTGCGGAGCGTCTGTCAGGAACCTACGCGCCGGATGTGCGGATCTTGAACTATTCCGGTTCCGGCATTGAAACCACTTTCACCGAGGGCGAAGATGCCTGTCTGGCAGCTCTCGTGCCGAGCCTCGCAGAATGCAGCGAGCAAAAGGCAAGTGATCAGCTCTTGGTGGTTGGCGCGCTCGCCGATGTGGTGGAAGATCAGTTCCGGCGCCTGTTCAAAGGCTTGGGCATCACCAATGTCGACTTCCTACCCGCCCGAAACGCAGGCTCGATGCCTTCTATTGGTCCAGGCACGCGGTTCCTTCTGGCACAGCCCTTCCTAACCGAAACCTACCGAGCCCTTGCGCGGCGCGGCGCACACCATCTGCCCGCACCTTTCCCGCTGGGCGCCAATGGCACAACAGCATGGCTAAAGGCTGCAGCAGATAGCTTCGGCGTGGACGAGGCACTCTTCGACACCGCGATAGCACACCCCAAAGCACGCGCCAAAAAAGCGATCAGCCGCTACCACGAAGAACTTTCCGGCAAGAGGCTCTTTTTCTTCCCAGACTCACAGCTGGAGCTGCCCCTCGCGCGCTTCCTCCATGAGGAGTTGGGCATGGAACCCATTGAGGTGGGCACGCCGTTCCTCAACAATACGTTGATGGCACCGGAACTCGATGCGCTGCCAAACGACATTCTCATCAGTGAAGGCCAGGACGTCGATAAGCAACTGGACCGCTGCCAAGCAGAACGCCCTGACATCACCGTCTGTGGCTTAGGGCTCGCGAACCCGCTTGAGGTCGATGGGCTGACAACCAAATGGTCCATCGAGCTCGTCTTCACCCCGATCCAGGGTTACGATCAGGCTGGTGATCTCGCCGAACTCTTCGCCCGCCCCCTCGTCCGCCGCACGCGGCTTCAGGTCTAAGGGGACGGTTTCGCCATGCAACTGACCGTCTGGACCTATGAAGGCCCGCCGCATATCGGCGCGATGCGCATCGCGACCGCGATGAAGGGGCTGCACTATGTGCTGCACGCGCCGCAGGGCGATACCTATGCCGATCTTCTCTTCACAATGATCGAACGGCGCAAAGAGCGCCCGCCGGTCACGTACACCACCTTCCAGGCCCGTGACCTTGGCCAAGACACGGCGGAGCTTTTCCAAACAGCGGCACGGGAAGCCTATGAGCGCTTTAAGCCCCAAGCGATTATCGTCGGCGCAAGTTGCACGGCCGAACTCATCCAGGATGATCCGGGTGGACTCGCGAGCACAATGGGTCTGCCGGTTCCCGTCCTTCCGTTGGAGCTACCCTCTTACTCGAAGAAGGAAAACTGGGGCGCGTCGGAAACGTTTTACCAGCTCGTGCGCGGCATTGCCGGCTACAACGCCCCTCCCCCGGGCACGCAGCGCGAACCACGACCGGCAGGCCAGCGCCCCAAAGCCAATCTCCTAGGGCCAACAGCACTTGGGTTTCGACACCGTGATGATGTCGTGGAGCTGACGAAACTTCTCGACCGAGTTGGCGTTGATGTACATGTGGTCGCTCCACTCGACTGTGAGCCAGCCGCCCTCGCGGATCTCGGCAAGGCTGACTTCAACGTCGTCATGTATCCTGAAATCGCGCAAACGGCGGCGGCCTGGCTGAAGCGCACGTTCAAGCAGCCGATGACAACGGTGGTGCCTATCGGGGTTGGCGCGACCAAGGCCTTCATTGCAGAGGTCGCTGAGATCATCGGTGCAGACGCCTCAGCACTCATTGAGCAGGAAGATAGCCGCCTGCCTTGGTACGCACGGTCCATCGATTCCACCTACCTCACCGGCAAACGCGTCTTCATCTTTGGCGATGCAACCCACGCCATCGCGGCGGCCAAGGCTGCAGATGAAGAGATGGGCTTCAAGGTCGTTGGCCTTGGCACCTACTCGCGCGAGTTCGCCCGCGATGTTCGTGCAGCTGCAGAACATTATGATGTCGAAGCCCTTATCACGGACGATTATCTGGATGTCGAACAAGCGATCATCGACACAGCGCCAGAGCTTGTGCTCGGCACGCAAATGGAACGCCACATCGCCAAGCGTTTAGGCATCGGTTGTGCGGTCATCTCCGCTCCGGTGCATGTGCAGGACTTCCCCGCCCGCTACTCCCCCCAAATGGGCTTTGAGGGTGCTAACGTCCTCTTCGACACGTGGGTGCATCCGCTCGTCATGGGGCTAGAAGAGCATCTGCTGGGCATGTTCCGCGATGACTTTGAGTTCTCTGATGAGCACGGGCCATCGCATCACGGGCATCTCGCTAAGTCACAGGATACGACCACGCCAGCGAGCGACGTTGCCGTCCTTAAGACCACCGCAGATCACGCCATCACAGATCAAACGGCGCCGTGGACCACGGATGCTGAAAAGGAGCTGAAGAAAATCCCGTTCTTTGTGCGCGGCAAGGCCCGCCGCAACACCGAGAATTTCGCCGCCGAGCATGGCTTGGCAGAGATCACCCTGGAGACGTTGTACGATGCCAAAGCCCATTTCGGCCGTTAGCGACACGCCAGTGAAGGTCGTGATTGTCACACTCGACAACCACCTCGCAGCAGTAATCGCCCGCGCACAAGACGTTTTGCGCAAGCAGATGCCAGGCCTCACGGTGACGCTCCATGCTGCTTGCGATTGGGATGATGATCGCCAAGCACTGGAAGCGTGCAAGAACGACATCGCTACCGGTGACATTGTTCTGGCGAGCATGCTGTTCTTGGACGACCATATACAGGCCGTCATGCCAGCCCTCAAAGCCCGGCGCGAGAGATGCGACGCCATGATTGGGATCATGTCAGCGGGCGAGGTGGTGAAGCTCACCCGTATTGGCCAGTTCTCCATGGACGGACGCCAGTCCGGCGCGATGGCGCTTCTGAAAAGGTTGCGCGGCTCAAGCAAGTCGAACAACGAGAAAGCCTCTGGCGCGCAACAGATGGCGGTTTTGCGGCGTCTGCCAAAGATCCTGCGCTTCATTCCTGGTACGGCGCAGGATGTGCGTGCCTACTTCCTGACGCTGCAATACTGGCTGTCAGGTTCGGATGAAAACATGGCCAATCTCGTGCGCTATCTTGTTGGTCGATACGCTGCAGGCCCGCGCCAAACATTGCGCACGACCATCAAAGCAGAGATGCCGATCAACTATCCAGACGTGGGCATCTACCACCCTAATCTGCCAACGCTTGTCACCGAATGCGATGCCAGCTTGCCAACGCCGATCAACACCAAGGGCACGGTTGGCCTTATCGTTATGCGCTCTTATCTTTTAGCTGGAAACACCGCCCATTATGACGGGGTGATCACGGCGCTCGAAGCGCGTGGCCTCAAGGTCATCCCGGTCTTTGCCTCGGGGCTCGATGCGCGCCCGGCGATCAATGCCTATTTCCTGAAGGACGACCGTCCGATCGTGGACGCGGTGGTTTCTCTCACCGGGTTCTCGCTGGTAGGCGGCCCCGCCTACAACGACTCAAGCGCGGCGGAAGAAACGCTCGACGGCCTCGACGTCCCCTACATCGCCGCGCACGCGATAGAGTTTCAAACCCTGCAAGATTGGCAGGTGTCAAACCGTGGCCTCATGCCCGTAGAATCGACCATCATGGTCGCGATCCCAGAGCTTGATGGGGCAACAGGCCCGTTGATTTTTGGTGGCAGGGTCAACCCTGAGAAGCAGAACACGCCTGACTATGACAGCACGTTGGCCAAGCAGATGCAGCCTCATAAGGAGCGGGCCGAACGGCTCGCTGAACGGGTCGAGCATCTCATTGATCTACGACGTTCAGATCGCGCCGAGCGCAAGGTCGGGATCGTCCTGTTCAACTTCCCACCCAACGCGGGCAATACAGGGTCCGCGGCGTATCTCTCGGTCTTTCGCTCGCTCTACAATGTGCTGCAACGTCTTCAGTATGAAGGCTATGATGTCGATGTGCCCGAAAGTGTGGACGCGCTGCGCGAGGCGATCATCGAGGGCAACGCGGCGCAGTATAGCGCGCACGCCAATGTGCTCACCACAATCTGCGCTGATGATCATGTCCGCCGCGAGCCGCATCTTGGCGAGTTGGAGAGCGTATGGGGTCCAGCACCTGGCCGCCACCAAACAGATGGTCAGTCGATCTTTGTACTGGGGGCTCAGTTCGGCAATGTGGTCGTGGGTGTGCAACCGGCCTTCGGATATGAGGGCGACCCGATGCGGCTCCTCTTTGAGAACGGCTTCGCCCCAACCCATGCCTTCTCGGCCTTTTATCGCTGGCTACGCGAAGACTTCTCTGCCGATGCACTGCTGCACTTCGGCACCCACGGTGCACTGGAGTTCATGCCCGGCAAGCAGACAGGCATGTCGGCTGAGTGCTGGCCCGACAGGCTGATCGGCGACACGCCAAACTTCTACCTCTACGCGTCCAACAACCCGTCAGAAGGCATGATTGCCAAGCGCCGCGCTGCCGCGACGCTCATCAGTTACATGACACCGCCGCTCGCCGAAGCTGGGCTCTACAAAGGTCTTGGAGAACTCAAAGTATCCATTGAGCGTTGGCGCAGCCTTGATGATGAGAGCAGCGAGGAAGCCCTTGAGATAGCGACTCTCATCCAGGCTCAAGCAGCCGCGCTCGATCTGTGTGAAGAGCCAACCAACAGCGGGCAAATCGGTGGTTGGGGTAAGGATGCTGAAGCGCATATCATCGCGCTGCAGGAAGCTGTTTTAGAGCTCGAATACACGCTTATACCGCACGGGCTGCATGTTGTCGGAGAGCTGATGAGCGACGTTGAGCGCGCTGACATGATCCATGCGGTGGCCGACTCCGCCCACGGAACCTTCATCAGCCATGATGATGCGCTCGCCATCGCATCGGGCCAAGAACCTCACACAGCGATGGAGCCGGCAACGCTAGTGGCTCTCATGAAACTGAACGAGGACCTTTGCAAAGACACCGAGCTTGAAGCCATCATCCATGCACTGGATGCCGGGTTCATTCATCCAGCGCCCGGCGGCGATTTGGTGCGCACACCAGATGTCTTGCCCACAGGCCGTAATGTTCACGGGTTCGACCCGTTCCGCATCCCGTCCGCTTTTGCGCTGAAAGATGGCGCACTCCAAGCCGACCGCATCTTAGACCGCTACCGCCAAGAGCATGGCCATCTGCCGACATCGGTCGCCATCGTCTTGTGGGGGACGGATAACCTGAAGACCGAAGGCAGCACGATCGCACAGGCGCTTGCCCTGCTTGGTGGCAGACCCACCTTTGACAGCTATGGGCGACTCTCCGGAGCGGAACTAATCCCACTCGATGAGCTCGGACGCGCCCGCGTCGATGTCGTGATGACGCTGTCGGGTATCTTCCGCGATCTGTTGCCACTCCAAACAAAAATTCTGGCTGAAGCCGCGTTGCACGCCGCAACGGCAGATGAGCCGCTCGACCTCAACCCCATCCGTCGTCACGCGCTTGAATACGCCAAGGCCCATGGCTGCGATCTCGAAACGGCTGCGCTTCGCGTCTTTTCCAATGCCGATGGCGCCTACGGCTCGAACGTCAACAATCTGGTGGAATCGAGCGCTTGGGATGAGGACGACGAGATCGCTGAAACCTATTCCCGCCGCAAGAGCTTTGCCTACGGTGCGTCTGGTAAACCTGTACAGCAGCAGGCCTTGATGCGGTCAATGCTCGCCGATGTGGACATTGCCTACCAGAACCTCGATAGCGTGGAACTCGGCGTCACCACTATCGACCATTACTTCGATACGCTCGGCGGTATCAATCGCGCGGCAACGCAGGCAAAACGTAAAGCTGGGAAGTCTGAAGAGTTGCCAGTTTACATTGGCGACCAGACCCGCGGTAAAGGCAAGGTGCGCTCTTTGAGCGAGCAGGTCGCGCTTGAAACCCGCACCCGCATGCTGAACCCCAAATGGTACGAGGGCATGCTGGCCCATGGCTATGAGGGCGTGCGCCAGATCGAAGAGCATGTGACCAACACCATGGGTTGGTCGGCCACCACTGGCCAGGTGCAGCCTTGGGTCTACAAGCAGCTCACCGAGACTTACGTCCTCGACCCAGAGATGCGCGACCGGCTCGCAGCCTTGAACCCCACCGCTTCCGCACGGCTCGCCGGGCGATTGTTGGAAGCGCAAGAGCGCGATTACTGGCAGCCAACGGACGACATGCTCGACGCTCTACGCGATGCGAACGACGAGCTGGAGGACCGGCTTGAAGGCATTGGCCTCACAGCGGACGACACGCGCCGCGACGGCATGGACAGCTCAAGTGCACAGCATTCGAGCATGACCGGAACACCTCAATCAATACCGATGCAGGCGGCAGAGTAGGAGACGGCGGATGAATATTATTATGCCACCGCCGAAGGGCGCCAAGACGACCCTTTTGGATCGTTCGCCGCGCGGCTTCACGCCCAAAGGTGAGGATGGTGAAGGCTCGGTCCAGGTGAAAATGGACCCAGCCATGACCATCGATACCGCCAAGGTTTTCGCGGTCTATGGCAAGGGCGGGATCGGCAAATCCACGACCTCCTCCAATCTGTCAGTCGCCTTCTCTAAACTCGGCAAGCGAGTGCTTCAAATCGGCTGTGATCCCAAGCATGATTCCACGTTTACGCTGACCAAGAGCCTCTGCCCGACGGTAATTGACGTGCTTGAGAGCGTCAATTTCCACTCCGAGGAGTTACAGACCGACGACTTTGTTTTCGAGGGCTACAACGGTGTGATGTGCGTGGAAGCCGGTGGCCCGCCGGCTGGCACGGGCTGCGGCGGCTATGTGGTCGGCCAGACGGTGAAACTTCTCAAAGAGCATCATCTCTTGGAGGATACAGATGTCGTTATCTTCGATGTGCTCGGAGACGTGGTCTGCGGCGGGTTCGCAGCGCCTCTTCAGCATGCCGAGAGGGCGCTGATCGTAACCGCCAACGACTTTGATTCCATCTTTGCAATGAACCGCATCGTGGCGGCGATCAAAGCCAAGTCAAAGAACTACGATGTGCGCGTCGGCGGGGTCATCGCCAACCGCTCGAAGGCAACCGACGAGATTGACCGGTTCAACGCCGCCGTTGGCCTGGAGCGCGTCGCCCATTTGCCTGACCTTGATGCCATTCGCCGTTCGCGGCTCAAAAAACGCACGCTGTTTGAAATGGACCCTTCGCCAGAAGTGGAAGCGGTTCAGGCAGAGTATTTGCGCCTTGCGCAAAGCCTTCTCGATGGAACGGACATCCTTGACCCAACCCCGATGAAGGATCGCGACATCTTTGATTTTCTGGGGTTCGATTAATGGCCCATACTGCGCCTTCCAACAACTCCTATGACGCCAGCTACGAAACAAGACGTGGTGAGATCGAGGCTTACTTTGATCGCACCGCTGCCAAGACGTGGGAGCGGCTCACGTCTGACGCCCCCGTCTCAGGAATTCGTGCCACTGTCCGCGCAGGCCGCGATGCCATGCGCGCGCAGCTCTTAAGTTGGCTGCCCAGCGACCTTTCCGGCCAACGCGTCCTTGACGCTGGCTGCGGCACCGGCGCCTTTGCTGTCGAAGCGGGCCGCCGTGGGGCAGATGTGGTTGCCATCGATCTGTCTGCCAATCTGGTGGACGTTGCCCAATCGCGCACTCCGAACGATCTCAAAGGCGCCATCGATTGGCGCTCTGGCGACATGCTAGACGGTACACTTGGTCGGTTCGATCATGTGGTGGCGATGGATTCGGTCATCCATTATGAGCCACACGACAAGATGGGCGCGCTATCCCGTCTTGCGGCTATGGCGGACGCACAGGTGCTGTTCACCTTCGCGCCCAAGACACCGCTCTTGGCCACCATGCATGCAGTCGGACAGCTCTTCCCACGTTCGGATCGCTCACCGGCCATCGTGCCAGTGGTAGAACACAAGCTGCGCGCGATGATCGCGAACAGTCTGACCGAATTCACCATCGGCGACACACGGCGTGTGGCCAGCGGCTTCTACACCAGCCAAGCACTTCAGATCGTCCGTCAGACACCCATACCGGCGGAGATCGCTGGATGAGGGACGCGCGCAAACCAAACGGTCAGACTTACGTGCCCATAGCAAAAAGGTGGATGCACCTGGCGCCTCGGTTCTTGCCGTTTGCTGACGCCGCGAGCGACACGCTACCTTTGAAGCGACTGCTGCGCCTTGCCCTTTTTCAAATCTCGGTGGGCATGGCGCTGACGCTTGTCGCCGGAACGCTGAACCGCGTCATGATCCTGGAACTGTCGGTGCCTGCGGCGCTCGTCTCCATCATGGTGGCCCTGCCGATCCTGTTCGCCCCGTTCCGTGCTCTGGTCGGCCATAAGTCCGACACGCATCGCTCGCTTTTAGGCTGGCGACGCGTACCGTACATCTGGGCAGGCACGGTGGCTCAGTTCGGCGGGCTTTCCTTCATGCCATTTGCGATCTTGCTGATGAGCGAAGGGGGTGGCCCATTCTTCGCTGGACACTTCATCACGGCTGTGGCGTTCTTGCTCATCGGCATCGGGCTGCACACAACCCAAACGGCTGGGCTTGCGCTCGCCAATGATCTCGCCCCGCCGGAAACCCGACCTCGGGTGGTAGCCCTGCTCTACGTCATGCTCCTAGTCGGCATGGGCGTGAGCGCGCTCATCTTCTCCTGGCTTCTTGCCGACTTCGCCCATGTGAAACTCATTCAAGTCATCCAGGGCGCCGCCCTTGTAACGCTGGTGTTGAATGTTGTAGCGCTGTGGAAGCAAGAGGCGCGCAACCCATCGGCCACGGCCCATGACCGACCACGCTTAAGCTTCCGCGAGGCCTGGGCGATAATCGCAGAAGGCGAGCGCACAACGCGCCTCTTGCTAGCCGTCGGGCTCGGCACGCTTGCCTTCTCCATGCAGGACATTTTGCTGGAACCCTATGGCGGGGAGGTTCTGGGGCTTTCCGTCAGTGCGACAACGCTCCTCACGGCCCTGTTTGCAGGCGGCACGCTGGCGGGCTTTGCCATCGCCGCACGGCGTCTGGGACAGAACGGCGACCCGTACCGCTATGCCGCGCTCGGCGTTGGGATCGGCATCCTGGGTTTCTCGCTGGTCGTGTTCGCAGGGCCCTTGCAATCAAGCCTCATGTTCCGTTGCGCCACGGCGCTCATCGGGCTGGGCGGCGGTTTATTCGCCGTCTCGCTCCTCACCGCTACGATGGAACTGGCCGGGCGCAAAGCGGGCTCAGAACAGACAGGCAAGCAGAGCCTGAGTGGCATCTCCCTTGGCGCCTGGGGCGCAGTCAACGCCACCGCTGCCGGGATCGGTTTAGCCGCAGGCGGTGCCCTCAAAGATGGGTTCAGCGCGCTTGGGAATGCCGGGATTTTCGGCCGTGTCATCGATGATCCCTCCTTCGCCTATGGCGCGGTCTACCACATCGAAATTTTCCTGCTTTTTGCAACGCTCATCGTGCTTGGGCCCCTCGTGGGCGAAGCACGGCGAAAAACCACCCCTCGTGAGCCTGGCCGACCCTTTGGCCTGGCTGAGTTTCCCAGCTGACGCGTCAGCTTAGTGAAGGTCAAAAGGAGACAACCCATGTTCAATCTCTTCGGCCCCCAAAAGAGCTTCGATGTGCCTTGCACGGTCGATGTTCAAAACACGTTTGAGAGCCTCCACGCCTATGTGGAGCTGGATGGGGACGTACACATCGCACCCGGCGACGCTGTCATCGTGCACGGCCAGCCTGTCGAGGTGCCTTATGGCGAGCGGCAGGTCTTTCGCCGTATGGCGACCGTGCGACGTGCCGGTTGGCTTGAGCGAACTTGGACGCGGCTCACCGGCGATTTCGAGTTTATGGAACTGTGCGAATTCAGCTTCTCAGAGGAGGCAACCCTATGAACGTCCATTCTCCCGTCAATGAAGGCAAACCGCTAGCGTCTACCTCTGGCGCGAAACGTTCCATCCCAATCAACGAAACGACCCGGATGGCGCAGGAAGACACGCTTCTTACGCCACGCTTTTACACCACAGACTTCGATAAGCTTGATGCCATTGATGTCGAGCCTGTCCGCGAAGAGTGGGACGCGCTGATCGAAGAAATGCGCTCTGATCCCAACAAGCGTCACTTCAAGCGCACCGATGCTTGGGATGAGGTGGCCTTTGAGGACTATGACCCCGAGCTGCGCAAGGAGCTGGTGGATTTTCTTGTCTCTTCGGTGACAGCAGAGTTCTCCGGCTGCGTCCTCTACAAGGAAATGAAAAAGCGCGGCAATAACAAGGAAATCTGCGAGCTGTTCTCGCTGATGGCGCGCGATGAGAGCCGCCACGCAGGCTTCATCAACGACACGCTCAAAGACTTCGGCATCGGGGTGAACCTTGCGTTCCTGACGCGCGAGAAGAAGTACACCTACTTCCAGCCGAAGTTCATCTTCTACGCCACATACCTATCGGAGAAGATCGGCTACGCACGCTACATCACCATCTTCCGGCATCTGCAAAAGCACCCCGAAAAGCGCTTCCATCCGATCTTCAAATGGTTTGAGGAGTGGTGCAACGATGAGTTCCGCCACGGCGAAGCGTTCTCGCTCCTGATGCGGGCTGATCCAAAGCTCTTGTCTGGATACAACAAGCTTTGGATCCGCTTCTTCATGTTGGCAGTCTTCTCCACCATGCATGTGCGCGACGTGGCGAGGCCCGCGTTCCACGACGCGCTCGGCGTGGATATCGAAGAGTACGACATGCAGGTCTTCCGCACGACGTCGGAGATAACCAAGCAGTGCTTCCCCGTTCAGCTCGATTTAGAGAACCCGAAGTTTCTGGCAGGCCTGCGCAAGCTGGTCGCGATCAACAACGACCTTGATGCGGCTAAGAAGAGGGGTGGGTTGAGCGGCAAGCTTGCCAAAATGTGGCACATTGGCCGCGCGGCAACGACGTTCCTTGGGCTCTATCTTATGCCCACGAAGAAAAACGATATTCCGTCTACCAGCCGGCTTCAGCCGACCTGGTAGGGCAAGGATACTCGCTCGTGATAGGCTGGCTCGCCCCGATCGGTTTCGCGCTGTTTCTCTGGTGGTTCTCCACCGGGATCATCCTCGCCGCCGATCGCACGCCTGGCATTTCGCAGCGCGTAACAATGCTGGTGACGACTGTCCTGGCAGCTATCGCCACGGTGGCCATGTTTGCCGTGGCGCACGACCCAAGCCCGACGGGAGCGTTCATCGGGTTCACCGCAGGTCTTGGGCTTTGGGCCTGGCACGAGGTCAGCTTTTTTACAGGGCTTGTGACGGGCCCAAGGCGGGAGCCTTGCCCGGAAGCGGCGGAAGGTCTGCCGCGTTTTATCCTAGCCACGAAAACGCTCATCCATCACGAGATCGCTATTGCTCTCACAGCCCTCGTTCTGGCTGCAATGCTCTGGAATGTGCCCAACCAGATCACGCTTTGGACGTTCCTTATTCTTTGGGGCATGCGGCTGTCGGCCAAGTTTAACATCTTCCTTGGTGTCCCAAATCTGACGCTGGAGTTCCTCCCCAGTCATCTTGAACACCTCAAAAGCTATTTCAGGATACGTCCGGTCAGCCTTCTTTTCCCCATCTCGGTGACCGTTGGCACGTTGCTTTCTGTCTGGCTGGCCGTGCTTGGCTACCAAGCAAGCGTCGCAGCTGATCCATCACAGACGACATTCTTGCTTCTGGCCGCGCTCGCCTCGCTTGGAACGATCGAACACTGGTTCCTCGCCTCTCCCTGGCGGGATGCTGACCTGTGGCGCTGGTATCTCACCTTGTCCCAACCGAGCAAAACACAGATCAGCGAAAGCGAGACCAGCGGGGCCAACGCGAGCGAGAGCAAGACAGAAAGCAAGACAAGCAAGATCCAGAGACGTGGTGCCATCATCAGCATTGATGAGGCGCGCCTGAGACCGAGGGGCGATCTTGCACACCCGCCTCCGCAATCAACACCAACGCCTTCACGACCTGCATCCAGCCTGTCAGGGCAGCAGCAATACAGACAAGACCAACAACAAGAGCAAGAAAAGACACCAGGGCCACTTCATGTGGCATCACATAATCGGGACCTGAATAGCATGACCAACTTTGATGAACCGCAGACCGAGATACAAAAAGAAACCGTGGCGACAGGCAAAACCGGGACGGTCACCACGCTCCCTTTGGCAAAATCTAAAGGATCCACGCCGCTCGCCAACGCCCAAGCGCGTTGCCCGGCAGGTGCGTTGACAGCAGAGGTGCAAAAGGCACCCGCATCCACTGCAAATGACGAAGCGATGGACTACGAGAGCTTCTTTGAAGGTGCGTTGGACGGCCTTCGCGACGAGGGTCGCTACAGGG
Organism: Pseudomonadota bacterium; assembly: GCA_039026935.1. Lineage (GTDB taxonomy): Bacteria > Pseudomonadota > Alphaproteobacteria > Rhizobiales > MH13 > MH13. The sequence goes on from JBCCLK010000005.1 coordinate 78,942, forward strand.
TGTTTGCGCACCTGGAGCGCCAGATGGGCAGCTTCCCCAGTGCCGTTCGGCATACCGATGACGGCACGCATAATGTAACCGTCTGGTGCTCGAACGACTATCTCGGCATGGGTCAGAACCCAGATGTTTTGCAGGCCATGCATGGCGCGATTGAGCGGTGCGGGGCTGGTGCGGGCGGCACGCGCAACATTTCAGGCACAAACCACTTTCATGTTCTTTTGGAGCAGGAACTGGCCGACCTTCACAACAAGGAAGACGCGCTCATTTTCACATCGGGCTACGTCTCCAACTGGGCATCCTTGGGGACGCTTGGCTCGACCATCCCCGACTGCGTTATCCTCTCCGATGCGCTCAACCATGCATCCATGATTGAGGGCATTCGCCATTCGCGCGCTGAAAAAGTGATCTGGAAGCATAACGATCCGGAGGACTTGGATCGCAAACTCGCGACCCTCGCGCCAGGCCGCCCGAAGATCGTGGCGTTTGAATCCGTCTACTCCATGGATGGCGACATCGCGCCGATCAAGGAGATCTGCGACGTAGCAGAGAAACACGGTGCGATGACCTATCTTGACGAAGTGCACGCAGTCGGCATGTACGGCCCGCGCGGTGCCGGCATCGCTGAACGCGACGGCGTTATGGATCGTCTGACGGTGATTGAAGGCACCTTGGGCAAGGCCTTTGGTGTCATGGGCGGCTACATCGCAGCCTCCCGAGCGCTATGCGACTATGTGCGCTCCTTCTCGTCAGGCTTCATTTTCACCACAGCTCTGCCTCCCTCTATCGCCGCGGCTGCCACCACCTCCATTAGCCATTTGAAAAAAAGCCAAGTGGAGCGTGACAGCCAAAAGGCGCAGGTCGCAAAGGTGCGTGCGGCCCTTGATGCCTATGGCATTCCGCACATTCCCAACCCAAGCCACATCATTCCTGTGATGGTGGGCGATCCAAAGAAGTGCAAGTTCATCTCCGATGTGCTGCTCGACACCTATGGGATTTATATTCAACCCATCAATTATCCGACAGTCCCCAAGGGAACGGAGCGGTTGCGGATAACACCTGGGCCTCTGCACACCGATGAGCATATCAAGCACCTCGTGTACGCACTCAACGATCTCTGGTCGCAGTGTGCGCTCAGCCGAGCGGTTGCTTAAGTGAATGATCGTTTGGGCGAATGGTCATATCGGCCAATGAGTAGGCGGGCCAAACAGAGCGAAAGCCGCAGGCGACGGGCCATCGACCTTTTCTCGCTGATCAACCATTTCCCAGTGGACGAATGAACCAACAACCCTAGGTGCTGATCTGGCTACTTTGTCGCACCGTATCAAAGAAAGCCCGCGCACTTTGTTGCGGGCTCAATTCAAGACGGGGGGCGGTTCACGCTTGCGGCAACATAAATCAATGAGACCTTGTCGAGGGCCTTCAAGCCAAACAGAGGTCTGATTGGTGCAGCTAAAACCAATGCCGCATACCCAAGGGAGATCGGACAGAATGAAAATTTTAATAGGGATCGCCACAGCAGCCACGCTGGTGGTTGGCGGTGCAAGCGTTGCTTCAGCGCAGGACCTGCAGGCCTTTATCGACGCGGACGCAGGCGCAGGGGAAGCGGCATTCCGCCAGTGTTCCTCGTGTCACATGGTTGGCCCAAATGCGCGGGCGCGCGTTGGCCCGCCGCTCAACGGCATTGTCGGTCGAGATTGGGGCTCCATTGAGGGCTTCCGCTACTCTGATTCTCACCTTGAAGCCGGTGAAGCTCAAGGCGGTGTTTGGACAGCAAGCCTTCTCAATGAATATCTTCCAAATCCGCGCGCTATGGTTGCCAGGACCCGCATGGCCTTTGCTGTGCGTGATGCTTCACAGTTGCCAGGCCTAATCAAATATCTGGCGAGCTTCGATGCAGACGGCAACAGCGTTGATCCGGTTCCCGTGCTCGAAGAGAGTTTCGGCGGCTGATAACGATCACGTTTCTGAAGAGCGAAAAACAAAAAAGCCAGTCCCTTGTGGGCTGGCTTTTTTGTTAGCGATGACTGGCGTCCATGGGTCTCTTCGCTTAGGGCACGTGGGCAAAGCCTGATTCTATGGCCGGAGGATAGAAAAGCTGAAGGTTCAGGCGGCATCAGGAGAATGGACCGTGCATCAGTCCCCCTGTATGAGCTCCCCCACCCTCGCATCGCTAGCTTCGCAACGCTAATCGGTTCGATTTTCGTGCTCAGAAGACTCATCGCACACACGGCTGCATGCACAATCTGCCGGTTGTGCTACTGTCAAAAACGCATACGTCTGATCGCCCAAATCCAACAGAGCCCACTATCATGCAGCCCATTCTGATCCCGGCCATCGCCGAAGATGGATCCCTTTTTCCGATCGAAAAAATGGAAGCCCATTTGCAAGGGCAACTCCATCTGGCTATCTCGGTTTTTGTCTTCTCGCCCAAAGGAGAACTTCTCATACAGCGCCGGGCTGCGAGCAAATACCATTGCGGCGGCATGTGGGCGAACACCTGCTGCAGCCACCCCAATTGGCAAGAAGAGGTAAGCGCAGCGGCCGACCGCCGAATGGATGAGGAATTAGGCGTTTACGTGCATCTCAATAAAATCGGCGTCGTGGAGTATCGCGCCGCTGTCGGTCAGGGCCTCATCGAACATGAGCGCGTACACATGTTCTCTGGAACCGCTGATCCAGCCTCTTTAGCGCTAAAGCCCAATCCTGATGAGGTCGATGAGACACGCTGGGTTTCCTTGGCTTGGCTCAAAACGGCAATAGAGAAGACGTCGGAAGATTTCTCGCCATGGTTCAAACTCTATGTTGAACGGTGGCAAGATGTCTGGGCGCCAGCGGCATAGTCACCACACATACCGCGCTTCTAAGCCACGCCGCCGCACTGCGCTCCGTGTGGGGGCTGCTGCGCCACCACCCCTAAAAAGTTGGTAAAGGTGGGGCCTCGATCATATGCGTCTCGGGTGTTGATGAACGTCCAATCAGATTGACACATTTGACTGTCAATTCTATTATAAGGTGAGGCTCCCGCGCGTGGCTGCGGCCACCCGTGGCGATGACCCACAGGAGCACGCGGAGCGCATCATGGACTTCTCAGAATTCGATTTCGTCAACCTCACCAACTACATCGACCTCGCACAGGTGCTTTTGTACGTATTTTGGTTGTTCTTCGGCTTCCTCCTGTTCCACCTTCAAGCCGAGGGTCGGCGCGAGGGGTATCCGCTTGAGTCGGATGAGACGGGCACGATGTACAACCACGGTCTTTACATGCCGGAGCCTAAAACCTTCCTGATGCCGCACGGACATGGCACGAAAGCTGTGCCGGATTATGTTCGCGAAACACGAACGTTGGCGCTACAGGCATCTGAACCATGGTCTGGCGCGCCGAAGGATCCAACAAGCAAAAACCCTATGCTCGCTGGGGTCGGCCCTGGCGCCTACGCCGAACGCCTCGACACACCTGATATCAAGGATTCGGGCGAGGTGAAGATCCGCCCGATGAGTTCAATTGAGGGCTATGCGATCCCGCCTGGCGACCCCAACCCCATCGGAAGTGCTGTCATGGGGATGGACCAAGAAATGGGCGGCACGATCGTCGACGCTTGGGTGGATCAGGCGGAAAGTGTTATCCGTTATTGGGAAATTCAGGTGGCGAAGACCAAAACAGCGCGGACCGTTCTCCTGCCCGCCAACTTCGCTATCGTGCGCAAAAAGCCCGAGCTGCATCTTTATGTGGATGCGATTAAAGGCCAGCACTTCAAAGATGTGCCCAAAACCAAAGCTCCTGATCAGATCACGCTTTTGGAAGAAGATAAGATCATGGGCTATTATGGATCAGGCTATTTCTACGCTGACGCAAAACGGCCGGAACCACTCCTGTGAACTACATCCACAACCAGGATGATTTCGCGACCGAGCCGGTGCGGGGCTTGCCTGCAAGGCTGCCTGAGGGCGAGTTCGTTCTCTGGCAAGGTGCTCCACAGTGGCGCAGCTTTGCCAAGACGGTGTTTCACACGCGTTTCATTCTGGTTTGCGTGACGGCGGTGGCTGTCACTCGTGCAGCACTCTCCCTCGCGCAAAGCACACCTTTGGGCACCGCCTTGGGCGAAGGGCTGGTTGTGCTTCTTTTCGGCGCAATCGGCGTTGGCATACTTTGTCTTCTTGCCTACGCGGTGGAACGCACAACGATCTACACCATCACCAACAAGCGGGTAGTGATGCGGGTCGGTGTGGCGATCCAAAAGACTTTCAACATCCCGTTCCAGGTTATTGATGGCGCTGCTTTAAAGTTGCACGGCACGCCTGTTCGGAAGGCCGGTCAGGCGCAACGTCAAGCACAAAAGCAAGCGGCAGGAACGCTGTCGCTCACGCTAAAACCCAACACATCAATCGCCTATCTCATGTTGTGGCCGCATGTGCGCCCCTGGAAGATGACGCATACGCAGCCCAGCTTTCGAGGCATCAACAAAGCTGGTGACGTCTCAATGCTTCTTCGCGATGCGTTTAGAGCCTATGCCGAAGTTGAAGCGTCAAGGCAGCCAAACCTTGCAGCTCACCTCGGACTGAAAACATCGAAGAGCAACAATGTGAGCGTCGCAGCTGAGACAGAAAAGCCATCTGATGCGCTCAAGCGCCCGATACGCGACCCACACGCTGTCGCCAAAGCGCCTCTCATGTTCGCAGCATCTCTGGCTGTTTTAACCGTCATCTTTGTTGGCGCTCACCAATGGGCCAAGTTTCACAGCGACAACGATGCTGCAACTTTAGCGAGCGGGATAACACCAGTCTTCACCCAGGACATTGTCATCGAAACAGCTGAAGACGATGCTATCACCATTCGCGACAGCGCCACGGGCGATACCGTGACCGTTCTTCCACCTGGGTCTGAAGGACTTTTACGCGGCGCATTGCGTGGACTTGGCTATACCAGGGCCATGAGCAACACAGACGCTGGCACGCCCTATCGCTTCGAGCGTTATGAGGGTGACGGACTCTATTTGGCCGATCCGATGACTGGTCGCTCGATCCGCCTCAACTCCTTCGGCCCCGTCGAAACCGGCGCTCTTGCCACAGTTCTCGCCATCGGACTTTAGCGATCCTTGATGGGTTGACGATCGCTGGTCGCTCAAAAAGAGCTCCAAACAAAGGTCCCTCATCTGGCGCAAAGCCGACAAACCCTTGGGGACGAGCACATGAGGGCTATCACTGGTGGACGGGCACGTGGGGATAGCAACCCCGTTGAGCGTTAGGCCGACCCCGTAAGGCTTTTTGCAATTGTCGCCATGGCTCTGGGCCTGCAAGACTGACGTGACCTTCCCCAACGCTGCGATGATCCATGCTCATTGCTCTAGCCGCTCTGCCACTCGCCTGCGTGCTTTTCGCCATGGTGGCTCTCCACAAGTCCGCACTCGTAGGTAGCCTGCTGGGCCTGGCAGCAGTCGGCGCTCTTACCGTCGGGATGGCCAGAACCTTCGGCCTTGCGGCCAACACCAGCTTGCCGTTAGCAGATGCCGCTATCGGGACGGTGGCTGAAGCTGGTTTCTCCACCCTCACCATCATTTGGATCATCGCGCCTGCGCTCGCGTTGTACACGTACCAAAATCGGAGCGGCGCAACCGAGCGGCTTCGCGATGCGCTAGCCGGCTTAACGCCTCATCGTCGGCTCCAGGGCCTTTTAATCGCCTGGTTCTTCGGCCTGTTTATGGAAGGAGCAGCGGGCTTCGGCACCCCGGTCGCGCTGGCGGCACCGCTGTTACACGGGATGGGATATTCGCCCGTCCGCGCGGTAACGCTGGCACTTCTGGGGCACGCGGCCGGCGTATCGTTTGGTGCCGTCGGCACACCGACGCTGGCTCAGCTGAGCCTGACGGACCTTACACCGGCAAACCTTGCAGGCACGATTGCACTGATCCAGGCCATCATTGGGTGGGTCTTTCTGGGTGCAACGGCATACCTTGCCAGCGACGCCCCCTTCACGCGCAGGGATCTGACGTGGACACTCTTTGCCGGCCTTACCTTCTTTGTGCCGTCGGTTGTGTTCGCTTGGTTCACCGGGCCGGAATTACCAAGCCTGGCGGGCGCGCTTGTGGGCGGCATGATCTTTGTGACGGCGCTTCGCCGTGTGGCTCCCCAAGATAACCCTACCATCACTGAACTGAATTACCGTGCCCTGGCCGCAGACCTAGCGCCTTATGTCATCGTTGTTGTTCTCATCCTGCTCACCCGCCTTGTAACCCCGCTGCAAGCCGCACTCACAGGTTTCTCGTTCGACTGGCAGCTTCACGGGCTGTTCCAAGGAGCGTTTGCCCCTGCTTACCACCCGGGAACACTCTTGTGGTTGGGGCTTGGCCTCGGTGCAATGATAACCAACCGTCTAGGGACATTGCCCAGCGCTGCCGGTCACGCATTGCGTTTAACGATCAAAGTTGGGGTGTCACTGGCGACGATGCTCATGCTTTCGCGTCTGATGGTGCACACGGGCATGATCGGAACCCTTGCCGAAGCCGCCGCCGAGACAGGTCCAGCCTGGGCCATGCTCTCCCCGTGGGTTGGTGTTTTGGGAACGTTCATCACCGGATCAGCAACCACGTCCAACATCCTCTTCACAGAGCTTCAGCTTTCAGCCGCTCAAGCGCTCGGCCTCCCATCCGGGCTGATGGCAGCGAGCCAAGGTGTCGGGTCGGCCATTGGCAACGTGTTGGCGCCACACAATATCATTGCTGGCGCAGCGACCGTCGGGCTTGTGAGCCAAGAAGGCAAGATCATGCGAACGACCATGACATGGGGCGCAGTGAGCGCGCTACTATGTGGTGTGATTGTAACCGGTATCAGCGCTTGGGCTAGGTGATCACCTCAAGCTCGCAGGTCATGAAGCAACGTTCGGCGCGAGCGCGCTAATCACCATCGAGGCGCGTAGCTGGAATGGGAAGAAGGTCGGTCAAAAGGTCTCGGCTCACAGGCAATGGCAGATCGCCGCCTAGGCCCGGCCGTATGTCTGGCCATGTACCTCGCGCGTGTAGGAGCAGCAAGTGGAGCACCGTGTCTGCGATCGCGATGCCTTCTCGAGCTTGAGTGCAAGTTCGACGAACAGCGCCTAAAAGCCTCAAACCGCTAGCAAACGACGCGGGTGGACCATAATGATTGCCATTTGCGCGAGCTAAGAGACAGCGGTGAGATCATGACTGTAGATCTTTTATCGGCGACCGAGGCCGATCTGGGCTTCTTCCTGCACGTGCATCACGCCGCCAATCGGGAGATGGTCGAAGCTATGTTGGCTGGGCCGAGGCCCTTCAAAAACAGATCATAACCGAGAGCTTCAACATCAATGATATCAGGATTCTCACCTTCAATCAGCGGCGTGTTGGCGTAGTGGGGTAGGAAGACCGGGGCGATCACATCTGGCTACGGGAGTTGTTTGTTCTACCCGCGGAACAAGGACAAGGGATGAGAACTGCTGTGGTTCAGCATGTCAAACGGCTTGCCTCTGCTCGAAAGCTGGAAGTCAGACTTCGTACCCTCAAGGTAAATCTCGGCGCTAAGAGGCTCTACGAGCGGAAGGGCTTTGTTGTCTCAAACCACACGAACCAGCATTGGAACATGGTCACCAAGTAAGAACTCGAACTCGCATGTTCCGTTCTTAATTAACCCAGTCTAGTACGCGGCACGCCGTAACACCGACGGATCTCCACCGCTCAACTGCATCAACGCTTGGGCACTGTATCGTCCAGTTCCTGACATAACTGCTGGTGCCTGCTCAGTCCTGAATAGGCCGAAGGGATCGCCAGCGAGAACATTGGATACACCATGGGAAAAATTAAGAAGATTATAGCAACGTGACCTGTTATCGGGTATGATGCCCACATCGTGTGCTGGCGGCAAAACCGACACTCCGTGTCCGAGATACAAGCACAGAATAGATGAGGCCGACGGAGCTGCACCACCCCAACGACCCGTCACAAGTCGTTCGCTATCGGAGTGCCAGATCGCGGCTGCGCTTCTCCGTGAGTTCAAATGGATCACAAGCGTGCCCACCGAACCGTCGTGATAGATCCAAGTTGTATCATCAAGAAATTGGCTAAACTTCTGCTGATATGTCAGCGACATGATTTTGTTCTGGAGAGGTCCAGCACTTCCTTGAACCGGAAATAACAGCAATAACAATAACACTGCTTTGATAAAGATCGCTGTTTTATCGAGCAAAGCATCTTTAAAATTTGATAGAACGTCCATTATTCCTCAAGAAATTGGAATGAGAACAAGAGTAAATGTGTCTGAACTTATAAGGGTGGAAAATAGGCGTGAATACTTAGGAAACGGTGATCTTCTAAATTGAGGATATTTTACCAAGAACTATCTTCGGCTTCGGAAGCTAATTTCATGGACCCAAAGCACTAAGCTTTTTCCCACCCAGGGACAGTCCAGCTGTCAACAGTTGCGCGAGTATAACCCCCCAACTCAAGCGCTGGATAGAAGTGGCCCCAGCAACGCTGGGCTAAACATCACCTTCTAAAACCCGGCAAATTGCCTCAACTGTCTGGAGCTGTAGCGTCGTCGATCTGGGATAACGGCGGGGACAGACCTACCTCGTCTCAAACCGAAGACGTCTCCCGACAACCGCTCCGTCAGATTCTGTCCAAAAGTGTAAAGATTATAACAGCGTAATCTTGCAAACTCTGCGCAGAACATAGGCTGGTCGCCTGCCACCGGCGTTGCACGCCACCACCCCCTGGCCACGCTTTCTTGGCCTGGCGTCCAAAAGTAGATTGTGTTTGACGCAGCCAAGAAAGCGACGCGCGTCCCCGTTTCCGCGCTGTGATGAATGATTGTCGCGTTAGAAAAAAAGGCCTGAATTTCTTCGTTGTAGCTCAAGTCACGCACCTGTGCTGAGACAGATTGGGCAAATGCAGGTTGCATACTGATATGACTGGCAGTCCATAAAACTGCAATGAGACCAATGAGTTGGGACAGTTTCATGCGCAATGACCTCACTAGCTTTCGCACAACCTCCGAGTATTTCCCAAAGCAATGCACTTCGTGGCGACTAATGTGAAGGGCTGACCCAACCCAGAGCAAGCCGCTAAAAATACGTAGCGAAAAGTACACAAACCAACGTTTGCACCTTCCAACATTGCAGTGAAAACAAAAACCCCGCCCTGGTTTCCCAGGGCGGGGTTTTTAAAGATACGCAAGAGACAAATTCCCCATGCTTTGCAGGCCTGGCAACGACCTACTCTCCCGTGCCTTAAGACAAAGTACCATCGGCGCTAGGGAGTTTCACGTCCGAGTTCGGGATGGGATCGGGTGCAGGCTCCCTGCTCAAGCCACCAGGCCGGCAAAGAATGGGGATGTGATTTTGGTCTGAACCCTATTGTTTCAGCTAAGCTGATCAACAAGGCCTGTTCAGTGAATGTGCCTGAAACATCAGGCAGTTGCATGTGCATTGAGTAATGAGAGCAATCAAGCCAATCGAGCAATTAGTACTGGTAAGCTTCATGCATTGCTGCACGTCCACACCCAGCCTATCAACGTGGTCGTCTTCCACGGCTCTCAAGGGAATACTGGTTTTGAGGCT
>JBCCLK010000006.1:0-88087 GCA_039026935.1 Pseudomonadota bacterium
CCTCGCGCCGGAGGAACCGGTTTATCTGGGTGATCTGGAGCTGCCTGATCTCCAGGTGCAAAAACATCAGAACTTCGATGCGATGCTGGATGCAGCCCGAGCCCTACAACCAATGAATGTCGCGGTGGTCGCGCCCGATGATCCCAAGTCGCTCGGTGGCGCTTTGTTGGCGCGAGACGAAGGTTTGATCGTTCCCATTTTGGTGGGCTCAAAGACACGCATTGAGGCGGCCGCCGGAGAGCTTGGCGCTGGTCTTGAAGGCTTGGAGTTGATCGACATTGAGGATGAGCCAGCCTCTGCCGGACGAGCTGTTGCGCTGGTGCATGAGGGTCGTGCTCGGGCGGTGATGAAGGGCCATCTTCATACCGACGGCCTGCTCAAACATGTGGTGAAGGCCGAGGGTGGCCTGCGCACCGGTCGACGGATCAGCCATGTGTTCGTCATGGATGTTCCAGGGCGGCCATATCCCATCCTCATCACCGATGCGGCTATCAACATCTCGCCGGATCTCAAGACCAAGGTGGACATTGTGCAAAACGCAATTGACCTGGCGCTGGCGGTTGGGATCGATGTACCGAAAGTCGGCATTTTGTCGGCTGTGGAGACCGTCAACCCTGCGATTCCATCGACACTTGATGCGGCCATCCTCTCCAAAATGGCAGATCGCGGTCAGATCAAAGGTGGGATCGTTGATGGGCCTCTGGCGATGGACAATGCGGTCGATATCGGTGCCGCGCGTACCAAGGGCATCACCAGTCTTGTCGCGGGCCATGCCAATGTGCTTGTTGCCCCGAACCTTGAGGCGGGCAACATGCTCGCCAAGGAATTGAGCTTTCTTGCCCATGCAGAGGCCGCGGGCGTCCTTGTTGGGGCGAGCGTTCCTGTGATCCTCACAAGCCGCGCCGATGATGACAAAGCGCGCCTTGCATCTTGTGCTTTGGCTGTTCTGTTCGGTCATTGGCAACGCACAGGCAAACCATCTGTTCCAGGACTCTTTGCGGAAGCCACGCCTGAATGAGTGATGCGCTGCTGACGCTAAATGCAGGCTCTTCAAGCCTGAAGTTTTCTGTGTTCACGCTGAATGAAAGCCTGCCCAGGCGCGCCTACAGCGGCGCCTTCGACAGAGGCAGCGCGCCAGATCGGGTCACGCTGGAAGATGCGCATGGAAACGAGGCAGCCCTCACTCTTAAGGTGTCTGGTGAACTGGCCAGCGCGATGGATGCTGTACTCGCCTGGTGCGAGGGAGCGTCTGATTTCGGCACTGTGAAAGCTGTTGGTCACCGGGTTGTTCACGGCGGCATGCACTTTGATGCACCGCAGATCGTGACGCCCGAGGTGATGGCCAAACTTGAAGAGCTCTCGTCGCTGGCCCCTCTGCATCAGCCGCATAATCTATCTGGTATCGCGCAGGCCCGTGCTGCTTTCCCGCAGGCACTTCAGGTTGCCTGTTTCGACACCGCCTTTCACCGCACGCATCCGTTTGTGAACGACACGTTCGCTCTCCCCCATCGCTTCTACGACGAGGGGGTGCGGCGCTATGGCTTTCACGGGGTGTCCTATGATTACATCACAAGCGTGCTGCCAGAAGACGTAAAGGCCGGTCGTACAGTGATTGCGCATCTGGGCAATGGTGCCTCCATGTGTGCTCTTGTGGAAGGCAAGAGTGTGGGCTCATCAATGGGGTTCTCAGCGCTTGATGGCTTGCCGATGGGCACACGTTGCGGGCAGATCGATCCGGGCGTTCTTATCTATCTCATGCAGACCCATGGGATGAACGCGGACGAGATCGCGACGCTTCTTTATAAGGAATCCGGTCTTAAAGGCATGTCGGGTCTATCGAACGATATGCGAGAGCTCCTAGCAAGCCATGATCCGCGTGCGCGGCAGGCGATCGACTACTTTGTCTTCCGCATTCGCCGCGAGCTTGGTGGGATGACGGCTGTCATGCAGGGGCTTGATACGCTCATCTTCACAGGCGGTATTGGCGAAAACGCGGCAGAAATCCGTAAGCTTGTCTGTCAGGGCTTTGATTGGCTGGGCCTGTTGATGGATGATGAGGCCAACCATCGACCGAACGGATCAACCGGGCATGTGATCTCTCACAAGACGTCAAGGGTGCGCGTGATGGTCATCCCAACGGACGAAGAAGCCCGCATCGCGCACTACACATCCACCATGCTCCCTAAGGCTGAGCTTGGCGATCTACCTTAGGGTCCATACTCAATCAGGAGGATGGTTTGACGCTAGGAAAACGGTTTGATGGCAAGGAAATGCTTGCAGAGCATAGCTTGGCTACGGTCAAAAGCTTTGACGCAGCCAGCGTGCCGTTCAACAGCGCCGCTGCGCGGTGGGGCGTCGTGGTACAGTGGGGTGTCTTGGCGCGCCGAGCCGCGTGGCAAATCCTCGAAGACCAAAGAGCGGTTGGCCCTCAGGGCCAGAGCCAAGGACTATGGGTTTCTTGCGGTTTGCGCCTTGTCGGCGCACCAATGCGCTCCCATCAAAACGCCCTCATGATTGAGTATGGACCTTAGGTTTGGTAGATGGCATGCCATGAATCAGGCAGAAGAAAACATTGTTCCTATCGCCAGCCGTGCCGGTCGCCTAAGCGAAGCCGTACAGCGGGTGCGCGCTCGGCTCGATGAGGAAGAAGCCGCCAAACAATCCGATGGCCGGGAACACCTCTCCGCTCTTTTGGAGGAGCTGCGTGACGTTGCAAGCGACGTACCGCATGAGCATGCTGGCGTGTTTCCGCTGGCTGTGTCACTCGATCAGTCCAAAATAATTGTCGATGATCTAGCATTTGTAGACTTTGATCCTGACACTGGGTCATACAGCTTCAATCGTTTGCACAACGAAGGTGTTAGACTTCTGATGTCCTCACAGGATGTTGCATCGATGGCCGATAGGATCGCTGATTACATCGCTGAGCGCATCGTCGAACGAGAGCGGCCCCATATGAGACAGTCCGGTGGCGTTCAAGCTTCAGCTTACACACCCAGATCTTTTCCTGCCAATGACGACAATGCAACGTCGATCGCCAGTGTGTCGACGCGCCAAGGCCTCGGATTTTGGGGTGGATTGTTCGTGTTTTTTCTGGGCGGTTTATGTGCCGCGACGGCCCTGTTCACCTATGCGTGGCTTGCAGCTGGTTAGGCTTGGGACTTGCCTAGATTTGGGACTTGCCTAAATCTCAGATTGGCTTGGGTGAGGCACGCTGAGTGTTTCGGTTTTGAGGTCGGTAATCGTCGACGCGTCATGGCTGTAGCCACGTCGCGTCATCCTGACTGTCCAGCCACCTCCGGCTTCTGTGATGTCGTAGAGCGCGTAGCTGGCAGCGGGCTTATGTCCACCAGAGGGGTTGAGGGACGGAGCTTGCGCAGCCGATGACACGCCAAAGACAGGAATTTTGCCGTCTGGCCCGGCAATCATTGCCTTGCTTGAGAGGTGGGTATGGCCATGCAAGATCAACTCACATCCGTGGCTTTTGAAGATCGCTCGTAAGCTCTCAGCGCGCCGCAAGCGTTTGTGCCAAGGCGTTGCATTGGCGAAAGGGGGATGGTGAATGAGAACAAGCCGAAACAACCCGGCAGAGGCAACGAGGTCTGTCGCAAGTTTTGTGCGCTGCGCGTCGGAGATGGCACCGGTCGCCATGAAAGGTCCGGTGGCAACCGCGGTTGAAACGCCTATCAGACGTATCGACCCTCTTTGTCGAAACACTGGATAAGGATCGCGCGTCGCCGCTGCATTATTTCCATCGGAGGTAAGGAATGGCGTGCAGGCTGCGTTGAAGCGCTCTAGAGCGCCTGGAACATAGGCATCATGATTGCCGGGGATCACCGTTACCATGTCAGGGTGTCCCAAGGTGCGCAGAAACGCGCCTGCCCGTTCTATTTCATAGTCGAGCGCGATGTTCACCAGGTCGCCTGTAACCGCGATATGGTCAGGCGCTTGCGCTTTGAGGTCGTTGACGAGCTGGTCTGTTATCGCTGGATCAAAGGACTTGGCGCGGTTTTTCTGCCAGTTAAGAAAACCAAGAATGCGCTTGCTTGCCAGATCAGCCAAGTGGACCGGTGGTAGTGGTCCTAGATGACAGTCTGAGAGGTGTGCGACGCGGTAACCCATGGCCCGGTCACCTTTGACCCTCATCTTCAAACGCACAAGGGCGCGACACGCGCGTACGTCTCGCGGTCTTGCTGTGTTTGCTTGGCGATCAGATCGCTGCGATCACCAGCGAATCCCGATGACGCACAAAGCCACTATGACCTGATCACCAGGGCATCGTGTTTCGTGCATCGTGGGTTCCAGGACGGGTCCAGTCCATGGCCGCGTGATGCGGAGTGAAAGGGCCCGAGAGAAGAGCTTTCAAGAAGAGCGAGAACATTTTAATCACCATGACTTTATGGGGGCAGATGCAGCTTTTTGCTGTGTTGAGGGCGAGGTAAGCGTCGCGCGCGTGGGATACAAGTCGCTCTACGGCACGCCAGCTATGCGCCTACTGCATGAGATTATTAAGGTTTTGGTCACGGTCGGTTAGGGCAAATCTTGAACGGGAAGACATCGTTTCTCACGCGCCTGGGGCGCGCTCTTGTGTTTCGCTTGCGTCTTTTTCAGCGTGGCATGACGCTGGGTGTGCGAGTTATCGCCACCAATGAGCATGGCCATGTACTCTTGGTTCGCCATGGCTACACGCCCGGCTGGCATTTGCCCGGTGGTGGTGTCGATTACGGCGAGACCATGGACGAGGCTGGGCGACGCGAGCTGGAGGAAGAGACCGGGTACCGCGTTGACGGAGCTCTCCTTTTTCGCGGCATCTGCCTGAACGCCCGTCATTGGAAGGGCGACCATGTCGGGGTCTATGTGGCACCGGCGCTTACAAAGGAGCGTGAGGTGAAGCCGACCTTTGAAATCCAACAGATCGGCTTTTATCCGCTCGACGCGCTTCCTGCAGAAACAACGCCTGCCACACGCGCCCGGCTCAACGAATGGCGCGACGACGCAGCTTTAGACCCCTATTGGAGCCCGCCAAGGTCAAGTGGCTAAGCGGCAGCCTTTAAACCATCGCGGCCATGCGGTGCATGGAGATCAAGCTCCGGGCCAACCGGAACAACGCGTGTAGGATTGATGGTCTCATGGCTCATGTAATAGTGCCGCTTGATGTGATCCATGTTCACCGTCTCGCCGACGCTAGGCCATTGGTAAAGTTCCCTTAGATAGCCTGATAGATGTGGGTAGTCGGTGATGCGGTGCAGGTTGCATTTGAAGTGACCTACATAGACCGGGTCAAAGCGCACCAGCGTCGTGAACATTCGCCAATCGGCCTCGGTGATGCGATCGCCCAGCAGATAGCGCTTGGTGGCCAGACGCTCTTCTACCTCATCAAGCTCCTTAAAGAGTTCCGTGACGGCCTCTTCATAGGCTTCTTGGGTGGTCGCAAAGCCAGACTTGTAAACGCCGTTGTTGATGGCGTGGTAGATCCGCTCGTTGATCACATCGATTTCGGATTGCAGGTCTTGCGGGTAGTAGTCGCCGGGCGTGGCGCCGACGTCGTCGAAAGCGCTGTTCAACATGCGGATGATTTCGGACGACTCGTTGGACACGATGGTGCCCGTCTTTTTGTCCCAAAGGACCGGCACTGTTACCCGTCCCGAGTAGGTTGGGTTCGCTTTGATGTAAACGTCAGACATCTTGTCGAAGCCAAAAAGCGTTTCGGGCGTTGTGTCTGGTTGGTCTGTATCAAAGACCCAGCCCTTGTCGTGCATGAGCGGCGAGACGACATCGACGCTGATGATGTCCGTCAGCCCTTTGAGCGCGCGAAAGATGAGCGTGCGGTGCGCCCAAGGGCATGCGAAGGAAACGTAGAGGTGATAGCGACCCGGTTCGGCCTTAAAGCCGGCTTGCCCGCTTGGTCCAGCGGACCCGTCGGCTGTCACCCAGTTACGGAACTGGGCGGCAGAGCGGACGAATTTCCCGTCGGATTTCTTGGTGTCGTACCATGTGTCATGCCAAACGCCATCAACAAGCAAGCCCATAGTAATGTCCTCTCAAGGTGCAGTGCTGGAGTTCCAGCGGTTCTGTATCTGTTGCTATCAGCGTGTACGCGAGAGGCCAGCCTCAGGGAACCTCCAGATCGGCGGACGGACCGTTGCTTGCGCGTGAACAAACGCATGCAATTGCATTCGGCAAGCGTGCATGCTAGCGCCTGCCGTCATGAAAAGGCGAGATGCACATTCCTTGCGACGAGGCGTACGACGATAGTGTCGTTCGTTTGGGTGCCTTTGTGTGCCCGGCTTTGCAAAGCCTCTCTCAACCTCCTTTTTCTGCCGGACTTCTCCCATGACATCTTCCACCGCCAACACAGGTGGCATCCAGCCGGATGGCGTCTTGACGCCCGCTGACCTTCAACCAAATGCCGACCGCCAAGCGCCTGCCTACCCCACCACCGCATCCATCACTCTCACACATTTGGCAGAGCAGGACGCAGCAGGGGTTTTGGACCTGCATCACATAGTCTTCGGTCCGGGACGATTTGCCCGTACAGCGTTTCGGTTGCGCGAGACAGCGACGCCTCTGAGTGCATACTCATTTGTAGCGCGCAAAGACGGCGACCTTGTCGGAGCGGTGTCCATGTCACGCATCACCGTGGGGACGGTGCCCGGCGCCCTACTTGGGCCACTGGCTGTGCGCCGCAGCTTAAGGGACGTGGGCATCGGCAAGATGCTTCTCATGGCCGCCGTTGACGCGGCGTTCGCGGGGCAGGAGCCCTACGTGCTTCTGGTGGGTGATCTGCCTTATTACGCCGCCGCAGGTTTCGTGCGCGTTCCATTTGGTCAGGTCATCATGCCGGGTCCGGTGGACCCGCTTCGTCTTCTTGTTGCGCGTAACCCCGATCCATCGGCGACTACCAATATCCCTCAAGGTGAGGCGCGTGGGATTTAGGGTCTGATTGAGTATGGACTCTGGTTCACTAGCTAGCGCCCTTCGCGCCACCAGGCCGCACCCCAAAGAAGAAGAGCTGGAATAAGCGTCCACAGGCCGAGCGATAGCGGCTGTTGCTGCGCGCCGATGAGGGTACTGGCGCTGGTGCGGCGGATACCGATCCAATCCGTGCCGTGCGCACGGCTTGTTTCACCAACAAGACGAATGTCGGGCACTGCTGGCTCGTCTTCGGTCGTTTCGGTGAGGCGGGCCACAACGCCACCTGACGCTTCAACAAGCGGTGCCATACGCGCTGTGGTCGACACCACCTGTTGAAGTTCACGCGGATTGGGCGGCCCGACATGAGCAAGGGTCGTCAACTCACCATCGGTAACACGCCACAAGCCGATCTCGTTCGCCAAGACACTGCCGCGATAAAGACCCTCGCCAAGATCGGAGAGCGTAAGACGCTCTTCGTTTCCAGAAGGGGATGTGACGGTTACGGGCCGTACGTCCTCTTGCAGCGTTCGGCGCTCAATTTGCAGACGCTCGCCGGAGAGTTCAGCGGACAAGGTCTCTTCTTCCAGATCAGGCTCTTGCATCAACCAGTGCGCCATGCGCCGCAGTAGGGGAACATGTGGGCCGCCACCTTCAAAATTGCGCGCCCAAAGCCAGACATGGTCCGATAGGAGCAGAGCAACGCGGCCCTCTTCGATGCGCTCTAAGGCAAGCAGTGGTGCGTCGGGTAGGGAGCTTGAAGATGGTGCGCTCATCGCTACTGCCGATGCGCGCAAAGGTTCGGCCTCAATGATGCGGAACCACCGGCTCCAGTCAGGATCGGCTTCCGCCAGATCATCGGCGTCAGGCATGATGTCCCCCGGCAAATTGCGGGTGACTGGGTGTCTACGGCCAAGGTCAGTGATCTGCGGTTTGAAACCTTCTTCGGCCACGGCGCCCGTGGGATAGGCTGGTAGGATATCCGCCAAAGATGTGAACGCGATGCTTGTCTCGTTGGCGAACTCAGGCCCAGCAGACACCAAAAGCGCACCGCCACGCATGACATAGTCGGCAATGTTGTCGAAATAGACAAGCGGAAGCACTGAGCGGCGCTGATAACGATCAAGAATGATGAGATCGAAGTCGTTGATCCGTTCAACGAAAAGTTCGCGCGTTGGGAAGGCAATGAGCGACAATTCGCTGATCGGCGTTCCGTCTTGCTTTTCGGGCGGGCGCAAAATGGTGAAGTGAACCAGGTCCACCGAAGGGTCGGACTTTAACAGATTGCGCCAGGTTCGCTCGCCCGCATGCGGTTCACCGGAGACAAGCAGAACCCTTAACGTGTCCCGCACACCTTCAACGGAGAAAACCGCCTGATTGTTGAGCCCTGTCAGTTCGCCCTCGGCGGTCGCGATGCGGATTTCAAACAAATTGTTTCCCGCGCGTTCAACGTCAATGGGAACGTCGACCCGAATCCCAATGGGGACATCAGCTTCCGCCAGGATTTCATTGTTGCGCAACAACGTAAGCGCGACGGTTGCATTGGGATCATCAGAAAGCGCCTCACCCTCTTCAACAACGGTGAACTGTATTGTCTCGCGGCGATCTATGAGCGCGAAACGCGGCACTTGTTCCAGCACAATGCGTCGGTCGCCTTCTGCGGTATGGCCGGTGATCAGCGCGTGGACTGGGGCGCCAATAGTATCGGCGGCACGTGATGCGCTTTCCTCAGATGGTGCGTCTGCGATCTCACCGTCGGAGAGAAGGATTACCCCGCCAAGCCGTTCGGGTGGAACGTCGGCGAGCGCGTTCTGTAACGGTGCCAGCAATGGCGTTCCAAGCTCCGGATCGGTGGTGAGTGCGATGGTGCGTAGTTCCACCTCCTCAAGGCTGCCGATCACGCCTTCAAGATCGCCAGCGACCGCGTTCGCCACTGCCTGTCGACCGGCAATTGTATGGCTGGCGCTCTGATCGGTCACGAGCGCCACAACGGTCGGAAGCTGTTCGCGCTCCTCCAGGCGTAATGACGGATCGAGCAGCATGGCCAGAACAAGTGCTAGAGCGCTCGCCCGTAAGACCGCGCCTCGGCGGCGGCTCAAGATGGAGAGCGCTGTGAGAACGAGCGCGACCACGGCGCCGATAGCGATCAGCCACCAAGGGACCATCGGTTCAACGACCAAAGACCAATCTGTCATTGCACAAGCCGCTCCAAAAGCGCCGGTATGTGAACCTGGTCGGCTTTGTAATTGCCCGTCATGATGTACATGGCGATGTTGATTCCGGAGCGGAACGCAAACTCCCGTTGGAGCGGATCGGCGGGAACTGTGGAGTAAAGCGGGCGTCCATCGGCAGACAGGGCCCACGCTGAGGCGAAGTCATTTCCGGTGATCATGATCGGGCTTACGCCGTCGCCGCCTCTTGCCGGTCGGTCGGCGATTGTCTGACCTTGCGGCAGCGCTTCAACCCACAAGGGCCCGCTGGCATAACGGCCGGGAAAGCTGTCGATCAGATAAAACGCTTTGGTGAGCACATGATCGTCCGGCACAGGCTCCAACGGGGGAATATCCAGAGCGTTCAAGAGTGCACGTAGGTTCTGCGTCTGCGGGCTCACGCTTTGCGTTCCGAAAATGTTAGCCTCGTCACGCGTGTCGAAGAGGATCGTGCCGCCATTGTTCATATAGGCATCGACACGAGCGACAAGCGCATCGGAGACAGTCATCGCTAAGCTTGGCATTGGCCAGTAAATGAGCGGGTAGAAAGCCAGTTCATCTACAAGAGGATCGATGGCAAAAGGCTCGGCGGGTTCAAAGGCGGTGCGCTGATTGAGGATGAGCGACAGGCCCGCCATGCCTTGTGCGGTTCGCTGGTCGAGTTCTGAATCGCCCGTGCGTACATAAGCAAAGCGGGTCGTGCTCGCTGCTGCGATGAGCCGCTCACTCTCGCCACTCGGGCTTGCCGACTGTGCAAGTGCCTCTCCGATCAGCATCATCGAAAGACCACCCGCGAACAGCAACGTGAGGCTGGAGGCTACGATCTTCGCCGAGCGGCGGAACCTTGCAGGTTTGATGTTCGATAGCGCTCCTGACATGACAAGAACGATGATGGCGTCGGCAAGCGCAAGGACAACAGCGAGCGTGATGAGGCCGGGGCGCAAAGCGCGCGCCTCATCTGGACCAATGGTCAATGTCCTGAGGCCAGAGGCTTGCAAGTCTTCGGCTCGAACCAGATTGAGCACAGGTGGCTCCGCAAACATATTGGTCGCCTGGACCGTGTCCATCGCGCCGTAGAAGCCAGGCGGGTTCTCAAGCGTTACAGCTGTGATGCCGCTGGAAAGCTGCAATCCTTCTGCATGGCCCGGTGGCGCGCCCAGCACGCCGAACGCGTTCAGTGTGCTGCGTGGGGACAAGGTGCTTGTACCGGTTTGAACCTCTTGGCCTCTCTCCGCGCTGGCTTGCGCCGATGCTTGAGCTTGCGGGGCGAAGGTTTGCGCTGACCCGGTCAGGTGGACCGCAGACAGGTTCACAAGCCGGCCAAGCATATCCACGAACAGACCTGACAGCGGCAAATTCGACCAGCTTGTTTCCGGTGTGATGTGGAACAAGATGAGATAGCCTTGGCCCCGGTCTTCGCCGGTTACCAACGGCGTTGCGTCTGTAAGCTCGGCGTAGGTCCGTTCGGCCAGAAGAGCACCAGGTTCGCTCAAGACCTGGCGTTCGATGCGAATGTCCTGCGGTATGGACAGGCCAGAGAACGGGCTTTGCAAAGAGAATGGCGCGATGGCTTTGGGCTCGTCCCAGGTAAGAGTGCCCCCCAATTGGCGGTCGACGGCGCGGAGCGGCACCGGTGTGAGTGCATCGGTTGATTGCGTAAGCCCGGCGGATGCAAAACGAATGAGGACGCCGCCGCGTTCCATCCAGTTGTCAAGACGCTCAACCGTTGACGGCACGAGGCTCGCCACATTGACGAGCACGATAACATTGGCACCGCTCTCGATCAGATCCTCGATTTCGCGCGCCACTTCGCCACTACGCGGTGTGACAACATCAGCCGTGGGTTCTAAGGCTCGCTCGACGAAGGTGGTGCCGGAAAGCAGCGGTTGCGCCTCATCGCGGCCCTCTCCACTCACGACACCAACGCGGCGGCGTTCTGCCCGATCATCGACCAGAACAACTTGGCCGGCATGGCGGGTTGGGAGAAGGGCAATGCGCGCGATGTCGTTGCGCACATCAAGGGGTAGATCGAAGGCTATTCGCTCTTTGACTGTTCCCTGGTCATCTCGGATGGGAACCGTGGCCAGTGATCGTCCTGCGCTGTCGTAGGCTGTCGCTGTCGTCGCTGTTGATGTCATGTTGTCGATGCTAATGAGACGCATCGCGGGGCCGTCTCGGCCGCCATCCAAAAGGGTGACGAGGCCAGGCGGGTCACCGGCGACAAAAGACACGGGCCGGTTTTCGGTAAGCGTCGCCCACAGCGTGTTGTCTACCTCATTGGCTAGACCGGATGTGAGCACAACCAGAGCACTGTTGGACCAAGCGCTGTTTTGAAGGAGCGCTGTGAGATCCTCGCGAAGGGCCGTGAAGTCCTGCTCGACCGGATGCGGGTCGAGTGTTTCAAGCACTGCAAGCGCCTCGCTGCGATCTCCGGGCAGGGGTAGAGCTTGATTGGGTTGAGGATAAGCCACCAGCCCAACGGGCCGGTTCTGCAGGCTCGCCGCATCAATCAGGCGCTCGGCTTGCGCACGCCGCGCGTCCCAAGTGGCTGCGCTCGCCCAATCGCTTTCCATTACGATCAAAAGCGGCTGCTCACTTTCGCCGGGTAAGGTCAGTGCTTCTGAGGCGCGCCAAATCGGGCCAGCAAAGGCAAGCACGATGAGCGCAAGAAGAAGAAGCCGAAGCGCCAGGAGCCACCATGGTGTGCGCACGGGCGTGACGTCATCATCAGTGAGTTGGGCTAGCAATTGCAGTGGCGGAAAGGGTGTTGAGGATGGTTGCGGCGGCGTCGCCCGCAACAACCACCATAACGCTGGTAGAGCGAGCAGGCCCAAAAGGGCAGCCGGTGCAAGGAAGCTCAACGCGCTCATTATGTCTCAGCGCTCCTTCGACCGGGATAGCGCCTCATGGACGCTTAAAAGCGGCGTCGCGGCGGGCCTGTCTGTGTGGGAGATGGTATGGCTCCAGCCATGTGAACGCGCGATACGCCGCATCCGGTCCTTCAGGCCTTGAAAAAGTTCCTGATAGGGCTCGCGCCAGTTTTCCGCGCGACCGGAAAGGATCGCGCTGTCGTGGCGGCTCAAGGGGTCGAACCGCATGCGACCCTTGAACGGAAAGGCTTCTTCCACAGGATCGATAATCTGGATGAAGTGCGCGCGCGCGCCGCGGCTAACCAGCTGCCCGAAGAGCTTGGTCCGTTCGGCCTCTCCGAATAAAAAGTCTGACAAGATGATCACGTCTTCACGCGGCTTGACGGCCGTCATATCCGCCCAGCGATGCTTGCCGGACTTGTCGGTGTCGCGCCGCATAAGCTCCTGCGCCATGATGCTGAGCGCCGCCTCGCCGGTTTTTGGGCGTTCCCCACCGATCATACCGACCCGTTCGCCGCCTTTTGTTAGCATGGCGGCAAGCGCCAGCGCCATGATCACGCCACGGTCGCGTTTGGGTTCGCGGGCATCTGGGGATGCGAAACGCATAGACGAGGACATGTCGACGGAGAACCGCACCGTATGGGCGCTTTCCCACTCCATTTCGCGCACAAACAACGTCTCGCCGCGTGCCGAGCGGCGCCAGTCTATGCGGCTTGAGGCGTCGCTCGCGCCATATTGGCGAAACTGCCAGAACGAATGGCCAAGCCCCGCACGCTTTCGGCCATGCAGACCGGCAATGAGCGATGCGGCAAGGTTCTTTGCTTCGACCATGAGGTCTGGCATGGCCGACGCCAATGCTCTGGGGCGCGTGCCAAGTTCAAGCGCATCAAGCGGCGCCAGATCCTGGACCCCAAGAGGTTTTGACCGGCCTCGGCCCAGCCACTCAATCACAAAACGGCCTCGACCAGTTTGGCGACGATGTCCCGACGCGTGACACCTTCGGCTCGGGCAGCGTAGGTGAGTGCCATGCGATGGCGCAGCACCGGCTCAGCGAGGGCTGCGACATCATCTGTGCTTGGCGCGAAACGACCATTAAGGAGTGCCCGAGCGCGGGTGGCCAGCATCAGCGCCTGACTGGCGCGAGGGCCGGGACCCCAATCAAGATGATCACCAACGATCGGGTGCGCTTCCTGTCCAGGTCGTGCGCCGCGCACAAGGTCGAGAATGGATTCAGCGACTTTTTCGCCAACCGGCATGGAGCGCACCAGAGCTTGAGCGGCGATAAGATCATCTGGCTTCATGACCGCTTCGGGCTTTGCTTCCTTTGCGCCGGTGGTCAGCTTCAGCATCTGTCGTTCAGCGTCCCGGTCGGGAAAGCCGATTTCGATCTCGAGCAAGAACCTGTCGAGCTGTGCTTCGGGCAGCGGGTAGGTGCCTTCCTGCTCAATTGGGTTCTGCGTCGCCAAGACATGGAAAGGGGAGGGCAGGTCGTGGCGCGAGCCCGCGACCGTCACATGATGCTCCTGCATCGCCTGTAGCAGAGCACTTTGCGTGCGTGGGCTGGCGCGGTTGATCTCATCGGCCATCAGAAGCTGGGTGAAGATAGGCCCTTTAATGAATCGGAACGCACGTTCACCGCCCTTGCCTTCTTCCAGGACTTCAGCGCCTAGAATGTCTGATGGGAGAAGATCTGGCGTAAACTGAACACGCCGGGCATCAAGACCAAGAACCGCACCTAACGTCTCAACGAGCTTGGTTTTGGCAAGGCCCGGGAGGCCCACAAGCAATGCATGCCCACCGCAAAGAAGCGCTACCAACGTGTTCTCGATGACGGTCTCTTGGCCAAGGATCGTGCGTCCGATCATCTCGCGGACAGTCTTTAGCTGCTCGGCGGTTGCCTGCGCACTTTCTGTCAGCTGCGATGCGTCGGTGGGGTTCTCGAGTGTTTCCGTCACAAACAACTCCTTTGTCGACGCGCGATGATATGCGCTCTAGGCATCCTCACGCAATGTCTCGGCTTGGGCAAGCAAGGTGGCACAGTCCGGCCCTCATTCAACCATAAGGTTATCAAAACGCTCCATCATCACGACGCGGTATTCCTTTGCATTGTGCCCTTTTATTGGTCGACATGACGTACCGAGCAACCATGCTGGTCGTTTTCATGTGTCTGAAGCGTCTTTCATCTCGCCTGGCGGCACAAGGCCACAAAGTCTGCCTGTCCTGACGCTTCTGTGCAGAAGTGGGATTTGCGCGTAGTAGAGTGATATGGAGACATTGGCCTCACCGAGAAGTGATCTCAGCGCTGTGTTAAAAGCGGTGCAAAACGAACGTCGCCAGCCACCGGTCGAGGCCTGGAATCCATCATTTTGTGGGTCAATTGATATCCGAATCGCCGTTGACGGCACTTGGTATCACGAGGGCCGGCCCATTCAGCGAAAGCGGATGGTTCGGCTTTTCTCTTCTGTCCTTCGCAAGGATGAGGACGGCGTAACCTACCTCGTTACACCAGCTGAAAAGCTGTCCATCACCGTTGAGGATGCGCCCTTGGTGGCCGTTGAGCACTGGGTGGAAGAGAGTGACGATGGGCCGCTTCTGACCCTTCGAACGTCTCTTGATGATGTCGTGCGCGTCGGGTTGGACCATCCCATGCGGTTTGTCCAAGATGGAGCCAACGGGGGATTGAAACCCTATGTTTTGGTGCGGGGGCGGATTGAGGCTCTCGTTAACCGCGCAACGACACTGGCGGTTCTCGCCGATGAACGGATAACGGATCTGGAAGCCGAACAACCTGTTCTACAGTCTGGGCCCTATCGTGCCTTACTGCCCAATGACGGCCAGACTTAATGCAGTCCAACTCTCAAACGAGCCAGATGTTCCGTCAGCTGGACGCGCAGGCACTCCAAGAGGCATTCAGCCGGTCGCTTTTGCCTGATCTTCCTAGCGTACTAGAGAGCTCAGACGCCCGCACTGTGCCTGATCAAACTGGCGATCACATCCTCAACCCAGATTTCGCGGTGCTTCGTTCCCACTCTGCCCTGAAGCCAGCAGCCGTTTTGATTGCGCTTGATACATCCGGCGATGATGTCAACGTGCTTTTGACCGTGAGAACTGCCAACCTAAGCGCCCACGCCGGACAGATTGCGTTTCCTGGCGGGCGTATTGATCCTGGTGAGACGCCGACCGCTGCTGCTGTCCGTGAGGCATTTGAAGAGGTGCAATTGGCCCCTGAGGCTGTCTCTATTGCAGGCTATTTGCCGACTTATGCATCCAGGACAGGCTACCGCGTTTATCCGGTCGTGGGCACGGTGAACGCGTTTGGCAATCTCAAGGCCAACCCGGCAGAGGTGGACGAGATTTTTTCGGTACCCCTGCGGTTTCTGCTGGACCCGGCCAATGTGCAGCGTGAGTCTCGCGTCTTTGAAGGCAAAGAGCGCTACTTTTACGCCTACCACTTTGAAAAATGGCGTATCTGGGGTTTGACGGCGGGCATTGTTCACCACATGTCTGAGCGGATGGCGCAAAGCCTTCGCTGAGCTGTCCATAACACTTTCTTTTCACTTCATGGAGACGTTTTCGTGCTGCGTGTCGCCATCATCAACATCACGCTTTTTCTCGTACCTTTCGCGCTTTATCTTCTCTGGACTATGGTCCGAGGCAAACGATCCGATATGCCGTTTTATTGGCTTGTTGGGTCGGGTGTCGCACTTGTCCTCATTGCGATGGTGACGCTTGCCCAATTCGAAACGGGCGGAACGACGGGGCAGTACGAACCGCCGAGGGTGGAAAACGGCGTTATCGTGCCGGGACGGGTGCTCGAGCCTGTTGAATGATGACCATGGGTGAAAGGCCACTTGCGCCGCTGATTGCTGCGCGTGGGTTGCAGGCTGTTTTTGAGGCGATCAATCAGGACGGTGATGTGTCCTGGCTGGTGGGTGGCTGCGTGCGTAACACGCTTCTGGGCGAGGCCGTGAAAGACATCGACGTCGCCACGCAGGCGTCTCCACAAGAGGTCATCGCACGCGCTGAGGCTGCTGGTCTTAGGGCCGTTCCGACCGGTCTTGATCATGGCACTGTCACGCTTGTGCATAACGGCGAGCCCATTGAAGTGACCACGCTGCGCAAGGACGTGGAGACCGATGGTCGCCACGCGGTCGTAGTTTTTACGCGCGACATTGCCGAGGACGCTGCGCGGCGTGATTTCACCATGAATGCGCTCTATGCCGATGAAACCGGGGCGATAACCGACCCCGTCGGCGGTCTGGACGATTTGGCCGCGCGTCGTGTGCGCTTCATCGGTCAACCTGCCGACAGGATCGCTGAGGATTACCTGCGCATCCTACGTTTCTTCAGATTTTACGGTTGGTATGGGCATGGCGCGCCGGATCGCTTTGCGGTGCGGGCAATCGTGACCAACAAGGGCTTTCTGACAGGCCTGTCGGCAGAACGTGTTTGGGCTGAGCTAAAGAAGATTTTGGCCGCCCCAAACGTGACACGGGCTCTTTTGTGGATGCGCCAGAGCGGCGTTTATCAAGTCGTTCTGCCAGAAAGCGGAGATATGGACGGCTTTGCTCGCTTTATGCTGGTGGAAGACGCCACGGAGCTAGCACCCGATCCGCTGTTGCGACTGATGGCACTGCTTTCGTTTCAGGGCCCGAACCGCATCAAGGCACTGGCAACGCGGCTCAAGCTTTCCAATGCCGAGCGAGATCGCCTTGTTGATGCTCGCGCTGTTTACGAGGCTTTGAAGACGGACGAACTTTCCACCCAGGCCGAGCGGCGCTTGGCGCTTTATGAGCATGGGGTGCAGCCAGTGCGTGATGTCACCATTCTTCAAACTGCTCATGCCTTGCCGGTGGATCCAGAACGGGCCGATGAATTCCGTTTAAGCGACCGGGTGCGGGACCTTCTGGCTTTGAGTGATGGGTATGATCGACCGTCTTTGCCGGTGTCGGGGGATGATCTGTTGCAGCGTGGCATCCCCTCCGGGCCACAAGTTGGCGCCTCTTTGCAGTTGCTTGAAGCTGCTTGGAAAGCCTCCGATTTTACCCTATCGCGTGATGACCTTCTGGCTGTCTTAAAGAACCAAAACCAACTGCACTAATGCCATCTGGACTAGTCCTGGCCTGCTGCAAGCCGCTGAATGCCATCTGGCTCCCAGCGCAGATAGGTTTTCGCGGTGTCGAAGGCGCCCAGGCGCTCATAAAAGCACCGTGCTTGCGGGTTGTTGGCTTCAGCTGTGAGATCGAGCCGCGAGGCGCCTATGGCATGGGCCTGCGCGGCGCAGGCCCGCAGCAGCTTGGTGCCGATTCCCATACCTCGCTTCGCTTTGGACACGTACAGCTCTTTTAAAAACAGAGCTGTTTGTGCTGACCCTGCGGGAAAGAGAGGTGAAAGGGTGGCTAGTCCCAAGGCTTTGTCTTTCTTCAGGGCAACGAGCAGACAGCTGTTCTCGTTCTGGGTGAACCAATCGCTAAGCCTTTCCCGCAGGGTTTGCGCGTCTGCTGCTTCGTGACTCAGGTAGTGCTCGTCCATCTCAACAAACAGTGGAACGAGCGGTGCGATGTCATCACGTGTTGCCTTTTGTATGTTTATCATCACGGCCATTTCACCTCAGGGGGCATGGAGGACAGGATAGAGGTGACGTTGCCACCTGTTTTAAGCCCGAAGATCGTGCCGCGGTCGTAGAGAAGGTTGAACTCCACATATCGTCCGCGCCGGATGAGTTGCTCTTCGCGCTGTTCATCTGTGAAGGGGGTTTCCCAATTGGCACGGACGAGCTTGGGATAAATGTCAGCAAAGGCGCGTCCGACCGATTGGGTAAGCGCGAAATCCGCGTCCCAGTCGCTGCTGTGAAGATAGTCGTAGAAGATGCCGCCAATGCCGCGTGGTTCTTGGCGGTGGGGCAAGTAAAAATAATCTTCACACCAGTCCTTGAAGGCTGGGTAGTTGGCTGAGGGTTGTCCTTCACAAGCCAGTTCCATAGCTTCGTGGAAGGCGATGCTATCAGGATCTTCTTGGGTGCGCCGCGCGTTCAGGACGGGCGTGAGATCCGCGCCGCCTCCAAACCATTGGCTACCGGTCACCACCATGCGCGTGTTCATGTGCACCGCTGGCACGTTCGGGTTGCGCATGTGCGCGATGAGCGAAATGCCTGAAGCCCAGAAGTTTGGGTTGTCGCTTGCCCCAGGCATCTGTTTTTGAAAGTCCGGTGCAAAGCTTCCATGCACCGTTGAAACGTGGACGCCGACCTTCTCAAACACGCGGCCATGCATGGTTCCCATGACTCCGCCACCACCGGGCGTGCCGTCGTGGTTCGTTCGATCCCAGGGCTCGAGGACAAACTGCCCTATTGCATGGCCTTGTGTGCCTGGCAGATCGTCAGCATCAGCCTCTAACCGTTCAAACGCACCAACTATTTGATCGCGTAACTGCGCGAACCAAGCTTGTGCTGCCTTTTTCTTGTTTTCCAGATTGTCAGGAAGCTCTAAGGGCAGGTCCTTGGCGGAAAAAATGGGCGTGAAGGCCGCGTCGTTCCGTGCGGGGCTGCTAGCGTTGGTCATGGCGCGTGCCACCTTTTTTATGCAAGTTTTGTTTCATTAAAGAGCTGGGACTTGGAAGTGCCGTAACTTGGACGAGATTCTGGAACATCTGGATGTGGAGAGTTGCGAGCATCAGCCGGAGAGGGCTTTGCTTGAAATCAACTTGATCGGTCATTCCTCTGTTTTGTGCATGTTTGGCTTATGCCTTTATGCCTGCCGCTAGCCGGCGAACTGCCTTGTCTGACGCAGCGCTTCCCCAACGATCATCGAAGCTGACACCGCTAGATTGAGGGAGCGAGCCTTTGAGACCAGTGGAATGCGAACGCGCATGTCGGCCCGCTTGTGGAGCCAATCAGGCGCTCCGGCGCTTTCGCGTCCCATGATGATGAGGTCATTTCCGGCATAGGAGACGTCGGTGTAAGCTGTTTGAGCTTTGGTGGTGGCGAGTATGAGGCGAGGCCGCTCCCACGCGACCGCATGCAAGAAGTCTTCGGCGCTGCGATGCATAACGGTTTTCGTCATGTCGCTGTAGTCCATGCCGGCGCGTTTGAGGGCCCGTTCGTTCATGGCGAAACCGGTTGGTCCGATAATGTGCAAGGTGACGTTGAGGCAGGCTGACAGTCGAATTAAAGTGCCGGTGTTGGCCGGAATTTCAGGTTGATAGAGCGCGAGTGAAATCATGAAATCTAAGAGCTCAGCCTCAGCGATCGTGATGTTAAGGATCGCTTACCGTGTGAACCTGAGTGTTTCAATGCACTGTTGGAAGGGCCTTGCGCATGCATACGCCTGTCTATGCAGGCACGCTTACTGTCTATGATTGAAAAGCCTTGGACATGTCTCTGCTCGAAAGCTTCTGACTATGGTGCATATTCAAACCCTGACGTGTCGTGGTTAGGATGTCCTGTGTTGCCTCGCTGCATGTAACACGTGCATGCGCGTTTGTCGTTGAAGCCGGTGGACAGAGCAGAGGTCTGAGGTTAACAAAACGTTGCTTTATCGACCGTCTGTGCGGCGTTATGCCGAGGTGATTTTTACGTGCCTTTAAGTGAACTGGAGGCACTTGAAAATCGTAGAATGATGAAAATGCGGGCACACAACGCCCAAAATTTTGTTTCGGACTGAATAAGGAAAATCGGTTTGTCAGTCGACGCTAACATTGAACCGCCGCAGGATGACGATCCAACCCGGCGTGATTTCCTCTACATTGCAACAGCTGCCATGGGCGCTGTCGGTGCGGGGGCCCTTGCCTGGCCGTTTGTTGCGCAGATGAACCCGGACGCATCTGCTCTGGCGCTTGCATCAACGGAGGTGGACATCGGCTCGATGGCTCCCGGCGATCAGGTCTCGGTCATGTGGCGCGGCAAGCCGGTCTTCGTTCGATATCGCACCGAGGACGAAATTGCGTCCGCTGAAGAGGTGAATTTGGACGATCTTCCCGACCCCTTGGCGCGTTTGGCAGCCGAACCGGGTTTGCCGGCAACCAACGAAGCGCGTTCGGTGCCGGAAAACCCGGCCCTCATCTTAATGGTGGGTGTATGTACCCACCTTGGATGCATCCCGCTTTCTGAAGCTGGGGATTTTGGCGGGTGGTTCTGTCCTTGCCACGGCTCGCATTACGATACGGCTGGCCGTATTCGTCGTGGGCCTGCATCGGAGAATCTTCTCATTCCCCAGTATGCGTTCATCTCTGACACAACCATTCGGATCGGCTAACCTGTGCTGACCCTATCCAACACAAGGTTTTAGGAGACCCCATCATGGCAGGACCCTCTACCTACGTACCCAAAACCGGTTTTGAGCGCTGGCTTGATGCGCGTTTGCCGGTCGTGCGGATGATACACGGCCAGTTTATTGAGTTCCCCATTCCGCGGAATCTCAATTACATGTACACGTTTGGCGGCATTTTGATGATCATGCTGGTGGCACAAATCCTGACTGGGATCGTGCTTGTCATGCATTATACGCCCCATACAGATTTAGCTTTTGCCTCGGTGGAACACATCATGCGTGATGTGAACTACGGTTGGCTCTTGCGCTATATGCATGCTGTGGGCGCTTCAATGTTTTTCATAGCGGTCTATCTGCACATTTTCCGTGGCCTCTATTACGGTTCATATAAAGAGCCCCGAGAAATCCTTTGGATCCTGGGCGTGGTCATCTTCCTTCTCATGATGGCGACGGCATTCATGGGCTACGTTCTTCCATGGGGCCAGATGTCCTTCTGGGGCGCAACCGTGATCACCAACTTGTTCTCGGTATTCCCGATCGTCGGTGAGAGCCTTGTGCAGTGGTTGTGGGGTGGCTTTGCCGTCGATAATCCAACGCTCAACCGCTTCTTCTCCCTTCACTATCTGTTGCCGTTCATGATCTTTGGCGTGGTCATCCTTCACGTCTGGGCGCTGCACGTGACAGGCCAGACCAACCCGACTGGCGTTGAAGTGAAGCAGAAGTCGGATACGCTTCCGTTCACACCGTATGCAACGGTGAAGGATCTGTTCGCGATGATCCTGTTCTTCTTGCTCTTCGCGTACTTCTTGTTCTTCCTGCCCAACTATCTGGGCCACGCCGATAACTACATTGAAGCGAACCCGCTTGTGACACCGGCGCACATCGTGCCCGAATGGTACTTCCTGCCATTCTACGCGATCCTTCGTGCCGTTCCGTCCGCTCTTGGCGGTGTGCTCTTGATGTTCGGTGCAATCGCAGTGTTGTTCATTCTGCCCTGGCTCGACACCTCCAAGGTTCGTTCTGGCGCTTTCCGTTCGGTTTCGTTTAAGGTCGCTTTCTGGGCCTTCGCGATCAATGCCGTGTTCCTTGGGTGGCTCGGTTCGCAGCCAGCTGACGGTATCTACGTCACGCTGACCCAGATTTCGACTTTCTACTATTTTGCCTACTTCCTCGTCGTGTTGCCGCTGCTTGGCCTTTTTGAAACGCCAAAGCCGCTGCCTACGTCGATAACGGAAGCTGTGTTGGCGAAAGCGAAAGAGAAGTCAGGTCCCGTCATTGCTTCGGGTGCGGGCAAACCTGCCGGAGCAACCGCTGCACCGGATACCAAGGCATAATGCAGCTGATGCTGCTTTAAGGAGTTGACACCAATGGCTTTCTTTTCAGGCCGTTTGATCACCAAACTTGCGATGGCTGCCGTTGTCGCCATCGTCCCAACAACCGGAGCTTTGGCAGCCGGTGGGGACGCGAAAGAGCCCCGTATGCAGGATTGGTCATTCAGTGGCATTTTCGGCACGTACGACCGCGCACAACTTCAGCGTGGTTTTCAGGTTTTCAGCGAGAACTGCTCTGCCTGCCACGGTATGGAACGGATTGCGTTTCGCAATTTAATGGAGCCCGGTGGCCCTGAATTTTCCGAGGCGGAGGTTCGCGCCATTGCAGACCTTTACTTCGTGATGGATGGTCCCGATAGCTTTGGCGAGATGTTCGAACGGCCTGCGCGCTTGTCAGACCGTTGGCCGTCGCCGTTCCCAAATACGGAAGCAGCGGTCGCAGCCATGGGTGCCTATCCGCCGGACTTTTCAACGCTTGCAAAAGCGCGTGCTGCCTATCGCGGTTTTCCAGGCTTTGTGATTGATATCTTCACGCAGTATCAAGAGAACGGACCAGATTACATCTATTCTCTGTTGACTGGTTATGATGATACGCATGTGAACCCGGAAGGGCAGAACGGGAGTTACAATCCGTACTTTTTGTCCGGCGAGTATATCGCGATGTCACAGCCGCTTTTTGACGGGATGCACATCTATCAGGACGGTACGCCAGAGACGATGGACCAGTACGCTAAGGATATCTCTGCGTTCATGATGTGGGCTGCTGAGCCACATTTGGAGGCCCGCAAAGAGATGGGCTTCCGCGTGATGGCGTTTCTGGTGATCTTTGGCGGGCTCGTTTACATGACCAAGCGTCGTGTTTGGGCAAATGTCGCGCACTGACAAACATCGCCTTTGCTCATGCATCGAAAGCCGCCCTCAGGGCGGCTTTTTGATTTCGGCCTTCCCCTCCTGAAGATGCATTTATAGGGTGCCGTGGTTTGTCCGAGATGGTACTGCCTAACGGACAGTCCCGTGTCTTCTTCAAAGTGGAGCTCCGCCCGTGTCCGTGCACACTGATGTCAGCCTTGAAAGCGCTGTTCGCGCCATTCCTGACTACCCAAAGCCTGGCATCATGTTTCGTGACATCACAACGTTGCTCGGTGATGCGCGCGCCTTCCGCCGTGCGGTCGATGAGCTTGTTCAGCCTTATGCCGGTCTGAAGATCGATAAAGTAGCTGGCATCGAAGCGCGTGGGTTCATCCTCGGTGGTGCGGTAGCGCATCAGATATCCGCCGGATTTGTCCCCATTCGCAAAAAGGGCAAGCTCCCTTATGAGACGGTTCGGATCGCCTACAGTCTTGAATATGGCATCGACGAGATGGAGATGCATAAAGACGCCATCATCGAAGGTGAGAAGGTGATTGTCGTCGATGATCTCATCGCCACCGGCGGGACTGCTGAAGCGGCGATCAAGCTTTTGCAATCCATCGGCGCGGACGTTGTTGCTGCTTGCTTCATCGTTGATCTGCCTGATCTTGGAGGGGCGCAGAAGATTAAAGATCTTGGTGTCCCGGTGCGCGCCCTGATGGAATTTGAAGGCGACTGAACACAGGTCATTTTCTTTGTATCTGTGCCTCTGGGCGGAACGCCCAGAGCAGAAAAAGTAAGAAAAACCGCATGTCTACTTGCTCTGTACCTTCGGCAGAACCGCTCTTTAACCGCCGAACTGCAGCCACCAGAAGAACGGAACTGCAAAGTAGGCGAGCACGGTGAGGCTTAACAGGGCGCGGACCCAGCGGGTTTTGAAGCGGCGCCATAAGAGGACGCAAAGCGCGACACCGAGTGCTGCCTCAAAGGCGGAGAATGCCCCGCCATAGTGTGCACTATCCCAGTAGGAAACGGGCGAGCGGAAACGCCAGTCGGATAAGGGCCAAAAGTGAGGATGGGCATCATCCACATGGACGGGAAAATCGCCCGCTAAGTGAGTGAGAGCAGCGAGCCCCAGCACGGTGAGCAGTGGCAAGGTTTTGACCTCATCGCCTGAGCGAACTTTGGCCCATGCCCAGCCAAAGAGCGCAATCGCTGCGTAGAGCGGGGCTGAGTTTCCAATGGCTGTGAAGGTCAGCATCGGCTCAGAGAAGTAGATGCGGCTCCACAACTCGTTTTGCGGGATGCCAGTGGCCACCGCCCAGCCGAACAGCGCAAAGATTGCAGCGTCGGGAAGGAGCGCGCCAATGATCAACGCTGTGTTGCGTTTGGGTTGGTTCGGTTTGGCGAAGAGGGCAGCAGCGACGAGAAGGTGGGTTTGTGTGTTCACGTCGCTTGGTCCCGCTCTTGTTAGGTGTTGAACTTGAAGAGAAGCACGTCGCCATCTTTCACGACATACTCCCTGCCTTCGTCGCGTGCCTTACCGGCTTCTTTGGCTGCCGTTTCGCCCTTGAGTGACACATAGTCGTCAAAGCCGATCGTCTGCGCCCGAATGAAGCCGCGCTCAAAATCAGTGTGGATCACCCCGGCGGCCTGCGGCGCTTTCGTGCCCTCTGTGATGGTCCATGCGCGGGTCTCTTTCGGGCCCGCGGTGAAATAAGTGATGAGGCCAAGGAGGCCATAGCCCTCGCGGATAAGCCGGTCGAGGCCGGCTTCTTCAAGCCCCAGCGTTTCCAAGAAATCCTTCTGCTCGTCCAGCGGTAGTATGGCGACTTCCGCTTCAATGGCCGCAGAGATCACCACCGACCGCGCGCCCGTTTCTTCGGCATGCGCTTGAACTTTGCTGGAGAAGCCGTTGCCTTCACCGGCGCTGTCTTCATCGACGTTGCAGACGTACAGGACAGGCTTGGAGGTGAGCAGGTTGAGACCAACGAAGGGTTTTTCCTCTTCCGGCGTGAGGTCCGCCATGCGCGCTGGCTTGCCGTTCTGCAGAAGGTCGAGCGCCTTTTCCATCAGCGGGAGGACGAGCAGCGCCTCCTTCTCTTTGCCTGATGCTTTCTTGCGGGTCGCGACAACGCGCTTCTCAAGGCTTTCAAGATCAGCGAGCATAAGCTCGGTCTCGATGGTCTCAATGTCGGCAAGTGGATCAACCTTGCCATCCACATGGGTGATGTCCTCGTCCTCGAAGCAGCGCACCACATGGACGATGGCATCGACCTCCCGGATGTTGGCGAGAAACTGGTTGCCAAGGCCTTCGCCCTTGGCCGCCCCACGTACCAGGCCCGCAATATCCACAAAGGTGATGCGCGTTGGAATGATTTCTTTGGAGACCGCAATCCCAGCAATTTCCTGGAGGCGCTGGTCTGGCACGGCGACGTCGCCAGTGTTTGGTTCAATTGTGCAGAAGGGATAGTTGGCCGCCTGTGCCGCCGCCGTTTTCGTCAGAGCGTTGAAAAGGGTGGATTTGCCAACATTCGGCAAGCCCACGATACCGCATTTGAAACCCATACCCGTCTCTTATCCTTTGTCGCCCAAAGAGCCCTTGCCGCCCAACAGCTTTCTCAACATGTCCGCCATCGGGCCCTTGGTTGGAACTTTGGCAGCAGGACCATTCCGCGCCTGGCGAATATGGCTCTGGCCTTTGTTTTTTGTCTTCTCAGCTTGGCGCGGGTTGGCATCACTGCGACTTGCTGATGTCTTGGCGTCTTCTGGTTGGGCGCGGAACGGAGCCGTTGCCTCGTTGAGCCGACCGTTGAGGTCCCCATCTTTGCCGTCGAAGATGAGATTGATGGATCGGGCGAGTTCTTCGCAGACGGCTTCGACCCAAGGCTGATCGGCTTTCGCGAAATCCTTCAAGACATAGCCTGAGACCAAATCTTTGTGTCCAGGGTGACCGATACCGACCCTAATCCGGCGATAGTCTTTGCCAAGATGCGCGTCGAGGCTCTTCAGCCCGTTATGCCCACCATGTCCGCCGCCGACCTTGATGCGGGTGCGCCCGGGATCAAGGTCAAGCTCATCATGGATCACCGTCACATCGGCGGTCTCTAACTTGTAGAACCTTGCGATTTCGCCTGCCGCTTGACCCGACAAGTTCATGTAAGTCGTCGGCTTTGCGAGAATGACCTTCTCAGAACCGACGCGACCTTCGCTTACTTCAGCGGAGAAACGCGAACGCCACGGTGAAAACCCGTGGCGTTCATGAATAGCATCAATGACCAAGAACCCTACATTGTGCCGGTTGTGAGCGTACTGCACACCGGGGTTTCCCAAACCAAGGATCAGCTGCATATCGCGTCTCGTTCGGTTCGTTGGTGGCCTTATTAGGTCACTGATTCAGGCAGGACCGACTTACTCGTCGCCTGCGCCGTCTTCCGCGCCTTCGTCGTCACCTTCTTCGCCGTCATCCTGGCTTCTAAGACCAGCTGGCGACGCGATAGTCGCAATGGTGAAATCACGGTCTGTGATGGTGGGCTCGGCACCTTCTGGCAAGCTTACAGCGGAGATGTGCAAGCTGTCGCCTAGTTGTGCATTGGATAGGTCGAGGACCAGCGCATCAGGGATGGCATCGGCTGGCACGATTATCTCAACTTCGTGACGAACGACGTTCAATACACCACCGGCTTTCAGGCCTGGGCAGGTCTCTTCGTTCTCAAAATGCACCGGTACGTTGACGGTGAGCGTTGCACCCTTGGAAACGCGTAAGAAATCTACGTGCATCGGGAAGTCGCGTACGGGGTCCAGCTGGTAATCGCGAGCGATCACTTTATGGCCTTCGCCATCCACTGTCAGCGTCCCAACG
Organism: Pseudomonadota bacterium; assembly: GCA_039026935.1. Lineage (GTDB taxonomy): Bacteria > Pseudomonadota > Alphaproteobacteria > Rhizobiales > MH13 > MH13. Next base: position 26,302 of record JBCCLK010000006.1, read on the forward strand.
GTGGTCATGAAACCACCACCATAGATCAGTTGGGTCACTTCCTTGTAGGGAAGGGCGATCGACAGAGGGTCTTTCTTGTCGCCGTAAATCACGGCTGGCAGCATAGCATCACGTCGCAAAGCCCGGGCGGCTCCCTTGCCCACCCGCTCGCGCCGCGTGCCAGCTAGTTCATAGCTCTCACGCATGGCATATCTCCAAAAAAGAAAAAGCGCCGGAACATCCGACGACTTCGTGCCGCGCTTGCCTCCAGGGGGTCTAGCGCGATGCGAGGTCTATAACGCCGAACATGAGGTGATGCAATTGCTTTACCTGCTCTGGTTTGTTGGGAGTATAGCCACGCCTGTCATTGCTCTGTCATGAGCGGCAGCCTTAAGACATGCCCTATGGCTACCGCTGTCTCCCCCGACGAAACTGCGCCCACGCCCGCCACGTTTGGCGAAGTGACAAACGTCTTTGCCCGGATCGGCGTTTTGTCGTTCGGTGGCCCGGCTGCGCAGATTGCTTTGATGCACAAAGTCGTCGTCGACGAGAAGAAATGGCTGCCTGAAGACCGGTTCTTGCACGCGCTCAACTACTGCATGCTTTTGCCCGGGCCGGAGGCGATGCAGCTTGCTACCTATATCGGCTGGCTACTACAGGGGGTGCGAGGGGGTATCATCGCCGGGGCTTTGTTCATTCTTCCCGGCTTCTTGGTCCTCCTTGGTCTTGCAACGCTGTACGTCACGCTGGGCAGTGTGCCTGGGGTTGAAGGGCTATTGTTTGGGCTTCAAGCAGCTGTGCTAGCGCTGGTGGTGCAGGCGCTGATGAAGCTGTCGCAAAAGACGCTGACCTCGCCGCTGGCAGCGGCCTTGGCATTGGCCGCTTTTGTAGCGCTCTATGTTTTCGACGTGCCTTTCCCCATTGTGATTGGTGTTGCGGCGCTTCTTGGCGTTGCTGTGTGGGGGAGGGGCGCAAAGGCCGCCATCGAACCCGCATCGGTGGCTGACGCCGCGCGCAATTCTGCCTCCTTGAAAGCTGCCGGTGTTTTTGCAGCGCTGTGGCTTGTGCCGCTCGTGCTTTTGGTGATCATATCTGGGCTGCAAAGCCTCTGGACCCAGCAGGCACTGTTCTTCTCGTGGACGGCAATCATCACGTTTGGCGGTGCTTACGCCGTGCTGGCCTATATAACCCAAATTGTGGTGCAGGATTTCGCATGGCTTTCGACCAGTGACATGGTGACGGGATTGGGGCTCGCTGAATCCACCCCCGGTCCGCTCATCCTGGTTCTGGTGTTTGTCGGGCATGTTGCCGCTGCGACGGCCAATCTTAGTCTTGATCCCATTGTAGCCGGATTGATCGGTGGCAGCCTGACGCTTTGGTTTACCTTCATGCCCTGCTTTGTGTGGATCTTTCTGGGCGCCCCCTTTGTTGAGCGCACGCGCGAGATTGAGTGGCTGAAGAATGCCCTGCGCGGTGTGACGTCTGCGGTCGTTGGGGTCATCGCCTCGTTGGCGGTGTGGTTTGCGATTCAAGTGTTGTTCGCAGAAGTCGGCACGGTGCGTTTTGGTTTTGGAGGACTGCCGGCGCCAAACCTCGCCACGCTCGATCTGCCAGCGCTCGTGATCGCCTGTGTCGCTTGCGTCATCTTGTTTGGTTGGAAGCGCGGGCTATTTACCACACTGGGCGTGTGCGCTATTCTAGGCGCTGCTGCCAGATTGGCTTTTCCAGGTGCTTAGGGGATTTCATCTATGCGATTTTCGTTCTCCAACATAAGCTTTGTTTTGCTGGTTAGCGCTTTTTTCGTGAGCGCAATCACGCTTGCCCCGTCTCAAGCTCGATCGGGGTTTTTTGACCCGTTTGACGATGATCGCATCATCGACACACAGATCGTAGCGGGCGATCCGTCGACTGGCGTTTTTCGATTGGCCAACGGTATGATCCTTGATCAGCGGATCGAACGCTTCGTCATCAGAGATCCGCTTGCTGTTGGCAACCGCGTGCGGCTTCGGTTTGATGGCACAAATTTCCTGCGGCGGGTGAGTGTCCTCGACTAGAGCATTTCTCATGATCTTGGGTTCACAAGAAACACTCTGAGTTTTTGTCTTGGAATGTTTTTGAACCGCAAAACTGCTCATACTTTTGCGACAAAACGCTTGAGGAGCTGAGACTAGGCAAAAAGGCTTGAGACTGACTTCTCCAGCGCCGTGCGCATAATCGCCTCGCCCAAAAGGCTTGCCACCGACACGACCCGAATGTTGTGCGTGGTTTTGGCTGCCTCGGTCGTCTCAATCGTATCAGTGATGATCAGCTCTTTGAGATTGGAGCCCGCGATCCGTGCCGTCGCGCCACCTGAAAGAACCCCGTGGATGATATAGGCCGATACCTCTTTGGCACCCATCGCGAGAAGCGCGTCTGCGGCGTTGCACAAGGTACCGCCTGAATCGATGATATCATCCACCAAAAGGCACGTGGTGCCGGCGACATCACCAATGACGTTCATGACTTCTGACTCGCCAGGTTGCTCGCGGCGTTTATCAACGATGGCGAGCGGTGCTTCGATCCGCTTGGCGATGGCGCGGGCCCGCAACACACCGCCCACGTCTGGCGAGACGACGGTCAGCGGGCCGTTGGAGAGATAGTTCTCGCGAATATCTTTCGAGATAACCGGCTCGGCGAAGAGGTTATCAGTGGGGATATCGAAAAAGCCCTGGATCTGCCCGGCGTGAAGATCGATTGTGAGTACACGGTCAGCGCCTGCCTCGGTGATGAGGTTGGCCACCAATTTAGCAGAGATTGGCGTGCGTCCAGCGGTGCGGCGGTCCTGGCGAGCGTAGCCAAAATAGGGAAGCACGGTGGTGATGCGTTTAGCCGACGAACGCCGCAGCGCGTCGATCAGGATCAACATCTCCATGAGATTGTCGTTCGCGGGAAAGCTGGTCGACTGAAGGACGTAAACGTCCTCGCCGCGGACATTCTCCTGAATTTCCACAAAGATCTCCATATCAGCGAAGCGGCGCACGCTCGCTTTGCACAGAGGCACGTCAAGATAGCTGGAGATGGCATTTGCCAGCGCAAGATTGGAGTTTCCGGCGACAAGCTTCATGCGTTCTTTTCCTGGGAAGGGGAATTTGAGGCCGACCTGTTAGCGAAAGGGTCGGCAGGAGTCTATCCACCTTCTCGGTCGTTGAACGCTGTATGCGTGTTTATGTCGGGTTTTGTTGAAACCAGGCCACAAGACGACCTGCAACTTCGTCTGCGATCAGGGCCGTCGTGTTGCTGTCAACCAGCTCCCAACCATTCGGTCCTGTCCGTTGGATCGCCCGTGCGCCAGACACGCGGTGACGCAGATTACCGCGTGTATCAAAGATATCGAACACGTAAATGACAGATGTAACCGTGTCCGATGGTATTGCACTCACCTGGGAACGGACAACATATTGCGCTGTTTCATCGCCGAAAAAAGCAAGCTGCATACCCCGTTGAAACATCGCGTCGTCTATGGCGTCGAAAAGCTGCGTTGCATGGGGCTCAGGTGCTGTCGAGATGGGTGCTATGGAGGCTTTCGGAAAGCGCGGCGCAGTGGCCACAAGGTCGGGCGCGACCGCCTGTGGTTCAAGCGAGCGTTGCACGGTATCCTGAAAGGTCTCATTACCTGTTTGGACTGGGCGTTGATCTACCAGATTGCCGAAGGCATCGCGCGCCGGTTCGTTGATCGATAGATCTTGGATCGAGAAGTCTTGCGCGGACAAATCCTGGTTTGCGAAATCTTGAAGCGTCGGGCGGGGAGAGACTCCTCCGGGCTGTACCCCACCAGTTTGCAACCCATCAGTCTGAACCCTTCCGCCCTGTACCGAACCACTCTGTACCGCATTTGGCGCCGCTAGGGTCTGGCTCGTCACGGCAACCTGCTGCGGGACCGTTTGAGCAGTTGTTGTCTGTGCAACCGGTTGTTGGCCTGTCGCGCGTGTTTGCGTGAACGTTCCCGGACCCTCCGTTGAGGCGCATCCGGCAAGAGCAAGTGCCGCTAAAAGAATGAAGGAGAGGACCATCAAAGGTACGCGATGGGTGGTGGTTTTATGCAAGGTCAGTTGGTTCCTGAATACTTTGCAGGTGTTCGGTTGGACGAGACCTAAGTCAGCATGATGGCGCTCGCAAGGCGTCCATAGTCCGCTTCGCCCTGATGGGTAGCGCGCCGATAGCTAAAGAACAGTTCAGGCTCGCCATAAGTGCAACGGTCAATATGCCCCGTTTTGAGGCCAAGCCGCGCCAGACGGTCAAGCGTGTAGCGCGGCAGATCGAAAAAGGCGTGACCGGTTTTCTCTGACGGATTGAAGTAGGTCGTGTTGGTCGGAGCGGCGTTCACAAAGCGAGCTATGAACTCTGGCCCCACTTCATAGGCTCTGCCGCTGATGGACGGTCCAAGTACTGCGACGATGCGTGCGCGATCAGCTCCATCTTGTTCCATGGCGTCCACGGTACTTTCCAGAACCCCGTACAAAGCCCCTTTCCAGCCAGCATGGGCAGCCCCAACGACACCGGCCTTTGCGTCTGCAAAGAGGATCGGTCCGCAGTCGGCCGCCTGTGCCACAAGGGTCAGTCCAGGAGTCCGCGTCACGATGGCGTCCGCGCGCGGGGCAATCCTGGGGTCCCAAGCTGTGCGGGTGCGGATAGACGTGGCGCTGTGATGCTGGTGCACCGTGAGAAGCGCTGTGCCGCCCATATAGCGGCGGATACGCTCACGATTTTCCATAACATGGGCTTGCTCGTCGCGTGAACCAAGGCCTGTGTTGAGACCTGCGTAGATCCCGCCTGAAACGCCGCCTTGCCGTGTAAAGAAGCCGTGTCGGACGCCTGGAAGCTCGGACAGGGTGTCATGGAGGAGGGGGCTAAGCGTATTGTCCACAGGATGTTGCCTAAACTGCGCTGGTCGTTGACTGGCGGCGCGACATTGCAACAAGCGCCAGCCCAGCGGCGATCATCGGTAGAGAGAGAAGTTGGCCCATTGTCAGGACGCCGCCGATCAACCCAATCTGTGCGTCAAAGGCACGCGCGTACTCAACGAGAAAACGCGCCATGCCATAGCCTGCGGTAAAGATGCCACCAACAAGTCCGGGACGTTTGAGGGTGCCAAGGCGTACAAGGATTGCGCCCAGGATAAAGAGTACAATGCCCTCGGCGAACGCTTGATAGAGTTGGCTTGGATGGCGAGGCTGGTCATCGGCTGTTGGGAAGACCATCGCCCAGGGAACATCGCTCGGCCGACCCCACAGCTCGGCATTGATAAAGTTGGCAATGCGGCCAAAGAACAGTCCAATCGGGGCAGCAGCGCCGATGATGTCAAAAAGGGTAAGAGCGCTCGCGCGTCGTGACCAAGCGAAGCCGATCATCGCAACGATGACGCCCAACAGTCCGCCATGAAACGCCATACCGCCCTGCCAGACGTAGAAGACTGATATCGGATCGACGAGAAAGCGCGCAGGCTCGTAGAAGATCACGTAGCCAAGGCGCCCACCAACGATAACGCCAAGCGTTGCCCATGTTAGAAAGTCATCCATGTCGGCAGCGCTATAGGGTGCGCCGCCGGCGGGCCAGAAGCCTGGTTGGCTGACAATCCACCGCACATAGAGCCAGCCTCCCACGAGCCCTACAATGTAGGCAAGCGCATACCATCGGATCGCAAGCGGGCCGACCTCGACCAAAACGGGGTCGATCACCGGAAAGGCAATGGCGGGCAAGACGAGTGCGGTAACCGTGATCATGTGACCTGTCTTGCACGCTCGCCCGACGTGGACCATATGTTTTGATAAAAGCGCATCTCGCGAATGATCGTGGCAACAAAAAGGATGTGGATAATGACCCAGCCTAACAGCCGACTCTTCGATGACCTTGGCCGGCTCATGACTGACGCTGCAGGTCTGGCTGATGGCGTGCGCCGTGAGGTGGAAACCATCGCCCGCGCGCAGATGGAACGTGTGATGGCGACCATGGATCTTGCTCGCGAAGACGATGTGGAGACGTTGCGCGATATGATCGCCACGCAGCGGGCGGCCAATGAGGCTCTGGAAGCACGCGTTGCAGCGCTTGAAGCACAGCTCGCCGAAAAGCCTAAAAATTCTTGAACATTTTTCGATGTTTAGAGCGGTCATCCACACCGCCCCCGCCATTTGTTCACCGCAAATGATGAGGGGGTGATGAAAAGCCCGGTAGTAAGGGGGTGCTCGGGAAGAAGCCCTGATTTATAGTCATTGTGTTACTCAGATTCGGACCTTGAGGGTCGTTGTTTTTGAACGCCGTTTTGGTCTGAGCGAAGGATAAGCAGAATGTCGCTTGCCGATTTTGAGGTTGACCGTATCAACCACCCAGTCGATGTCGTCGAACATCTCGCAACGCTAAACGAATGGGCTTTTGAGCGCTCGACCGATCATGAAATCACGATCTCCGTCGAAGGGTCATGGTCGTCGTATCATGTCTCTTTTTCCTGGATGGAAGACTATGAGGCGCTGCATTTGGCGTGTGGGTTTGATCTGAAAGTCCCACCAACGAGGCTTGGTGAGGTCACGAAGCTTCTTGCCCTCGTCAATGAGCAGCTTTGGCTCGGACACTTCGATCTGTGGCGCGATCAGTCCGCGATTGTGTTTCGCGCGACATTGCTCTTGAGCGGTGGCGCCGATGCCAACCCACAGCAGTGTGGTCGGATGCTGGAGTCTGCCGCTGAGGTTTGCGAGCGCTATTATGAAGCGTTCCAATACGTCGTGTGGGCTGGCAAGAGCGCGCAAGATGCGCTGTCGGACGCTCTGTTTGAGACGGCGGGCGAGGCGTAAACCGCCACTATGTTGCCGTTTCAACGCTTCCTTGTGGTGGGTGCGGGCAAGATGGGCGGAGCGCTTGTTGAGGGTTGGCTTGCCCAAGGGGTGCCGCCTTCCTCTATCACACTTATCGATCCGGCTTTCACCGCTGGTCTTGGCCCATGGACGTCGCGAGGTGTGACCTGCTTGCCAAGCCTTGATACGTTCAACGGCGACGCACCTGATCTCCTGATGCTTGCAGTGAAGCCGCAGATGATGGGGGAGGTTCTTCCCGCGTTGGCCAGCTTCGACAGGGGTGAGCTGACAGTTGTTTCCATCGCCGCTGGTACAACATTGGAGACGCTGCAATCTGCGTTCCCAAAGGCCACGCTTGTGCGCACTATGCCCAACACCCCAGCTGCGATTGGTGCAGGGATGACAGCCGCGTACAGCGTGAATGAGGGCGCGGCGACACGGGGCGGCGTAACAACGCTTCTGGAGGCCGTGGGTAAGGTTATCTGGGTCGACAGCGAAGATGCAATGGACGCTGTCACAGCGGTTTCCGGCTCGGGCCCAGCTTATGTTTTCCACATGGTGGAAGCTCTGGCAGAGGCTGGGGAATCGCTTGGATTATCAGCTGAAACGGCGCAAATCTTGGCACGTCAGACCGTCGTTGGTGCTGGGGCATTGCTGGGGCAAAGCGATGAAACGGCAGCTCAACTGCGGTGCAATGTGACCTCACCGGGCGGTACGACGGCGGCCGGTCTGGCCGAACTCATGGAGACGGGGCGTCTGGCTGACCTCATGCGTAACACCGTTAAGGCTGCGCATCGTCGTTCACGCGAGCTTGCCGCATCTAAGCCGGTCTCTTCGTCGTAATATCCACAGTGGTATCGAATGCACGCGTTCGCTACGCTGAGATAAAAGTCGCGGAGAAGTCGCTGAGGGGCTGCTATGAACAAGACTGAAACAAAAGCCGTCGTCGACGCTTTCATGACGGCGCTTATAACAACGTCTTATGAGAACATAAGCCTTCGCCAGGTAGCTGAGACGGCGAAAGTGCCGTTCCCGAAGATGCTTGGTGTTTTCACCTCGAAGATTGATCTGATTGCAGCCTTCGCGCAGCGCGTGGATGAGGCGGTACTGGCCGATGACGATCCAGAGATGCTTGAGGAGCCGCCGCGCGAGCGTTTGTTTGATGTCCTCATGCGCCGCTATGATGCGCTCCTGCCTCATAAGTTGGCTCTTATTCAGTTGGAACGCGATGCCCGCCGTGAACCGGCTCTCGGTCTTGCATTGGTGCGGATCGTTTCCACGTCGATGGAGAAAATGGCTGCCGCTGCTGATGTGTCGCTTGATGGTGCGCGGGGAAGGGTTGTTATGGGTGGTCTTCTCCAGGTCCATGCCCGGGTGATGCGCGTTTGGCTGAAAGAGAGTGACGAGGGGCAGGCGCTGACCATGGCTGAGTTGGACAAGGCGTTACGTCAGGCTGAGCGGCGAATGAATGATATCGACCGCACGGTGACGCTCCTGCGGGCGGAAGGCGGTGAGACGGGCGGGCCTCTTTGTCGCTTACGGGCGCAAATGGATAAGATGCGCAGCCGCCGCTCCCGATCATCGGATTCTGGCGATGCGTCCGCTGAGGCTGCATGATCGCGCATGACCGATACCATTGCCTTTGATGACTTCCTGAAAATCGACGTACGTGTGGGAACGATCATCGCTGCGGAACCGTTCCCGGAGGCACGCAAGCCGGCTTTCAAGCTGCGGATCGATTTTGGTCTGGAGATAGGCGAGAAGAAAAGCTCTGCCCAGATCACCAAGCACTACACGATCGAGAGCCTCATTGGTCGGCAGGTGATGGCGGTTGTGAATTTCCCGCCGCGTCAAATCGGGCCAATGCGATCTGAGGTTTTGACGCTCGGTGTGCCGGACGAGGATGGTGAGGTGGTCCTTCTCGCGCCCGATCAAGTCGTGCCAAACGGCGGGCGTCTCTACTGAACGTCACTCAAATAGGCGTCTAGAGTGGCAGTGTGATGGTTGCGCGCAGGCCACCAAGCGCGCTTTTGCCAAGCGTGATGTCTCCACCATGGGCGCGGGCGATATCCCGAGCGATGGCAAGCCCCAGCCCCGTACCGCTTTCGTCAAGATTGCGCGCCTCGTCGAGCCGATAAAATGGACGGAAAACATCTTCACGCTTGTTTTCTGGAATGCCGGGGCCATCGTCCTCCACCGTGACTATCAACCGATCACTGGAGCGAACCGCTTCAACGGACACTGTGTCCGCATGGCGATTGGCGTTGATGACAAGATTGCCAATAAGCCGCTTGAACGCCACAGGTTTCACAGTCGCGCCGGTCGAGCCGGTGTACTTCAGAGGCAAGATCGAGCCACTATCACCTAACCGTGTAATCACATCGTCCAGCAGCGCTTTGACGTTGCTCGGGGTGCTCATTTCGCCGTCATCACCGCGCGCAAAGGCGAGGTAGCCTTCCAGCATGGCCTGCATCTCGTCCACGTCGCGCCCCATAGAACTGGCTGCTTTTTCATCGCCAAGAAGCGCCAGCTCGAGCTTAAACCGTGTGAGGATCGTGCGCAGGTCATGGCTGACACCCGAAAGCATTGTGGTGCGTTGATCAACGTGGCGTTCAATCCGCTCACGCATGCGCCAGAAAGCAATGGTTGCCCGCCGGATTTCCCGCGCGCCGCGCAACGTCATCGTCTCATCAACACGCTGGCCCCGACCGAATTTATCCGCGTCGTCTGCCAGGCGCAGAATGGGGCGGATCTGGTTGCGTAGGAACAAGACGGCCACCACCAGAAGCACAAGCGATGTTCCAACCAGCCAAGCAAGGAAGATATGCGAGTTGGACGCATAGGCTTGGTTGCGGCGCGCAAAGACCCGCAGAACCCGGGTATCGGTTAAAATAACCCGCACTTCCACCTGGTTGGACCGTCCGACGGTATCGATCCAGAAGGGGCGCTCAATGCGCCGCGAAATTTCCTGCGACAGTGTCCTATCAAGAAGGTCGAAGAACGGCTTGGGCAAGGCGTCCGGCAATGCGCCTTCTGGCAGAAACGCGACGTTCAGCTCCAATGCGTCCCGGGCGATCCGGATAATTTCCGTCTGCGACGCCTCGTCGCTGGGGAATGTTTCCACCATCTCAATGACGGCGGCAATGTCTCGGGTTACCGCCTGTGATAGACGTTCGGTGACCAACTCCCAGTGGCGCTCCATAAAAACGAAGGCAACCACCGACTGCAGGATGACCACTGGCGTGATAATGATGAGAAGCGAGCGCGCGTAGAGCCCTTGCGGCAAAATCGGCTTAAGAAGGGTGCCACCTGTGCGCCAAAGCCATCCTGCGATTTTGGCGACGGCCATTAGCGGTTTGAGCATCGCGCCCGCGAGGCCATTTGCTTTCGCCTCGTTCCGCCCCCTATCACGACGCTTGAGCCAGCCTCGCGCAAAGCCACGACTACGATCGGCATCCGCACGGTCACCGGTCAGATCTGCAGCGTCATCTCGTGTTGCTTGCCAATCGGCCATGAACCGCCGTGCACCTCATCATCAGTCACACATCAAACGATAACCGACACCGCGCACAGTTTGAAGATGGGAGGGTACTGCGGGATCATCTTCTATTTTACGACGTAGGCGGGTCATCTGTACATCAATCGCACGATCTGTCTTCGATTGATCATCGCCCAACAAATCAAGTCGTGACACTGTTGCGTTGGGCCTGGCGGCGAGCAGGCCTATAATCTCACGCTCACGCTCGGTCAGTCGAACCAGTTCGCCCTCTTTGGTCAGCTCGCGGCGGGCCATGTTAAAACGATAGGGGCCAAAATCCACAGCATCCACCGGAGCTACACGGCCCTGGCGACCACTCTTGAGCACATTGTCTATCCTCAACAGAAGTTCGCGTGGCTCAAAGGGCTTGGCCAGATAGTCGTTTGCACCTTGCTCCAGGCCGTTGATACGGTCTGTCGCATCTCCCTTAGCGGTGAGCATGATCACCGGGATGGCGCTGGTCCTGCGTAGGTCTGCCAGATACTCAAAGCCGCTTTCGCCGGGCATCATGACATCGAGGACGACAAGGTCAAAGGCGAGGCCCGACATGGCGGTGCGCGCCTCGATTGCAGACCTGCACACTGTGACCCTATGCCCGTTGTCGCCGAGATAGCGCTTCAACAAATCGCCAATGCGCGCATCATCGTCGATAATCAGAATATGGTTGGCGGTATCTGCGGGAATGGGTGCTTGGACAGCGGGCATAGAATATCCTCCGACTGATCGTCGAATGCGGAACGGTGTCGGCTCAGGCCTTGGCGTTCATGAGTGCTTTTAAGAATGCACGCACGTTGGCGTGGTGTGCACTTGGAATGCTCGCAAGTGCGCCCTTTATCCGTGACGATTGTATGGCGATGAGGCGGCTTGCGAGATCTGCCCCTTTTTCCGTGGTGAAAAGGAGGCGCTGCCGCCGGTCGTCCGCACCCTGCTTTTGCTCAATATAGCCGGTCTCGATCAGTGTTTTAAGAACGCGCGCCAGGCTTTGTTTTGTTATCTGCAAAATGTCCAAAAGGACCGCGACCGTCATGCCGGGATTGCGATGGACGAAGTGCAGAACCCTGTGATGCGCACGGCCAAGGCACAGTTCTGCCAGGATCACATCCGGCTCGCCGACAAAATCACGATAGGCGAAGAATAAGCCCTCGATGATGTCGATGGTCTCGACGGCGCCTTCGTCTGACGGGTTCGTAACCCTATCTCGGCGTTGATCGAAATTTATGTCAGTCATGTTGACATATCTTAGCAAGCTTGTTACGTCCGCAGCCCTGCAAACGAAAGAAAGCATCGATTTGAGGCTTCACCCTTTGCATTTCTTTCTCGTAGTGCCCTTTTGATGGGCAGACCTGAGGGCGTATATGGCCTTGTAGGTCTCGTCCCTGATCATTGGGGTATCGACAGTCATAAGAAGCCTGGTGTGCCAACAATCCAGATTTGGCCGACACCCAAAGGAGTAAACACATCATGGCGGGAGTTCCGTTCGATCAATTGTCCGGGGTTATCTGGATGAATGGTGACTTTGTCGAGTGGGATGCTGCCCAAGTGCACGTGCTGACCCACGGATTGCACTACGGCTCGGCGGTTTTCGAAGGCCAGCGGGCCTATGGAGGTGTTGTGTTTGAACAGACCGCCCACCATGAGCGCCTCCATCGGTCAGCCGAAATTCTCGACATGACCATGCCCTACAGCGTGGAAGAGCTTGACCGCGCGTGTGAAGAACTGATCTCCCGCAACGGCTTTGTGGATGCTTATGTCCGCCCGCTTGCATGGCGCGGATCAGAGATGATGGGCGTTTCTGCGCAGAAGAATAAAATCAATGTTGCCATCGCCGCATGGGAATGGCCGAGCTACTTCGATCCAGAAGAGCGCATGAAGGGTATTCGTTTGGACATCGCTCAGTACCGTCGCCCCGACCCGCGCACGGCGCCGAGCCATGCGAAGGCTGCTGGCCTCTATATGATCTGTACCCTTTCCAAGCATGCAGCCGAAGCCAAAGGCTATGCCGACGCGCTGATGTACGATTGGGAAGGCTATGTGGCCGAAGCGACGGGTGCCAATGTCTTCTTCGTTGAAGATGGCAAGCTGCATACGCCGACTGCTGATCGGTTTTTGGATGGCATTACGCGCCAGACCGTTATCAAACTTGCGAAAGCTCGGGGTATCGAGGTGATCGAACGACGCATATTGCCCCATGAGATGGCTGGTTTCAGCGAGTGCTTCATCACGGGCACGGCTGCTGAAGTGACGCCTGTTTCTGAGATCGGGCCGCTCCGCTTTACGCCTGGCGAGATTTCCAAGTCTCTCATTGCCGACTATGAGGCTGTGGTGCAGCCCTGTGAAAAAGTTGCGCGCCGCGCTGCATAGCTAGCCTTTGATCGTCTCGGTGGGCGGTGACACTGTCCCCCGGTAAGCCCATCTCGCCGCGTCTTCGTCATCGGAGGTTTTCGCGTCCACCCAGGACGCCGCTTTGGATTTATCAGCAGGATGCTCTTTCTTCCAAAAGGGCGCGGACGTTTTCAAGTAATCCATGATGAAGTCAGCAGCCTCGAATGAGGCGCGGCGATGCGCTGATGCGGTGCCGACAAAGACGATTGCGTCACCTGGTAGAATGCGTCCGTAGCGATGGATGATGGTGACGCCATCGAGCGGCCAACGCTCCTGCGCTTTATCTGCAATGCCGTCCAGGGCGGCCTCCGCCATGCCCGTGAAATGCTCCAGCTCCAACGCGGCCAACGTGCCGCCCTCATCGCGGCAATAGCCCACAAAGCTTGTCACGGCCCCAATGCTAGGATCGTTGGCCTGGAGGGCCATCATTTCAACGCCAGCGTCGAAAGCTTCGCTCTGCACTCGTATCACCATCGGGCTGCTAGCCTCCGGTCATAGGCGGAAAGAATGCCGCTTCCCGCGCGTCTGCAATCAACGCGTCATCGTTCACCAATTGCTTATCAAAGGCGACGCGCACCACGGCCTGATCTTCAAAAGCATAAGCGTAGCCTTCATCCAGAGATGCGAGCCACGCCTTAAGGTCTGCTGCTGTTTTGAGCCTTGGCGGTATGTCCCGCTCCTCTTCAGACGTTCCTATCCGCTCGCGAACCCATGCGAAGTAAAGAAGCTTCATGACCATTTTGCGGTGTCTTGCATGCGCTACTAGCTCCGGTCTGCCGCTACGAGATGGGCTATTCCTGCGCGCACATAATCATACCCCGTCCAGACAGTTAGCAGCGCCGCAAGCCACAACAGCGCAAGACCAGCAGCCAGTGTGCCGGGCAGTATGGCCTCGCCGGCAGGCCCAGCGATGAGCACACCCAGAGCGATCAGCTGCACGGTCGTTTTCCACTTGGCGAGCGTTGAGACGGGCACCGACAGGTTCATCTGCCCAAGATACTCGCGCAAGCCAGAGACCAGGATTTCCCGGCTTAAGATGATAATGGCTGGTATGAGCGAAAACCCAGTGATTGTCCCACTGGCGGCCAGCATAAGGAGCACCGCGCCGACTAAAAGTTTGTCGGCGATGGGGTCGAGCATCTTGCCCAGGCTCGATTGCTGTGACCATGCCCGGGCGAGATAGCCATCCAGAAAGTCTGTCACCGCCGCTGCTATATAGATCGCCACGGCAACCCAGAGCCAGACGTGATCCTGTGCATAGAGGCACGCCACGATGAGCGGGATCGAGGCGATCCGCCCATAGGTCAAGAGGTTTGGAACAGACAGGACGATGTTCTGGGCCGTTGCCATGACATCCATCATACGGGGGTTCAACGATACCGCTGGTTTGACCATGCGGGGATAGGCGCGTCAATTGAGGTTTGCCGGACCAGACGGTAACGCAGATCAGTCGTCAGTCCACCTGCGAGATTACCCCTCAAATTAGCCATCTCGGAAGTGATCGTAGATGGTCCGTGCGAGGGTCTGTGAGATGCCCGGTACATTCTCAAGGTCCGCCAAGGCCGCGCGTTTGATGCCTTTTACCGAGCCGAACGCGTTCAGCAACGCGCGTTTGCGGGTCGGGCCAATGCCCTCTACCTCATCAAGCGGGTTCTCGCGGATCGCCGCTGTGCGCCTGGCCCTGTGTGTGCCGATAGCGAAGCGGTGCGCCTCATCGCGCAGGCGCTGGATGAAATAAAGCACCGGATCGCGGGGTTGCAGCATAAACGGATCACCGTCGAGTGGATGAAGAACTTCGCGTCCTGCATCGCGGTCTGGTCCTTTTGCAACGCCGATCATGGTCACCATTTGCGTGATGCCAAGTTCATCGAGCACCGCTTTGGAAGCCGACATCTGGCCTTTGCCACCATCGATCAGAATGAGGTCTGGCCATTCGGGGAACGCGTCTGTTGCCTCAGCTTCTGTTTCCTCGCCAGTGCCTTCTTGCCTTTCACCGGCCTCTTTTAGAAGCCGCGAAAAGCGCCGCGTCAGGACTTCGCGCATCATGCCGAAATCATCGCCCGGCGTCAGGCTGTCGTCCTTGATGTTGAACTTGCGGTACTGGTTTTTCACAAAGCCTTCCGGCCCCGCTACGATCATGCCCCCAACCGCATTGGTGCCCTGAAGGTGCGAATTGTCATAAACCTCGATCCGTCGCGGGGTGGAAGGCATGCTAAGCGCCTCGGCCAGGCCCTGCATCAGCTTGGTCTGGCTTGCCGTGTCCGCAAGTTTACGGGCGAGCGCCTCGCGCGCATTGACCATGGCATGCTCAACCAGATCGCGCTTTTCACCCCTGCTTGGCTTCTTCACCTCAATCGTGCGTTCTGCGTTTTGACTGAACGCTTCGGCGATGAGTTCCTCTTCCGGCAAACTGTGTGAGGTCAAAATGAGCTTGGGCAGCGGTTTGTTGTCATAGAACTGCGCGATGAAGCTCTGCAGTACTTCGTCGGGTTCAACCGAACTGTCTGCAGCAGGGAAGTAGGCGTGGTTACCCCAGTTTTGACCGGTGCGGAAAAAGAATACTTGGACGCAGGCACGCCCACCTTCAGTATGCAGGGCGAAAACATCTGCTTCTTCCACATTGCGTGGATTGATGCCTTGGTGGCTTTGAATTTGCGAAAGCGCTGAGATGCGGTTGCGAAGCATAGCCGCGCGCTCAAAATCAAGCTCCTCGGCGGCCTGTTCCATCTCCTCGGCGATCTTCGCTTTCACCGCTTTGGATCGGCCTGAGAGAAACGCCTTCGCATCACTTACAAGTGCCTTGTAGGCCTTAACATCCATCTCGCCTGTGCATGTGCCAGCGCACCGCTTGATCTGGTAGTTGAGGCAGGGCCGCCCGCCGGTCTCCTCAACCGTCTGACCACATGTGCCGAGCATGAAAGCTTTTTGCAGCGTGTTAATTGCCCGGTTCACTGCTCCGGCAGATGCAAAGGGTCCGAAGTAGCTTCCTTTGCGTGAGCGGGTTCCGCGGTGCTTCACGAGCTTGGGGATGTCTTCATCGCCTGTGATAAGGATGTACGGAAAGCTCTTATCGTCGCGCAAAAGCACATTGAACCGGGGGCGTAGGCGCTTGATGAGGTTCGCTTCCAAAAGAAGCGCCTCAGTTTCGGTGCGTGTGGAGATGAATTCCATCGCCGCCGTGTGCGAGATCATACGCACAATGCGGTTTGAGAGGCCGTTGGGCCGCGTATAGCTCGTCACCCGCGCTTTGAGACGCTTGGCTTTCCCGACATAAAGAACATCACCATCGGCATTGAGCATGCGGTAGACGCCCGGCGTGTTGGGCAGGCGTTTGACGAATGCGGCGATGATATCGAAGCCTGATCGCGGCTTTTCATTCTCCTCAGGTGCCGCGACATCTGGCGTGTCACCAAGCCATACTTCGCTTGCGAGCTCCGGCGGTCCCCCACCGTTTGGCGCGTCTACTTTGCTGGCTGTCGCTTCCGTATGAAGTGAATCGATATCTTCCATGGGTCTAATGTGAGCGTTCTTCCGTGCAAACGCTAGTATCGACCTTATTCATTGATGCCAGCCACGTCCGGTGTTTCCCATGCCAAATGCTGGCCACCGTCGAGCGCGATCATCTGCCCGGTCATGGATTTCATTTGCCAAAGATACTGGATCGTTTCGGCAAACGCTGACAGATCAGGGCCTGTGCCAAGTGGCACGGCATCTGTCTGTTTTTGAAAGTCTGAGGCATTCTGGCGCTCGTTGGCCAGCGTCGGGCCGGGTCCGATAGCGTTTACCCGAAGACGAGGGGCGTAGGCCTGAGCCTGTGTTTGTGTGAGCCCCCAAAGTGCGAACTTCGATGCGGTGTAGGATGTGAAGTTTGGCGTGAGCCGCCAGACGCGTTGATCGATGATGTTGACGACAAGGCCTTGGATTTCGGGTTTAAGCTGGGCGGCCAGTGCATCGGTCAAAAGAGCAGGGGCGGTTGCGTGGATTGCAAAGTGCTGTGCGAACAGATCAGCCGTGAGTGACCCAGCCTCGTCCTTTTCAAACAGCGAAGCGTTGTTGATAAGGCACCCGAGAGGTTGTCCAAGTGCCTCGGCTGCATCTTTCACAAGCGTTGGAACGTGCGCCCCGTCCAAAAGGTTTGCGCCAATGGCCACCGCCTGTCCGCCTTTTTGTCGTATCTCGCTCACAACGGCTTGGGCAGCATCGCGCGAGTGGTTGTAGTGCACCACGATGGGCGTGCCCTCGACCGCCAGTCCGAGCGCCAGGGTTTTGCCGATGCGCGTTGCAGCGCCTGTGATCAGCGTTGGGGGAAGCTGAGTCATCAAGCCACCATCAGCCCAAGGCGCCGGCCGTCAGTGTACCCAGATAAACGGCATAAAGCACGAGGAAGGCTACCCCGGAGAGACGACCAATCGACCGCTTGGTGAGAATGAACGGCAATAACAGCAGCGAACTTGCGAGCATCACCCATACATCAAGCTGCAAGATTTGCGGTGCGATTGGCAGCGGCGTGATCACTGATGTCGCACCCAGAATGAAAAGCAGATTGAAGACATTGGAGCCGATCACATTGCCGACTCCCACATCAGTCTGACCGCGCAAGGCTGCCATCACCGTTGTTACCAACTCTGGTAGCGACGTACCAATAGCGATGATGGTGAGGCCAATCACCACCTCTGGTACGCCCAGCGAGCGGGCAATCGAGGAGGCGGATGTCACGGTCCAGTCCGCAGCGAAGGGCAGTCCAACGATCCCGACGGCCAGAAAAGCGAGCGCCGCCCACAGCGAGTGGGGTACCCCCTCGACACCATCAATGGTTTCAACGTCTGCGCCTTCATCGCCCGCAGTTTTCGCAGCCCAGTACGATCCGAGGAGAAAAACGATAAGGCCAGCCAGAAAGACAACGCCATGCCAAAGCACCAGGCGCCCCGAATGCGCAAACACGATGAACAGGACCGACGCGCCCAACATGAACAAGGTTGAGCGTTTAAGGCCGCTTTGATCGCATGGAATGGCGGCCAAAAGCGCCGGAACGCCCAGAACCAACAGCACATTGGCTGTATTGGAACCAACCACATTGCCAACCGCAATGTCAGCAACGCCGTCGAAAGCTGCTTTGATGGAAACGACCAGTTCCGGCGCGCTCGTGCCCAGAGCCACGATGGTAAGGCCAATGATAAGCGGCGGGATGCCCAGTCTCTCTGCAAGGCCAACAGCCCCCCGCACCAGAGCATCACCCGTGACAACGAGGAGCGCCAGCCCCAGCAGCAAAAAGAGGTAATCCATGAAGGCTGCGCTTTCGACTGTCCGGGAGAGTGTGTCTTGCGAGGCTTAGGGCGCTGGACAGCGAACTCTATACCATAATGCCCTGCCCAAAACGGTTGGCCAGCGGCGTTGTTTCTATTCGCCACCATCTGTGATGCGGCTTGGTAAAAAGCAAGTGTGTGTCAACGCTTCGCGATGGGAATATCTTTGTCAAACGTCAGCTTACAGCTGTCGCGTCGTAAGCGGGCACGCTTGCACGAAACGCGTTTAGCCAGGCGACAAGGTTCGGGTGCGTGCGTCGCCACGCGCCTTCAAATCGCAAATCGAGATATCCAAGGGCGCAGGCTAGCCCGATGGACCCCGCGGTCGGTGCGTTGCTTGCGGCCGGTGGTTCGGCTTCAAGCGCTGTCAGCGCCGTTGCCACCTTGGCCGCTTGGCGCTCAAGCCATGTGACGTTGTATTCGTGTTCGGCGCGGTAGCGCTTCTCATAAACCTGAAGAATCGCTGCATCCATGATGCCGTCAGCGAGGGCTTCGAGCTTCATGACTTGAATTCGCTCGTCCGCGTCTTCGGGGTACAGTCTGTTTCCACCTGCCAGCTGGTCAAGATAGGCCACGATAACCCTACTGTCATAAAGCGTTGTGCCATCGTCCAAGACGAGCGTTGGGATTTTCCCAAGCGGGTTTTGCTGCCGCAGGGCATCGAGCGGGTCGTTGGTGTCGGCAAACTCAGATTGCACGTCCTCTTCCAAACCTAAGGTCAGCACTGCAATGGCGCATTTGCGCACGAAAGGTGAGGTGGGTGCGCTGCGGAGTATGATCATCAAAAACCTATAAAATTCGTGCGTTTGCGTTTGCGGGCGTTTTAAGCGTTGCCGCTACGTATGACACTCCAACCGCAAAAGTGCCACTTGCAGGTGGACACGTGGAAACAGCTAAGAGCCGTCGCCTTTGTTTCGAACTGTTGTGATTGCAAGCTTTATGTTCATCTGGGGTTCGCCCTGGTTTGAGCCTTTGCGTCCCAGTCCGGTTAACGTTCCTTTGGCGAACTACCACCATGAAGTGAAAGTTGCTGCGCGTGACGCGGTACGCTTTGTGGAAAACTTTGAAGCCGTCCGCAGCGCCCAGTTTATGCAGGGCTACTTTTTCCCGCAGGACTACTTTGACTTCGTCTCTGGTCGGCTTGGCGAATAGCGCTCAGTGAATGCGCAGGATAGCCGACGTTCAGTATCAACAAAGCAGCACCTCACGCCAGCAAGGAGGCCAGACAGGTTAACATGACCAAAGGCCTGATCTTACGGCCGTGTCAGAGCGGGGTGCAGCAAACGACGCATGCGCGATAATGCCACGCTGGCCGTGAATATAAGCCTAGCGGCGGGCGCCTTGTTTATCCTTTGCAGTGCTTTGGGTTTTGCGGTCTATGCGTGGCACTCTGGGATTTGTGCTCTAACCTGGCGTCTGGCATTTGGCGCTTACCATTCACCAGTCGCGTACCGTACGACAGTCACCATTGTTGACGTTCCATAAATCACGACCGACGATGCAGCTTTGTACGCCATAACTGACCCCTACGAAGCTTGCGTGACTCTCGATCAAATAGAAGACGGTGTGACTGTTCCCTGTTACCAAATGCACGCGAGCACGGCACCAGCGGCGCTCGCGTGTGCCCGGTCCAAATGAACCAATATGACGTGTTTGATGGATGCGGTCGTACCTGGCGATGGTAACTGGCTGTTGGTAAGGTGCCTGTCCATTAAAAGCTGCTTTTTCTGAAACCCGCGAGAGCACTGCGCCTGCGGTGCAGGTTGGAAGGTCGCTCCTGTCCAGGTGACCCGAGCCGATATGGCGACCTGGGCCATCATGGCTTGCTGCAGGCATAATACCCAGCGTGATTGCAAACATAAGCACGAGTAAAGAACGCGGCATGAAAGATTTGATCAAAGGAACGTCTCCTGTTTTTCGCCGCTGTTAGCCGATGTGCGGTGTCTATACCGATTACCCTGGCATACGCCAAGCAATTGAGGAAGATGGTGCGTCCCAAGAAGGCGGCACTCATGGGGCAAGTGGTACTTGCCTCGGCCGCTCGTGCGTGTCAGCCAGTTGAAATGAGCACTTCATCATCTGATACCGTACGACACTCTGGCAGCGAACCCACGTTAGATATCGTCGTCATTCCCGTCACAGCATTCCAGCAAAATGCGTCCCTTCTGATTTGCAAGGCAACGCGAAAGGCTGCGCTTGTAGACCCCGGCGGGGAGGCGGAGAAACTTATCAGCGCCGTTGACGGTGCTAATGTTACGTTGGAGCAGGTCCTGCTAACCCATGGACACATCGATCATGTTGGCGGGGCTGCCGACGTGGCGGCCCATTTCGGTGTGCCAATTGTCGGGCCGGAGCGTTCTGACGCCCCGCTCATTGAAGGTATTGCAAGCCAAGCAACCATGTTTGGCATGCCGGATGTGAAAGTCCCCTCTATAGACCGTTGGCTTGAAGGCGGGGATACTATCAGCGTCGGTGAGCTTTCCTTCGACGTGCTTTACACGCCAGGCCATGCGCCCGGGCATGTCATCTTTGTCAATCACGCGCATCGTTTCATCGTGATGGGCGATGTTTTGTTCGCGGGCTCCGTGGGGCGCACAGACTTGCCTGGGTCTGATCATGCAACATTGATGCGCTCGATTTTTCAGACCGTCCTCCCGCTTGGCGATGAGTATCAGTTTCTGCCCGGTCACGGGCAAGCATCGACCCTTGGCCATGAGCGGCAGACCAATCCGTTCTTGGCCGAGGGTTTTACACCTTAACCCTCAATGATCTCTGTGACGCACACCACGCTCATGGTGTGATCTCCAGCCGGTGCTTAGTTTTGTTACGATGAGCGCCGAGCGCGATGGCTTCGGCCATGACTGTCATTATGGACCTTGAGCGAGCCGCTTGGTGGGCGGGTGGACCAAAACGGTACGGCTTCTCAATTCGTTCCGTTCCTCGCTGTGCTCAGAACGTCTGTGCTTTTTTAGCTCCGTTCCTCACTTCGACCGGAACGACCGCATCAATCCTCATTGATGTCGCGATCAAAGGTCTTGATCTGGCCTTTGCGCACACCAACCACACTGCGCAAACCGATCCAGGCGACAAACGACAAAGCGCTGAAGACAACGAGCAGCATCGGGAGCGAGGTTCCAAAGCCCCAAGCCAGTGGCCCACCTGCCAGAAGCGCCATGCCAACGATGCCAGCACCGATCGCAAAGCCAAGAAACACATAGCCCGGTGCCAGCATTTCAAGGATCGCGAAGCCAATGCCTGCGCTCATCCAAACCCACCATTCAGACCACCACATGACGTGTCTCCCCTACGTGTGGCCTGTCACACGCCTGCGCCACCGCCACGCCCTTTGAGCATGGCAAACGCATTGGCGAAAGCATCCATCGCGTTGGCAGGCACGACGATGGTCTGCGAGCCTTGGCCGCTGCCGAGGGCGTTCAGCGATTCCACCTGCTTGAGCGCGACTTGATACTGCGCGGCTTCCAGCCCGTGATCTTGAATGGCCCGGGCAACGACGCTTGTGGCATAGGCTTCTGCTTCTGCTTCCACCCGGCGGGCTTTGGCGGCCTGCTCGGCGGCATAGAGCTCCGCGTCAGCGGCAAGCTCAACAGCGCGCTTTTGCCCCTCGGCCTCCATGACAGCGGCACGGCGGGCACGTTCGGCATTCAGCTGCTGCAGCATGGCATCGCGGGTTGCCTGGTCGAGATTGACGTCCAGGATCTCGGCCCGTGTGACTTCGATACCCCAATCATCCACGGCATTTTCCACGTTGGACTTGATGGTCGAGATAAGCTTGGCGCGGTTTGCCTGGACCTCATCAAGCTCCATTTTACCGATTTCTGCGCGCACGATCCCGGCTACTGTCGTTGCGATGGCGCCGTCCACGTCGCGGATGCGGTAGACAGTCCGCTCCGGCTCCAAAATGCGGTAGAAGACGCTCGATTCCACCTGCACCAACACGTTGTCGGCGGTGATCGCGTCCTGACTTGCGTTCGGTAGCTGTCGTTCAAGGATGGACACCTGATGCGCGACAGTATCGATGAACGGCACAATGATGTTGATGCCCGGGCCAAGCACAGATCTCAATCGCCCGAAGCGCTCAACCACGAACTTTTCCGACTGTGGCACGATGCGCACGCCGAGATAAATGCAAAAGACTATGAAGGTTGCGATAGCGATTGCGACAATCGCGCCGCCTGAAAGCGGAAGATCCATGAGGGTCCTCAGTGTCTTGGTTTCCTGAAGACCTTAGGTATGAGGTGTCCCCACCGCTTGCAATATGTGTTGCGTTGTCTCTCCAGCACCAAAATCACAGCTACCCCAGCGGGCAGCTGTGTGCTTCTTTCTTGGCTCCCTTCGTCGCCATGCTCCGAACGACCGCCATTTGAGTGGCTCTGGGCCTACGGCCCAACCGCTCTGGCGGACCGAAGCGGGGCGCGGAAAGCAATCATTTCTCCCCCGCTCTGTTCTCCGCTTCGCTACAAACAACCGCATGTCTCCGGTGTTTCCGCCTCCCCACCAGCACCAAAATCACAGCTACCCCAGCGGGCAGCCGTGTGCATCTTTCTTGGCTCCCTTCGTCGCTATGCTCCGAACGACCGCCATTTGAGTTGCTCTGGGCCTGCGGCCCAACCGCTGTTGCTGGACCGAAGCGGGGCGCGGAAAGCGCCTCATCCGTATCGTCTATGCTGGCGCTTGCCGCGCCCCGCTTACAGGCGTCTGCAACGGCCCCGTATATGGGATCGCCATACGAGGCTGCGCGTCCTCCGCCAAAGGGTGTCCGGTGCGGGAGGCGGGCGCTTGTAACGAGCATCCACCTCTTCTCTTACCCCTCATGGCGCTGTTACGCCCCATGCAATGGGCACCGGCCCGCCCAGCGGCAGATCGAACCCGGCGTTCTCGCCAAGCGGGTTTATGACCCCCACTGGCCGACGCCGCACGCGCGCCCGAGCCTTGCGGCCGCCGGGTGCTCGCTGCTTTGCCGGGCGATGTCGTGCGGGCTTGGAAACTGGCGCCCCATCGACCGACAAAACCTGCCCTCCATCCCACGCGAAGCCACGGTGCACTCGCGCTGTCCAGTGGAATGGAAGCGGGGACGAGGGTAGGGGTTGTCCGAAGAGGCGGGAATAAGGGACGAGTTTATCCGCCGCCATATCGCCTTATCCCCCTAGAGGCGTTGACGAATCTGCCAAATCGCGCCTTCCTAACAACTCGTCATGTGCAATCACAGAACACGCGGCGAGCGAGGGGACGACCATGGCAGGCAAGTTTGAAATGTACACCGACAAGCGCGGCGAAACGCGGTTCCGCATGAAAGCCGCCAACGGCCAGGTGATTGGTACGTCGGAGATGTATGAGAGCGAAGCATCCTGCGATAACGGCGTCGCGTCCGTGCCGAAGAATGCGCCTGATGCGAAGATGGACGATCAGACAGGGTAAGCCGGGATCGGGTCTGGGTGTCCAAATAGAGATGATGTGTATCGTTTGCGTCATTGGACCCATCAAGGCACGTGGTTAAGCACTTGGCTCATGAAGGGTTTAATCTAAGCACGGTAGTCAAAGCGCGCATGATTACGCGACAAGAAGTGTTGCGAGCGCGTGTTCTTAACTCTGGTATTCTGGGTGAAGAGACGATCAGAGGATTGATCGACCAATACGCCCTATTGAACGCCCAGCTTTTAGGAATACTCAAAGCGGCAGTCTTTGCTCTATTCGCAGCTTTTGTAGCTTGGCGTGGAGGCAGCATCAGCATCCCTGGCACAGGGTCTACTATTTCCGAGATACCTGCTTTTTTTGAGCTTTCACTCGTAGTTTGCGCCTTTTCATTGATGATGGTGCCATTTCTCTTCATAAACACTCAGCTGTACGAGGCAGTTATTTCTGTCCTCATAGACAGCCAATCACACGATAGGATGATTGATGGCGATCTAATAAGGGCGTCAAAAATGCCGGTTTGGTTCTTCATAAAGTACATGAATTCAAACCCGATTATTGGTCGGCAGAATATCTATGAAATTAATCGTTTAGGAAGAATTACAAACTCGATCACTTTATTTTTGATCAGTATTATTTTGATTTGCATATACTTTTTAATGAATGGATCTGTTGTATATTTGGCAACGATTGGCCTTGGTGATAGCCTTTCTCATTGGTTCATTTATCTTGTTTGCATAACATGCGCTTTTGTAGCCTTCGCGGGGTGTTGTTGTTTTGCGATCAGTTTCAAACACAGCATCCGTCCGGATCTCCTGTTGGAAGATGCAGAGGACCCGGTGTTTGCTTCCGACGTAAGGCCAGAGCGTAACGAGTGACGGTTAGGGTCTGTATCAGTCGCACGATGGTCACGCTAAAATCTCTTGCATTCTTCGGTTACGTGTTTCTCGTTGCGCATGTTTCGCCGGCTGTCTCCCAGTCACCGATCCTCATCTTCTACCAGACGGGTGCGGAGCTTCCCTTTTCAACCACTGATATTGAAGGCGTGGAGTACCAAGGAGAGGCGCAGCTTTCTGTTGCCATCAGGCTCACGCCCATGATGTCGGAGCGTTTGGAGCAGTTCACGCAGAGCGTTCTAGGCGGGCAGATCATGACGGTTTCGCAAGGCCGCATTGTTACAGCTGATACTGTTGTGCGTACGGCTCTTTCCGGTCCTGTCATCCGCTTTGGCGGCTCGGACGCTGGCAAGCTGCAAACCATTGCAGACGGGTTTGAGCATGCGCTTGCTATCGGCGGTGAGACGCCTGTTTTTGTGACTTATCACCAGACGAGCACGTTGGAATTGACTGCTGAGACCATCTTGATCAACGAAGACAGGAATGGCGCTCGGGTTTTGTCGATCCACTTGCCGTTAGATGCGAGCGACACGAGCATGCTACCGACCATGGAGACGGGATGGATCGCTGTTGTTGGCGATCAGGTTGTCCAGGACTGGACAATTTCGCGGGACAGCGATGGTCTCGCCGTCACCTTGCGAGACCTCTCTGCCGAGCAACGGTCCTTGTTGGACTAGGGTCCTGACCCTAAGCGTCAGAAAATTTTGCTGTGTGGCCCGGATACTGCTGCAGGTGATGGATCTGTGGCGCCTTAGCGAGCTTCGGGTCGGTACTGCTCAAAGCCCACTGCGCTATCACCATGAAGTCGCCGCAATTTGGGCAGAACTCGCCCCTCTGGCTTGGGACGAGACGGATGGTCTGATGATGGACCATCTGTAAATTGAGATCGCCCAAGCGCGGTGCTTAGCGGCAAATATCCCCCCACTTCATCATGAGGATTTTTATGCGGAAGAGTTTTTTCGCCGTGGCCATAGGCGCGCTTGTGTCTGCTTGTCAGTCGGCGCCCGGTTTATCCAACGAGCAGAACGTCACGACGGCGAGCTGGTATCAATGCTGCCACACCACGGCCAATGGTGAGGCGTTTAACCCCGATGGTCTAACGGCGGCGCACCGGACCTTGCCGTTTGGTACACAGGTCCGAGTGACCAATCTTGCCAACGATCGCACCGTGACCGTGCGCATCAATGATCGTGGACCCTTCATTCGTGGGCGCGGGCTCGATCTCAGTCGCGGTGCCGCCCGCCAGATCGGGTGTATTTCATCCGGTACGTGTCGCGTTTCGATGCGTGTGCTTTAGCCGCCGCTACTTCCGTCTTCTCATGCCGTCATGCCCGCCCTTGAGGCGGGTATCCATCCCGAATTCGTGCTGTTCGTACGTGCGGTCCGCGATAGAGCTGGATGGCCGGTTCACACACGCGTGTGTCGCCCGGCCATGACGCGCAGTGAGTGTAGGCGGGCACTCGCACTTGGCAACGCTCCGGTCCTGCGGCCCGACCGCTTTCGCACTCGTACCTGGCAACGCTCCGCCCGGACCTGCAATTAACGCCTGCGGCGTTTCTTCGGGCCGGCCCGACCGCTTATGCCTTTGCCGTCATACCCACCGGCAGCATTCTCAACCGTGCTCTGCCGCGCCAGCGCATCATCGGCCAGCACAAGCTCCGTCTCCCGAAGGCGTTTAAGTTCATCGCGCAGGCGGGCGGCTTCCTCGAATTCGAGGTTTGCAGCGGCGTCACGCATCTTGCGCTCCAGCTCTTCTAGCGTGACCTTCATGTTGCCGCCAACCAGCTTGCCTTCATCGACAAGACCCGGCTTCACGCGCACATGGTCTTTCTCATAGGGGCTGTCGAGAATGTCGGCGATGTCGCGCTTGACGCTTTGCGGCGTGATGCCGTGCTCCTCGTTGTAGGCGAGCTGCTTCTCCCGCCGTCGGGTCGTCTCAGCAATGGCACGCTCCATCGAACCGGTCATCTTATCGGCATAGAGGATCACGCGGCCATCGACGTTCCGCGCCGCGCGGCCAATCGTCTGGATGAGCGAGGTTTCTGAGCGCAGAAAGCCTTCCTTATCCGCATCAAGAATCGCGACCAGCGCCACCTCCGGAATGTCGAGCCCCTCGCGAAGCAGGTTGATCCCCACCAAGACGTCGAACGCGCCGAGACGCAGATCGCGGATGATCTCGATGCGCTCCACCGTGTCGATGTCGGAGTGCATGTAGCGCACGCGCACGCCATTCTCGTGCAGATACTCGGTAAGGTCCTCCGCCATACGCTTGGTGAGCGTGGTGACGAGCGTGCGGTAACCCTCTGCCGCAACCTTCTTCACCTCATCGAGAAGATCATCCACCTGCATCGAGGCGGGGCGGATGTCGACCGGCGGGTCGATGAGCCCAGTGGGGCGGATCACCTGTTCAGCGAACACGCCGCCCGCCTCTTCCAGCTCCCATTTGGCAGGCGTTGCGGACACGGCCACCGTTTGTGGGCGCATCATGTCCCACTCTTCAAACCGTAAAGGCCGGTTGTCCATGCAGGAGGGCAAGCGGAAGCCATATTCAGCGAGCGTCGCCTTGCGCCGGAAGTCACCGCGATACATCGCGCCGATCTGCGGGATCGTTTGGTGGCTCTCATCGACGAAGATGAGCGCATTGTCGGGGATGTACTCAAACAAAGTGGGTGGCGGCTCGCCAGGTTGGCGGCCAGACAGGTAGCGCGAATAGTTCTCAATACCCGCACAGCTGCCCGTCGCTTGAAGCATTTCCAAGTCAAAAGTGCAGCGCTGCTCGAGCCGTTGGGCTTCAAGCAGACGGCCCATGCCATTGAGCTCTTGAAGCCGACTTTTCAGCTCAATTTTGATTTTTTCAATCGCCTGATTGAGCGTCGGGCGTGGCGTCACATGGTGACTGTTGGCGTAGATTTTGACGCTTTTCATGTCGCCGGCTTTTTTGCCGGTGAGCGGATCAAACTCTGAGATCGCTTCAATCTCATCCCCAAACAGCGAGATCCGCCATGCGCGATCCTCGTAGTGGGCGGGGAAGATGTCGATCGTGTCGCCTTTGACACGGAACGTGCCACGCGCAAAAGCGCCGTCATTGCGCTTGTATTGCAGGGCCACCAGATCGGCGAGCAATTGGCGTTGCTCGATACGCTCGCCCACCTCCAGCGTGAAGGTCATCGCGGTGTAGGTTTCCACCGAGCCGATGCCGTAGATGCACGAGACCGACGCGACGATGATAACATCATCGCGCTCCAACAAAGCGCGGGTCGCCGAATGGCGCATCCGATCGATCTGTTCGTTGATCGAGCTTTCCTTCTCAATGAAGGTGTCGGTGCGCGGCACATAGGCCTCGGGTTGGTAGTAGTCGTAATAGGAAACGAAGTACTCCACCGCGTTGTTGGGGAAGAAGGTTTTGAACTCTCCATAGAGCTGAGCGGCGAGCGTCTTGTTGTGCGCGAGGATCACGGCTGGACGCTGGCTGCGTTGGATAACCTGCGCCATGGTGTAGGTTTTGCCCGACCCGGTTACGCCGAGAAGAACTTGGGTCTGATCGCCACTATCGATGCTTTCCACCAGATCTTTGATGGCGGTCGGCTGGTCCCCCCGTGGCTCGTAGGCCGACATCAGTTTGAACGGGATACCCCCTTCGGACTTTTGCGGCCTGTCGGGCCGGTGTGGCTGCCACGATCCATCCCGGAAGGCTGGGTGGCCGTTCTGGATGAGGTCTTCGAGTGCTTTAACGGTTGCTGTGACGCCGTCATTGGCGGGCAGGTTCTTCGCGTCCTCCAAGCTGACATCCATGCCGGCGACGGGATTGAGCCCAGCGGCGGCGCGCTTTTTCGGGTCGTGAATGTCGCCCATGGAGGTGCCACGAGAGGATTTTGCAGGCTTGGCCTGTTTAGCCTTTGCTCCCTTGGCGGAAAGTTTGGCTTTGCGGCCCTCTTCGACGTTGGCCGCAATGGCTTCATCGCCACCTGCGCGGGCGCGTTCTTTGGCACTGGTCTTTGCCGTACGCTTGATGCTGCCCGGTGAGCCAGGCTTGGGCGCGGAGGTGTCAACGTCTTGTGTGATCTCCTGCGCAAAACGTGAGGCGACGCCGCCAGCCTCTTTCGTCTTCTGCGCGGCCTTTCTTCCGATCTTGAGTGGATCGAAAATGTCGACGGGCTCGCCGCTGTCGAAACCGGTCTGCGGGGCCTCTTCAAAGCCTGCTGGTTCAGATGATTTTTTCGCTCTGGTCATGCCTCCGTATATGACGGGTGTAAGCCTTCGCGAAAAGCCCCTCCTGATAGGCTGCTGTCAGGATTGTCAGCTACCCGCCGAGATTAATAAACAGGGGGAGGTGACTGACGAGCGCCGAGTCACGCGTCATCTTGACTCTTGCAGGTCTCGATCTCGGGATGTCCGTGTTCGGTTTAGACACCATTTTGAGTGAGTATGAATCTTAAGCGCATTTGATTGATTGCGGTTCGTGAAACACCGGCTGAAACGATGAAAGATAATGCTTCACGTGACTTTCCGGCATTGGTCGCGCGAAAGCATAGCCTTGCAGCGTTTTGCAGCCCATCTCGCGAAGCTCCCGAGCATGGGCCATTGTCTCAACACCCTCAGCGGTGATGTCGATGTTCAAGGAGCGTCCGATATCAATGATGGCGCTTAGAAGGCCGCGTGACGTCTTGCTTTCGAATAATGGTTCGATCAACCTTTGGTCGATCTTCAGGGTGTCCGGTGAAACCTTGAGGACTCCGATGATCGACGCACGGCCGGAACCGAAATCATCGACTTCGATGTCCACACCGCATTCCTTTATGAGGTCGATGTGGTGAGCGAAAAGCGCGGTCTCTTCTTCTAACAAAATAGACTCAAGCAGCTCAAAGGCGACTTGCGTTCCCTTGGTCTGCAAAGCTCGGACCGAACGGACAATATCAGGATCATGCACCCGTCCAGCGGAGACATTGAAGGATAGTTTGGGGATTGAAAAACCCTGCTCTTTCAATCTTTCAAGCGATGTCAGAGCTTTCTCGAACATGATCCGATCGATGTCTTGAACAACGTGTATTTGTTCTGCGATGTTTAGGAACTCACCAGGTGCCACGTAGCCCTCTGTCGGATGCCGCCAGCGGGCGAGGACCTCAAAACCCGCTATCTCGCCTGACTGAGCATCGATTTGAGGGTGAAAGAAGGGCACAAATTCATCTCGATCCAATGCAGCTCGTATCTCCTTGGCGCGGCGCCTTCGATGAATGATTTCATTATGCAAATCGGCGGTAAACGTAGCCACTCTTCCTCTGCCGAGTTTTTTGGCTTGGAGAAGCGCGGCATCGGCGGAGCTAAGGAGCTCCATCGGATCTTCGGGTTGATACTGCGCAGAAGCAATGCCGAAGCTTGCATCGAAGTGACAATGGCGCCCTTCATACATAAACGGCCTATCGATTAGCTGACGGAGGCGATCAATGGTATCGTTGGCGTCATCTTGTGTTTTTCGCGGCGCTAATATGATGACGAATTCATCACCGCCTAGGCGTGCAGCAAAGTCATCTGCGGCGATGGTTTCTCGCAAGCAGTCGCTTACACGGCACAAAACCGCATCGCCAGCCGCATGACCCAGAGTATCATTGACCGCTTTGAAGTGGTCTAGGTCAATGCGGATGATCGTGCAGTTTTCCTGACGGGATTGAGGATCGGCGTGACGCTCTGCCAAAAGTTGATCGCAGGCACGACGATTAGGAAGTTGGGTGAGCGGATCAACGAGAGATCGAACTTCCATTTGATGTCTGGCGGCCTCCAATTCTTCCGCGCGGGCCATCTCTTCGGTCACATCGAAGATGTATCCGTGCCAGACGACGCTGCCATCTGGGCGACGTGTTGCCGTGCCCTCCACACGGTGCCACCGCAGCCCATACTCTGGGTGGATCATGCGGTGCGTGATCTTTACCGGTTCGAGGGTATGAAATGTGCGCTCGATGGATTGCTTCACCATCTGGGCATCGTCGGGGTGATCGTGAATGAAGGCGAATTGAGCATCCTCCAGCAGCGCTTCTCTTGTGGTTCCTAAAAGTGGTCCCATGCTGGAGTTTACATAGGGAAAGCTCATTTCCCCTTGCGCATCGATCTTGAACTCAAAAATGCCACCGGGAACGTTGTCGGTAAGGCGCTCAAGCCGCGCGAACGTTGATTGCGCCATAGCCGCCGTCGTTTCGAGCTCCCGTTGCAGCCGACCGGCATCGGAGCGATCAATTGTCATCCCTAAAATGCCGATAATGTCCTCTCCGTCCTTGAGAGGCGTCATTGTGACTTCTGCATCACGCGCCGCGCCTGTGCCGTCGCCGCGAGAGACAGTGTAGGTGACAGTTTCGCCGGCTAAGACACGATTGTGCGCCTCGGACCAGTCCTCTTCGCAAGCCGCCTCATCACCGACATCCTCGGCACCTTTTTCGTCAAGATCACCGAAGGCCGCGCGATCGACAGCGTTTTGGAAAACGTAATGACCATGGCAGTCCAGAGCATACACTGCATGCGGCCAATGCTCGAACATCTGTTCCAGCTGGCTAACCTTGATCTCAGCGGTCGTTTTCGCCGGTCCATGCGGCGACGACGTCAGACCGAAACCTGGTTGTTTCATGCCTAAGATCCCACAAAATGTCGCTCTACTTGCCCGGGTGCACCGATCTGTCGATGGACTGGGGCTGACGACGTATATTGCTCGTAAGGCTCCTTACTTTAGGTGTGGGGCGTTGCGATAAGGTAAAGGCCTGCCAGTGATGAACCAGCGGGCTGCATCTTCTTGTGTCGCTTGACGTCAAGCGGTGCGTCTATGGAGCGCTCAAAAGCTCAAGAACATGCAGGCGTATGATCTCACTGGAGTCTGCGGTGCCAAGCTGACATCCATGCCAGCGACGGGGTTGAGTCCAGCGGCAACGCGCTTCTTCGGGTCTTGAATGTCGCCCATGGAAGTGCCGGGAGAGGATTTCGCAGGCTCAGCCTGTTTAGCCTTAGCCCCAATAGGCAGAGGTTCACCTCGGTCTCACCCAAGCGTGATTTGAAGCTTGGGACGGATTGGGCACAATAGCGATATACGGCCTTTCACGTATGATACTGAACTAGGTTCAGCGTCCAGCTCAAGGATAGTTTTATGATAAAAACACTTGCTCTGATTGTCTTTGCTTTCTCGTCTGTAAGCCTCGCTCAGGCTAAGGTTCTCTTGCCCTCTGAGACGGGCCCGCCGCAGTGTGCCGAAGGCGAAGTCTTTGATCAGCCAAGCCAACGCTGCGTGCCCGCTGATCAGCGTCAGGAATAAGCACCAGCGCTTCACAAGCGGCTTCGTCGGATTGGGCGCGCAACAAAGGCACGCCCAAGTTCGGTGGCTTTTCTTTGCGCTGCTAACCCGCTGTTAGCTGTGTGCCTCAAACGCACGCGATCCGTTGATTGATGGATGATAGCCTCTCCCCAATGCGCATTTGGCGTTCGGGAGGTATGAGCTTGGTATCCTTACTGACATCGGCACGAATTTGTTTTCTTGCACTGCTCGCCGCTTTGATCGTGTCACTGCATTTTGGCGCGACGGGAGCTTGGGCAGATAACGATGCAACCCAAGACGCGGGAAAATTGCATCAGGTACGTCTCAATACTGTTTCGCGCGTTATGCGGGGGCCGTTTGACTATGAAGAGCCCGTCGGGCGGTTTCCGCACTATGAGTTTCGCCATCGGCTCTTAAACCGGTCCTACCACGCCTTTTCAGGTGCTCCGTCAGGGATAGACCAACCAAGGCCCACAGTTCTCCTGCTTCACGGTAGCGGCCGCACAGGCCTTTCGATGGTCGATATGTGGCGTCGAGTGGCCAGCACTCATGGTCTGGTTGTCATAGCGCCAAACAGCGCGCGTTCGGGAGGTTGGATGCTGCTGTTGGATTCTCCAGGCTTCTTCGACGCTGTCCTTCGTCATGCGGAACAGAATTACCCCATTGACCGAGAACGCCTCTTTGTTTTTGGGCATTCGGCTGGCGCGGTCTATGCAACTCAGCTTGCGCAGGACAATGCTCTTAATGCGCGGGCTGTTGCGGCCCACGCGGGCTATCCAGAACGTATTGCCAGGAGACCCGATGAGGCAGGCCCTCCCGTTGGTTTTTTCTTGGGCCAGTATGATCATTTGTTTCCGCCATCGGATTTGCCTGCGATAGGCCAAGCGATGGCTGCGAACGGGCATGATGTGACGCTCGCTTTTTTGCCAAACCACAGCCATTGGTACTACGCTGACGGGCCGGCGATAAACGCCGAAGTTTGGCGCTTCTTTAAGCGATATGGCCGCTCTCAGCGCCAATAGACAAAACGCTTTTTCTAGTTGCTGCAAAACACGCAACGAGCGCGTTGGATTCGCTGTGTTGCATCGCGCCGCACCTGTCGATGGTCTCTTGCCACCTTGACCTCAAACCAGTCTGCATGCTGCAGCACTCGTAAAGAAGAGGAGGTCGCGGTTCATGCGGTCAATGGAATTGGGCAGAGGCGGCCCGCGTGTCTCTGTGCTTGGTGTCGGTGCGATGTCGTTTGCCGATTTTTATGGCGCGACGAATGAAGCAAACAGCCACGCGATCTTGGACGCTGCGCGCGATGCGGGCGTCACCCATATCGACACGGCGAACGTCTATGGTGCCGGGCGCTCGGAAAGCTCCATCGGGAGCTATCTGAAGGCCAACCCCGGCGCGCGCGATGCGTTTGTTATTGCAACAAAAGCTGGGATCACCCGGGACGCCGACGGTAACCGGGCTTTCAAGAACTCGCTTGAGCATATGGGGGCCGAACTCGATAAGAGTTTAGAGCATCTGGGGCTCGACGCAGTTGATCTTTTCTACGTGCATCGGCGTGACCACAGCGTTCCCATCGAAGAGGTGGCGGGCACGATGGGGCGTTTGGTGGAGAAGGGCAAAGCCAAGGCGATTGGGTTCTCAGAAATTGCGCCGACCTCACTCAAAAAAGCGCATGCGGTCCATCCGATTGCTGCTGTCCAGTCTGAATATTCGTTGTCAACGCGGGCACCGGAACTTGGGTTGGTCCAAACCTGCAAGGTGCTTGGCGTGGCGCTAGTAGCCTTTTCGCCGGTGGGGCGGTCGTTCCTTACCGACCACCCACTCAGTTTTGAGAAGGCACAATCGCTGTCCTTCACCAATGTCAACCCTCGGTTTGTGGCACCCAACTACCAAAACAATATCAAAGCTACAGATCGTTTGCGGGTTCTAGCCAAGGACATGGGTGAGCCGACGGCTGCGC
The DNA here is from genome assembly GCA_039026935.1 of Pseudomonadota bacterium. GTDB lineage: Bacteria > Pseudomonadota > Alphaproteobacteria > Rhizobiales > MH13 > MH13. The sequence continues at coordinate 59,899 of JBCCLK010000006.1, forward strand.
TCGCGATTGCCTGGGTATTGGCGCAGGGTGATCATATTCTGCCCATTCCAGGGACGCGGTCCGTCGAGCATTTCAGTGAGCTGGTGCGCGGGGCTCATCTTGAGCTTAGTGCTGGTGATCTTGCGGCGATTGAAGAGGCACTGCCTGTCGGCTGGGCGCATGGCGACCGCTACACAGAGGCTCAGTGGAAGGGACCAGAGCGCTACGGTTAGGTTATGAGCGAGGGTGATCAAAAAAGGCCCACCCGTGGCGAACGGGCGGGCCCTTGTCTTGGTGTCGTTTGACGCGAAAGCGTTCCGTTTACTGAGCGTTCAAAAGCTCAGGCACGTGGAGGCGGATAATCTCATTGGAGTCCGCGACGCCAAGCTGGCGTCCGGCTGAAAACGGCAGGTTGTTGTCGTTGGAGACCAAGATGTGCTCATCGCCATCACGAATGACGCTTTCGATGGTCACGAACGGGAAGGTGAAGACACCGTCGGCGATGTCACCATCCGTTGGGATGCGCGCCAAGCCATCAGGGTCCTGGATGTTCATAAGATCGATCTGCGCGACGCGACGCACAAATCCGTCGTCGTCAATATCGGCTGTGTCGATAAGGGTCACAACTTTCACGCGCGCCGGACGGTCGAAGCAGTTTTCCGTTTCGCCTTCAGCACATTCGAGGCTCTCATGGCCTTCGCCGCCATCGCGCTCGATAACCAATGCACGGGTATCGTCGATGAAGTTGAAGTCACCGATCGCAACCGCGCCTGGCGTGAACGCAAACTTGAAGCTATCTCCGGTCCACGCGCGGGCTTGTGGATCGAAAGCGAGGACGCGCAAGAAGTCACCCTCTGACTCTCCATTCTCGGCCAGTAGCGGCTTCTCCAGCATGCCCCATAGAAGGCTTCCATCCATCGTGAGCGCGAGGCCTTCATAACCACCTGAGCGTGGCAAGGTCCAATCCGTTCCGCCCATGGCTGGAATGCGCAGGGCAGGGTGGTCTGGAGACCGGATTTCTTCGCCATCTAGCATGGTTGGGAACACTCCGGTCACCACGCCATCCATCGTGAAACTGATGAGATAGGGGCCGAACTCTTCACCGATCCAGATTTCATCACCGACCATCTGGATGCCTTCCAGATCGAAGTCCGCGCCTGTCAGGTAACGCTCTTCCGTGGCCTCATGGGTGATGCGGAACGGGACGAGATGGTTTGGATCGCTCAGCCACACGCGGTCTTCGAGGGTTACCGTGCCCGCGTCAAAATCTGGCGTGATGTGCGTGAAGGACAAGAGTGCGTCAGGTGAATTGGCTTTGGAGCCGAAGCCGTTGTCGATGAGAGCAACAAGGCCGCCATCCTCTGTGCGCTCAAGTGCGTAGCCTGAAAATCCTTGTGTGGGCTGGCCGAAGAACGGGCGCATCAACTGGTTGATGGGTTCCAGGCTCATAGGCTCGTTTACTGGCGTCGCGCCGTTTGTAAACTTGCCGGAAATCCACGTCTCGGCAGGCGCATCTGAAGGTGGCGCAGCGAAGGAGAATGCAGGAAGTGCGGCGTGACCGACCAAGGTGGACGGCACCACCTCTTGGGCCGCTGCGACGGAGTTAAAACCAAACAAGGCGGTGGAGAGCGTCAGGGCGGCCAGGCGTGATAAATGGGTCGCTAAACAGGTCATGAAAGCCTCATGCGTACGATGATGTTTGCACAGGCTCACTGACAACCGCAAGTTACGGGGCCATGACTATCTCATGATGCTTTTTTGACATATGAGGCGTCTCTCTCGAAGGCCTCTTTGTCTGGCATCCGGGATCGCCTCATCTACCGGTCAAGCTCAATCTCTACTTCTTGTCCGCCCAGACCGTCCACATTGTCATGGGCGCGGACAGTGATGGTGGCGACGTCATCTGGGATGCTCAGGGCGTTGAGTGAGCGCGTGAACGGCTGCTCCTCCACATGCGGGTGGAAGAGCGTTCGGCTGCCCAGAACGTTGCCTGCCTCATCGAGCACGTCAAATCTGTCGGCATAGTGCTCCCAGCCCGTATCGGCATGCAGGATCGTGGCCGAGACCGTCCACATACCGCGAATATCCTGGCTCGCGGAGGCTGCGATCACATCGGCTTCCCCTGCATCGGCCAGTTGGGGTGTGGCGAGCATGAGCGTTGCCACACCAAGATGAACAATCGTGTTAAGCGCCAATCGCATCCAGACCTGCCTCCAAATGTTCCGCCAGTAGGGGCATGCCCATCAGATAGGTGCTGGTTGTGCCTTCTGCTCTTTCCTGCGCTGCCCTGAAGGCTCCTATATAGTCCCCAGCTTCGAAATCGCCACGTCCGATCCAGGCAATGGCGACGAGGGTTGCGGCCTCATCGGTGTTGAGATCATCAATGAGTTCGCGCAGCTCTTCCCCGGTCATATCGTCTGCTTCCTCTTCGGCCAAACCATCATGCTGATGGGTATCTTCCAGCCGTTCCATGTCGAACTCGACCGTGTCTGCGGACTGATCAAGGTTCTCCAGATCAAGATCAGCGGACACGGCTTTGGCCTTGTCGATCAAGATGCGGATGGTCGCCGGATCGAGCATAAGATCGGGTCGGGTGGGTGGCTGCATAATCATTGCCTCCAAGGTTACGATGAAACGTCTGCTGAGCGCGCGACGGGGTGTTTGTGTTTCCTGCATATCGCCTTGGTGACTGACAACTATGATCTAGGTCACTCCCATTGAGATCATGTTAGGCGTTGGCGCTGAGCTGTGCTGTCAGTTCGGCCAACCATGCATCAAGGCGCTGTCGGTTTTTGCCAAAATCCGAGTGGCCAAGCTGTGCAGCGGCGTAGAGGACGAGGGTGGACGTGCCGGCGTCGGCTGCCTCCAAGACCCAGATGTGATGGAGGTCTGGGAACTTGAGCGTGGCTGAGTAGGTTAGGAAACGCAGATACGCTTCCGTTGCATCCTGCTGCGCCCACTCGACCTGCGGATCAGCATCGAGCAGTTTCACCAGTGCCGCATAGAGGTCGTGCGGCGTTACGTTGAAGACTGGCGCGGGCGCATCTGCGGTGAGGGTTACTTGATCGGCTGGAGCGATCAGCGCGTCGTTCGGTTTGCCGGTGCGCTTGAGGTCGGTTAGCGCTAAGCGACCTGTGTCAGGATGGCCCGCAAGCTTTCGCCAAAAGTATTTCATACCATCGCTTGCTTCTTTTGGGTCAGCACACTCCGTTTGCGGGCGTTACGCGGACGAGTGAGCCGTTTGTGTCATCGATAAGAAGCCAGATCGCGCCGTCCGGCCCTTGTCGGACATCACGCACGCGCCCGAGCGCATTCTCGAACAGCCGGTCTTCGCCTATGATATTGCCGCCCTCGCGATTGAGACGTACCAGCGCGCGTGAGCGCAGTGCACCCACCAGCATATCGCCGTCCCAGCTTGGAAAGAGTGCGGACCCGCGCAGGATCGCCATGCCAGACGGAGCGATGGATGGGTCCCAGAAGTAGACGGGTTGTTCCAGACCGTCGGCTGCTGTGCCGATGCCAATGCGGGTGCCAGAGTAGTTCACACCATAAGAGATCGTCGGCCAGCCATAGTTGCGGCCAGCTTGAGGCTGGTTGATTTCATCGCCGCCGCGCGCGCCATGTTCCACGGTCCATAAAACGCCAGTGGCCGTATCGAGCGTCGCGCCTTGTGGGTTTCGGTGGCCCGTTGACCAGATTTCGGGCTGTGCAGCTGTGCCGTCGGCAAAGGGATTGTCCGATGGAACTGACCCGTCCTGGTTGATGCGCAGCACCGAGCCTGCATGGTCAAACGGGTCTTGTGAGCGTGGCGGCGTTCCACGGTCGCCGATGGTGAAAGCGAGAGTGCCGTCTGGCAAGACAACGATGCGTGAGCCGAAGTGACGTCCGTTGCCGTCTGGAGCTGACTGCTGAAAAAGAACGTCAGTATCTGTGAGAACGGGCCTTGTTGTGTCCCAGCCTTGAAGCGTTGCACGGCCAATGGAGGTGCCAGTTCTGCCCCCGCGCGGTTCAGAAAAGCTGAAGAAAATCGTGCCGGACGCAGCAAAGTCTGGTGCAAGTGCCACATCCAGAAGCCCTCCTTGACCGTTGGCTGCAACGCGCGGTGCGCCTTCAACAGGTGTCGCATCACCCGTTGCCAGATCGACGATTTGCAGGCCGCCGGGCCGTTCAGTGATGAGCGCTGTCTGGGCGTTGATAAAGGCCAGTCCCCATGGAAACTCTAACCCTGTTGCGACGGTGGCAGCCTCAAGAGCGCAACTGCTTGCGTTGTCGCCGACTTGCGCGGTGCTTGGGGAGGGGCTTGCAACGAACGTGATCAAAAGAGCCGCAAGGGCGCTGACAAACGTCAAGGTCTTCGGGTTCACCGGTAACGGGCTCGCCGGACGAGCGATTATCTTTAGGGTAGGTCGCATGATTGAAATCCCGTTTTCAAAGGCACCTCTAAAGATATGGTGCGCGGCCGCTTGGAGGGAAAGGATATCAAGCATGCATCCTCACTTTCTCGGCGTTGTTTTACCAGGAAACGTCAAACTCCACAGTCTTCACAAGGGTTGAGTAAGCCTGTCGTAAAGTGGCGGTTTTGAATGCTTGAAGGTGACGCGATTTAAAGTCTCCCGAGCGAAAGGGGGGAAAGAACAATCAATCGTCGCGCTGTGTCGGGTTCAAAACGCGATGCACGGTAGCTATTTCGATGATTCCCAAGGATCTCATCGATCGTTCTCCGCGGTCACACGACAATCTCGTGACAATGGGCGAACCGGGCGTGCCGCGTTCTTTAGCGGCCAAGAGTGCGTATAGCGCCCGTGAGTGCGTACAGCGCCTATGAGTGTCTGCAGCGCTGATGAGTGCCTACCAGCGTTTATCGTGCCGCACCGTGGACGAGATGTTCCACTTCCATTGTCTGACGCGGTGCAACCTTCAGGACTTTAAAGGCGCGCGTCCATGTCTTGCGCGCCGTAAGCACGACCAGCGTCAACGCTATCAACAAAGCTGAAATCTGAAATGCTGGCGCGCCGCTATCGAGGATGCTTGCTACGTTTGGACCATCAATGCTTGCCAGTGCGCGCAAAGACTGAACCACGAAGTCGGTTGAGAGAGGCAACGCGCCATAGATGTACGCCTTGACCAAGCCGGCCGATAAAAAGGCGACCAGAGCGACCGCAAGCGTGAGGATAACCACCCAGCTGCGCTGAAAACTTGTCCATGTCGCGTGGATGCGCTTATGAAGCGCTCTGCTGGGCTTCTTAAGGCTGCTTGCAGCATCTGTCTCGGTTTGGAAGATGGAGTAACGGTCGCGCATGGTATCAGCCTCTTGGAAGGCGTGCGCCAGAGCCCGCCCTTGATCTGATACATGATCGACCATGCCAGTGTGGCTCGTGCAGGGCTGAGTTGCGGCGCTTTGCGTACTCTTTTGTGACGCAAATGCGACAATGCTGAATTCGTTAAGGTCTCCAATCCATCGCAACGTGCCCCGATTGCGTGCGAACCCGTGCCATCCAAGCGTTGATGCGCGGGAAATCTGACAGGTCGAACTCGCCATCTTCGGCAACATGGGTGTACGCGTACAAAGCGATGTCGGCGATGGAGTACCCGCTTGGAACAAAGAACTCTCTGCCTTCAAGATGCCGCTCCATAACGCCGAGCGCCTGGTAGCCACGTTCCCACCAATCATCGAGTTGGTGTGACTTCAACTCGCGGCCGCCCTTCATAATCGACAGCCAGAAGCGCGCGACGGCGATGTAGGGCTCATGGCTGTACTGCTCAAAGAACATCCACTGCAACGTCTCGGCCTTGCAGAAGCGGTTCTGCGGGAGAAGCGGTGTTCCTTCGGCGAGGAAGAAAAGAATCGCGTTCGATTCAGATAGAAGCTCGCCGGTGTCGAGTTTGAGCGCTGGCACTTTGCCGTTCGGGTTGAGGGCCAAAAACTCCGGTGTGCGTGTCTCGCCTTTGAGAATGTCCACATCGACAATTTGAAACGGGATGCCAAGCTGCGCCATGGTCAGTCTTAGCTTGTAGCAGTTGCCAGAATTTTGCATCGAGTAGAGCGTGTGCATCGCTGATCCCTTTCCTTAAAGGTCGCAGTCGCTGAGGCGCACATGCGTTGGCGACCAAACAAGAGCCTGCTTGCACACTCTAATCTGCGGGTCTAGGACCAGCATTGCGCTTCAATCACTCTGAGTAGGATGATTTTCTATGGCCTTCCTTGCCGACTCGCTCGCCCGCATTAAACCGTCCGCCACCATCGCGGTTACGAACAAGGCACGGGAGTTGAAAGCATCAGGTCGGGACGTGATCGGTCTTGGTGCCGGCGAGCCTGACTTCGACACGCCTGAGAACGTCAAGCAGGCGGCTGTTAAAGCCATTCAAGACGGCAAGACGAAATATACAGCCGTTGACGGTATCCCGGAGCTGAAGGCTGCTATCTCAGCCAAGTTTGCTCGTGAGAATGATCTTTCCTACGAGCCGTCTGAAATCACCGTCGGGACCGGTGGCAAGCAGGTTCTCTACAACGCGCTGATGGCCACCGTGAACCCGGGCGATGAGGTGCTTATTCCAACGCCCTACTGGGTCAGCTATCCAGACATGGTGCTGCTCGCCGGCGGCACGCCGACGTTTGTTGAGACTTCTATGGCGACGGGTTTCAAATTGACGCCTGAAGCGCTGGATGCTGCACTGACGCCTAAAACCAAGTGGCTCATTTTCAATTCACCCTCCAACCCGTCGGGCGCGGCCTACTCGCGCGATGAGTTGAAGGCGATTACAGATGTGCTTTTGAACCACCCGAATGTTTGGATCATGACCGACGATATGTATGAGCATCTCGTCTACGATGATTTTGAATTTACCACGATTGCGCAGGTTGAGCCGCAACTGGCTGAGCGAACGCTGACGGTGAACGGCGTTTCGAAAGCCTACGCGATGACCGGCTGGCGCATTGGCTATGCGGGTGGTCCGGCGCACCTCATTAAGGCGATGGCCAAAATCCAGTCGCAATCAACGTCAAACCCGTCGTCCATTTCTCAATGGGCGGCAGTGGAAGCTTTAAGCGGGACCCAGGAGTTCATCGCGCCCAATAATGAGACCTTCAAACGTCGCCGCGATCTTGTCGTCTCCATGCTCAACCAGTCGAGTGGGATTTCGTGCCCAACGCCGGAAGGAGCGTTTTACGTCTACCCGTCTTGCGAAGGCACGATGGGAAAGACTGCTCCGTCTGGTAAAGTTCTGTCTACCGACGAAGACTTTGTGACCGAGTTGTTGGAAAACGAAGGCGTGGCGGTGGTTCAGGGTTCAGCGTTTGGGCTTGGGCCTAACTTCCGCATTTCGTACGCGACGTCTGACGAAGCGTTGGAAGAAGCCTGCACGCGCATTCAGCGGTTCTGCGGGAATTTGAGTTAAGATTGGGGAATGTCGTTGACGTTAAGCGTCTAGATGGCATCTCAAGACTTTTTTGACACCCTTGTGAGTAGACGGTGAACCGTTGCCTGCCTAAAGGAAAGCGGTTGGTCAGTGTTTTTTCTAACAGAAAGGCGTTGACGCAACGAATGGGCTGAGGGGCAACGTCAAGCTCACAGGGGGTGAGCGAGGAAAGGTGAACAGGCAATGTTGATCCGCTCAAAGAAACGCTGGGAACTTCCGGAGAGTGCCGCGACAGACGAGAGTGTCTATCTCAATCGGCGTGCTCTGATGAAGGGTGCCATGAAGGGGTCTCTGGCGATGGGTGTCGCGGGCGGCACGATTGCTGGTTCGATAAATTCTGCCCATGCTATCTTCGGTCTGTTCGGCGATGAAGGCGGCAGCGACGTCCCTCTGACGATAGATGGTGACCCTACCGCTGATCTTTATCCAGCTTTCACGAACCCAAGCTTCGCCAATGCAGGCCGTGCGCTGACCGATGAAATTGAGGCGGCGACCTACAACAATTTCTACGAGTTTGGTTCTCACAAAGGTATCTGGAACGCGGCGCAAGACCTTGAGACACGGCCCTGGACTGTCGTGTTCGATGGCATGGTTGAAGAAGAGCGCACCGTTGATATCGACACAATTATCCGCGCCATGAGCTTGGAAGAGCGTGTCTATCGCCTGCGCTGTGTTGAGGCGTGGGCGATGACTGTGCCGTGGACGGGTTTTCCCATGCGCGATCTGGTTGACTATGCGCGGCCCTTGTCGAGCGCCAAGTACGTCGTGATGGAGACATTCAACGACCCGCAGATGGCGTCTGGCCAACGGCAAACATGGTATTCTTGGCCCTACACCGAGGGGCTCACCATCGAAGAGGCGACCCATGATCTCGCCTTCATGGTGACCGGTGCTTACGGCAAGCCTATTGCCAAGCAGTATGGCGCGCCGCTGCGGATCGCAGTGCCATGGAAGTATGGTTTCAAGAGCGCAAAATCTCTTGTTCGCTTCACGTTCACGGACCGGCGCCCGGTAACCTTCTGGGAAGAAGCGAACGCCAACGAGTATGGCTTCTGGGCGAATGTGAACCCAGAGGTTCCGCACCCCCGTTGGAGCCAAGCCTCCGAGCGTCTCTTGGGGAGCGATGAGCGCGTGCCATCCGTTCTCTACAATGGCTACGGTGAGGAAGTCGCTTCACTTTACAGCCAGATCGACGATCCGCGCCTGTTTATGTAGCTGTAGGCCGACTGCTGGTACGGGAACGATCTTCGAGCGCTTTTTGTTGTCTTCTGAGGGTCATGGGCGACATTATCTTCCTGCATGGAGCATCGTCGTCGGGGAAGTCGACTCTGGCGCGTGCGCTTCAGGCGTCCATACCTTTTCCGTTCTGGCACATCTCGATCAATCATTTGCGCGACAGCGGTGTCTTGCCCCTCGCTCGCGTTCAATCGGGTGACTTTGACTGGAAAGCGATGCGCGCGTCCTTTTTCGATGGATATCATCGATCATTGGGTGCCTATGCCGACGCCGGTAACAATCTGATCATTGAACACATTCTCGATACTCCCGGCTGGCAGGGGCAGCTTGCCCGGTCGTTTTTGCCGCACCGCGTCCTCTTTGTCGCCCTGCATGCCCCGCTCGGTGTTCTCAATGTGCGTGAGGCCGCACGGGGTGACCGTCCTGAGGGCAGTGCTGAAAAAGACTTCAACACGATCCATCAAGGGCGACAGTACGATTTGGAGATCTCTTCGGCTGACCCTCTTGAAGCAAACGTGACGGCGGTGGTGTCAGCGTGGGAAATTCAACAGGGTAGAAGCGCCTTCTTTGATCTTGTGAAGGGTTTGTAGTGGTCTTCAACGGAAGAGCCACCCATCCGTTTCCTTGGTTTTGGCTTTGGCTTGTAAGCATCGACAAGAAGAAAAACGCCGGACGATCTGTCTACCCGAAGGTGCGATCAAGCCCGGCGTCTGAGTGTGGATGACACATCCGAGGGGTTGGAGGCATCATCACCAAAAGCAGGTGATATTGGGAGGGTAACACCACGCTGCGTTATAAAATAACTATGCGACCCTTGGCATAAGACAATGTATACACTGGTATGGCAGCTATGCGTTGAACGCATAGCTATGGGCGCGCGGCTGATGCCTCACCTATTACATTCATTTTAAGTATTTGATATTTCTTTCTTTTTCTGGTCTTTCAAATGCGCTTTTAAAGGATGTGGCCGTTTGAACTTCCCCTAAAGATTCAGGGGTTGATGCCGTTTTAAAAGCTCCACCGCTTGGCATTTGCCAGAAGAAAGTCGCGAAAAACCATCACGCGGGCCGAGTTTCGCATTTCCTCAGGGTAGACGAAGTAGGTGTCGAAATGGGGCAGCGTCTCGCCGTCGAGTTCGATCTGCACGAGCGCCTTGTCCTCCTCGACCATATAGTCAGGCAACATCGCTATGCCCACACCGCGCAGGCAAGCTTTGCGCAGGCCATAAACGTTGGTGATGCGGACCTGCGCCCGCCTGGGATTGTCTTCGGGACGACCTGCATTTTCTAGGTAGTTCATGTCGCGCAAATAGGGCGGAGCAGGGTAGCCGTAGCTCAACAGGACGTGGTTATCGAGATCATCGACCTGTTTGGGTTGTCCATGGCGCTTGATGTAGTCGGGTGCGGCATAAAGGTGGAAATGTACGGTGAAGAGCTTGCGTTGGATAAGGTCCGGCTGCACCGGCTGGCGTAAACGGATTGCGACATCGGCTTCGCGCATCGCAATGTCGAGTTCATCATCATCGAGGATGAGTTCCAGTTGAATGCCTGGATATCGTTCGCGAAACTCATTGAGTCGTGCTGTCAGCCATGTGGAGCCAAGGCCGACTGTGGTGGTCACGCGCAGATTGCCGGTCGGCTGTGTTTTAGAATCGGCCAGCCGCGTGCGGACGCTCTCCAGCTTTTGCAGAACCTCGTGCGCTGTACGGTACAGAAGCTCACCCTGTTCGGTGAGCACCAGGCCACGCGCATGGCGGTGAAATAGCTTCACATTGAGATCGGCCTCGAGCGCTGAGACCTGTCGGCTTACCGCCGATTGGCTCATGTGCAGGCCATCGCCTGCATGGGTGAACGATCCAGCCTCAGCTGCAGCATGAAAGATGCGCAGCTTGTCCCAGTCCATGACCGCCGCCGTATCGTCGTGCATGATCATGCGGCTTGGTGTGGCCATGGGGTGTTCCTTAAAAGGGCGCTGTCAGTTGTCCGACCAGTTGCCAAATACAGTTACAGGGCGGCGGCTTCGTCAGTTGTGGTTCTCGGCCGTTTTACTCGGCAGCTTGCGGCAGACTTTCCTGTTCTGCGATGAAACCTTCGGCTTCAAGCGCAGCCATGCACCCAAGACCTGCCGCGGTTACAGCTTGACGGTACACGTCATCTGTGACGTCGCCCGCGGCGAAGACACCTGGAATGCTGGTCACGGTAGAGTCGGGGGCTGTCCATAGATAGCCGCCATTCTTCTGTTTGAGTTTGCCTTCGAACAGGCTGACAGCGGGCGCATGACCGATAGCGACAAAGAAGCCGTCTGTCAGGTGATCGTGTTCTTCGTCGGTCACAGTATTTTTGAGGCGCAGATGTGTCACCTTCGCCGGGAAGCCGGGTTCACCGCAGATCTCCTCGACCGTGTGGTTCCAAAGCACGTTGATCTTGGGATGCTTGAAGAGCCGATCTTGCAGGATCTTCTCCGCGCGTAGTTCGTCACGCCGGTGGATAAGCGTGACCTCTTCAGCAAGGTTTGCCAGATAGAGTGTCTCTTCCACCGCTGTGTTGCCACCGCCGACAACGGCGACTTTCTTGCCTCGGTAGAAGAACCCGTCGCACGTTGCGCAGGCGGAGACGCCGCCACCCATAAAGGCTTGCTCGGATGGAAGCCCAAGCCATTTGGCCTGTGCACCCGTGGCGATGATGATCGTATCGGCCGTGTAGACGTCGCCGCCATCGCTTGTTGCCACGAAGGGGCGCCGGGTCACGTCCACATTGGTGATGATGTCCTGAACGAACTCGGTGCCGACATGTTCTGCTTGCGCTTTCATCTGCTCCATGAGCCAGGGGCCCTGGATGACATCAGCAAAACCTGGGAAGTTCTCTACATCGGTCGTGATGGTCAGCTGCCCGCCGGTCTGAAGGCCGGAGACGAGAATGGGGTCGAGCATGGCGCGCGCAGCGTAGATTGCTGCTGTGTATCCAGCAGGGCCGGAGCCGATAATGAGGACTTTGGTGTGGCGTGTTTCGGGCATGAGGGTGAGCCTTGAATGAGATTAGCCTTGGATGCATGACGCTGTGCGCATACGGCGACATGCCCGTTACCCTTTACGGGTACGGCAAGAGAAGATCGCTCGCGCACGACTTTGTTCATCGGAAGATAGGAAGATGCGGCCATACTGCCAAGTTGGCGTAACCTGGTCGTGATCGTGCTTGTCCGGTTATCCCAAGAATTAGAACAGTAAAACGGCTGATTAGACATACAAGCCCCGGGTTTTCAGGGCATCTGTCACCCAGTTCGCAATGACGGGTGTTGCATCGATCGGCGCCTGATGGTGATCGAAACTGGTGGCTTCGGGCACCAGGATCGCGCCGTTGTCGCTCATCGAATCAAGGAACCTGGTGAATTTGGTTGGCAGTCCTGCCGGGCGAAAGACCATGGTCTGGCGGCCAGCGGACAGCACCTCCGAGACCATGTTGTGGCTGTCGCCGGTTACAAGAAACGCATCGCAGGCGCCAAGCATGCCGGCATAAGGGTTGGGGTCGTGCCCGTCCCATATCCAGACGTTGGAATGCAGGCCCATCAGACCGTCGAGCACGTCGGCTGGGGTGCGCCTTGAGGGTGTCACAAGAACCGCGCCTGCGTGGGTGGACGCCTTGACGATAGCATCTCTAAGCGCCGTGACGGTTTGCGCCTCATAGCGCACCGACCCGGTCACCCCACCCAACACAACACCAAGCCACGGGCGCGGCCAGGAGCTTTCCGGCAGATGTTTGGCGAGCTCCTCAGCTGCAGATTCTGTGATGTCTGATGTGTATCGGTGGGGCGCGGTGTTTGTGACCAGCACGTTCGCCCCGCGCAGTTTGTCATGAGTTGGAACCCAGATCAGGTCCGCCGTTTCAGCGCCGGTCCTCGGGTCTTTGAGAAAGAGCGTGAGAAGGTTCTGACCGAATCTCGTTTTGACGGCTTTCAAATAGGGAACTGTGCGCCGACCCGATGCAATGGCCAAAACGGGTTGCGGTGAGAGGTTCTCGAGCTTGCTTAAGAACGCCTTCATGTTGCTGGCACGCCCAAGCGCTGCGGCGAGCTTACTTGGTTGCACGACATGCTCGGTGGTATTCATCCCAAGCACTGATGCCACGCCACGACAATGCGCAAGGTCGCCCATTTTCCCATCGGTGAGGATGAGTGCCTGGGCGTCGCGCTGGAGCGGGGATGCGCCTGAGCTGTTGTCAGTCTGTGCTCTTTTTTCAGCCATGATGTCTGCTTGAAACCCTCCGGCCTTGGTGTCAATCAGAGTGGACACACGACTCGTGCGGTACTGGTCGTCGAACACGCCTCATTAAAACGTCATCTGACCATCATGAAAGCTCTTCTTGATTCTATTGATTGGCTTATTCTCTCTGAGCTTCAGGGCGATGGCAGGATTACCAATGTTGAGTTGGCCAGGCGGGTGGGTATTTCGCCGCCGCCTTGCTTGCGACGCGTGAGGGCTCTTGAGGAGGCGGGGCTCATTCGTGGCTACCGCGCGCTGCTTGATGAGAAACAGCTCGGCTATGACATTGTTGCATACGCCATGGTTGGCCTCGTCAACCAGTCAGAGTCAGATCTTGTGGCCTTTGAAGCCCGTGTCGCGGGTTGGCCCATGGTACGCGAGTGCTATGCGATCTCAGGCGAAGTAGACTTTATCTTGAAGTGCGCGGCAGCGGATTTTTCATCCTTCCAGGCCTTCGTGATTGATGAGCTTACAACGGCTGATAACATCGCCTCAGTGCGCACCATGCTGACACTGCGCCGCGTGAAAGATGCTGGCATCGCGCCGCTTGAGGGGCAGGGCTGACACCTCTGTTTTTCAGCGTCGGTCGCCTAAACTTCTGATTCAACGCGAATCGTTTTGGGTTTTGGGCGAACTTGAAGCCCCGTACAATCAGTGAGTCAGTTCAATGGTTTAGTGCTGCGATCTCACATGAAGTGGGCATTCAAGAGCAGTGGCGGACGAAGCCCGCCTTCGGCTTGCGTGATGGTGGATAGATGTCCGAAATCGGGTGGCTGAGACATCGCATCTACCCGAAAGTGGCTCCATCAAAGAAGGAGTCCTCCCGTGTCATTTATCATTCAAGGCCTATCACCTGAGCCCTATGCTCATCTCTTCGGTCTCAGCGATGAGGCGCTCGCCGAACATGGAGTGTATCGTTACACCGTTGACGCGAAGCCCGGTTATCCTGATCGCGTTGAGATGCGCGACGGCGACGTCGGCGAAACGATGCTCCTCGTGAACCATGTCAGCATGGAGAAGCCGACGCCGTTTCACGCAAGCCATGCAATCTTTGTGCGTGAGGGCACAAAGGAGGCTTACAAAGCGGTGGATGATGTGCCTGAGGTCATGCATCGCCGTCTTCTATCGCTTCGGGCGTTCGATGCGGACGGTATGATGGTGGACGCTGAGCTTGCGCAGGGCGATGCGATTGCTTTCGCGCTCGATCGACTTCTAGACGGTGAGGGTATCGCGCATGTGGATGCGCACTATGCGCTGCGCGGATGTTTTGCTGCTCGTGTAACGCACGCCTGACAGTTGCCCGCTACGGCACCTCACACGGGCTAGCCATAGCGGATTTCCAAAATCTCGAAGTCGCGCTTGCCGCCGGGCGCTGCGACTTCGACCGAATCGCCGACCTTCTTGTTGATAAGGGCGCGCGCGATGGGTGAGGACAATGAGATGCGGTTCTGTTTGAGGTCGGCCTCGACATCGCCGACGATCTGGTAAGTCTTCTCCTCGTCCGTCTCTTCATCGACAATGACGACGGTCGCGGAGAACTTCACCGTGTCTCCAGACATCTTAGCCGGGTCGATCACATCAGCGCGTGCGATTTTGTCTTCTAGCTCGTTGATCCGGCCTTCATTCAGGCTCTGCGCCTCCTTAGCAGCGTGGTACTCGGCATTTTCCGACAAGTCGCCGTGCGCGCGCGCTTCAGAGATCGCTTCAATGATCTTCGGGCGGTCCTGCGACTGGCGGCGATGCAGCTCTTCCTTCAGGTTTTCGTACCCTTGGGTTGTCATTGGCACCTTTTCCATGGGCCTTCCTTCAATGGTTTGGATGAACGCTGGAGGTGACCTGCGCTCACTCTCGCTGCTTTTATTGCTGCATGATGCTGATGTAGGGGGAGGGGTCAGCGACTGCTATGCCAAGGCTGACATATAATCCTGTAAGGATTTTACCGCAATGTCAGCCGAAAGCACGGCATCAATCGCCTCCACTGCAGCGTTCGCACCGGCCATGGTGGTGTAATAGGGCACCTTGTTGATGAGAGCGGCTTGGCGTAGCGAGCGCGAGTCCTCCAGCGCCTTTTTGCCTTCAGTGGTGTTAAAGACGAGCTGTACATCGCCGTTCTTGATCGCATCCACGACGTGCGGACGGCCTTCAAGCACCTTGTTCACTCGTTCTGATTCAATTCCATGTTCGGCGAGGTATGTCTGCGTGCCTGATGTGCACAGAATGCCGAACCCAAGCTTGGTCAGAAGCTGAACCGCCGCGAGCGCCTTCGGCTTGTCGGCGTCCTTGAGGGATACGAACACATTGCCCATGGTGGGCACTTTCGTACCGCCGCCAAGCTGTGATTTGGCAAATGCGAAGCCAAAGCTTGTGTCGATGCCCATCACTTCGCCGGTCGAGCGCATCTCTGGACCGAGAACCGTATCAACGCCCGGGAAGCGCGCGAACGGGAAGACGGCTTCCTTCACTGCGATATGCGGCAAGTTTCGCGACTGGGGTGCGCGGCCGTAGGCGGTCAGGGTCGGTTCGAGCGTTTCGCCAGCCATTACACGCGCGGCGATCTTGGCGATGGGTGCGCCTACCGTTTTGGCGACAAAAGGCACTGTTCGTGAAGCGCGGGGGTTTACCTCAAGCACGTAAATGTCGTTGTCCTTGATAGCGTACTGCACGTTCATCAGGCCGCCGACATTGAGCGCGAGTGCCAGTTTCTTGGTTTGCTCTTCGAGTGCGTTGAGCGTTGCTTCTGTCAGCGTGTGTGCGGGCAAGGCGCAGGCGGAATCGCCAGAATGGATACCTGCCTCCTCGATATGCTCCATGATGCCGCAGATTGTCACCGTTGTGCCGTCGCAGAGTGCATCAACATCCACCTCGGTCGCATCGGCAAGATAGCCATCGATCAACACAGGGCTGTCGCCCGATACGACCACGGCTTCGGTCATGTAGCGGTTGAGGCTTGTATCATCGCGCACGATTTCCATCGCTCGCCCGCCAAGGACGTAGGAAGGACGTACCACGACCGGATAGCCGATGGACTGGGTGATCTGTTTGGCTTCCTCAACGGAACGCGCAATACCGTTCGGCGGCTGTTTTAGCGCCAGCTCTTCAAGCAATTTCTGGAAGCGGTCGCGATCTTCGGCCAAGTCAATCGCGTCAGGAGACGTACCAAGGATCGGTATTCCGGCGTCTTGCAGGGCACTTGCAAGTTTCAGCGGTGTTTGCCCGCCAAACTGGACGATGACCCCGTGGAGCGTGCCTTTGGATTGTTCCAGCTCAAGGATTTCCAGAACGTCCTCTGCTGTCAGCGGCTCAAAGTAAAGTCGGTCGGACGTGTCATAGTCGGTGGAGACGGTCTCAGGATTACAGTTGACCATGATCGCTTCAACGTCGATGTCTTTCAGCGCAAAGGCCGCGTGGCAGCAGCAATAGTCGAACTCAATGCCCTGGCCTATCCGGTTCGGCCCGCCCCCCAAGATCACAACCTTCTTGCGGTCTGAGACCAGCGCTTCATTAGCGGGCGCGTCGTTATCCGTGCTGAACGGCACTTCGTAGGTGGAGTACATGTAGGCCGTGGGCGAGGCGAACTCAGCCGCGCAGGTGTCAATACGCTTGAACACGGGCCGCACGCCAAGGGATAGCCGGTGCGCCTTCACGTCGGCTTCGCCCTGTCCTGTTAGGGCCCCGAGCCTTGCATCGGAGAAGCCGTGCGCTTTGAGAGCGCGCATCCAGTTAACGTCACCTGGAAGTCCATGGGCGCGGATGCGCTCTTCGAGCTCAACAATCACCCTAATTTGCCGGATAAACCAGGGGTCGATCTTGCAGCCCTTGTAGATCTGTTCGTCGGTTGCGCCGCCGCGCATGACCTGCGCCACTTTTAAGAGCCGGTCAGGCCTCGGTGATGAGATAGCCGCGCGGATGACGTTTTTGTCGTCATCACCGCCAAGACCTTCAATGTGCACGTCATCAAGGCCATCAAGGCCGGTTTCCAGACCGCGCAGCGCCTTTTGCAGGCTCTCTGTGAAGGTCCGTCCAATGGCCATCACCTCACCGACCGACTTCATGCTGGTTGTCAGCGTGGGATCGGCGTCCGGAAACTTCTCAAAAGTGAAGCGCGGGATTTTGGTGACCACATAGTCGATGGTCGGCTCGAAGGCAGCCGGGGTCGCTCCGCCCGTAATGTCGTTATCGAGCTCATCAAGCGTGTACCCAACGGCCAGGCGCGCTGCGACTTTTGCGATGGGAAAGCCGGTCGCCTTGGACGCCAAGGCGGACGAACGCGAGACGCGCGGGTTCATCTCGATAACGACCATGCGGCCATTCTCCGGATTCACCGCGAACTGGACGTTGGAGCCGCCGGTTTCCACTCCAATCTCACGCAACACCGCGATCGAGGCATCGCGCATGATCTGGTATTCTTTGTCGGTCAGCGTCAAGGCAGGGGCAACGGTGATGGAATCGCCAGTATGGACGCCCATCGGATCAACGTTCTCGATGGAACAAATGATGATGCAGTTGTCCGCCTTATCGCGCACAACCTCCATCTCAAACTCTTTCCAGCCGAGCACTGATTCTTCGATGAGCACCTCATTGGTGGGGGAGGCGTCGATGCCGCCTTCCACGATCTGTAGAAACTCTTCGCGGTTGTAAGCGATGCCGCCCCCGGTGCCGCCGAGCGTAAAGGAAGGCCGGATGACAGCTGGAAGGCCGACCATGTCCAGGAGGTTCAGCGCCTTAGCGAGACCTTCGGGCGATAGTTCGCGGATTGGGTTGCCGGCTTTGTCGGTGATTGGATTACCATCGCCGTCGAGCTTGTCGCGCAGAGAGCCTTTCAGCGTCTCACCGCGCGCTGTCTGAAGCCCGATCTTGATCATCGCCTTGCGGAAAAGCTCGCGATCTTCGGCTTTGTCGATGGCTTCCGCGGTCGCCCCGATCATCTCGACATCAAACTCGTCGAGCACACCCATCTTGCGCAAAGAAAGCGCGCAGTTAAGCGCTGTCTGGCCGCCCATGGTGGGCAGGATGGCGTCCGGCCGTTCTTTGGCGATGATCTTGGCCACCACCTCTGGCGTGATCGGTTCAATATAGGTGGCGTCTGCAAGGTCCGGGTCGGTCATGATCGTCGCTGGGTTCGAATTTACCAGGATGATCCGGTACCCTTCCGCCTTCAGTGCCTTGCAGGCTTGCGTGCCGGAATAGTCGAATTCGCACGCCTGGCCGATGATGATCGGCCCCGCTCCGATAATGAGGATGGAGGAGATGTCGGTGCGTTTGGGCATGGAACCGCGCTTTAAGTCTGGAGGGCGCGTTACGGCGCATCCCAACGTCCGCAGAGCGTGTCATGAAGCTCTGCTGTTGGTCTGCGATGCTGTGCGCAAGATGTATGGCTGAAACGGCTCTATAGTGGGCTCGTTTGCCGATGAAAAGGCCGCAAGTGCTTTGCTCCCAAACTTTGCTGCCGCGCGTGCATTGGTTGCTATGAATGTGCCGGATTTGGATGGCGCTCCAGACAGGCGCTGACGCTGTCTTACTGGTCTGCTTTTGGCAGATCGGGAGCATCAACTTCCATATCTGGATGTGTGCGATGTGTGGCACCAAATCGGATGCCAAAAAAGCTCTTCGGCGTCTCACCATTCACTTTCGTATAACTCACTGCGGCGTCATCCTCAGATACGGTGCTCTCCGGTGCGCTTTGCCCTTTGAAGGGGTGATCACCATTAACGCGTTCGGGCACGTCGAACGATGCAGGGGCGACCACCACGCCCGAGTTGTTTGCATGGGCGGAGACAAGCTTGCCATCATAATCAAGGATGCCAGCCTCTAACGCGTAACAGGCGAGGCGGATGGATTTGGGGATCGCCACATCGTTCCCGCTGCGCGTCCCAGTCTCGTAGTACTGGATCATCCGTTTTTTGAGCCCCAGAAGCTCGGCCGCGTCTTTCTGTTTTAGGCCTAACCGCTTGCGCCATTCTTTGAACGCTTCAGCCTCCATCGGCGTCTCTTCGACGTCCGTTAGTGGCAGTTTTGGGTGGCGAGTGGGCATCGAGAACTCCGAGTGAACGCACTTCTTGCGCTAAAAAAGCGCAAAATTTGCATTCCATGGTTGTGAAAAGCGCAAAATGTGCCTATACGTGTCTGTAATGCGTACCCAATGCCCTGGTCAAGTCAGTGATTCGGGCGTCCAAGGACGCGGGTAACACACACGAAGGAAGGTCGATCATGCTTTCAGAGATGATCCTACACCGTTCGGTGGTCGGAAGTCGTCGTCCCGACCTCCATAGGCATGCAACGTTCTCCTGTTCATGGAATGCGATGCTTCGCTATCTTGGTATCGATTGGTAATATCGAGACCATAGTTCCCTTAAAAAGAGCGCCGCCATCGGGTGGCGCTTTTTTTGTTCTGCCACCTTCGTTTGGGTCCTGACCCTAGAGGTCGCTCTCATCGGTGGGCGAGGCGCTTGTCAGCGTGTGGCCCTTGTCAGGGAGAGGAAACAGCTGACGACCAAAGCGGATTGGGGCTTGCGTGGTTTATGAACGGGGTCGCTTCTTTTGCGCTGGCCGAACATGCCCCGCAGCATCAAAGTGCGGGATTTGCGCCATGCCTCGCCTATGCCGCGCGGAACAGGTGGCGTGCGCATGTGCATGCCGTCCGGGTGACGCAGTCTATGCCAAACGCAGCGAGAACGTCTGATTTCCAAGCGTGAAGCGCTTGAGGAACAGATTGAAGCAACTCAAGGCGTTATCGATAACCTGGCTAATCTGTGAGTCTCCTGCGAGCGCAAAGTCATCGTTCGGCGTGGTCTGTCATGGCTGTTACGAACCGGTCGAACAGGTAGTGGCTGTCCTGCGGGCCGGGTGAGGCTTCGGGATGGTGCTGCACGGAGAAAATCGGCAGTTCTTTGTGTCGAAGACCGCAGTTGGTGCCATCAAACAGCGATGTGTGCGTCGTCTCGACCTCGGGCGGCAGGCTGTCGCCATCAACAGCAAAGCCGTGGTTCATGGACGTCACTTCGACTTTGCCGGTGGTGTAGTCCATCACCGGGTGGTTTGCGCCGTGATGGCCTTGGTGCATTTTCTTTGTGGTGCCACCAAACGCAAGACCAAGCATTTGGTGGCCAAGACAGATGCCGAACATCGGTAGACCGGTTTTCATTAGATCTTGGATGATCGGGACGGCGTACGCTCCGGTGGCCGCCGGGTCGCCCGGGCCATTGGACAGGAAAATGCCGTCCGGCTTCATCGCCACAATGTCCGCTGCTGGCATGTCAGCTGGCACGACGGTGACCTTGCAGCCGCGGTCGGTGAGAAGCCGCAGGATGTTGCGTTTTACGCCATAATCAACCGCCACGACGTGGTGGCTCGCCTCCTCGCAGGCGCCATAGCCGGCATCCAACGTCCAACTTGTTTCAATCCAGGAGCCTGTCCCCTTGCTCGTCACGCCGGGCACAAGATCCTGATCCAAAAGACCCTGCCAACCAGCGCTTTGGGCTTTGAGCGTATCAAGGTCGAAGGACCCGTGGGCATCATAGGCCAAGCAGGCATTTGGCATGCCGTTTTCGCGAATGTGCGCAGTGAGCGCGCGGGTATCAATGCCAGCAATGCCGATGATGCCACGCGCTTTCAGCCAGATGCTCAGATGGTCGCCCGCGCGCCAACTGGACGGGTCAGTCAGATCGGCTTTGACGATCAGGCCCCGGGCGCCTTCAAACTGCCCGTCTGGTTGTAGTTGCTCCTGATCCTGCGCATTGGCGCCTACATTGCCGATGTGGGGAAAGGTGAAGGTGATGAATTGGCCTGCGTAGGACGGGTCGGTCAGGATTTCCTGATATCCCGTCATGGCGGTGTTGAAGCAAACCTCGCCAACTGCAGAGCCCTCAGCGCCAAAGCCGTACCCTTCAAAGACCGTTCCATCAGCCAGAACCAATCGGCCGGTTTTCAACCGCGGTGTCCAAGGAGCTGGTGTCGTCTGGGTGTCAGCGTTGGGTGCGAGCGTGTTCATGGAAGAGTGGTCCGGCGTTGGGCTGGGGAACAGTGTGGCTAAGAAGGTCGTGGTGCCTGTCCACACGTCTCCACACTTTTCCGCCTTTCTTGTAAAGCGCTGCGGGTGATCTTATCCTCACCCACGCCAGGCGCTTTTACTTCTCTTGGCTGCTGCAACCGATTTTCAGCGGTGTGCCATCGGTCCCCCAACCAGCAGGACATCCATGCGAAACCAATTGAACGACAGTCTTAAAACTGCGGTACGCGAGCAAAATAAGCGCAAATCCTCAACGCTGCGGTTGATCAATGCGGCGATCAAGGATCGTGATATTGCCTTGCGCGCAAAATCTGAGGATCGTTTGAGCGACGAGGGTATTTTGGAGCTTTTGGCCAAGATGGTGAAGCAGCGTGAGGAATCACAGCGGCTTTATGAAGAGGCTGGCCGGCTCGATCTGGCCGACCAAGAAAGCGAAGAAATTGATATCATTCGCGAGTTCATGCCCCAGCAGCTAAGCGAGGAAGAGACCGGCGATGCTGTCACTGGTATCATCTCTGAGGTGGGTGCTACTGGCATGAAAGACATGGGCAAGGTTATGGCGGCCCTCAAGGCGCAGTTTGCCGGTCAGATTGATGCCGGCAAGGCCTCTGCTGTTGTCAAAGAACGTTTGTCCGCCTTGGCTGGCTAGTGCGTAGAGCTCTTTAGGAGGGGCCGGTGCGATTTACCGACGGGTTCTTGTCAGTTATCCGCGATCGGCTGCCGCTGTCCGATATCGTTGGCCGACGGGTCTCGTGGGATCGGCGCAAGTCTCGTCCTGCCAAAGGTGATCATTGGGCTTGCTGTCCCTTCCATGGTGAGAAAACGCCATCCTTCCATGTCGATGACCGCCGTGGACGATATCATTGCTTTGGCTGCGGTGCCTCAGGAGACCATTTTCGCTTCCTGATGGAGCATGATGGGATGAGTTTCCCCGAAGCGGTTGAGCTTTTAGCCGGGGAGGCGGGGGTGGCCATGCCTGCGCCTGACCCTGAAGCGGAGCGACGTCACAAAGAACAGCTCAAGCTGCACGACATTTTGGAACTGGCGGCAAGCTTCTATGAGCGGGCCCTGCACAGCCAGGAGGGGCAGCACGCGCTTGCCTATGCCGAAGGACGTGGTCTGGACAGCATGCTGCGGGCAACCTTCCGTATCGGCTACGCGCCTGACGGACGCACGCGCCTTTTCGACTTTCTCTGCGCCCGCGATGTGCCGCTCGCCGACATGGTGGAGACAGGGCTCGTCATCGTGCCGGAAGAAGGTGGACGCGCGCCCTATGACCGGTTCCGTGGGCGTTTAATGGTCGCCATTGAGGATCAACGCGGCAAGGTCGTCGGTTTTGGCGGGCGTGTTCTGGGTGATGGCGAGCCGAAATACCTCAACTCGCCGGAGACCGAGCTTTTTCGCAAGCGGGAGATGCTTTTCAACTCCCAGCGTGCGCGTACCGCAGCGCATCAGGCAAACCGCTTGGTGGTTGTTGAGGGCTATATGGATGCCATTGCCCTGCATAAGGCAGGCGTGCCTGAGGTCACCGCCTCGCTGGGCACGGCGCTTGGCGAAGACCAAATCGCGCTCATTTGGCGTTTCAACGATGAGCCGATCATATGCTTTGACGGCGATGAGGCTGGCACGCGCGCTGCGCACAAGGCGATTGATCGGGTGTTACCGTTGCTGAAGCCTGGCAAGAGCCTGCGTTTTCTGTTTTTGCCCGCTGGACTCGATCCAGATGATTTCATCAAAGAGCGCGGCAAAGAAGCGTTCGTCACCGCGCTTGATGGCGCGCAGTCGCTTATTGATGCCCTTTGGGAGCGGGAAACATCCGGACTTGACCTCGGCACGCCGGAGCGTATCGCTGCTTTCCAGGCGAGTTTAGGACGTCTGGCCGCTGGCATTGCTGATGAAGCGGTGCGCAAGCTCTATGATCAGGCCCTCAAAGACCGGTTTTATGCGCTTCGGCGAGCGCTGCGACAGGCCCAGTATCCAGGAGGATATCCAGGCGGGCGCCCGGGCGCCTCACGCTCCGGCACCGGAGCTTTAGGAGCAAGCTCGCGGGTTGCGCCAGAACCGCTTTCTGTGGAGCGCCAGTTGCTTGCCTTGGCACGACGATTTCCCTCGGCCGCGCAGCGTTTTGGCGACCGGGATATTGCATCGCTTGTTAGCACTGAGGACCTTGCGCGTCAGTTGGAGATCGCGCTTGAGGGACCTTTTGATGATCGCGATCCAGGCTCTGCTTACTTGGATGCTTCTCCTGCGGGTGATGCTGATGTTGCGGTTTTGCGGCAAGACAAGACGGACGACGCAACGGCGTTGGATCAGCTTCCGTTCCCGATCCTCAAGCGTGAACCTAGCCCCCGTTTTCTCGACACGCTTTTCGCTTGTTTGCTGTCCAAGCTAGAACTGAAAGCGGTTGAGGCGGAGGCAAATGAAGCTCAGCGTGCTTCGGGCAACGATCTGGATGAGGCGACGATGGGTCGGCTGCTTGCTATCCAGGATGAAGCGCGCACGATGCGCGACCAGATAAACGAACTGGAGCGAGCGTTGGACGAGGAAGCGGCTTTAATGCGAGGAGCTTCGTCCCGTGCATCTTGACCAGCTGGGCTTTACCCAAAAGCATGCCAAGGTCCTGCGAATGTAGATCAATGCAACAGAGCTTTCGGCTCCAAATCGGCTGATTTTATCGGTTTGCAGCGATTTTACCGGTTTGGGTTCTTGTGTGACGCTTCTTTTTGCCTAAATAATCTTGTACGCACGCGCACGGAGCTCGGGCCGACCAACAATGGCGCTCGCAACACACACAAGCGTGTCATAGCAACATACCGCCTCAAAAGTGAGTTTTGGATGTTGCGACTTGTGACAAGTTGACGCCACGTTGTGCAGAAATGCATGGCGACGTTACGCCGATACGCATGCGTGTTTCCAATGAACACGTTTCTTAAGGTCCGCTTTACGCTGAACCAACTATTTTAGGTGCAGTAAGGCGTTCACGTGATTTTCGGATTCTGGGTGCAAGGACATGCGCCCCAGCAGGAGTTGCCTGTTTCATGGCTGCAAAACAAGCAGAAGCAAAAGTGGCTAACGATGCACCAGAAGCGTCAGATGGGCCGCTTCTCGATCTCAATGATGCATCGGTAAAAAAGATGATCAAAGCCGCGAAGAAACGCGGATTTGTCACTTATGATGAGTTAAATTCCGTTCTCCCGTCCGACCAAGTCGGGTCCGAGCAGATCGAAGACACGATGGCGATGCTCAACGATATGGGCATCAATGTTGTGGAAGCTGAAGAAGCTGAAGAGAACGCGGAGACGCCGAGCACGTCGACAGCTGTGGCGGAGACCGGCACCAAGGCGGTGGCCACGACCACCAAGCGCGAGCCGTCTGATCGCACCGATGACCCTGTTCGGATGTACCTGCGTGAGATGGGCACGGTGGAGCTTCTCTCCCGCGAAGGCGAGATCGCCATCGCCAAGCGCATCGAGGCAGGCCGCGAAGCGATGATCGCGGGCCTCTGCGAGAGCCCCCTGACATTCCAGGCCATTATCATTTGGCGCGATGAACTTCTGGAAGAAAATATCCTTCTGCGCGACATCATTGATCTTGAAGCAACCTACGCTGACCCGGAAGGGAAGGGCGTTCAGCCACCTCCTCCAACGAACCCGACCCAGGTGGGGCAAAGTGTTGCAGGGCAGGGCGCGCCTGCTGCTGCTGTACCGCCGACAACACCCCCGACGGCTGATAATGACGATGAGCCGGGGAGCAATGAAGAAAACGACGATGACGAGGATGATGAGGAGGATGAAATCAACCTCTCTCTCTCGGCCATGGAAGCGGAACTGAAGCCGAAAGTTGTCGAGATTTTCGACAGCATCGCTGACAACTACAAAAAGCTCTCCAAGCTTCAAGACGTGAACCTTGATGGGAAGGCAAATACCGGTTTGACGCCGAGCCAGGAACGTCGCTTGGAAGGCCTCAAAGGCGATATCATCTCATCGGTGAAGAGCCTTCAGCTCAACAATAACCGCATTGAGGCACTTGTTGAGCAGCTGTATGCCATCAACCGTAATCTGATCTCGATGGAGAGCCGTCTTCTGCGTCTGGCGGAGAGCTACGGTGTGGAACGCACTGAATTCTTGAAGATGCATAAGGGTTCGGAGCTTGACCCCAACTGGCTGCGCCGCGTTGCAAACCTCGCAACTCCAGGCTGGAAGCCACTCATTGCCGACGACAAAGAGTTGGTCAAAGAGATCCGCGGTGACATCCGCGAGCTTGCGACCCAAGCTGGGCTCGACATTGGTGAGTTCCGCCGCATCGTCAACAAGGTGCAAAAGGGCGAACGGGAAGCTGCCATCGCGAAGAAAGAGATGGTGGAGGCCAATCTGCGCCTCGTGATCTCCATCGCGAAGAAATACACTAACCGCGGTCTACAGTTCCTTGACCTCATTCAGGAAGGGAACATCGGCCTCATGAAAGCGGTCGATAAGTTTGAGTATCGCCGCGGCTATAAGTTCTCCACCTATGCGACCTGGTGGATCCGCCAGGCCATTACGCGATCTATCGCTGACCAGGCGCGTACGATCCGTATCCCGGTCCATATGATTGAGACGATCAACAAGATCGTTCGTACATCGCGCCAAATGCTGCATGAGATTGGCCGTGAGCCGACGCCTGAAGAGCTGTCGGAAAAGTTGGCCATGCCGCTTGAAAAGGTGCGCAAGGTCTTGAAGATCGCCAAGGAGCCGATCAGCCTTGAAACGCCTGTGGGCGACGAGGAAGACAGCCATTTGGGTGACTTCATCGAAGATAAGAATGCGGTTCTTCCCATCGATGCGGCGATCCAGTCGAACTTGCGCGAGACCACAACGCGCGTGCTCGCCTCGCTCACTCCGCGTGAAGAGCGTGTTTTGCGCATGCGCTTCGGTATCGGCATGAACACCGACCACACGTTGGAAGAGGTTGGTCAGCAGTTCTCGGTGACGCGTGAACGTATTCGCCAGATTGAGGCGAAAGCGCTGCGCAAGCTGAAGCATCCCTCGCGTTCACGCAAACTGCGCTCGTTCCTCGACAATTAGGCAGATATGGTACAACGAACATGTGGCGCTCAGTATTGCATTGCGACCAAAGATCATTGGTGGCTTCGAGCTAACATTCGAAACTAGCTGAGAGTTCCATGTCTTTTTTGAAGAAACTGTTCGGCGGCGGAGGCGATGCTGCGCCGAAAGCCGCCGCCCGTGAGGCCTACAATGGCTTTATCATTGAAGCTTCACCCATGGCCGAAGGTGGTCAGTATCGCCTGCGCGCTTTCATCCTGGAGAGTGATGAGCCTGACGCACGCCAAGCTACGGTGATCCGTGCTGATCTGTTCGCTTCGGCGGATCAAGCAGCTCAGTTTGCGGTTAGCAAAGCCAAACAGGTCATCGATGAGCAGGGCGCGAGCGTCTTCGACTGACATCCAACACCAGTCTTAAATCGACTTGTCCCTGCTCTATGATGCCCCTGTTGCTTCTGAGTTCTTTGTCAGGTTACGCCCAGAATTTAGGGGTCGGGCCCGACTTATTTTGATAAGCGAAGTTCACCCACCGACTCAGCGATGGTTTCGAAGGCTCCGACAAGCTCAGATGCTGAATCGACGTGATAGGCAAAATCTTCGCTCGTGGCGCAAGTGTTCCATAGCTCTTGACCGTCTGAATCCAAGTCGAACGTCACTGTGTAAACGATGATGCCCGCCTCTTTGGCGTTGGCGCATGCCGCTAAAGTACGATCATCAATGTACTCACGGGCGGCGTCGATGGATGATGGAGGAAGAATGCCGCCTGCCAGATAACTGTAGGCAGAATAGTGAGATCCAAAGGCTGGATTATCGCTGTCAACCAATTGATTTTCCCCGTCGGTCATCACAATCATGACTTTCTTTGCATCGCCATACTCGGCCCCCTCGGTGAAAGGTGCACCTGGCGATAGTGCTCTCCAACCCCAAACGACGCCCTGAGCGGTAACCGTGCCGCCACCGTTCCAATAGGTCATGTTGTTGATGCGTTGGTTGACGACTGTAAAATTGTTCGTCAGCGGCAGAATCGGATCGCCGCAGCCCTGAGCCGGGCCTAGCGTGTTGTTGGGCACCTCATCAACGTTGTGCCCGGACGAACTGTTGTATTTGTAGGCGCTGTAAAACTCTCCATTCTCTCGAAACCCGTGATCATCGGGTCTGCGGTCACTCATCCAGTTATTTTCGTCGTCTGCAATCACATCCCCGTCGTCATCCTCAAGCTCGTCGTCATCCAGCCAAAAAGCTGGCACCCAATATGTGTCTGGATTGCTTGGATCCGGCGCGTCGTCGGTGGCATCTAGTGGTTCGGGCCGCGCTTCCACGCACCCTCTCCAATCGATGCCATCAAGGCTCTGATAGAGATTCCAATGGCTGATCTTGTCCGGATTGACGATGAAGCAGCCGTCTGGATCAGGGTCACCATTTTGATCAACCCTAACATATTCATAGCCATCCCAGCTTGATGCATCGGCAGGCCTGACACCGATAAGTTCCGCGATAACGTCGCTGTATATTTCAAAGAAGTTGAGGCGAGAAAATCCAGGGACATTAGGTCCGCGCTCTTCGCTGTCTACCTCAGCGTGAGCCATCATGGTGTTTGAACCACCCTCATCAAAGAAGCTTATTTCACCGTCAAAGTCTTCATCGTCGCAAGCATCATCGCGACTCTTTGCAATCAACTGACCCTCAATCATCTGTGCGTGATGCGAGGCATCGCCGTTAATGTCTAGCAAGCTGACCATCGGGGACGTGTTGCCAATATTGACCTGCGCTGTGTAGGGCACCACCGAGATCATGACATCGTCATTCTCGCCGTCGCTTGTAACCGACTGAACGAAGTTGAGGCTTGCCGTCCGAAGACTGCCGATACGATTACCGTTCCTCATGGAGCCCGTATTATCGAGCACAAGAGCAACCTCCAGATTGGGAAACTGAATGGTAACTTCTGCATTAGCACCAATATCGATGGTGTTTATCCCCATAACACCAAGCATGGCCGTGTCGATTTCCATGTTGGCGGTTACTTCTATCGATGTGCCTGCCTCAGACCGATTAACGTTGAGTGTTAGATTGTCGGCCCCATACGTGTTGCCCATCAGCGTTTCGACGCGCGTTCGGATGAAAGCTTTGAGTTGTGCGTCGGATAGGCCAACTTCTTGGGCGGCAAAGAGGATAGACGCATCAAGCGAGTCCTGAAGCTGTGACCTGGCGCTCGATGCGCGGCTATAGTCGATCGCTGACCCCATCATGCCGATAACCG
>JBCCLK010000007.1:0-86547 GCA_039026935.1 Pseudomonadota bacterium
ACCGTGAGAGGGGCGGGCTATGTCCTCCGCGACCCGTCGGCTTAGACCCTTTCGAACGACTGCGTTCAAACTCGCCGCTGGCTATCTCGTAGTCTTCGGTGTGTTTGCCATCGGGCTTATCGGGTACCTCGTTTTCGAGACGTCCTCGGTGCTCATGCGCGACGTGGACCGTCGGTTGACCAACGAAGCGCAGCGCCTTGGCGTTCACTACCGCCAAGAGGGCATCAACGGACTGTTTGTAGCTATGCAAGAGAGCACCCGGCGCCCGTCTAATCGGCTTTATGCTTTGCGCACGCCGACGGGCGAAGTGGTGATCAACACGGTGGGCGAGGTTCCTCAAGGTGTTTGGGAAGAGCCTGGTCTTGCCCGTTTCTTCTATGATCAGCAGGGCTGGAACGGCTCTTCGCGCGAAAGCCTCGCGATCGTGCGGATCATCGAACTTTCAGACGGTTTTACCGCGTTAATTGGTCTGGATATCGGCCAGTCACACGTGATCCGCCAGACGATCGGGCGATCATTCGTTGTCTCCACAGTCCTCCTCATTCTCCTTGCTGTCCTTGGCTGGCTTTACGTCAATAAGCGCGTCCTCAAACGCCTGGATGGTTTTTCTCAAACGACCGCGCGTATCATGGACGGTGAGTTATCGCAGCGGCTGGCGGTTGTGGGAAACGGCGATGAGTTTGATCGCCTTGCCGATCAGCTCAATGTCATGCTGGAGCGGTTGGAGCGCTCCATGAACCGGCTGAAGGAAGTGTCGGATAACATCGCCCACGATTTGCGCACGCCGCTCACCCGCATGCGCAATCAGATGGAAGATGCTTTGCGCCAGCCGCCTGACGCTCAGACCGATCGCGCAGCGCTTGAAAACTCCCTGGATGAGGCTGAGCGTTTGATGGCAACGTTCCAGGCGCTTTTGACCATCGCGCGGGTAGAAGCTGGTGGTCGGCGACACACGCTTGCCCGCACAGAGCTGGGCCAGGTGTTGACGGATGTCATCGAGCTTTATGAGCCAGTGGCTGAAGACAAGGGAGTTTCGCTCGTCTTCCAGAGGCCGCAGACGCCGATCTATGCTTCGGTGAATCGCGAACTGATCGGTCTTGCGCTCGCCAACCTGATCGACAATGCCCTCAAATACGGTGCGTCCACAGGTGGGCGGATAGAGCTAGCCCTGGCAGAAGACAATGAATCCGTTCTTGCGAGCGTGGCCGATGATGGGCCGGGCATTGCGGAAGCTGAGCGCAGACGCGTGACTGAGCGTTTCGTCCGCCTCGACAAGAGCCGGACCGCGGAAGGCTCCGGTCTTGGGCTTGCCCTCGTTGATGCAGTGGCTGCCTTTCATGATGGCTCATTGGACTTGTCTGATGCTGAGCCCGGCCTGAAGGCGATGCTGCGCTTGCCTGTTGGAACCCAAGCCGATGATGAAAGCGCGGGCGCATGACCGATCAGACCGCCAGTTTATCGGCTATCTTGGGCGCCTCACCGCATCTCTCTGACCTTGCGATTAAAGTGCAAGGCACTACGGATGCTGCATCAGTCGTGCCAGAACCCGTGGCTGATGCTATGGCAGCTGCAAAGACAGAGTTTGCGAACGTTGACCTCTGCGACGAGACGGGGCAGATGGCGGCGTTGCGCAAAGCCAAGCAGCGCGTCCTTCTCGCTATAGCGCTTTCAGACCTGTTGGGTCATGCCGATCTTGATGCGACCGTTGAGGCCCTTTCGGACTTTGCAGACCTGGCCACGGATCAAGCCGTCCGCGTTGCGATAGCGCTCGAAGGTTCCGGCGGCAAATGGATCGGGGATACTGGCGCCTCCACCGGATACACGGTGATAGGCATGGGCAAGCTCGGCGCGCATGAGCTGAACTACTCCAGCGACATCGACATCATCGTCCTGTTCGAGCCAGATGCGTTGGATGCCGCGACATCAGACCGTGTAGAACCCGCGACGTTCGCCGTACGTGTGACCCGCCGTCTCGTTCGCTTGCTGCAAGAGCGCACAGCTGACGGTTATGTCTTCCGTACGGACTTACGCTTGCGCCCCGACCCTGGGTCCACGCCTGTTGCGCTCTCTATCCATGGCGCGCTCAATTACTATGAAGGGCAAGGTCGCACCTGGGAACGCGCGGCGATGATTAAAGCGCGTTGCATCGCTGGCGATAAAGGTCTTGGTGCTACGTTCCTGAAAGCCATCGAGCCATTCATTTGGCGCAAGCACCTAGACTACGCGGCGATCGATTCCATCCGCTCCATCAAACGACGCATCAATACGCACAAGGGTTTTGGTGAGATTACCGTGCCTGGCCACGACGTAAAGCTCGGGCGCGGTGGAATCCGTGAGATCGAGTTCTTTGGCCAAACGCAACAACTCATCGCTGGAGGACGCAACCGTGATCTCAGAGTTCAACAGACCAAGGCGGCGTTGCGCGGCCTAGCGCATCACGGTTGGATCGAGCCGGGTGACGCTGAAAGTCTCATTGCGGCTTACGACCACCTGCGCCGCATCGAACACTGCATCCAGATGATCCGGGATGAGCAGACACACCGTCTGCCGCAGGCCGCTGAAGAGCGAATGCGGGTTGCTGTGTTGATGGGCGAAAATCTCGATATGTTCGATGCGCGGGCAGCTGAGACATTCCAGGCCGTTCACACACAGTTCCTTGACCTGTTTGCGGAAGAGACGGTGGATGGCGCTCCCGATCCTTACCAACAGAGCTTAGACGATACGCTGCGCGCGCATCTTGAGGGGTTAGGCTTTGAGGAGCCTGAGGTCGCGCATCGGCTTTTGAGAAGCTGGATACAAGGGCGCATGAACTGCACCTTAACGAACACGGCCCGCGACCGCCTGCGTGCGATCACGCCGGATATCCTGCGCATCTTTGGGCAGACCGATAGGCCCGACACGGCGTTACGTTTGTTGGATACTTTTTTGCGCGGTCTGCCTGCGGGCGTGCAGTTCTTTTCCATGCTCGAAAGCAACCCGCGCGTCATAGAGCTTCTGGCGCGGATTATGGGCACGGCGCCCAAGCTTGCGAACATTCTCGCCCTGAAGCCGCGCCTGTTCGATGCGCTGCTTGATCCGCGCTTTTTTGGGTCTCTACCAAGCAGCGAGGCGATCCGTGCGGATCTCGCCCGCGTCATTGATGAAGCCCCGACCTATGAGGCGAAGCTGAATGCAGGTCGCATCGTCGGCCAAGAGCAGCACTTTCTCATCGGCGTGCGCCTTCTTTCACAGACTTTGACAGCTGATGAAGCCGCCAACGCCTACACCGATCTCGCCGAAGAGGTTGTGCTGGCGATGCTCGATGTCGCGCTTGCGGATATCGAAAAAGACCATGGCAAGTTTGCTGGCGCCTCGCTGACGGTGCTTGGTATGGGCAAACTGGGCAGCCGGGAACTGACCGCGGCGTCCGACCTTGACCTCCTTCTCATCTACGATATCCCCGAAGGACAATCGGAGAGCGATGGTCAAAGACCAGCTGCGCCAGCGCAGTATTACACGCGCGTCACCCAGCGGCTCATTGCAGCGCTCAGCGCACCGACATCAGAAGGCAAACTCTATGAGCTTGATATGCGCCTGCGCCCATCTGGTAACGCTGGCCCTCTGGCGACAAGCTTGACGGCTTTTGAGCGCTATCAGATGAACTCTGCGCGCACCTGGGAGCATATGGCGCTCACCCGTGCTCGCCCCTTTGGCCGCAGTCCAGAGGGATGCGGGCGTCTAACAGACGCTATTGCTCGTGTCCTGATGGCTGAGCGCGATGAAGCGCAAGTGGTAAAGAATTTGGTGGACATGCGCGCGCTCATCGAGCGGGAGAAGCCGCCAGTGAGTGTGTTCGATACAAAGCTCGCCCGGGGCGGTATTATTGACGTGGAGTTCATCGCGCAGGGGCTTCAACTCGTTCACGCACGATCCGCGCGCTCGGTCTTGCAGGTCTCAACGGCCGGTGCCTTATCTGCCCTTCAATATGCAGACTTTCTTTCCGCTGACGATAGCGAAACGCTTTGCGCTGCGCATCGGC
The DNA here is from genome assembly GCA_039026935.1 of Pseudomonadota bacterium. Taxonomy (GTDB): domain Bacteria; phylum Pseudomonadota; class Alphaproteobacteria; order Rhizobiales; family MH13; genus MH13. Next base: position 4,019 of record JBCCLK010000007.1, read on the forward strand.
TCTATGCATCCCTTTCTCAGATTACCCGGCTGTGTCTTGATGGCGTTTTTGACCCCGACACAGCCGCACCAAGTTTGCGTCGTCTGGTTCTTCAAGCGGCAGATTTGCCCAGCATGGAGACGTTGATCACGCATCTCGAGCACACACAGAGGGACGTTCGCGACCGCTTCGTCCGCCTGTTTGCTGCCGTGGCCGAACCTCATTCAGACCAGGTGCTGCCACGCTCATCCCTCGGGGGCGACCTACTCGAAGGAGAGACTTCATGAAGACCTCAACAACAAAAAAACTGACTGTTCTTGCCCTCGCAGGAACGGTACTTGCCACAGGGTTCACTGCCGCCGTGATTGCCGATGAGCGTTCTGGCGCGCGTGAGCGCGCCCATCAGCACGAACGTGGATCGATGGGCTTTCGCGCGGGCGAGCGCTTTGGCCGGACCGATGCTGATGGAGATCGCATGATCTCGCTGGAAGAGTTCCAGGCTGTGACCGGTGATCGCTTTGCCAGCATGGATGCCGACGGCGACGGCTTGGTATCGCCTGCGGAGATGGTTGCTGAACGCACGGCGCGCGCTGAAGAGCGCGCGGCGATGCGCATCGAGCGGGCAGATGCCAACGGCGATGGTTTTTTATCGCTAGAGGAAGCAACGGCTGCGAGTGGCGAACGTTTCGCGCGCATTGATCGTAATGACAGCGGCACCTTGGAACCACGTGAACTGCGTCGCAGTTTACGGGGCCACCGTGACGACCGTGGTGATCAAAGCGAGGTGCCTGCCGTACAACCTGAGGCTGGTACGCAGCAGTAGCACTGTCGCCTCTCTACGCCGGGTCCCGTACTGCGGGGCCCGGACACCAGATCTGTCTCACGCGGCCAGATGATTGGCGGCGGGTTGAGCTTCACCGGCGGTAGCAAGATGATGTACATCTGCATTATCGTCTGTGGCGACATCATGAGACTGCTCAGTTGGCAGGATAATAGATACCAGTGTGCCTGCATCTTCTTTTGATTTGATGCGCAGGTTTCCACCATGAAGCTCCACAAGCTTACGGGAGATGGCAAGGCCCAGCCCGGAACCCTCGCGAGGCCGTGTCATAGCGCTGTGAACCTGCTCAAATGGCTCTGTGACGCGCGCAAGTTTGTCGGCCGGTATGCCTATGCCATTGTCAGTGACCGTCACGAACAAACGGCTCCCCTTGGTTCGTGCCCGAACCTGTACAGCGCCACCGGGGCCTGTGAACTTAACGGCGTTGTTGAGAAGATTGAGAACCACCTGTCGCAGAGCGCCTGGATCCACATCGATGCGGTCATTGCCTGAGACATCACTTGCGATCGAAACACCGGCTGTTTGCGCCTCGACCTCGATCATCTGTAAGCAATCATCGATGGCGGCGTGAACATGTTCTTTCTGCGGCTCAATGCTGACGCGATTGGCATCGAGTTTGGCCATGTCAAGGACATCTGAGATGACCCCGAGAAGGAACTTGCCGCTGGTATGAATACCGTCAGCATATCCCGAGTAGGCCTGACTTCCCAATGGCCCCATCATTTCCGAGCGCATCAGCTCCGAAAAGCCCAGAATGGCATTCAAAGGCGTGCGTAGTTCGTGGCTCATATTGGCTAGGAACTCCGACTTGGCCCTGCTTGCTGCCTCGGCACGCTTTTTTTCGGTGTTGTAGCGATCAGCCAAGTCACGCATTTCGCGGCGCGAGCGGGTTAAATCACCGATCGCACCGATGAGACGTCTTTCGGACTCCAAAAGCTCTTGTTCTTGAGCTTTCAGGTCCGTGACATCGCTGCCCAGGAATGCAAAGCCACCATCGTACGTGCGGCGGACGATGATGCGGAACCAACGCTCATCGGGAAGGCCGCAAAGAAACGGTGTGTCGAACAGGCCGGGGGCATTGGCGTCCTCTGCAGCTAAGAGCTCGCTTGCACACGTTTCAAGGTCAAGGCACGCTAAGAAGTTGCCGTCGTTGGACTTCAACTGCCCTTTTCGTGATAGGGCATTGAGGGCGCAGAAGCCTGAGTTGCTTGTGACCAATTCTCCCTTTGTATCCCAAAGCGCAAAAGCGTCTGAGACCACTTCGATGGATTCACGCAGGTGGCGGTTGGCTTCGGCAGTCTTGCGCTCGGAACGGCGACGTTCAGTGATGTCGGTCGCAGAACCAAGCAGTCTTGGCTCAAGCCCTACCCGGATCACCTCTGCATGCAAGTGGATCCAACGCCAGTTCCCATCAGCGTGAAGCATCCGCAAGGTCGTTTCCAAGTGACCACTGCCATTCTGGCGCAACACTTCCGCCTTCTCCAAGATGTTGCCGTTGCTTGGGTGGAGGAGAGAAGAAAGCTCGTCTAGGCGCAACCGCTGCCCGCTGGGGGCATAGCCCAACAAGAGAAACATCGAGTTCGACCAATCGACCTCACCATTTTGCAGATCCCAATCCCATAAGCCTGTACGGCCACGGTTGAGCGCTGTCTCCAAGCGCATATGGGCCATGTTGAACCGATCCGTTGCCGCTATGGTCCGATCACTTTGCCATAGGAACGAGTATCCCAGGATCAGGACGACGACGCAGATCGCGGCAAACAACGCAGCCTCTCCCCCTGCGTCTTCAATCAACGCGGTGTCGAGTTGCGAAAGATCAAGAGTAAGATCGACGTCAATGGGACCTGCCAGACCAGTGCTCTGGACAAAGGCAAACAGCTTGGATTGATCGGTATCGGGCAGTGTCTGGCCATGTTGATAGGACAAAGTAGCCGGGTAGTCGGCGCGATCGTCTGTGAATGTAATGGATCCAGATACTGTGGTGCCTGCAATGGACGATAAGGTGTCAACGGTTGTGGTGAGCGCCATTTGCAAAGGGGCGTGATCTGCAGTCGAAGTTACTTCTGCTGAAACGTTGCTCGCAGCGCTGGCCATCGTGCTGAGAGCACTTGCATGATGATCCAGAAGTCCCTGCAAGTGCGTTACTTGCTCCTGCCGCTCTGACCAGAGGTCGAGTGCCCGCGCGCCGAGCAGGACGAACACGAAAGCCAAGATCATAGCCGACGTTAGCCGACGCATATTGACGGACGGATGGGGAGCGTCTGTTACCGGCGCCTCAATGGCTGGAGAAAGACCGTTGGCAACGCCAGTCTTGCTATCAAAGACGGGTACGAAGTGATGCGTGAGGCGTGCTGGTGCCGCGTCAATACTTGGCCCTGCTGTGGTATGGTGCGACGTGCCCGCGTCCGTCACCTCTACCGTTTCCTCGCCGTCATGTCTGACGGTATGAGATTGTCTGTGCTCTTCAGGAAACGGCACAGAATCCGTCTCCGTCGCGACGGCCATTGCCCGCACGATATTCACCCCAGCCCAATTTGTAATGAAACGCTCGGAACTAACGACTTACCGAATCACTTTGATTTGAATCGCTGTGATTCCGCTTGTCTAGGGTTTGAAACACAATTTCGGAGTGGTTTTTTACTTTAACTAGCGGCAAATGAGCCGTGTGCTACGGGTATTCACGTAAATTACGCCCACCTAACATACATGACCTTTACGTCAGTGTTCGCGACAGGATGTCCGACGTATCAGGCGAGAGGTCGCTTTTGGTTGCTAGGTTTCGCATTTCATGCTCAGCGCGGGCACGTCGCGCTGGCTCCATAGACCGCCAACTGCGAAACGCAACGCAAAGCCGAGCTGCCAGTTGTGGATTGATGGCGTCGAGCGCCGCGACCCGCTCGGCCAAAAGCCGATAGCCAGATCCGTCGGGCGCGTGAAATCCTGTTAGGTTCGCACTGACAAAAACGCCAACCAAGCTGCGGACGCGGTTCGGGTTGGACGCATCGTAGGACGTGTGCCGTTCGAGCTTTTCAATGGTGGCAGCATCAGCACTTGTCGCCTGCGCCATGAACCATTTGTCCATGGCCAGAGGCTGATCCGCGAAACGGCGCTCGAAGATGTCGAGCGCTTCGGTGGCGTGGTCGCTGCCCCGCCTGACGAGAAGTGCGAGCGTTTTGATCCGCATCGTCATGCCAGCAGCAGCGCTGAAAAGCTTAAACAGAAGATCATCCATGCTCGCCTCGTTTGAGGCTGCAAGATGGGTAAGAAGTGCGGCGGCATAGGCGCGTCCTGCCGCAGGTTCAGGGCCAATGGCGCTGTCACCAAGGTCGATGAGATCCAATACCTCCTGGACTTGGTCGGCATAGCGCACGCATACATCCTGCGAGAAACTCTGACGTGCGAGGTGAATACGGTCCGGATCGACCTCGGTGCCAATGGTTCGCGCAACATCATGCGCGGAGGGAAGCGTGATAGCCGCCGCGCGACCAGCGCTATCGCCTGGCGTTAAAGGCTGCGCAAGCGCCCGCGCCATCATGGCGTCGATAAGGGCCTCGTCCGTTCCAAGTGGTTCTCCAAGGCCAGCGCGCGTGTAACGGCGTTGCAGGGCATCTGAGTAGAGCGTTTGAAAATGCGACCAGCTGTTGAAGCTATTGGGATCCTTGGCGGCCAACTCCAGCCGATCCTCTGGGTTCAGGCCTTCCGTCTCAATGGTAACGGGAGCAGAGAAGTCGCGGAAGAGCGAAGGCTTGAGATTGCTCTTTGAGAGACCTGTAATGGTTAAACTGCCATGCGGCTCTTCCAAAAGGTAACGACCATGGAGCCAGCGTCCGCCCGTTGCCTCCACCTGTGTTTCGTCAAAGGCGGCATCCACACCGTCGCTGCCAACCAGACCAAGTGTGCATGGTATGGGAAGCGCGTGTTTTTCGTCTTCGCCGGGTGTTGGCTTCGTCATCTGCTGGAAATCGAACCGGATCCCAGCGTGGGCTGCTTCACCGGTAGACGCTTCATCCTGAGACGTTCCAACCTTAGATGGCAGATGGTTAATGGCCACTTTTACACGCGGTGTTCCAGCTTGAGTGTACCAACGCATGAAATCCGGCCAGGGGCCAAGATCGGTCGCTGCGGCTTCCATCGATGCCAGAAACTCTTCCATGCGCACAGCTTGGCCATCGTAACTGGAGAAGTACCGATCCATCCCAGCTCGGAACCGAGTTTCGCCCATCCATGTTGCGATCATCCGCACGATCTCAGCGCCTTTTTCGTAAACCGTCGCGGTGTAGAAGTTGTTGATCTCCCGATAGCTATCTGGTCGCACCGGGTGGGCAAGAGGACCGCCATCTTCAGGGAACTGATGCGCCCATAGCCCACGCACGTCCTGTATGCGTTTGATCGTCCGGTCGTAGAGGTCGCTGGTGTACTCCTGGTCTCGGAACACCGTCAGCCCCTCTTTCAGACAGAGCTGAAACCAGTCACGGCAGGTCACCCGATTGCCGGACCAATTGTGGAAGTACTCGTGCGCTATGATGGCTTCGATGCGCTCATAATCTTCATCCGTCGCCGTTTCCGGTGAGGCAAGGATGTATTTGTCATTGAAGATGTTAAGCCCCTTGTTCTCCATTGCGCCGAGATTGAAATCTGACACGGCAACGATGTTGAAGACATCAAGGTCATACAGCCTGCCGAAGCGGGTCTCGTCCCACCGCATGGAACGCTTCAGCGCTTCCATGGCAAAGCCAGCTTGGTCGGCCTTGCCTGGCTCCACATAGATTGCCAGTTTTATGTCTTGCCCGCCTTCGGTCGTGAACGTGTCTGTCACTCGGTCGAGCCTGCCGCCAACCAGGGCAAAGAGGTAGCTCGGTTTGGGGTGCGGGTCATCCCATACCGCCTGGTGCCAGCCATCGTGCAATGTCTGTGTGCCAAGAGGGTTGCCGTTCGACAGAAGAACCGGGCAGGTGTCCTGCCGGGCGTCCAATGTCACTCGGTATGTCGCGAGTACATCCGGGCGGTCGAGGAACGGTAGAATGCGGCGAAAGCCCTGTGCCTCGCACTGCGTACAATAGACCCCGCGAGTGAGGTAAAGCCCGCTGAGTGCCGTGTTGGCGGCGGGATCAAGCGTGACGCTGAGTTTAAGCTGGAAGCTCTCATTCGTTGGGGCAACGATACGCACTGAGCAGTCATCTTGCACCACATCCACCGGTTTGCCGTCGATGTGCGCAACGACTGGCGGCATCGCATCCGCATCGAGAACAAGCGTGTCTGAGCGCACGCTTTGCGACGGGTTAGATCGCATCCTGTAGAGGCCGGTCGCTCGGGTCGCAGGGCCATCCAGGCGGATGGTGAGATCGACATGGTCAACGAAAAAGGCGGGTGGCTGATAATCAGCGAGCCGAATGGCTTTTGGCATATCTGTCTTCATGCCCCTCCATGCACGCTTGCTTCAGAGCGCACAAGATCAAGCCGACGATACCCGTCGACGGCTTGTCATGATCGCGGCGCGCGCGTAGGGCAGCGCGGCTATGGATGCCTTTGCCCACATACCGTTTGATCAAGCCCTATGGCTCGCCGTCGCACTTATCGCTGCGGGTGCCGTCACCGGCGTCCTCTCTGGCCTTTTCGGTGTTGGAGGCGGTGCCGTCATGGTGCCTGTTCTGTTTGAAGTCTTCGGTTTTGCAGGTGTTGACGAAGCGGTGCGTATGCCGCTTGCCGTTGGCACTTCGCTTGCGGTCATCATCCCGACGTCCATTCGCTCGTTCCGTGGCCACCACAGACGCGGCGCGGTGGATGTTGACATCTTGAAGCTATGGGCCGTGCCTATTCTTGCCGGTGTTGTCGTTGGAGCCATCATCGCCCGACACGCTGAACCTTGGGTGTTCATGGCGGTTTTCGTCGTGTTTTCACTCATGAGTGCCATCAAGCTTCTGTTTGGCCGAGACAGTTGGAAGCTTGGCGACGACCTGCCCGACGTTTGGCCCATGCGGATTGTTGGCTCCATCATCGGACTCCTATCATCGCTCATGGGAATCGGCGGTGGTGTGATGGCCAGCATGGTGCAAACGCTTTATGGGCGACCGATCCTCAACGCGATTGCAACGTCGTCTGGCGTCGGTGTCTTAATCTCGATCCCGGCGACACTCGGCTTTATCTACGCCGGTTGGCCGCAGAGCGATGTGGTTCCACCTTTCTCGCTTGGCTTCATCTCACTCATCGGGGTTGCACTTTTGTTGCCGCTCACGGTGCTAACCGCTCCGCTGGGCGTGCGCATCGCCCACGCCCTTCCAAAGCGAACCCTTGAGGTCGGCTTCGGCCTGTTCATGGTTGTTGTTGCTGTGCGTTTCACACTAGCAATGCTGGGCATCTGACGGTTTGGACGTTAGGCGAGATAGGTTTCAAACACCATGTAGCCGCCGACCAACGCCCCCAAGAGAAGCGCCCAAACCAAAAGCTGACGCAGGAGTGGCCCAGTGTCTTGACGGCGACCAAGCATGCCGCCGCCGAGATAGACGAGCACAGCCAGCATGGCCGTCACAGCTGCTAACTGTCCTGGGTCAGCGCCAAACAACCCTCTATCGCCACCAGAGATCAAAAACAGCAGCCCCGTTGCGAGGATGGCAAAGGCAACCCATCCATAAATGGGGATCACTGGTCTGCCCCGTGCGCGGTACCACTCGGTTCCAGCCCAGCGGCGCGGCGTTGAGGCTCAAGTCGTGCCATGCGGTCTCCCAGTTGCCCCATTACTTGAAGCCTTTGCGTTTCGGTCAGTTTTCCCCAACTTCCAATTTCATCAAGGGTCCGGCCGCAGCCCAGACACAGCTGCAAAAGCGAGTCGATCCGGCAGACCTGAACGCATGGTGACATAGGGACGGATGTTTGGTGGGCAGGGGCTTCAGACATGGCTTTAGATTTGGGTGCTCGACAAGAAAATGTGGACAGTCAGCCACCCGGTACAAAGCAGCTGTGATTAAACGTTAGCAGATTCTAAAATATCTTGGGCAGCCATATAGAAAGGATGATCATGCCTGCAAGCTCTGAAAGCTGCTGCGCTGCACCAAGGACATCACCTGTCTGACCGCCCAGATACCGTGATGCTAGAACGCCAACGCTACCCGCTGCGGCTGCTGCTGAAAGCATGGTTGCGGCAGTCACCACGCCAGCCGCAAGGGGATCAAGCGGGACCGTGAGCGCAGCCATCGTGCCGATCCCTGCGATGGCGAACGACGCTGCCGCAGCTCTCTTCGTTGGCTTGCCCAGGCGCGCTGCTGCCCCCTCTGCTCGCGCTTGTGGCAGAATGGAAGCCAACATCATGGCAGACGCACGACTTGTCCCATGAGCTGCCAAGAGGGCCGCACATGGCAGCCATGGATGAAGCATCGCTAACGGAACGAGTGAGGCAATGCGTGTGCCAACGCAAAGCAGCAATGCCAGCGCACCATACGAGCCCAACGCCGGATCGCGCATTATGTCCAGTTTGCGCTCACGCGTGCGTCCACCACCGATACCATCGGCGAAGTCGGCAAGGCCATCCTCATGCAAGGCCCCTGTGGCTATCGTCATCGCGGCGACTGCAAGGATGATCGCTAGCACAGGTGAGGCCATGGTCATCATGAGCAGTCCCGCAAGGCCCCCACCGATCAGGGCTACCACCCAACCGCATACCGGAAATGCGGTTGCAAACCGGTCTGGTGCAACGATGGCGTCGTGCTTCTCGCGCTCCAAAAGGGGAAGGGGCAACCGGGTGGCGAAACGCAAGGTGCGATACAGGTCAAAAGGGAAGGAGAGAATAGACTGCATTGTTGAGTGGGTATGCCATGCCTGCAAGCGACAACAAAGCGCATGCATCAAGGGTGCGATACGCGTTGAACCCCGCCGCACGTTGCAAGCCACCACGGCTCAGCCTAAACGGAGGCGTGGCCCTCCATAAGAAGGGCCAGCGGTGTCTTTTTTACTCCGAAGGATCGTCTCAACGTGCCTGCAACTTCTGGCCTGCCCTTTGATGATGTTCGCTCTATCTTTGAGCGGATGCCTCAACCTGATCAGCATTTCCGCACCCAAGCTGCCTTGCGCAACGCCAATCTTTTGAAGCCGACAGGTTCCTTGGGAGAATTGGAGGCGATCGCTCTTTTTCTTGCTGGTTGGCAAGGAACCGAAAAGCCGCAGGTGACCCGCCCGCTTGTTGCGCTGTTCGCCGGGAACCACGGGGTCCATGCTCAAGGTGTGTCCAAGTGGCCAATGGAGATTACCCAAACGATGGTGGACATGTTCATGCAGGGCGGGGCTGCTATCAATCAGCTCTGCGCGCTGCATGGGCTGGGCCTCAAGGTTTTCGATCTGGCGCTCGATATGCCTGTTGAAGACTTCACGCAATCGGCTGCGATGGATGAAAAGAGCTGTGCAGCCACGATTGCCTTTGGGATGGAGGCCATTGCTGGCGGCGTTGATCTTGTCTGCGTCGGCGAGATGGGCATCGCGAACACGACAGCTGCTTCCGCCATCTACGCCGGCCTCTTTGGAGGAGATGCGAAAGACTGGGTCGGCGAGGGCGCGGGCTCTGACGATGAACAGCATGCCCGCAAGCTTGCCGCTGTCCAGAAAGGTCTGGAGCGTCACGCCAATCAGCTCTCTGACCCCTTGGAGGTTCTGCGTTGTTTTGGTGGCAGGGAGATTGCAGCCATGGCTGGAACAATTCTATCAGCGCGGATGGAGAAGATACCAGTGGTTGTAGACGGGTTCGTCGCCACGGCCTCCGCCGCTGTTTTGCACGCCATTGATCCCGCGGCGCTCGATCACTGCATTTTCGGCCATGTATCGGCTGAAAAAGCGCACCGCCAGGCGCTTGACCACATGGGTAAGCCCGCCCTGCTCGATCTTAACATGCGTCTTGGGGAAGGGACGGGAGCAGCTCTTGCTGCAATGCTCGTAAAATCGGCGGCTTCAACCCACTCCGGTATGGCCACGTTTGCAGACATCGGACTGCCCGAAGTGACACATCTGCAGTGAACTGCGTCATCGTACATGGCTGACGCCGCGTGGTTCGGCTTTTGCCTCTACGCCGCGTGGCTTTGATCTCGGGAGGCTTTTTGCTGCATGGCCGGCAGCCCTCGAATAGCGCGATCAGCAGGGAAGACAGCTCGGGCGATCGTCCCTGCTCGTAGCTTGGAAAGCAATTCAAAGCGTCCACCATGCGTTTTCATCAGCGCCTGAACGATAGGCAGGCCAAGCCCAGTACCTTGCTCAGCATTCTTGATAGCGATGGAGCCCTGCCCAAACGATGAAAGCACCACTGGTATTTCCTCTTCGGGAATACCAGGGCCAGTGTCTGTTACTTCGATAATCTGACAACCCTCAGGCGTGCTTGCGACGCGCACATGTACTTCCCCGTTGAGCGGGGTGAACTTAATGGCGTTGGAAAGGAGATTAAGCGTGATCTGACGAACTGCGCGCTCGTCGGACCAAAGCTTGGGCATGCCTTGCTCATAGTGTTCCACGACTTTCAGGCTCTTTGAGTTGGCCTTCATCGCTAAAAGGTGCACGGTTTCTTCAACGGTATAGGCAATCTGCACGGCTTCTTCGTTCAACTCATGCCGCCCTGCCTCAATGCGTGACAGATCAAGGATCTCATTGATCAAGTTCAACAGATGCGAACCAGACTCATGAATATCGCGCGAATATTCGCGATACTGATCGTTTGGCAGTGGCCCGAGGACTTCACCCTTCAAAACCTCTGAGAAACCCAAAATAGCGTTGAGCGGCGTGCGTAACTCGTGGCTCATGGTTGCCAAGAAGCGGGACTTGGCAAGATTGGCGTCATCGGCCCGCCTGCGCGCTTCTTCTGCGATGCCGCGCTGTTGCTCCAGTTCGGCGATCATATCATCTTTTTGTGCGCGCACTTCCAAAAGGGCGAGCGTCGTTTGTTGCATTTGTTGCGCAATGATCAGAAAGAACAGCTGAACGCCGAGTGCGCCAAACGCCATAATGATGTTGATCACGTCACCACGGACCCCAAGCGAAAGCGCGTAGCAGACGGCAACCGGCGTGGTTGCGCAGGTGGCTGCAATTGGAAGGTGGTGGTTCAGCATTGCGGCGGTGGCGATCACAACGATGAGAACCGAAAACATCAGCGGGCCCATACCGTCCAGGCTGGACGGTATGGCAGCCACATAAAGGATGAGAGGAAGGACGCCCCAAATCATCCCGCGAATGGTTTCAGCGATTGAAAAGCGGCGCACCCAGGGCAGTGGTTGCAAAGTATCGGTGTCTAGCCGATCCACTGTGCGAGCCATTACCCCGATCACAATCGTCGACAGAACAATGGCTGTAAGCCAGAATCCGGCGATCGCTGGGGGTAAAACGGAAAACGCTGCCCCTCCGACGGCAAGAGCTAAAGCAAGCTGAAAGGCGAAGCCGCCCAGCAAACTGCGGGCGTAAATGCCCACAATCTGCTGCTCAAACGTCAACGTATTCCCGGTCACGGAGTTGAGACGCTCGCGCATACCCCGGATAGCTCCGCGCGTGTTGCGTCGGCGCTCGGCTCTGGCTCGGCTTTGTGCCAAGTTTGAAACACTAGTGGCCTGAAGGCGTGCGGGCATCGGGTCTGAAGGATTCGCGCTGTTCGGTGATCGACGTTGAAAGTCGCTCAGGGTGATAAATCTATGATCGCGAAGAGCCGACGGACAGCCTTCCCAATCTCTTGCCAGAGTGTGACTTAAAAGCGTGAACAGAAGCTTCCCTGCCAAGGTTAATGGCCTATGAATGCCGACACTCTGACTGTGGTGTTGAACAAAGTCCGGGCCTGCCGAGTATGCCGCGATAGACCCGCCTATGGCGGGCCGCTTCCACATGAGCCACGCCCTGTTCTACAACTGACAGATCAACCCCGGCTGCTCTTGGCTGGACAAGCACCCGGCGCGCGGGTCCACGCATCAGGGCAACCTTTCACAGACCCCTCCGGCGATCGTTTGCGCCGCTGGCTCGGTCTGGACGAGTCAACGTTCTACGATGAGGCCAAACTGGCCATCGTGCCCATGGGATTTTGTTTCCCAGGGTACGACGCCAGGGGAAGCGATCTCGCGCCACGGCGCGAATGCCGCGAGACATGGCACAACAAGATCTTTGCTACTCGCCCATCCTTTGACCTGACGCTTCTCATTGGACGATATGCGCGTGACTATCATCTTCCAGAACACGCACGCGAAAACCTGACACAGACCATTCAACGTTATGCGGGCGACCTGGATGCGGTGCGCACAGCCAGAGCGCTGGTCCTGCCGCATCCATCTTGGCGGAACACAGCATGGTTGAAGCGTCACCCGTGGTTCGAGGATGCGTTTGTGCCGCGTCTCCAGGCGCGCGTCGCGAACCTCCTTGCGCAAGCCTAACGCAAATTTCTTGCGTGACGCGTGGGACATGGCCATAAAATACAGAACGAAAATGCACTTCACGTGGAAATTTAGAAATGCCAACCTCAGAGCAGACGTTTGATGTCATTGACCGCCGCATTCTTGCAGCTCTCCAAGACGATGTTACCTTGTCTATGAACGAAATTGCAGCGCGGGTTGGTCTGTCAGCGACGCCGTGCTGGCGGCGCATTCAAAAGTTGGAAGAGGCGGGCATTATCCGCAAACGGGTTGCGCTTTTGGAAGGCCGGGCGATCGAAGCTGGCGTTTCTGTTTTTGTGTCCGTGCGTACCAATCAACACACCGACGAATGGTTGAAGCGCTTCTCTGAGGTCGTGAGTGCTATGCCCGAAGTGGTCGAGTTCTACCGACTATCGGGCGATATCGACTATCTTTTGAAAGTGGTTGTGCCAGACATCGCAGCCTATGACGCGTTCTACAAACGCCTCGTCTCACGGGCAGAACTATCAGACGTGTCATCGTCTTTCGCGATGGAAGAGATCAAATACACAACCGCCTTACCACTCGATTATATGAATGTGGCCAAGCGTCCTGCGACAACCGTTTAAGATCCCGCATTGCGTTCCAGGTCAGCTTCAGTGTTCCAGGGCGAGGTGCCGGGTCAGCCTTCTTTCAAGTTGATCCCATATCCGGCGGACGGCCTCAACGGCGATAAGATACAGCAGAGCCGCCCACATGAACGCCTGGAAGTTGAACGAGCGCGCATAGGCTAGGCTTGTAATCCCCATCAGATCGAGAACTGTCACGATCGAGGCCACCGCCGACCCCTTGATCATCAAAATGACTTCATTGCCAAGCGGGCGAAGCGCGATGATGTAGGCTTGCGGCAGGACGATTTTGTAGAAACTTCGCCACCGACCAAGCCCAAGTGCGCACGCCGCTTCAACTTGCCCTTTCGGCAAGGCGCCAATGGCACCCCGCATGATCTCTGCCTGATAGGCTGCGGTGTTCAAAGTGAAGGTTAGAACGGCAATATAAAACGGCTCGCGAAAGAACCACCAAAGGCCAATCGCCTGAAAAGCCTCGTTGAATTGACCCACCCCATAGTAAAGCAGGAACAGTTGCGCCAACAGCGGTGTGCCGCGAAAGAAGGTTATGTAGGCGCGCGCCGGACCTGTCAGCCAAGCGCGTTTGGACAGACGCGCCAGCGCGAGGGGCAAGGATAAGGCCGCCCCCATTCCAACAGACAAGAGAACAAGCTGGAAGGTAACGAGGATGCCCTCCAGATACCGGTCCCAGTACCGATCAACGAGCCTCCAGTTGATCCCAGGAATGATCCAGGCTGCCAGCGCGATGACGATCGCTGCAATGAGCAGCCGGTCGAACAGGCGTTGATCAAGACCGAACGGACCGGTCGGACGCGCAACAGGCTTTGGCGAGCTTGCCCGCGAGGATGCGATAGATAGCCCCGATGCGCCTGCCGTTTGATCTGTCATCGCGTTGCGAACCCCTGGTTCGCTTGCCGCTCTAAAGCATTTGTCCCAACGCTGGAAATCAGCGTGAAGCCAAGATAAATGAGACACGCAATGAGGTAGAAGAAGAAGGGCTCTTTGGTAACGCCAACAGCGACTTGGGTTTGACGCAACAAATCATTGAGCGCGATTACGGACACCAGTGATGTGTCCTTGAGAAGCACCAGCCAGAGATTGCCGAGCCCTGGCAAGGCGAGCCTCCATAGCTGTGGCAAGCGAACAAGTCGAAATGTTTTCCAGGGCGACAGGCCGAGTGAGCGCCCTGCCTCAGTCTGTCCCTTTGGGATCGCTCGGATCGCACCTAAAAAAACTTCTGATGAAAATGCCCCGAACACGACACCTAAGGCGACCACCCCTGCAGCAAAGCCGCTGATCTCAAAGCTCGAATCTGGTGCTACCATTTGCACCAGACGGTTCGCCATGAGCTGCACCATGTTGTAAATCACAAACAGGGTGAGCAACTCCGGCAGGCCGCGAAAGACGATGGTATAGACGTTGCCGACGGCGCGGATGTAGCGGTGATCGGCCTCTTTCATCAGTGCGATCGCAAGGCCGAGCATCAGGCCAAAGGGCAGTGTTACGAGCGCGAGGCGGATCGTGAGCCAAGCACCAGCCATGAGCTCATCGCCCCAGCCGTCCGGCCCGAAGGCAAGTAGCGAAAAAAGCTCAGCCATACCCGTGACGACCCAACACTCGTACCACCATCTCCAACGTTGGGTGCATGGCCCAAAGCCAGCACACCCACACGCGCTTGGTTTAGTCGTTCAAGTAGCTGAACCACTCACCAGCAATCCGGTCGACCGTCCCATTCGCTTGCAGGGATGCGATCGCCGCATTGAACTTCTCGCGTAGTGCGTCGTCATTTTCACGCAGCGCTACGCCGACGCCTTCACCAAAATACTCTGGGTCCGTGTAGTCGCCACCGACGAAGTTGCAGCAAGAGCCATCATCTGTATCCATCCATTCAGCCAGAATGCTGGAATCGGCAAGCACCAGATCAAGACGTCCTGAAGCGAGGTCGAGATTGGCGTCGTCCTGCGTTGGATAAAGACGAATGTCCGCGTCTTCATACTGATCTTCAAGGAAGTTCGCATGGATGGTTGCCGACTGTGTGCCAATCACTTTTCCTTCCAAGGCTTCTGGCGATGTATCGGTGATGCCGCTGCCATCTTGAGCGATGAAGCGCGCAGGCGTTTGGAAGTACTTGTTGGTGAAGTCCACCACTTCCTCACGCTCTGCCGTGATCGACATGCCTGCCATGATAGCATCGTAACGGCTGGCAAGGAGAGCTGGAATAATGCCATCCCAATCCTGCGCAACGAATTCGCAGGTCACATCCATCTCCGCGCAGATGGCTTTGGCAAGGTCAATTTCGAACCCAACCAAGTTACCGTCGGAATCAGTGAAGTTGAACGGAGGGTAGGCGCCTTCTGTTCCAATACGGACAACATCGTCCGCCGTTGCGGTGACGGCGGCGCCCGCAAGGCCGATGGCTGTAAGTGCGGCAACCGCGAAAGTGTTTGCTCGTTTCATGGTCTGGCTTTCGTTTCTGTCCTTGTTGATGGCCTTGCCAGGTCTGCGACAGACTTGGTTTTCCCAAGCGGTCTGCGCGCGCCATTGCAATCCATAAGCAGGAAGTTTCTCATCATTTGAGCTGCGGTTGCAACGTGACGAAAGGCGAAATTTCTGGCTACTTCTGACCAAGAATTGCCCAAATCAAACTGGTTTTAGAGCGTCGGCAACGTTGAGAAGGCACGGATGAGCGATACCGGTTTCAAGGGCGTGCCTTCTCGGTGATGATGAGTTTGCGTTTGCGTTGAGGGTTATCCGTCGAAAGTCATGTCTTGAGAAACCGTTTTTCTTCGCCACATCTGCACCGTACGAGCGTGAAAGATGGTGGCTTTCCAGCAACTGGATTGTGGGGTGCTGGCTGGAGAAGGGCCAACTTGAGTAGAACCAATACGGGAAAGGCAATCCACAGGTGTGGAGAAGTATGAAACGTCTCTTCAGCGGTCTGACGGCGCCGACGAGTGAGCCATCGGGTGAGGCCGTGGGCATCTACGAAGATGCGCGCACGACACCCGATGAAGTGATCAAAGCGGACGTTGTGAGGCGTCTTGAACCATTGATTGACCCGCTCACCAAAAAACCACTGACCAAGACGGGCATACTCTCCGAACCCAGTATTGCTGATGGTCGGCTTTCCCTCGTTTTGTCTGTGTCAGCAAACGATGTGGACGCCTATCAACCTTTGCGCGCGGAGGTGGAGCGGGCTTTGAAGCCAGTTGAGGGGATCGAGCGCGTCTTCGTTGTCCTCACAGCCCAGGCGAAAGCTACACGTTCTGAAGGTCCGTCTAGGGTTGCGCCGGCACCGTCCGCGGCGCAAAAGACGGCAAAACGTCCTGTTCCATTACCACCTAGATCGCAACGCCTGGGCGGTATCAATTTTTCCGGTATTGGTGAGATTGTCGCCATTGCCTCCGGCAAGGGGGGCGTGGGTAAATCGACGACCACCGCCAATCTCGCTGTTTCCCTTGCTGGTCAGGGATTGAAGGTTGGCGTCTTAGATGCTGACGTTTATGGCCCATCCATGCCGCGCCTGTTCGGCATCGCACAGACACCATCTTTTGATGAAAACAAAAACGCGACGCCACCAATGCGGCATGGGGTAAAAGTCATGTCGATGGGGTTTCTTGTCGGCGAAGAGACGCCGATGATTTGGCGAGCCCCGATGGTGGTTTCGGCTCTCAAACAGCTTCTCTCCGAGGTTGCTTGGGCACCGCTTGATATTCTCCTTATCGACATGCCCCCCGGCACCGGCGACACTCAACTCACCATTTCGCAGCAGGTACCTTTGAGTGGCACAGTGATCGTTTCCACGCCACAGGATCTAGCGTTGATCGACGCTCGCAAGGGCGCGGCGATGTTTCAAAAGGTTGAGGTGCCGATCCTGGGGCTCATCGAGAACATGTCCACCTACATTTGCCCATCCTGCGGACACGAGGCACATATCTTCGGGCATGGCGGCGCGGCTGAGGATGCCGCTCGCATTGGAGTTCCATTCCTCGGTGGTGTGCCACTTCATATTGACATTCGCCTTACCTCTGACGCCGGAGAGCCGATAGCGATCAGCGCGCCTCAAAGCCCCGAAGCTGCGGCATATACTGCGATCGCGCGTAGGATTTGGGGCGATGTGGTTGCCCGTAAGCAAGGCCGCCGGGCGCCACCACAGATTATCATTGAGGATGAACTAGAGACGCTCTAGCGCGCTCCATCTGGCTTGCTGCTAGTCCGATGATGAGCGCCAGGACAGCAAAAATCAGCATAATGATGATGAGCGGCCATGCGCCCGCGCCGATGAACCAGCCGACCAGAACCGTGGCGAACGCGCCCACAGCCAGTTGTATCGATCCTGCGATACCTGACGCGGTGCCAGCCAACTCCGGTTTGACGGATAAAGCGCTCGCCAAGGAGTTCGGCATCGTCAGCCCATTGGCTACCGACGTGATAAGCATCGGTCCGAATAATGACATTGGATGCACCAGCGGTATCGCCCAAAGAGCGGCCATGAGAAGCATCGCGAGAAGGCCGAGCGTGTTGCCGCTTAGAATCATCACCGGTGGGCCAAGCCGTGCGCTGAATCGACCGGACACATAGTTTCCAGCCGCGTAGCCCGCCGCAATCAGGGTGAAGTAGAGGCCGTACTCTACCGGGCTGAGACCGAGAACGCGTTGCGACAAGATCGGGCCACCTCCCAGAAATGCGAAAAACACGCCTGACGCCGCCGCGCCTGTGAGGGCAAACGCCCAAAAGCGTGGCTGCCGGAGTAAAGTCATGTGGTTGTGAGCCAAAAGGCGCGGGGAAAGACTGGGTTGCGGCTGCAGGTTGGTCTCTCGCAACCGCATGGTGACTGCGGCAAGCACCAACAGGCCCAGGACGAAAAGGATATCGAAGGAGGCTCGCCAGCCGTAAAAACCGCCTAAGAAACCACCGATGGCGGGTCCCATCATCTGCGCGACGGCCATCCCCATGGTGACATAACCAAGCAGGCTCGCTGCCTCATTCTTTGCCGAAACATCCCGCACAATCGCCCGCGCTAGAACTATGCCCGTGCATCCGCCAATCGCCTGCAATCCCCGGGCGACGATCAATGCTTCAATGCTGGTTGCAAACCGACAAGCCAGCGTGGAGATGAGGAAGATGATGATGCCAATCAAAAGAACGGGCCGCCGGCCATAGCGATCTGATAGCGGCCCGATGATCAGCTGTGCCGCCGCGACCGCGAATAAGTAAACGGACAGTGTAAGCTGAACTTGCGCGTCGCTTGCGCCAAGTTCCTGGGTCAGCTCTGGTAGCAGAGGCAGATAGATATGCATCGCAAGCGGGCTGATTGAAGTGATCAGCACCAAGAGAAGCGTTGCCGGACGCATCGCTAAAGACGCGTTTCCAGTCTCTTGCGAGGCCCCCGTGCTTGAAGGCGGGTGCGATGTGGGGCTGTCCATGCTGTCTGCCTCTTCCATTCAAGCGAAAGGCGCCGCTCCGGGGAGCGACGCCTCATGCGATCTCTTGATATGTCATGTAGGCCTCACGGCGTGCTTTGGAAGCCTTTCCAACGACAATGCTCTTAAGACTGAGCCTCAGGCAGGAGCATGCGTGGGCTTGGGTATCGCGCTGGATGAATGGGGTAATTTGATTCGTAAGAGTTTGTAGATCATATGATGAAACGCCTTGGAACGCTCTTGGCTTGCTCTGCGCATAGCATCCGACACGGCCTTGTCAGTGGTGTTGATATACATGGTTTTTCCTGGTTTTCGGCGTCTTCTGGGGGGAGGCGCTGTTTGCTTCGATGGAGTTACTATGCGTGTACAGCGCGCATTCGACAAACGGAGAGTTTCTGCTCTCGCATCAAAGAATTTGATGTGGTAAAGGTATTACCTCGAGGCCTGAAACCCAGGAAAGGCAACGCTAATGTCACGGCTTCCAACGCTCAACGGCCTACAGGCGTTTGAGGCTACGGCACGTCATATGAGTTTTGCGAGAGCGGCGGACGAGCTGAGCCTGACGCCTTCGGCGGTCTCTTACCAAGTGAAGACTTTGGAAGACCGGCTCGGCACTCCGCTATTCGTCCGCCTCAATCGCGCTATTCAGCTGACCGAGGATGGTCAGGCTCTCTTCCCTGAGCTGCGCGAAGCGTTCGCTCGCATGCGGCTGGCGGTGGACCGCTTGTCCGCCGACACGCCGGAAAACGTCCTCGTTGTTTCAACGGGCCCGTCGTTTGCTGCCAAGTGGCTTTCTCCGCGTCTTTTCTCGTTTATGGACGCGCACCCTGAGGTCGAGATCCGCATTTCAGCCAGCCTCAAACTGGTGGACTTTGCGCGCGACAGTGTTGACGTCGGCATTCGCTTTGGACCGGGTAGATATCCAGGTCTTGAGATCATACGGCTCATGGGAGACGAGTTGACGGCCGTGGTATCGCCAGCCTTTTTGCGCGATCACCCCTTGTGCAAACCAAAAGACATCTTGCCTCTGCCGCACATTATTGATGAGTCCATGGCGTTCACGCCGCAAGCCCCGACCTGGAAAGAATGGCTCGTGTTTGCTGGCGTCACGCACGAGAGCGACATAAGGGGTTTGCGCTTCAACCATGCCGATCACGCGATCGACGCAGCAATCCGAGGGGCCGGTATAGCTCTCGCGCGCACATCGTTGGCCAAAACTGACATTGAGAGCGGTCTTTTAGTGGAGCCGTTTCCAGACTTAAGACTTACCACCGACCTCGCTTTTTACTTGGTCATGCCGCCAGCAGCGCGATTCAAGCCAAAGGTGGCCGCGTTCACCGATTGGATGTTGCAGGAAATAGGCTCTGATGGAGACGGCCAAACGACGCTTTAGCCAGCTTTGCTCTCAGCTCGGCGCTTGACCTGTCGTTCACGCACAATCATCGCAACGCCGCTGCCCACCACAATGACCATACCGATGATCATCATGGTGTTGGGGTAGTTGTGGAAGATAAGCACGTCCACGATCAGTGCCCAAGCAACAATGGAATAGCGAAACGGCGCCGATACCGACACATCACCGCTGCGCATAGCGACGGTCACAGCCAAGTATCCCGTCGTGAGAAAGCACGCCGCCAAGATAAGAAGCAGCACAGAGCTGATCGACGGCATGACCCAACCTTGGAACGCTGACAGGATCACGCCCATGAACATCACGGACGCGCTTGTCACCAGGTTGATCGAGATTGCGGGAAGGCGTGGATCAATCGCACGTGTGGACATGTCGCGCATAGTAAAGAAGATCACGGCCGCCACTGCGAACAGGATCGGTGGTTGAAAACCTGAGCTACCTGGTTGGACAACAAGCAAAACGCCGGAAAACCCCACGAGGATGATCAGCCAACGTCGCCAACCGACATGTTCTTTGTACACAAAGGCTGCCACCGCCACGATCAGCAGAGGGATCGTTTGGAGGACTGCATTGGCATTTGCGATAGGTACTTGGATGATCGCATTGTAATAGAGGAGCGATGCGAGACATTCGGCGATGGCGCGAGCGCCAACAGCTTTGTCTTTGAAGGTGGGTAGCTTTTTGTTGGCTCCGGTTGCGAAGGCCAAGGCAATCAGGATGGCTAAGATCACCATCCCTCGCATGACGAGCATTTGCCCAATGGGCAGGTCGTCCGACACGAATTTGATGCAGGAGTCCGTGCCTATGAAACCGACCATGGCAAGGCACGTGGCGATGATGCCCTTCGCATTCGGCGATAGGGCGTTGAAGAGACGCATGTAGGATAGTTCTTGTCAGAGCCTCGCCGGGATGGGCCGCTCACAGCCTCCTGACCCTATCGCACCGCAGCATGTTGGCAAGAGGCCAGTGGATACAAAGCGCCTTTGGAAAACCACTTCTTTAGCCGCCGGTCATGCTCATATGGCGGGTAACCGCTGGTTCTGCCCCAGCCCGTTCGATCACGAAGTCGTGGCCTTTTGGCTTGCGAGAGATCGCCTCATCAATGACCGCGTGAAGCTGTTCATCTGCCTCTGAAGCCCGCAAGGGCGCGCGTAAGTCGGCTGCGTCTTCTTGGCCAAGGCACATGAAAAGTGTGCCTGTACATGTCACACGAACCCGATTGCAGCTTTCGCAGAAGTTGTGCGTGAGCGGTGTAATGAACCCGAGTTGGCCAGCTGTTTCAGCAACATGCACGTACCGAGCTGGCCCGCCTGTTTTGTAAGGCAGCTCGGTAAGCGTGTATCTTTGCTCCAAGGAGGTGCGAACCTTTGACAGCGGCAGATATTGATCAGTCCTGTCGCCATCAATGTCACCGAGCGGCATCGTTTCGATGAGGGTGATGTCCATATCGTTGGAATGTGCCCATTCGATCATCTGTGGGATCTCATGCTCGTTGAGGTCGCGCAAAGCGACGGCATTGATCTTCACGCGGATGCCTGCGTCCTGAGCCGCCGCGATCCCATCCATAACCTTATTGAGATCACCCCAACGTGTGACGGCCTTGAACCGGTCGGGATCTAGCGTATCGAGCGAGACATTCACACGACGAACGCCATAGCGATAAAGATCCTCGGCAAATCGCGCCAGCTGTGAGCCATTGGTCGTGACCGTCAACTCCTCAAGTGCACCCGTCTCTAGATGTCGCGACAGGCTCTCGAAGAGTTGCATGACATTTTTGCGCACCAACGGCTCGCCACCGGTTAAACGCAGCTTGCGCACGCCACGGTCAATGAACGCCGAACAAAGGCGGTCCAACTCCTCCAGCGTCAACAAGTCGCGCCTTGGCAGAAACGTCATATCTTCCGCCATGCAGTAAACACAGCGAAAGTCACAACGGTCGGTTACTGAAACGCGCAAATAGCTGATCGTGCGACCAAAAGGGTCAACCAAAGGTGCTTGGTGCGGCTTTAGAAACGTGTCCATATCTGTATCTTAAAAACTGCCCGACGCTTGTAAAGGTGCGATCGGACGGACGGAATGGATACATTGGGTTTGATAGGCTTTGAGCCTTGAAGACCGGGATCATCCGGGACTGCAGCAATTATGCAGTACAGTTGTAAAGACACGAAGTAGCGTGTGGGGTGCGGCGTGCGAGTTTTGCACCGCTGTTGAGTTTGGACGGCCTTTGAAATGACTATGTCTGCAACACATCGTTGGCCTAAGGAGCTGCGCCTTCTCACCGGACGGCAAACGCTCAAAGTCACCTTTGATGATGGGGAAGCGGCAGATTTGCCAGCCGAACTCTTACGTGTTCACTCGCCATCAGCTGAGGTGCAAGGGCACGGAGCGGAAACGCGGCGCGTTCTCTTTGACAAACAGGACGTGAAAATTCAGCGCATTGAACCGGTTGGGAGCTACGCTGTACGCCTCATCTTCGATGATGGACACGACACCGGGTACTACACGTGGGCGTTTCTTGACGAGTTTGCTCGCACTGTTCGCGAAAAACGCACGGCATATGACGCCGAAAAAGCACTGTCAGCAGATGCCCTACAAGTGGCACATGCCGCATCCTAACAGATGCCGTTATCAGGTTTTGATCGGCTTACCAGCGAACGCTTGCCGAGGCCGTTAAGCCATCCAGGTTGCCCTCTGCGAGCGATTTCTGGCGCACTTCCTCGCTGAAATCATTTGCGCAGGCAAACAGGCGTGAGAGTCGCGCGAGGCGGTCGGTCAAACGCTTGGAAAGAGATGTCATGATGGCTGGTATCCTGATCGGTTCGTGCTCAGCGCTCATCGGCGTAGAGGGTTGTTTATGTTGCAGTGCAATGTAAGGCGTTTATGTCTTTGGTAGAAGTGCATCCAATGCGGGCGTGCCATGCATTTTTCGAAGAGCTGCACGTTTTAGGTTTTGCAGGTTTGGTTTTGCAGGCCGGAGCGCCGCGTCATTCGCGATCGCGCCAAAATGCCTCATTCGCGATGCTCGTATGGTGGTGGCGCTTGTCCGTGAGCCACGAGAACGCTAGCTAGTCGTTGAAAAAGAACCATTGTCTGCCAGCTAGCTATGCGAATTTCCGACCACTCAGGTGACCTCCTCGTCACGGACCAAACAATAGGATCTGGCGGATTATTGGCCGCTGCTGGCACGGTTGGATTGGTCACCGGGCTCAGTCAGTTGTTGACCGGGCTTGGACTGTCCATCGGCGTGGCTGCACTATGTCTTTTGAGTGCAGCAGCTATTAAACTTGGCCTAGATCGTCTGTCGGCGATGCAAATCATTGTCGATCGGGACACGCGAGAGGTTGTTACAAAACACTGGTCTTTTCGTGGCTCAGATACGCAGCGCATCCCGTTTTCCGCTGTTAAAGGCTTTTCGATAGAGCCAGAGGGTCAGCACCGCAAAACCCAGCTCTTGATTCAAACAACACGCGGGCCCGTTCTGGTCGGGGCCGGGATGAAGGCTATTCGATCAGCTTGGGAAGAAATCGTTCACGCTGTTGAAGCGCATATGCGCAGTGAACCAGCAGATGGTGAGGAATAAGTCCCGAAACTCTGGTTGTGCAGCGGGACTAGGCCCAAACCATAGCGGTGAACACTTGTCACGATGTGTCGTTCGCAAAATGGGTCGCGCGGCCTTGCAACGGTGGCGGCATCCGTGATGGTGAAATACATGGCTGTTAGGTCGTCCTGTTAGCGGAGTTCACGCATGAAAAAACTTGCCACCTCAATCAGTTTGGCAACAACCGCATTGCTCAGCCTGTTGGCGGTTCAAGCGCATGCGGCATGCGCTGACGTTGAGGGTGCCTGTACCGTTCCAATGGGCGAGTACCATATCGCACTTCCTGGCGATGCATCGGAAGGCATCCCTGCTCTTGTGATGCTCCATGGTGCCGGCGGCAGAGGGGAGGGGATGGTCAATCTTCTGCGTGCGGAGGCCCGTGAAAGCGGCTGGGCCGTGATCGGCCCTCAAGGTTTAAGGCCACCCGTTGGGCGATTTAGCTCCGGCTGGTCCTTCCGGCCGGGAGCACGCGCCCTTCGCGATGAGGCCGCGTTTGTTCTCCAAGTCCTCAACGACGCCCAAGAGAAATTCGGGATTGATCGAGACCGCGTTGTCATCGGCGGGTTTTCTATTGGTGGCTCGATGGCGTCCTATTTGGCGTGCTCAAACCCCGAGCTTGCTCGTGCCTTTACGCCGCTTGCTGGAAACTTCTGGCGGCCGCATCCTGTTCCCGCTGATTGTGCGGGACCGGTCGACATGCTTCATACACATGGCTGGAATGACGGCACTGTGCCCTTTGAAGGCCGCGTTTTCCGAGGCGGTGAAGTTCGTCAGGGCGATGTGTTCGCCGCTATGGAGATCTGGCGTGAGGTCAATGGCTGTAACCTGTCAGCCCCCGACATCAGAACCAACGAAGATCCGTTCTGGACACGCGTTTGGACCTCATGCGAAGCTGGCTCGCTAACCTTTTCGATGCATCCAGGTGGGCATGCAATACCACGCGGATGGTTCTCTATGGTCACAGACTGGTTTGATGAGCTGTGATGATCATCGATGTGGTCACCATGCTCGTGCGATAGGTTTTTCAAATATCATCGGGCGCGTTTTGGCTGCCACGGTTGGCTCTTGAACCAACCAACGACGTACGCCACGGTGATCAGCAAGGCGACACCGACAAAATTGACCATCACTGTCTGCCACGCTTCCTCGCGGCCCAAACGGTCAAGCCAGAAGCCGTTAAGGCGCGCCAAAATCATCGAGAAGATAAAAATGGCGAGCGACTGCTGACCTATCTTCATCAAGAGGCGAACGACAAGGTCCCAAGTTTTGGAAGCGTAGCCAGACCCTTTTGCAATAAGGTGTTTCCCACCCTCGCCAACGACTACCCACGCCAAGTAAGCAAGCGCCAAGAACTGGATGAAGCGGAAAAGACCGAAATCTGTTTTTGTGATCCATGCCCTGTTCGCAAGCCGCCAATCAATCGCAGGATTGCTTTCTAGCACCAAGCCGAACCATTCCTGGCGGATCGCCCGCACACCAATGTGGGAGAGTGGGATGTTTGCCAGAACAATCAGCGCGGCTATCGCGATCAGCCACACGTTGACCGGTGGTTTGGGTATCCATCCGATCATGAAGGCAAAGCCGGTAAAGAAGATGAGCTGCCAACCGAACGGGTTGAAGAACCACTCACGATCCGACCATGGCTCTGCGGGCAATGACAGGGCCAGATGTTCTATACCAAGTTGCTCCAATAAAATGCCTTGCGAGAAGAACCATAGGACCACCAGGAGCGCGGCCACCAACCACAGGCTCACCCTCGATAGCCCGATCACCACCGGCATCATGGCCAGGATAACCAGATACATGGGTAGAATGTCGAAATAATTGGGCACGTAGGTCAGCGTGAGCAGACCGAGTATTTGTTGCTGAGCGCGCTCAAAGAAGGGGTAGAGATTGAGCTGACCGATATAGTCGCGCTCCCATGGCCCGAGCTGGTTCAGCACCACCATCAACGCGGTAACAAACACAAACAGACTTACATGAGCCCAGTAAACCTGCCACACCCGATAGGCGACACGACTGGTGCCAAGCGCGAAGCCAGCGCGTTCGAAGGTTTTCCCGAATGCGATGGCAGATGCCATCCCGGAGCAGAAAACGAACATTTCAGTGGCATCAGAAAACCCAAAACGCGCAGGAATCCACGAGGTGAAGAAATTGCCAGGCGTGTGGGCAAACAGGATGATGATCATTGCGATCCCGCGGAAAAAATCGAGCCGTGGATCACGAACTTTGACAGCTGTCTGCGGGACAGAAGTGCTTACCGACGACGGAGCAGAGGTGCGGGCTAGGTCGGCATCAGCGGTGATCGTCATGTATGTGTAGGCTCATTCAGCGGCAATCAGGAGCGATTGGCCTTCTTTAATCAAGGCGCGGCGCGTTTCGGCAAAACGATCATCGCATCCCGCACGTTGCCGCGTGCGATCATCAAGCATGGCAAGGGTCTCTCCAAAGCAGCCAGCGCGAATCCCCGCGTCAATAGTTATGCGCTCAAATACATCGCGTTGCGCATGACTTCCACCCATGGATTGCAAGCTGATCCGCGCGCGGCCAAGTCCAGCGAACGCGCGGCTGAAATCGCCTTCGGAAAAAGCTTCTAAGCCCTCAGAAGCCGCGATCCCCGGACTTGCCATGCGAAGATCGGCTTCGGTTTGACCACGGGCACCGCTTGCAGCAATACGGGCCACCATGCGTGCGGTGGCCATCTCGCGTTTGTCGCCAATAAGGGCAAGGAGATAGTGGAGATCGGCAAAAAGGAGAGATCCATCGCCGGTCCTAGTCTCGGAAAGTTCAGCCAACTCTTGCCAACGCTCACCCACTGAAATGCCTTCAAGTTCAAGGCGCATCAAAAGCGACGTCGCATTGGAAATATCGCGATAGTCATCGGTACGATCGCCACGAATAGAGCTGTCATAAAGGTCAAACACCGTGTCGATCTCGCCCTGATCGAGGTGCATCAAAGCTTTATGCCACCAAACGTGATAGCGAAAATTGTTGCAGTGGCTCCACGCAGCTTCACGCCCTGAAAGCCAGTTCAGCCCGTCGCGTGATTTGCCCGTCATGTCGTAAACATGTGCGACGGCATGCAGTCCCCACGCGTCGTCTGGTGAGCGTTCGAGGGCAGAGGAACCAGCCTTCTTTGCCGCATCGTAGTCGCCCGTCTCTTCCAATGCGAAGGCGTAGCAGCCGTAGACATATCCAAGTGCGGGATGGTCATCGGCATAGCTCGGCATAACCGTTTCAAGTGACCGTCGCATGCCGTCCGCATCGCCTAGTATGAAGCGGATCGCATGGCTCAGTTTCATAGCCAGCGCATCATCGGGGTGCGCGATCAAACAATCATCCAGTGCACGAACAGCGTGAGAGGGGCGTCCAGCGAGCCAATGACTTAACGCTTTTAGGAAGGTGTTTTCACGCTGTGAGATGGAGCGCTTATCCGCAGCGACAACGGCGCTCGCATGTGCAGCGCGGGCGGTGCACAATAGTTCACTGCGGCCGAGCAGGAGGAGAAAAAGTCCTTTGGTGGCATGCGCAATAGCAAGATCTGGATCAGCTTCAAGGGCTTCAGCCAGTTTAGCTGGCGTAGCCGCACCGTGCGCCAGAAATGCCATCTGCGCCGCATTCCAAGAAGCCAAGCCACGCAAAGATGTTGTCGTGGTATCTTGGCCAAAGCAATCAGATCGCTGCATAAAATGCTCCCGTGCAAGCGCGTTCCAAGATCACCCTATCGAGGCGATGTGTCGGACAAAAGGCACATGACATTAAATGACGCAGTTGTTATCGTCTTCAAGCGCTGTGTGAATGAAACGCGAAGCTTCGTTTTACTTGTCTATTTCGCTCGCGCAAACCACAAAGGGCGCCGAGAGGCTCTTGGTCGCTCAAAAGCGCTGAATGGCATGGCGCTGGGCCGTTGTTCGCAGGTGCAGCACTAGCCTTCAGGTATTGCGCGCTTATCATCAAGCCATTGAAGAACAGCGTGTGTATCTTCCCCTAAGTGGGGCGGGGGTCTGCGATAGGTGACCGGTGTTGCACTGAACTTGAGCGGATTACCGATCAGCGCCACCGCGTCGTCTTTGGTGTCGTCTTTATCCATCGCAATAGACATATCGCGTGCCTTTGCCTGATCACTGGCAAAGGCTTCTTCCAGTGTCTGCACCGGTCCGGCAGGCACGCCGTTGGTTTCAAGCTCAGCCACCAGCACATCGCGCGACCATGTTGCTAAAATATCGGCCAAGATGGGTATCAGTGTCTCTCGATGCGCAAGACGCTGTGGGTTGCTCACATAGCGCGGATCGTTGGCAAGATCAGATCGCCCCAAGACATCGCAGAAACGCTTGTACTGACTGTCATTGCCCACAGCGACCAACACATAGCCATCGCTGCAGGTAAAGGTTTGATAGGGAACAATCGTCGGGTGTTGATCGCCGCGACGTGGTCGGGGTTTACCGGTGGTCAGGTGTGCAACGCCTTCGTTGATCGTCCACGCCATCGCGCTGTCGACCAACGCCAGGTCGATAAGTTGGCCTTCGCCCGTTGCATCGCGGTGACGCAGGGCCGCAAGAACACCGACAGCTGCATACATTCCGCACATAACGTCAGCGATGCCGACAGCAACCTTTGTCGGTCCGCCCTCAGTGGGGCCCGTCAGTGCCATCATACCAGAGAAGCCCTGCGCCATCAGATCATAGCCGGGTTTTTCGCTGTTTGGCCCGCTCTGTCCAAAGCCAGAAATCGAGCAAATGACCAACTGTTTATGGGTTGCTCGCAGCGTGGCTGGATCAAGACCGTACTTCACAAGCCCACCCGGCTTAAAATTCTCAACAACCACGTCTGCGCGTTCGGCTATCCTGTGGATTGTCTGCTGGCCCTCTGGCGTTGCAATGTCGACGGTAACCGACAGTTTGTTACGGTTGGCTGACATGAAGTAGCTGGAGAGGTCGGTGTTTTTCCCGTCTTTGTCGGCAACGAAGGGAGGTCCCCAGCTACGGGTATCGTCGCCGCGCTCATGGTGTTCGATCTTTATTACAGTGGCGCCAAGGTCGCCAAACAATTGGGTACATGTCGGCCCGGCCAGAATGCGGGACATATCCAGCACAATGAGGCCGTCCAACGGCCCTTTAGATGCGGCCATCATAACCTCCACGCTCGATTTGAGCGGCGATGACCGTGAATGTCGGGGCGTCAAGTGCGTCTTCGATTGCAGCCTTAAGCTCGGTTCGATCGCTGACCGTGATACCTGCCCCGCCCATCGCGCGCCCGATGGCAGCTATGTCGTGGCGGTCAGGGTAGTCGACCCCCACGTTTGCCAGTTGGCGTTGTCGCTGCTTGAGCTCGATGAGCGCAAGAGATGCATCAACGAAGACGATGATGATGGGGCGAAGGCCCATCTCTGCTGCCGTCGACAATTCGCCTGCAACCATCAAAAACCCACCATCACCAGTGAAGGCCACCGCCGGACGCTCAGCGTTGGCCATCGCGGCGCCTATGGCCAGAGGGATGGCGCATCCCATTGTACACAAACCACTCGATTGGATGAGGGTTTTCGGGGTTGGACATGTCCACATCTGGCTTAGCAAGATACGGTGAGCGCCGGAATCAACGCTCGCAACGGTCTCTGGCGGTAACACCGCTCGTGCTTGTGCAATCACACCTGCTGGTCCCCAGTCGTCGTTGTGAGAGAAGGCATGGCCAAGGTCAGCCTTGAGTGCCGCAACCTCGCCGCCCTGCCATGTTGCTCGTGGACTGACGGCGCTCAGAACATCAAGCGCTGGATTGATGTTTGCGATAAATGAAAGGCTTGCCTGGTGCATGCCGTGGCGGTTTGGCGCGTGCCCAATGTCGATGACATGTTGCTTGGTTGGATCCCAAATATTGCGCCAACCAGTGCGCATTTCGATGGGGTCATACCCGACAAGCAAGATAAGATCGGCGCTTCTGAGAAACGGTGCGATATGCTGGTCAGCAAGCGGCGATAATCCAGCGCCGCCCAGGCACAGTGGATGATCTTCAGGCAGAACACCTTTCGCCTTATACGTCGTGATCACGGGGGCGTTGTAGCGTTCTGCAAACTCTTTAAGGGCCTCAGAAGCGTCATCGTGCAGAACGTCCAGGCCGGCGATGATGATGGGGCGTTCAGCGCCTGCAAGCCATTGACGCGCTGTCTCAAGGTCAGGGCCTGCTGGTGCAACCACACTATCGGATGCGCGCACCAGCAAAGGCGAGTTGGTCGGCGTATCGGCAACTGGGACGGGCACATCAATCAATACCGGCCCGCAGCGGGCATCAGTTGCGATGGTTACCGCTTTATCGGCGACGGTTCCGGCTTCTTCGGCTGTCAGCGTGAACGTCGCTTTGGTGATCGGTGCCAAAATTCCACGATGGTCAATCACTTGGTGGGTGTAAGTAAGCGCCTCATTGTCGTCGACGCATCCAGCCAGAACGATCATAGGAACACGATCTTGCTCTGCGTTTGCGATCACATTGACCGCGTTCACCACGCCCGGACCGATGGTTGCCACCAACACCACCGGCGCGCCATCGGTGTGATAGACCCCTTCTCCAATAAATCCGCCGGTGTTCTCGTGTTTGACCAGGTGGAAAGCAATGCCAGCCTGCTCGAGCGCGTCGATGACAGTAAGGACTTCACCGCCCGGCAGACCAAATGCATGGCGACAGCCTGCCGCAAAAAGACGTTCTGCTAGAATATCCGCTGCCCGTTTCACCACGCCCAACACTCGCTCCTGATTGATGTTGAGGGGTGACTACACGGATCGCTCGATCACGCCAATTCACGATGAACGGAGGGCTCTTGTCTAAGCCCGAGCTCCGTGGCCTTGTGGCTCCAACTTGCTTGCGATACCTCGCCCCTCTTTTGAGTGGATCTCGGTAACACATTCCAGGTAACCCTTGGCGACCAGACTTGTGCCGTTGATGAAAAGGGTTACTGATTGGAAGTCATGGACGAAAATTCTCCAACAAAACGCCCGCACCTTCCAACACGACGTTTTGTTCTTGGTCTGGGCGCTGTTGGTGTTGCGGGGGGCGGTCTTGCTGCAACACGATGGTTTAATGTCTTTGCTGCCACGGACGCTGAAACAGATTTGAGCGCTGAAGCTGCTTACCAGATGGCTTTGGACGCAGAGATTTATCTCGTTGACATTCGGCGTCCGGATGAATGGCAGCGCACGGGCATCGCTGAGCCTGCGATCGCCTTGGACATGCGGCGCAATGATTTCGAGGCTGAGTTGCAGTTACTTTTTGATAAGCAGGGAGCACGTCCTGTAGCCCTCATTTGCGCTCGCGGCGTGCGTTCGGCTCGCTTGATGGTTCGGTTGGAACGCAGCGGTTTTACGCAGATCTTAGATGTGCCAGAGGGCATGATCGGTTCCGGAGCCGGCACAGGCTACCTTGCCAAAGCCTTGCCACTAAGAGAGCCGAGTGTTGATGAACTGGGATAGGGCGCAGATGTCCTTGCACGTCGTCTGAAGACGTGTTCATCAAGCCTGTTAGTGGACAATGATAGCGTGAGCGAAGCGCCAGCTCATCGCGTTAGAGCAACGTTACCACAGAGGACCAAAGTTCGTGGTTCAGGCTGGTTCGTCGGCCAAGCTGGTTGCTGAAAAAGTAACTTGGACTTTTGGGCAACCGTGGTTGCGCTGCTGGCCGAGATCAAAACAAAAGTGGTGGGCATGACTGGGATTGAACCAGTGACCCCTCGCGTGTGAAGCGAGTGCTCTCCCGCTGAGCTACACGCCCGTCAACGAGGCGCTCCGTGTATCGGCCTGCCGACGGCACGTCAACCACCGGTTAAGCGTTAGAATCCAAGGCGACCGCCGTGCCGATGCACTACGCGTTTTGCGGCGGAACGAGAGCCTCTGCCACTGCTGGCAGGTCGGCAAAGCTGCTGATCACCTTGTCTGGACGGAGGTCCGAAATAGTCCCAGGAGTATAGCCAAATGTGACACCAACCACCGGTATCTTTGCGTCTTTGGCCGCATCGATATCCGGCGCAGAGTCTCCTACCATCAAGGCTCCGCCAGGTGCGCCGCCTGCTGCCTCAACCGTTTTGAGGATATGCTGCCCGTTGGGTTTGCGCATCTCAAACGTATCTCCCCCGCAAATGGCTTCAAACGCCTCCAAAACGCCAAGCGCGCCGAGCAACTGACGCGCTAGATGTTCACGCTTGTTGGTGCAAATGGCAAAGCGCCAGCCAGCCTCTCGCATGGTCTCCATACTCGTCAGCGCGTGCTCAAAGATGTATGTTTCGTCGGCGATATGGGCGGCGTAGTGCGCTATAAAACGGTCGGTCAAAGCCACGGCCTGCGCGTTGTCTAGTTCAATGCCGTTAGCGCGGTGAGCTCGCTCGATCAGGATGCGAGCGCCGTGACCGACATAGGCGCGTGCTTCTTTGAAATCTGCCTGTGGCAAGCCTTCCTCGATAAGCAGCCGATTCAGCGCGGCAACAAGGTCAGGTGCTGTCTCGGCGAAGGTTCCGTCAAGATCGAAGATGCATAGGCGATGTAATGGCATGTCTCTCACTGGGGTGATGGGTTCGGCGCGGTTGTGCCAAACCGCAATAGACAAATCGAGGGTGGGCAGGCGCGAGAAACTGAGCCATCCACTGGCCTGATCGTTATCAAGATTGTCGCCCAAGATGCGCCCGTGTTAGGCCACCGCTGCCCTATAAGCACAAGGACAACAGCGACAGCAATGGACCAAAATGCGTTGAAAGCGCTCGTTGGCAAGACCGCCGCTGATCGCTTGGAAGATGGTATGGTTCTGGGTATTGGCTCTGGATCAACGGCAGAGGCTTTCGTGGATGCGTTGAGCGCGCGCGTGAAGGCTGGTCTCCGTGTTCGTGGTGTTCCAACGTCGCAGAGGACGGCTGCTTTGTGCCGTGAGCGAGGTGTAGAACTGACAGATCTAGAGACCAATCCGGTGTTGGATCTGGTTATAGATGGTGCAGATGAGCTGGATGATGATCTTCGCCTGATCAAAGGCGGCGGTGGCGCGCTTCTGCGTGAGAAGATCGTTGCAAACGCTGGTCGTGCGATGCTGGTGATCGCCGATAAGAGCAAACATGTTCAAACGCTGGGGGCGTATCCACTTCCAGTGGAAATCAACCCTTTTGGAGCATCCTCCACCATTGCGTCCATTGAGGCTATTTGTGAACGTCATGGATTGACGGCGAATGCATGCATACGCCGCAATCTTGCCACATCGCGAGGAGACCGCGCGCCCTTCGTGACCGACGGTGGCCACTGGATTCTCGATTGTGGGTTGGAAGCCATCACCAATCCCGATTCCCTGCATATGGATTTGTGTCTCGTGCCCGGCGTTGTGGAGACAGGACTTTTCATCGGAATGGCCCAGGAGGCCCTCTTAGCGGACGACACCGGCGTGATTAGTCTGAAGTCCTCACAAGTGCGACATGAAAGTCGGTGATACAGGACCTTATGCGACACTTAGAAAGCGGGAAGTGACCGCTGCATCTTGTTTGGTGTGCCATAAAGCCTTAACGCAACGGCGGGTGGGACGAGCAAATAGACCAAGCAAGCGCTTTGATACCGCAGCCCTTGCGGCAAAGGGCATATAAGCCCAAGAGGACATTTCGTATGAACCGTTTTGATCGACCAGCAACTTTGGCGCCCGCACCCGCTTGGAAGCGCGTTTTAACGACCCTTCCGACATCCTTTCTTCTTGTGTTTGGCGCCCTGCCAATGGCCTCCCATGTTGGGCTTCAGCTGGAACGACCCGCTGCGCAAGAGGCCGAAGCGCTAAGCCGAGACCATATCCGCCTCGCAGCACGTTACGCTGAG
Source organism: Pseudomonadota bacterium (assembly GCA_039026935.1). Lineage (GTDB taxonomy): Bacteria > Pseudomonadota > Alphaproteobacteria > Rhizobiales > MH13 > MH13. Next base: position 37,045 of record JBCCLK010000007.1, read on the forward strand.
CTTTCGGGGGCAAACCGGCTTTACATCAATGCACTCAATGCAGAGCGCCGCGACATCATCCGTGCATTGACCAGCACAAACCCCGACGTTGCATCCACGATAACAGAGGTCACAGATCAGGTTTATCTGGAAATGGCCGAAACAACGGGCCAGTTGTTTGAGGCGATCGCAGAGGTTTATGCCCGCACGTATCCTATGGAAGATTTACAAGTGATCGTCGATTTCTTCCAAAGCGACGTTGGCCAACGTTTCCTTGAAGTACGACGGCTTGCAGACCAGGAAGCTTTTGAGGCGACTGTTGCGTGGGGCGATCAGGTCTCGGTGACGTTCTTGGCCCGCGTACGGACCCTTCTCAGTGAACAGGGCCTGGAGCTGTAGGGCACGCACGCTTGCGCTCCGCAAAGCTGACCAAGCCATACGCGCACTGTTGAAAGATACATCCCATGAATTGTCCCGTCCATGAGTAGTCCAGCCCATGAATGATCCCGCTTTCGACTATGACCTCTTTGTCATTGGCGGCGGCTCAGGTGGAGTGCGCGCTGCCCGTATCGCTTCTCAACATGGCGCACGCGTCGCCCTCGCTGAAGAGTATCGCTATGGTGGAACGTGCGTCATCCGCGGGTGTGTGCCTAAGAAGCTCTTGGTTTACGCATCCCACTTCCCAGAAGTTTTTGAAGATGCTGCCGGTTTTGGCTGGACCGTTGGCGAGACCTCCTTTGACTGGTCGGTACTGAATGCGCACCGCGATGCCGAGCTTGATCGGCTTGAGGGCATTTACCGAAGCAACCTAGAGAAGGCTGGCGTCACACTCTTTGATGACCGCGCTGAGATCGAAAGCTCGCAAGCTGTTCGATTGAAATCTGATGGGCGGATCATCAAAGCAAAGACGATCTTGATTGCTGTCGGTGCAACACCAGCAGCCGACGAGGAACTGCCCGGCAAAGAACACGTCATCACCTCAAACGAGGTTTTTCACCTCGACGCATTGCCCCAGAGCATCGTGATCGCTGGCGCGGGCTACATCGCTCTTGAGTTTGCCGGGATCTTCAACGGGCTGGGTGTCGACACCACCGTCATCTATCGCGGTGCCAACATCTTGCGCGGGTTCGACGATGACCTGCGCAATCATCTGCGCGACGAGATGCAGAAGAAAGGCGTCAAGTTCGTCTTTAACGATGTCTTCCGAGGCATCATGCGTCTTGACGATGGCAAACTGTGCGGTCGCACGATGAGTGGTGAGGACTTGATCGCCGAGCAGATAATGTTCGCCATTGGCCGTAGGGCGAACACAGATGGCCTCGGTTTAGAAAAAGCAGGGATTGAGCTGCGCAAGAACGGCTCAATCCCTGTGTCGGCTGATAGCCAGACCAGTTGCGCAAGCATCTTTGCGGTGGGTGATGTGACGAACCGGGCCAATCTCACCCCAGTCGCCATTCGTGAAGGGCACGCCTTCGCCGACAGCGTCTTCGGCAATAGCCCACGTACGGTGGATCACTCGATCATCCCAACGGCTGTCTTCTCGCAGCCTGAGCTTGGCACCGTCGGTATGACCGAAGACGAAGCGCGCGCCGAGTGCCCCAACCTCGACATCTACAAAACATCCTTCCGTGCGATGAAGCATGCTTTTCCCGGCCGCGATGAACGCATGCTGATGAAGATTATCGTCAATGCTGATACTGATAAGGTGCTTGGCGTTCACCTGTGCGGAGACGGGGCTGGAGAGCTTATTCAGGCGATTGGCATTGCTGTAGGTATGGGGGCGACGAAAGCAGATTTTGATCGGACGATCGCCGTTCACCCAACGGCCGCTGAGGAGTTGGTGACCATGCGCTCACCCACCGAGCGCATTCGTGGGGCTCACCATCCCGATAACATGCTGGATGTTGGATTGGTGCCGCGCGCCTGATGTCACGTATTGCCTGAAGAAAATAAAGAGAAAGACCGCGCGACGTTCACCTCACGCGGTCTTTCTTGTCGTGTTAAGCGCCGTTTACTCCGCTGCCAGCGGCAATGGCGTCATGCCCGGTTTGTTGTCGTTCTCCAGGTCATGGTCCCGCTCACGAACAGGCGTAGCGTGTGCAGGCGCACCTTTTGCTGGCCTCTGCAGCTTCCCAAAGCTGCGTCCATAGGCCTTCATCACACCCCTGTAGGGAGCAACGTTGGTTGAGGCCCATGAATCCCAGCGAGAGAAGCTTTCCGCCCAAACAGTTGGCAGACATAGCATCACCGGCACGATGATGAGCGTTAGCACCGTGGAGAAGGCGAGGCCGGAGATGATGGCGGTCGATAGCTGCACCCACCAGATTGAGGTGATCGAGCCGACTTGAATGATCCGCTCGAAGAAGTTGAAGTTGATCTGCAACGCCATTGGGATGAGGCCGGCGATGGTTGTCACAGTTGTTAGCAAGATAGGCCGCGATCTCTGTGCCGCCGCTTTGAGTGCTGCCTCGATCCTGTCCATACCGTCCTCACGGGTGAAGCGGTTGAAGGTGTCCATCAAGACGATGGCGTTGTTCACCACAATGCCGGCGAGCGCCACGATCCCCGTTCCCGTCATGATGATGGAGAAGGCCTGGCCAGTTAGCGCCATGCCAAGAAGCACCCCGAACACGGCGAGCACTACCGTCCCAAGCGTTAGTACCGTCTGGTAGAAGGAGTTGAACTGGGTGAGGAGGATGATGAACATCAAGAACAGCGAGCCAATCATGGCCTGCATGAGGAACTGACCGGACTCTTGCTGCTCTTCATCGGCACCGCGGAAGCGGTAAGACACACCCGGTGGCAGCTCCTGTGCTTGAAGCCATTCATCGATCTGGGCAACTTTGGTGTTGTAGTCGACACCTTCCTCAGCATTTGCCTTGACTCGCATGACATACGCGCCGTCAATCCGCGTTATGGTTGCCACCTGCGGGGCCGGCTCACGGGTAACAAAGTTCGACAACGGCACCTGACCTTGTGCTGTCTGAATACGTAGATCATCAAGCTGCTGAAGCGTGCGCTGTTCCTGCGGCAGGCGCACGCGGATCTCGAGTTCTTCCTCGGTATCGTCGGGCCTGTATGTATCGAGGAGGACACCGCTGGTGACCATCTGAAGCATGGGGCCGACGGCAGCCACAGATGCGCCGAACCTGCCAGCTTCTTCACGATCAATCGCGATCTGCCACTCAATGCCCGGTAGAGGGCGGTCATCTTCAAGGTCTTTCAGCCCGTCGAGCGTGTCCACAAATGCACGGACATTTCCGGTAACACCAAGTAGCGCGTCATAGTTGATCGACCGTAGCTCGAGCGTGACGTCCTTACCGGTTGGGGGACCGCCCTCAATCTCACGGATCTCGGTACGCAGGCCTGCCAGGTCAGCGATAGAGGCATTGACCTCGTCAAAGATGTCCACCGCAGATCGACGGTTAGAATACTCGGCAAGTTCCAGCTGAATTTGGCCTATCATATCCACCGGAAGATCGGTGAGGCCGAGCGCATCACCGCCACCTCCGCCGCCGACGGGCTGCGTGGTCGTCATGATGCTTTGAAGGCCATTGATGTTAAGGATGCGGTCTTCAACCTCGATCATCAGATCGCGTGCCTCGGTCGCCGCCAAATTGCCCCTACTTGAAACGATGAGGACCGCAATGTCGGGCTCTTCATCGACGAAAAACTCCACGCCATTATTGGCCTGCAAGAAAGCATTGAAGCTGATTGTAGCAATCGCCAAAACGCATCCTAGTGCAACCATGTTTCCAACCTTGTTGGTCGCAAAGCTCGCCAGCGTACGCACATAAACACCGGTGATGCCTTTGATGGACTTTGGATCAAACGCGTTGCCAGAAGAAAGCTTGGACATTTCAAGCTGGCGTTCTTCAGCCGCTTTCGCGTTTCGCTTTTGCTGCCACGCCACAAATGGCGCTAGCAAGGCACGCAGCGGGACAAACAACACAAGCGCTACGACCAGTGCGAGCGCCATCACCGCTGGAGGCATGGCGCCTGGCTCTGCCCCTTCAATGCCAAGAACGCCGATAACGGCGCCCTGGAGAGCGGTTGCAGCCCCAAAGGCAATGGCGAGCGAAAGAACACCAGCAATTACGCCGAGCGCATGCTCTCCCATGAAGTGCGTGATACGTCCTGCAATTGCGCCTGTGACTGGAAGAAAGACGAGGGCTGTTAGCAGGGCTGCGGTGAGCACGATGATCACCATGATCGGCAGATAGCTCATAAACTGACCTGGAACACCCGGCCACAGGAGCATCGGCAAGAACGCAGCCAACGTGGTCGCTGTGGACGAGACAATCGGCCAGAACATAAGCCGCGCAGCGCGCTTGAACGCCTCATTCGGATCAACGCCCTCAGCGATCTTGCGGTCGGCATACTCCACCACAACGATCGCGCCATCGACCAAAAGCCCGACGGTCAACACGAGGCCAAACATCACCATGATGTTCACCGTCAGTCCCATCACGCCAAGGATGAGGAAGCCGAGCATGAAGGACGTGGGAATTGCGAGGCCAACGAGAAGAGCCGATTTTGGGCCCAGCGCGAACAAGACAACAATCATCACAAAAACAATTGCGGTCATGATTGAGCTTTGTAGTGAGCCCTGCACTTCGTTGATGAAGCTTGACTGGTCCACCAGAAAGTCGATCTGCACTGCCTCGGGCCAATCCGATGATACAGTGTCGACGACTTCGCGCACGCTCTCATTGTTGGCGATGATGTTCGTCCCAAGCCGCTTGATCACTTCAATCGCGATGGCTGGTTCACCATTCACACGGGTGTAGCTGACGGGATCCTGGAAGGTTCGCCGAATATCAGCGACGTCCCCAAGAAGAACAACGCCGTTATTGTCCTCACGCAACATGATCGAGTAGGCATCCTGAGCCTCTTCGACCAGACCAGGCACCTTCACGTTGAAACGACCCGCGCCGTTGTCGAACACACCGGCAGGTACAAGCGCGTTGTTTTGGCGAAAGGCATCGACCAGCTCAAGCTGACTGATCCCATAGGCTTCCATGCGCGCCAGATCGATGGTCACTTCGAGCATCTCGTCGCGGTGACCGGTAAGGTTTGCTTCCAGAACGGTATCAATATTCTCAAGCTCATCGCGAAGTTCGCGCGCCATTGCATAAAGCGTGCGCTCTGGAAGATCACCTGATAGGGCCACTGATATCGTCGGGACGAGCGAGAAGTTGGTTTCGAATATCTGCGCTTCATCTGCCTCTTCGGGCATCTCAGACTGTGCACGATCAACGCGATCGCGAATGTCTGCCAGCGCCTGGTCTTGATCGAAGTCGATATCGAACTCGAGCACGATCCCGGCGTGACCTTCGGACGCAATGGCGGTTATCTCCTCCAGCCCATCAAGGCCCTGTAGCTGGGTTTCCATGGGGCGGATCAGGAGTCTTTCGACATCTTCCGGCGAAACACCAGCCTGGCCAATGGAGACGTAGAACACCGGCACATCAATGTCTGGGTTCGCCTCTTTGGGGATGGTTATGTAGCTCAGGACACCAGCGGCAATGATCACCAGCATCAATGTGATGACCGTCTTGGGACGGTCGAGCATGTTATCCAGCACGCCGATCATTGCGCGGCTCCTTCTGCTTCAAGCACTGCACGAGGCTGCGTGGATGTTGCCTGCGATGTCTGCAAAAGCGTTTCATCTGCGGTCGCCACAACCACTTCTTGGCCATCTTCGACAAAGTCCTGCCCGAGGACGATCACGCGCGCTTCGTCTGGCAGACCGGCGACCCAAACGGTCTCAGCTTCATCGGTGATGATCTGCACATTATGAAATTCAACCCGATTGTCGTCGTTCACAAGGCTGACGCCGATATTGCCTTCGTCATCAAGCTGCAGCGTAGAAAGCGGCAGGAGGTGTCCGATAACTGCAGGAAGACGAATGCTCGCTTCGGCGGTCACGCCACCGCGCAAAGTGCCCTCTGGATTGGGGATATGGATATCGACCTGAAACGTGCGGGTTTCGGTGTTGGCGGTCGCCGCGATAAAGTTGACCGTTCCGCTCGCACGCTCTCCGGTAACCAGATCAACGTCCGCCGGCATGCCTAAAGCAAGCTGGCCGATATCCCGTTCTGATATCTGGCCGATCACCAACAATGGGTCGGTGTCCAAGAGGGTTGCGCAGACGTGCCCTGACTCAAGATGAATGCCGACATCAGTAAGAGGCAACTGGACAACGCCGTCGATGGGAGCGGTGATCACGGTGCGTTCCAGATCAAGTTCAGCTTGCTCAACCATCGCTTGCGCTGCATCGAAAGCAGCTTGTAGGGCAGGTACGCTGTTTTGAGCGGCAAACCCGTTTTCCGCCAATGTCTGCGAGGCCTCCAGATCAATTTCCGCCTGGAGAAGGCTGGCGCGGGCTTGGCGGACGGATGCTTGCCGGGCAGCCTCGTCCAAGCGGCACAGAACATCACCTTGCGTGACGCGTGTTCCTTCTGACACTGCAACTTCCACAACGCGGCCATCAGTTTCGGCAGAAACGGCCACAGATGCGTCTGCTTCGGTCCGGCCTCGCATGGTGAGCGCTGTGGGTTTTTCTTGCGCTGTAAAGTCCCGAGCGCGCACGGCAAAAAGCGGTTCATTGCCACCAGCCGTGCCACCAGCGCGCGCCGGTACGTCTGGATCCACTGGGCCTTGCCCGGAAATCATGGTCGTGCCGCCAAGCATGTAAAAGCCAACGCCTGCGGTCAGGCCAACGGCAAGGATGTGGGAAAGTTTGATTGGGAAAGCCATGGGGGTGTCGCTCTTCGATTGTGCTTTCGTTTCTGGAGAAAAACCGCTCGCGCGGCGCTATTCGGCAGCTGGTGCCAGTTGGTCACCCACTGGTTTATCAGCTTCGCTCAGATGCTCTTGTTTTGACTTTTTCTGGGCCGCTTCAGCGCTTTCGCGCAAAATTCGATCACGGTTTGCATGCAGCCATTGCAGTTTTTCCGATACACATGTGTTGCCATAGTCGTAGAGCCAGCAGGATCCGCTGTCTTCCATCTCGCCCTTCATCTCTTCGATGTGCTCCAACTCGGTCTGTACATGCTCGATATGGACGTCTAAGGCCCGTTCCATATCGCCGGAGCCCAAGAGATCAGCACACATGCCGATCAATAGAAATTCAGAACGAAAAACGTCCTTCGTCGGCGTCTCTTTGAGACCTGCGCGCAGCGCCTCCCGCCCCAGATTATTGATCGAGTAAACCTTGCGTGCTGGCTTGCCGTCTTGCGGTTCAAGCCTGCAACTCACCAAACCTTCGTCTTCAAGCTTCGCAAGTGCCGGATAGATCGATCCAAAGCTCGCATCCACAAAGTAGGCATACTCCCCTTCGGTGGAAAGCTTGCGGATCTCATATCCGGTTGCATCACGATGGTGGAGAATAGCGAGGCAGAGGGTGCGTACGTTCATAAGCGGCCAGACTTAGATGGGTCATCACATATGGTAGGCGAGCATATATCAAAACAATATATACTCGTCTAGCATTTGCTTTTGCTCCTCTTACGCTGCAACGCGGCATCGGATTAGATGCAAAAGGGGAAACATCGCTCGGTCGAGGCGGCCATGGTTCCCGTTGAGCACGTGAAGCGTCGGTTAAGAAAAGTGCGGCACACTTTACTCTCGCAGTTTGTTAAAGCGCAGCCCACGAAACCGGGCCTCGTTTTTATGACCTCAACCGGATAATTCTTGCAGCGAGTTCAGCAACATGATGGCGAACGAGTGGCATCAATCCGCCCAACGCGACTGCTCCTTTTCGATCAGACGAACAGTGATTGTTTTACTTGCTGGCGCATCATTTTTTGCCCTTACCGACCTCGGTGAAGCCCACCATTTATCTCAAACGACCGATGGTGCCTCTTCTGCGGTGGCATCTGTATCGTCAGGGATCGAAGATACCGATCCTGCCGCGCTGCATGCCCAAGCGTTAGAAGCCGAGTGGGCCGGTAACTATGCATCAGCGCGCGAGCTGCACACCCGCGCTGCGGACGCTGGCTCAGCGCGGTCACACTACCAGCTTGGCTTCTTGTTGCTCGACGGACTGGGCGGCGCACGCGATGTGGAGGCGGCCCGCTTCCATCTGCGTCAGGCCGCCGATGCTGGGATTGATCTCGCCTTGGTGGCATACCTTTACGCGCTGGATGATCAGGATGATCCCGATCTGCTGCCAGACGCCTCAACAGCCGCCCTTGCCTTGCTTGAGCTTGCCCGCCGCGACCTAGCCTCGGCGGGTGATACTATCATGTTCTGGAGTCCGCCACTTCGCCATCATATCCAGCTGCTGTTGAGAGATGCTGGCTACTATCGCGGCGCGATTGACGGCTTGATCGGTCAGGGGTCACTCAATGCCTTGCGAGCCTTTGCCCGTTCCCGCAGTACAATGCCTAAGGCCCCAGATCAGCCCTTCCAACGCATTTCTATCACACAAGAGCGGGTGAGCGCTCAGCCAGGCCGGCCGATCGCGTTTTCGGACATTGATGACTTGGTCGATGCGCGGGTTGCGTTTTTGGGCGCACGTGTTGCCCAGACTGTTGACGGGCATTGGCGGGTAAGTGTCAACGATACAGCGCTTTTGGACTGGTCTCGCACCGCACACCAACCCCTGCCAGATACGGGCGACGAGCCGCTTGATGCCGCTGATACGCTTGAACGCCCAGTGGGCCCAGCTTTTCAGTTCCCGGGCAAACCATCCACAACTGGCTTCACATTCGGGATGGCGCTCACCGCCTTTGACGAGGGGGACCTGCGCCATTGCGATCTACGCGTGCAAGATATTGAAGACGAGGAACGTTTTGCACGGCGGTGTGAGACACGTGTGGACGGTGTTTACCTCGAGTTTCTTGCTGAAAACGGTCCTGAGACTGCACCTTCAGTCTTCGATGTCCCGGCGGACGTCAGCGTGGTTGATCAGGGTGCCGATATCGTTCCTTTGGACGCAGCAGAGCTGTATCAAACCAAGAATGACGAAGCAACGCCGGAGCCGATAGGCGAGCGTCTGGTGGAGATCGTTCTAACCGCACCGCTCATTTTGCGGCTCGTTGATAACTGATCAGCAAAGGCCATGAGCCGTGTTCAGTCCGTCCGATGGCGCCGTCCTTCAACGAACATCTTGCACCGAATTTGCGCGAGTGCTAGGCGCTCCTGTCCACTGGGGAATAGTTTAATGGTAGAACAGCGGACTCTGACTCCGTCAGTCCTGGTTCGAGTCCAGGTTCCCCAGCCAGTATTTTCTCCGAATTAAATCAGCGCTTCAGAAAGTTCACTCCGCAAAGTTTCCGTTCGGTGTGTCGTATTCATGTTGCGACAGGCTCTCATTGATTTTCAACGGTTTTCACTGGCGCTCCGCTAGCCGACGCGACATGGACGCGACACAAAACCGTCTTGAGCCCCGGCTCCACGGAACACGCGGCCGCCATTTTCAACGAGCCGTAGGTGCTACCCGCAGAATCAACAGAATTCAGCTGTCTGGACCCTTAAACTCCACGTTGGACCAAAACTTCTTGGCCAAATGCTGCGCCGTGCTGGCATGCTCCCTGGAGAGATTAGAGTTGTGCCCAGTGCTGAAGAGTAGCAGACCCTGCACCACCGGTGAGATCCGTTTGAGTAGGGTCGTTTCGTGGCCATACCGCATTTTGGGTTCTGGCGGTTGATCTGCCCCTGGCGCTGTGAGGTTGTGTGCGATGTAGTGGTCGCGAGCATGCCGAACTGCTTTAAGCTCGTCACAAGTTGAAAGCTCGGCAGCGTCGGCAAGCAGCTTCGGCATCTCTTTGCGGGCCCCTGCTTCGTCTTTATCGGCTTCAACGCGCCCTTGTTCTTCAACCCAGGCTTTCACATAGGCGTATGTCTCAGGCTCGGTTTCTGGGTTATCCATTATCTCCCCTCCGTCTTCACGCCAGGATCGAACTTGGGTGAAAACAAGCTTAAGTACCTCAGGCGTGTTCAATAGAAGCTCGACGGTTGGCAGGCTAACTCTGTCGATGCTTGGTTTGTCCATCAGTGCTGCAACCTTCAGTGTGCCATGCTGAAAGAGCATGCTTTTTAGGACACTGTAACCGCGGGCGTGTGGTGAACGCGGTATGCGGCTAACCACGTCTTTTGAGTAGGCGAATTGCTCCACCATTGCGCACGCTGAAGTCGCCTCTTGAACGCGATCGCTGAGAAGTTGCAGCTTAGATTGCGCTTTCGCATAGCGCTCCTCAGGGCTTAGTTTATCAAAGATCGCAGGTTTCGCTTTGGGCATTTCTAGCTCTCGCCGGACGTGTAACTCACCCTCCCTTATAGTCCCACCAGCGGTGGAAGCTCAGGTGTTGATCCAAAATTGGATTGGCCTCTCCGATAGACCGCCTCAACCTCGGAATCATCCTCTATCAGTCCAGGTTCCCCAGCCAAAACTTGCTTCGAGCTTTATGTGCGGCTCGTCCTGAAGGTCATTTGCATGGCTGCCGGTAAGTGAAATCTAGCCTAGCAGGCCGCTTCGCCGCGATTCACCATCGTGGCCAAAACTTCGTTCCCGTCGCGCTTCCACCAGTTGTTCGTAGAAAAAATCTCAACCTCATGAAGGCCTGTGAACCCCACCTTCTCGACTTCGGTGCGAATGCCGGGAATGTCGATCACCCCGTCGCCCATCATGCCTCGGTCAAGCAGAAGGTCTGTGGTGGGAATAAGCCAGTCACAGATGTGAAATGCTAGGAGACGTTCCTTGCCCGCTCGTTTGATCTGTGCGGAGAGCTTCGGGTCCCACCAGACGTGATAGACATCTAGGGCGACGCCCATCGCGCCAGTCTTGCCGGGATCGAGCGCATCGCAGATGTCGAGCGCCTGCTCCATTGTGTTCACGCACGCGCGGTCACCCGCATACATAGGATGGAGCGGTTCAATCGCGATTGGCATGCCAACGTCCCTCGCGTACTCCAGTGTCTTGCCAAGACCAACTTCGACAAGCCTGCGGGCATTCCGCAGATCCTTCGAGCCATCGGATAGCCCACCAACCACCATCACCAGACATGCCGCCCCTAGGGTCACCGCCTCATCGACGGCACGTTTGTTGTCGCCGATCACAGCATCAGTCAGCGCGCCTTCGGCAGTGTACCAGCCACCGCGACACAGACCCGTAACGGTGAGCCCGGCATCTTTGATCATGCGCGCGCCTTCCTCGACGCCTGCTTCATGAAGCTTGTCTCGCCATGGCGCGATGCCGCCAATCCCGTGACGCACGCAGCCATCTACGCATTCTCGCAGGTTCCACTGCTCGCGGACTGTTGCTGTGTTGAGGGAGAGCCGATCCCCAGTGACAACGCTCACGCCTCGAACCCACGGGCTGCGAGCACCTGGCGTGCACGGGCGGCTGGGGTGAGGGTGGTGGCGTGGGTTGGATGCACGTTCATCGATCAGGTCTCTCGGATCAAAGTGCTATGGCTGGCACATCCAGCCAACGGCGATCCTTCCAGCTTTGGTAGCCAAGCTCAGCCAATTGGACACCTTTGGCGCCCTCAAGCAGCGTGTACGACCAAGGCGCGTCTTCCGCGACGTGGCGCAGGAACTGCTCCCACTGGACTTTGAAGCCATTATCAAACGCATGATTGTCCGGGACCTCTTCCCAGTGGGTCATGAAATCCATGGTCTGTGGCTGATCGGGGTTCCAGACGGGCTTGGGCGTGTTGACCCGATGCTGCGAATAGCAGCTGTGCAGACCGGCTACGGCGGAGCCATGCGTTCCATCCACTTGGAACGTCACCAGATCATCGCGGCGCACCCGCACACACCAGCTTGAGTTGATGTGCGCGATGATCCCGCCTTCTAGTTCAAAGGTGGCGTAGGCCGCATCATCGGCATCGGCTGTGTAGCGGTTGCCCGCCTCATCCCAGCGATCGGGGATGTGGACCGCACCTGTGCAGGAGACGGCTTTCACCGGCGCAATGACGTTATCAAGCACGTAGCGCCAGTGGCACAGCATATCGGAGATGATGCCGCCGCCATCTTTGGAGCGGTAGTTCCAGGAGGGGCGTTGGGCTGGCATCCAGTCGCCCTCAAACACCCAGTAGCCAAACTCGCCGCGAATCGAGAGGATGCGACCGAAAAAGCCGGAGTCTCTCAGGCGCTTCAGTTTAATGAGACCGGGGAGATCGAGCTTATCGTGCACAATGCCGTTCTTAACGCCTTTTTGGTGGGCGTAACGCGCAATCTCAATCGCATCGTCCAGACCCTCAGAGACCGGCTTTTCACAATAAATGTGCTTGCCCGCGTCAATGGCTCTCTTCAGGAGATCAGGCCGCAGCTGCGTGGACCCTGCATCAAAGAAAAGCTGATCGTTGGGGTTGGCGAGCGCTGCATCAAGATCGGTCGTCCAGCGTTCAACGCCATGCCCTTTTGCAAGTGCTTCGATCTTCGCCGAATTGCGTCCGACAATGATCGGGTCTGGCACCAAGCGTGAGCCATCGGAAAGCTCAACGCCGCCTTCGTTGCGGATTGCCAGAACCGAGCGGATGAGATGCTGGTTCATGCCCATGCGGCCCGTGACGCCGTGCATGATGATGCCAATCCTCTTGGTACTCATCCTCGCATCCCCATGGTTCGTTCTCCCCAAATGTCCGGCTTTGCGTTCGGCCTTTTATGCTCATTATCGCATTAAGTTACCGTTTGGTAACTTAGAGTCAAATTGCATGTTTTGGCCAAAGACGCCATGGCCTAATGGGTGAACTTTGGTGTGGTTATGCGCCGCGCCTTTGCTTGGCGTTTGCACCTGCTGCGCGCCAGTGTGCGTTCATGGTTGCCGCGCCAATGGCGGCGGTGGTCGTTGCATTGATCACCTGTTTGAACGGTTCAACTGCCACCGGCTTGTTCCATCCAACGCGGTGAAGCGCGGACACGATGTTATGAAACGGATCTTCACCTGCGCCGGGCGCCGCGCGATTGGTGTCGTTCACCTGGATATGCGCGATACAACCTTTAGGTACCCAATGCTCAATCAGATCGGCAACGGGCATTGTTTCGGCCTGTCCTGCGGCACTTGTATCAATCATCGTTTGGAAAGCGGGTGAGCCGACGGCTTCGACCAGAGCGAAAGCCTCCTCCACCGTGTTTATGAACGCAGTTTCAGCGCGCGACAGCGGCTCGATGCAATAAGTGATGCGGCGCTCTTCAGCACGTGCCGCGACGTCTTTGAAAAGCCGGACCGCGTTCTGCCAAGCGGCCCCTTCATCCATGCGTTGAGGTATGAACCGCGATGACGGCGAGCCGTGAACCAACACATCTCCGCCCAGTATCGCGCATTGATCCACGAGAGCCAGGAGGATGGACCGCGTCTCATTGTTTCTGGAAGGATCAACGATGGAGGCTTGGGGGTAGGGCGAAAGCAGCCAATGCAGACCGGTTACGCGCATTCCTTGCGCCTCAACCTGATCACGCATCTTGCATAATGCGGTCTCCTCCAACCTATGTGGCTGCGCACCAAGAGAACCGGGCGCGAGTTCCAGCCCCTTATATCCAAGCGCTTTCGCAACGCTACATTGCTCGCTCAGCGTCAGCCCTTCGTCGGCAAGCATCTCGTTGCACAGCGACAGGAACAAGGTCTCAGCCATTAAGGGGCGTCGGGTCTCAAAAACCGAATAACCATCTCACCAATGTCGCTACCGCGCTTTTCAAGCCATGCATCATCGACAGGTACGTCGAATACAGCACGAAGCGTGTGGGCGTTGGAGATGGGGAAGTAGCATAGCGAGGCAATGGAGATGTAGAGTTCGGTTGCTGTTATGCCGGGTCGAAACGCGCCTTGCTCCACACCGCGCTCAAGCAAGGCTTGCAATTTGATGAGGAGGTTGGACTGTATCTGTCCAACATCTTCAATCTCCCGGACGGTCCCTCCGCCGCGCAAGTTTTCCGTGTTGAGCATAGACACAAACCACGGCTTCTCCCGAAAATGCTTCAAGGTGAATGTGACGAGAGCGCGGATGGCTGTCTCCGGGTCCATGTCATCAAGATTGAGCTGCCGTTCGCCTAGACGGATCTGAACATAAGCCTCGCGAAGAGCCGCCGCGTAGATCGCGGCCTTATCGCCGAAATAGGTGTAAATGAGAGGCTTGGAGACACCGGCGCGCCCGGCAATCGCATCAACGCGTGCGCCTGCGTAGCCATGCATGGAAAATTCGATCAGTGCCGCATCCAAGATGGCGCGCTTAGACTTGCTCGCGTCGCGTTTTGATGTGTCTTCACGCACTCGCATCGGCAGCGGCTTGGCTTCCGTCGCCTGCGGTGACTTACGCGCTTGAGGGTCTGAAGCCTTATTCGCCATGAGGTGTCCTTTGGGACCTATCGCGCGCGCGCTGAAGCAGCTTATCAAGCCAACTTGTGATCGCCCGCCTTACGGCTGGGATGCCAAGCACGATGCTGATTGCAATGATGGCCACAAAGGTTGCTGAGATGGGCCGGGTGAAAAACGGGATCAAATCTCCGTCGCTCAGCGTTAACCCGCGGCGCAGGCTTTTGTCTAACAGTGACCCAAGGATTATCCCCAAAACGAGCGGTGCCATGGGATAATTCATCTGACGCAGGAGAAACCCAACCAAGCCAAACCCGACCATCACCCAGATCTCGAAGGTGCGCTGGGTGAGCGCATAGGGGCCGATGACGCACAAGGTGAAAACAAGCGGCATCAGGATTTCGCGCGGGACGCGCAGGACCATCACAAAAACCCGTGTCAGAAGTAGGCCGAACACGGCAATGGCGATGGTGGCGAAGATCAGCATGACGGCGACAGAGTAGAGAAAGTCCGGCTGTTCGATCATGATCATCGGACCTGGCCGTATGCCGTGAATGAAAAGGGCGGCAATTAAGACAGCGGCGGGGGCTGAGCCGGGCACAGCGAGCGTCAGCGCAGGGATCAAAGCTCCTGGAATAACAGCGCTGTTGCCGGTTTCTGCTGCCGTCAAACCTTCAAGCGAACCCTTGCCGAATTCATTCTTTTCTTTGCTGGAACGCCGTGCAGCCGCGTATGATGCCCAGGCGCCAATGTCCTCACCGACACCAGGAATGATGCCGACCATCGTCCCGATAATGCCAGAGCGAACAATGGTGACCTTGTAGCGCCACAGATCGACGAGGCGTGGCAGGATGCGATCGCGACTCTCCGACGCTTCAACGACCTTCGCCTTGTCTCGCCACATCACGGTGAGCACTTCGGCGAACCCGAACGCACCAACCATGGCTGGGATGAGGCCGATCCCGCCGTTCAAGTCCTGGATGCCGAGGTTGAAACGGACATGCGCGTGGATGCCCTCTGAGCCGACCATCGCGACCATCAACCCCAGAAGACCGGCAATATAGCCTTTGAGCGGGCTGATACCTCCGGTGAGCTGGCCCGAGATGATGATGCCAAAGACAGCAAGCCAGAAAAACTCGAAGGACCCAAAGCTAAGAGCGGCTTCAGCCAAGGGCGGCGCGAGCAGAACCAACAGCACGATACCGACAAGTGTGCCGAGCGCGGATCCTGCAGTTGCAAGCGCCATGGCATAGCCCGCGCGCCCTGCCTGCGCGAGTGGATAGCCATCAAGCGAAGTTGCTGCGCTGGCAGGAGTGCCTGGAATGTTGAGCAGAATCGCGCTGCGCGAGCCGCCATAGATGGCGCCGACATACATGCAGATGAGAACAAGGATCGCCGCATCTCTGTCGAGCGTATAGGTGAGCGTCGTCAGAAGAGCGACGCCCATTGTCGCCGTGAGACCGGGAAGGCTTCCCACGAAGATGCCAAGCAGAGTCGCCCAAACGACGTGCAGGATCATCTCAGATGTTGTGAACTGCTGAAAAGCGAGGCCGAGCGAGGCGAGCGCATCCATTAGGGCAGCCTTACCAGGAAGCCTTGCTCAAACAAGGTCGCGATCGCAAACGCGCCAGCAAGCCCAAAGCCGATGGCCAACATACCATGTAAGATACGGACCTTCGTTGAAGCCATATCGGGCCACGAGAAGTGCGCGAAGAAAACAGTGATGTAGATCGTTGTTGCAAGCCAAAAAGGCAGAGTGCCCACCAGACCGAGCGCGTAGGTTACGCTGTAGAGCGTGGCAAAACCCAGGTTCCCGATTGATCCCTGTTTTTCAACGGTTCCTTCGGTGCCGAAATTGCCCGCGTTTGTAGCGCGTTCAACGAAAACGCGGCTTCTGGCGCTCCAAAAAAGGAGGCTCGAGCAGATCATCATCGCAACTCCCAAGATCATGGGGACGAGACCGGGAATCGAGGCCGGATGGATTTGACGGATCTCTAAACGATCCATCGTGTAGCCGCCTGCGAGCATCGCTACGCCCAGGCAAAAGAGAACAATCGCCGTCCATCGGTCTGCCGCGGCGCTATCCAGTCTCATGCGTTGTGGCCTCTTGGCTCAGCTGGATATGGGGGGCGTTGCGAGGAGAGAGCTTGCGAGAGCCTGGCCCTCTCCTCCCCATGCTTTTGGGACAGTGCCTACTCAGCTGCGCAGTCTATCCCGATCTCTGATGGATCGACTACGGCTTCACCCCGTTCCACGCGGGCGCAGGCTTCAGCAATCACCACCGGCATAGCGCGTTCCATCGCCTGGTCCCCGAAGCTTGGGTCGAACACAGCGCCGCGATCAGAAGCGTAGGTCTGCAGTTCTGGTGATGTCATGATGACCTCCTGCCAAACCTGATCAACACGGTCATAGACTTCTGCCGGTGCGCCAGCCGGAATGAAGACGCCGAAATAGTCGGCGGCAATGGGCATATCAGGCAGGAAGTTCGTGATGGGTGGGATGGGGTCAATGCCTTCCACCACGAGTGCTTGATCAGACAGAACCGCCAGGCCGCGCAAACGTCCAGCACGGATCATTTCGGTCTGCTCAACGGCAAGCTGGGTTGTGGCGACCACTTCGCCCGAAGCCGCCGCGATCACTGCCGGATTGCCGCCGTCATAGGTGACCATGCGAGCATTGACTTCGCCACTAGCCGCTTCACGGATCGCTGCGAGCGCCATGCCACCAGACGAGTTCACGCCTGCTGTGCCTACGGTGACGCTACCTGCTTCCATCGCTTCGAGAAGCTCGCCGAAATCTTGATAGGGCGAGTCAGCGTTGACAGACACGACGGGAACGTTGGCGACATGCAGATAGACCACATAGTCCTCAATCGACGTATCCTCGATGAGGCCCGTCACCGAGTAGGTGGCGTTGTTGGCAATAGCGTTGGCCGTCCAGGTGTAGCCATCACGCGGCGCTTCTAAGGCCGCCTGCGTGCCGATA
Organism: Pseudomonadota bacterium; assembly: GCA_039026935.1. Classification (GTDB taxonomy): domain Bacteria; phylum Pseudomonadota; class Alphaproteobacteria; order Rhizobiales; family MH13; genus MH13. Next base: position 54,272 of record JBCCLK010000007.1, read on the forward strand.
GAGCCAGACGCCCCTGGCTGGTTGACCACGACGATTTCGGTGCCGAGCGCGTTTTCCAAAAGAGGTGCAACCACGCGTGTCACCTGATCGGTCGATCCTCCCGCAGACCAAGGCACGATGATGTTGATGGGGCGATCTGGCTGCCATTCTGCGATGGCGGTGCCTGCAAGTGAGGATGCTGCAAGGGCTGTAACGGCCCCAAGCACGATAGTGGAGAGCTTCATTTTTGTTTTCCTCCCAGTTGTTACTGACTGGTAGGCAACATGCGTTTTTCCCTTGCGTCAAGGCTTTTTCGTGGCCGCATGGATAGCGGTGCGTACCAGAAAAGCTTACAACCGACGTTGAAATGATCGCGGAAATGATCGCGCCAACCGATGCACGTCTGCCTCACACTTGCAGCGGTCAACTGCCTCAAAACTGGCTTTGTTTCGTCTGTTTCTTAGGGATCGAGAATGAAGGCTGCCAATAAGGGCCGGCTGGAGAGTATGCCAACGTTGATGGTTCGGTTGCGCACGCGTAACTGACGCGATGCGGGCAGCACCTCGGTGGCTTTTCGCCACTATGCTGTTTAGTCGACGAATGCTTTCTCCAGCACAAAGTCAGCAGGTTTGCTGTTGGCGCCCTCTTCAAGCCCATGATCAAGGCACAGCTGGCTTACATCGCGGATCATTTCCGTTGATCCGCAGATCATTACCCGGTCGACCTTTGCGTTCCAGGGTGCTTCGCCAAGGACGTCGAAGAGTGTGCCACTTTCAATAAGCCCCGTGATGCGCCCCTTGGTCTTGTAGTCTTCACGTGTGACGGAGGTGAAATGGGTCAATCGCCCGCTGGCCATTTCTTGCAGGATCTCATCTTCATTGATGCCATTGACGAGATCGAACCCGTATTGAAGTTCAGCGACGGTCCGACAGCTATGCGTTAGGATAACGCGCTCAAACTTCTCATACGTCTCCGGATCGCGGATGATACTGGCAAACGGGGCAATGCCTGTGCCGGTTGAGATGAGATAGAGATTTTTACCCGGCCTCAGCGCGTCGTGGACGAGTGTGCCCACGGATTTCTTTCCCAGGATGATCTCATCGCCTTCTTCAATCTTCTGGAGGTGCGAGGTGAGGGGGCCGTCGGGCACTTTGATGGAGAAGAACTCCAAATGCTCTGCCCAAGAGGGGCTTGCTATCGAGTAAGCGCGCAAGAGCGGTTTGCCGTCCACCTCCAGCCCGATCATCACGAACTCGCCGGAGCGGAAACGAAACGCTTGTGGCCGCGTGATCTGGAAGGAGAACAGCCGATCGGTGTAGTGGTGGGTATTGAGGATGGTTTCGCGATACATGGCCGAGCACTGGGTTAAGCTAGTAGAGCGCAAGCGCTGAACAACTTGTTGTGAGCGCTCGCTTTTCTTCGGTGCCCTCGCTTAACGTTCACGCGCGTTGGTGTAAATGTTGGAACAACACCTGACTAGCAGTGCCGCCAAGGCGGGGCAGATCTCCTGCGCCCTTATCTTCCTCGAACATCAAAGTCCATGACCAAAGTCCATGTCTGACAGCTCTCATTCTTCGCGCAAATCCCTTGTTTTTGTGGGGGCGGGGCATACGCACGCCCTCGTTCTGAAGACATACCGCGATGACGCGCGCCAATCCGGCGGAAAGCTTACCGAGGGCATCGACATCACTGTCATCGACCCAAAGTCGCGTGCCGTCTATTCCGGCATGCTTCCTGGCTTCATTGCTGGTCACTACACCCGCGAAGCGCTCGACATTGATGTTCTCAAACTGACCGAGCCCCTCGGCGCAACGTTCCATCAGGCAGCTGCCACTGGGATCGACCTTGCAGCTAAGCGCGTGCACTTGAGCGATGGGCAAGAGATTGCCTACGATGTGGCATCCATTGATGTCGGCATCACCTCGAACATGCCGTCTCTGCCCGGCTTTGCCGAGCACGGTGTCCCTGCCAAGCCGCTGGCCAGTTTCGCGACCCTGTGGGCCGACTTCCTGGAAACACAAGATGTCCCAAAAATCGGCGTGATCGGTGGCGGTATAGCAGGCGCCGAACTTGCCATGGCGATGGCATTTGCTTTGGAAAAGCAGGGCAAAACGGGCACAATCACTGTGCTTGACCGCGGCACGATGCTGAAAAACATTCCGTCGAGCGCCGCCGGTAAGGTGCGCAAATCTATGATCGCTTATGGTATACGCATGGTCGAAAAGGCCAGCATTGAGCGCCTCACCGAAAGTGGCGTCACCTTGAAAGGTGGCGATACAATTGAGGCCAATCTTGTCGTCGGTGCTGCCGGTGCCACACCCCATGCGTGGTTTGACGGCACTGGGCTTTCACTTACTGGCGGCTACATCGAGGTGAACACAAACCTGCAATCGAGTGATCCGTCCGTTTTTGCCGCTGGTGATTGCGCGCATTTTTCAGCCGGGCCGCTCCCCAAGGCTGGCGTGTATGCGGTGCGTCAGGCCCCGTTCTTGGCGGACAATCTGCTCGCTGCTATTCAAGGAAGATCCTTGCAATCTTATGCACCGCAATCCGATTATCTGAAGCTCATTGCCCTCGGGGATAAGATCGCTGTGGCTGAGAAGTTTGGCGTGTCGTTGACCAGCAAGTTGGCTTGGAAACTCAAGAACGACATCGACGCGAAATTCATGACCGGGTTCAACTGACCTTCTACCATCGAATGATGCGAGTTCATCGCACCGGGATAAATGCAACGGTGAGAAGGCAAACGGCTGCGACGACGCCGTACACCCATAATTGCCAGCGCGGTCCTTCGCTTCTCCAGACGTTTCTATAGCGTACCCCAGCCACCACCGCGGCGGTAAACAGCATAGTGGCGATAAGCGGAGACAGCGTCAGGGTAGATAAAGACAACAGACTGATTCCCAAGATGCGCAAAGTCGGCTAACCTCAACATCCCATGAAGCCAGCGAAGACTGGCGCATACATCCGAACGGGCCAGAAGGCGAGGCGTTCGGTGGACACTTCGGTTCGAGCGAACCATTAACAAGGGAGAGAAGTCATTATGGCACCTGCTTCGTATCGAGCGCCAACTGTTGGCGACGCACAACGCAACGCGACCGTTAGCCAGTCCGTTTCCAGCAATGTGTCGAACCAAACGGCCACAGTGAGCAAGCTCTTGGACCATAAGGGCCAGGGTGCATTCACCATTCGCCCGTCTGACACCTTAAAAGATGCTGTTCAGGTCCTCAAAGAAAAGCGTATCGGCGCTCTTATCGTCACCGACTCTGATGGAGTGATGCAGGGCATTCTTTCCGAGCGCGATATCGTGCGTCAGCTCGCGGTCACACCAGGCCAGACGCTCCCGCAAACGGTGGAAGAGAATATGACCCGCAATGTGGTCACTTGCAAAATGGCTGATCCGCTTGTCTCAGTCTTGCAGCGCATGACCGACGGGCGCTTCCGCCATATGCCCGTGATGGAAGGCGATCTCTTGGTTGGTATTGTGACCATTGGCGATGTGGTGAACTACCGCCTCAACGAGTTGGAGCACGAAGCGCTTCAGCTGAAACAGATGATTGTCGGCTAGGGGGCGGGCCTCTAACGCTCACAATACGTGAGGGAGACATAAAAAACCGGCGTTTAAGCGCCGGTTTTTGTTTTTTACGGTGATTTGGAGGACTAGCCCCCGAAATCATCCAGCATAATGTCCTCGCGATCAACACCAAGATCCAGAAGCATGTTGATAACCGACTGGTTCATGATCGGTGGGCCGCACAGATAGTACTCACAGTCTTCAGGCGCTGGGTGATCCTTCAGATACTCATCATAAAGCACATTGTGGATGAAACCGGTGTGGCCTTTCCAGTCGTCCTCTGGGAGCGCATCGGACAGAGCGACGTTCCAGTTGAAATTGTCGAACTGCTCGTCAAGCTCGTCAAAGTCTTCCACGAAAAACATCTCACGCTTCGAGCGCGCGCCGTACCAGAAAGTGATTTTCCGGTCGCGGTTTTCTAAGCGCTTGAGCTGATCAAATATGTGGCTACGCATAGGCGCCATACCAGCGCCACCGCCTATGAAGACCATCTCTTTTTGCGTGTCACGGGCAAAGAATTCGCCGAACGGACCAGAGATCGTGACTTTGTCACCCGGGGTAAGACTGAAGATGTAGGATGACATCTTGCCTGGAGGAATGCCTTGTGAGCCCGGAGGCGGGGAGGCAACACGCACATTGAGCATGATCATACCTTTCTCCAGTGGGTAGTTCGCCATGGAGTAAGCACGCTCAATCGGGGTATCCACCACCGACTCGTACTGCCACAGGTTAAACTTGTCCCAGTCCTCGCGATATTCTTCCTGAATATCGTAGTCTTTGTAAGCGACACGGTGGGCGGGGGCTTCAATCTGGATGTAGCCACCAGCACGGAAATTCACGTCCTCGCCTTCTGGCAGTTTTAGTACCAGCGCCTTGATGAAAGTTGCGACGTTCTCGTTAGAGACGACCTCGCATTCCCACTTCTTCACGCCGAAGACTTCTTCAGGCACTTCCACGTCCATGTCCTGCTTCACAGCCACTTGGCAGGAAAGACGGTCACCACAGGCTGCTTCACGCTTGGTGATGTGGCTCTCCTCGGTCGGCAGGATAGAACCGCCACCCTCGTGAATGCGAACCCGGCACTGGGCGCAGGTGCCGCCGCCGCCACAGGCTGACGGTACGAACAGCTTCTGCTCCGCTAGCGTCTGCAACAGCTTACCGCCGGCAGGCACAGAGATGGTTTTCTCACCGTTAATGGTGATGTTCACATTGCCGGTGGAGACGAGCTTTGAGCGCGCGCTCAAAATCACGGTCACCAGCACCAGAACGATAATTGTGAAGAGAATGACACCGAGACCAAAGGTTGCCATGATCGTTCGTTCCTCGTTTCAGCTACAGGTTAGAGCTACAGGCGAACACCGCTGAAGGACATGAAGGCAAGCGCCATCAGGCCAGCGGTAATGAAGGTAATGCCGAGGCCCTGTAGGCCGTCGGGAATGTCTGCGTACTTCAATTTTTCGCGCACACCGGCCATGGCGGTGATGGCCAGCGCCCAGCCAAAGCCAGATGACATGCCGTAGGTGGCCGATTCTACGAAATTGTAGTCACGCTCCACCATGAACAGCGAACCCCCCAAAATGGCGCAGTTCACTGTGATGAGCGGCAGGAACACACCGAGCGCGTTGTAGAGCGGCGGGAAGTACTTATCGAGCACCATCTCCAAGATCTGTACAAGCGCTGCGATCACGCCGATGTAGGAAATGAGGCCGAGGAAGGTGAGATCAACATCGGAGAAACCTGCCCAGGAAAGAGCGCCTGGTGCGAGGATGTAGTTCAGGATGAGGTTATTTGCTGGCACCGTGATCGACTGGACGATCATTACCGAAATGCCAAGACCGATGGCCGTTGCGATCTTCTTAGACACGGCGATGAAGGTACACATGCCTAGGAAGAACGAGAGGGCTAAGTTCTCAACGAAGATGGCCTTTACAGCAAGAGAGACAAGCTCTTCCATCAGTGTGCCTCCACCGTCTGGATGCGGTACTCACGCTCTTCCACTTGCTCTGGTTTCCAAGAACGGAAGGCCCAAATGATGAGGCCGATGATGAAGAAGGCAGACGGCGGCAAGAGGAGCATGCCGTTGGGTACGTACCAGCCACCATTGTTGACCGACTCCAGGACCGTGAAGCCGAAGACTGTGCCTGATCCAAAGAGTTCGCGCACGAACGCCACCAGCATGAGAATAAGGCCATACCCCATCCCGTTGCCCACACCATCGATAAAAGACGGGACCGGTGGGTTCTTCATCGCAAACGCTTCGGCTCGGCCCATCACAATGCAGTTGGTGATGATGAGGCCCACAAACACTGAAAGGGTCTGCGAAATCTCAAACGCATACGCGCGCAGGACCTGATCAACAATGATTACGAGCGATGCGATGATCACCATCTGTACGATGATACGGATCGATCCAGGGATGTGGTTGCGCAGCATTGAGATGAACATGGACGAGAAGCCCGTGACCGCGATCACGGCCAGCGACATCACCAGCGAAACCTGCAGGGATGTCGTCACAGCAAGCGCTGAACAGATCCCCAGGACCTGCAATGTGATCGGGTTGTTGTCGACCAGCGGGTCGACCAGCATCTGCCGACGTGTTTGAGCCATCAGATTACTCCCGATTGAATGTTAGACAGGAATGGGCCGTATCCTTCGTCGCCCATCCAGAACCGTACCAAGTTATCCACGCCAACACTGGTGAGTGTCGCACCAGATAGCGCGTTGATGTAAAAATCTTCGCCAGCCGCGGGGGGGCTCTTGGCGACGGTGATTTGGATTTCACCTTCGTCATCCGCAAGCCGCTTGCCGCGCCACAACGCGCGCCAGCGTGGATTATCAACCTCGGCACCAAGACCGGGCGTTTCGGCGTGCTGATAGAACTGCAGGCCAAAAATCTCGTTGGCGTCCTCTTCCAGGGCGATATAGCCGTAGAGCGTCGACCAAAGGCCATAGCCGTGGACCGGCAGGATCACTTTGTCGATGTCACCGGCATCATCGCGCAGGAGATAGACTGTGCGATACAGCGCCTGGCGACCGATAGCTGCCGGGTCATTATCCAAGGCGCGTGACAGATCTGGGTCATCGGCGGCGGCAAGATCATCAAACGTCGCCGGATCAAACTCATCACTAAAGGTGCCGTTGCTCAAATTGAGAACGTGAGGCTCAAAGGCTTGAAACGCTTCCTCCACATTCTGCGACGGATCGTAGAGACCGGCCACCTGCAAAATATTGATCTGCTCGTTGCGGGCTTCATTGGCAGACTGTTGAGGCCGCAGCGAAACTGCTGTTGCCGATACGGCCATGGACGCTACAAGGCACAGTGACACGGCCACAAACACGGTCTTGGGGACCGAGTCTGATGGTAGGTCTATGAACCGACGCAACAGGCCCGGCTTCTTATCAGAGCCTGTCGTCAGATCAGTTTGGGTATCGTTTTCGTCAGACATCCTCAGCCCTTACTCTGCGGGAACTTGGGCAGCGGAGGTCGCACCAAGCTGCTTCTGTCGGTGCCGTTCGCGGCGTTTGATGTTTGCCTGAACGACGAAATAGTCGATGAGCGGTGCAAATACGTTGCCGAAAAGGATCGCGAGCATCATGCCTTCTGGAAACGCAGGGTTGATGACGCGGATCATAACAACCATGAACCCAATCAAGGCACCGTAAATGTACCGCCCCACATTGGTGTGCGAGCCAGAAACAGGTTCTGTGACCATAAAGACCATGCCGAAAGCGAAGCCGCCGACCACCAGGTGCCAATACCAGGGCATTGCAAACATGGGGTTCGTGTCAGACCCGATCACGTTCAACATCGTCGAAAACGCGACCATCCCACCAAAGCAACCCAAAACCATGCGCCAGTTGGCGATCTTTGTCAGCAGAAGGAAGACCAGACCGAGCAGGATAGCCACGGTTGATGTTTCGCCAATCGACCCTTGGACGGTGCCAACGAAAGAATCCATCCAGGTCATGCCAGCGGGTGCAAGTTGTTCAACGCCCTGCGCAGCAGCAAGCCCCAGCGCAGTCGCACCGGAGAAGCCATCAACAGGCGTCCATATCGTGTCGCCTGACATCTGCGCTGGATACGCGAAGTAAAGAAACGCGCGACCGACGAGCGCCGGGTTGAGGAAGTTTTTGCCTGTGCCGCCAAACACTTCCTTGCCGATCACCACCCCGAAGATGATGCCAAGCGCCACCTGCCAGAGCGGCACAGCGGGCGGAAGGATGAGCGTGTAGAGCATGGAGGTGACGAGGAAGCCCTCATTCACCTCATGCTTGCGGATCGTCGCGAAAATAACCTCGCAGATACCGCCAGCGACGAGCGTCGTTATGTAAATGGGTAGGAAGTAAAGCGCCCCGTGAACGATGTTGCCCAAGATGTTGTTCGGATCGAAGCCGATGCCGACAAAATCAAGAAGACCAGCGCGCCAACCAGAAGCCCCGAGAACTTGAATGGCGGTGTTGGTCTGAAGGCCGATATTGTACATGCCGAAGAAGATGCACGGCGTCGTGGCAAGCACCACATACGTCATGATCCGCTTCATATCGATGTAAGAGCGCGCATGCGGCGCCGCGGTGGTTACCGTTTTGGGCGTGTAGAGAAAGCTCTCCACCATCTCATAGAGCGGAAAGTAGCGCTCCAACTTGCCGCCTTTGTGGAAGTTTGGCTCGATCGAGTCGAAATAGCTACGAAGTCCCATAGTCTTAGCCCTCTTTCTCGATTTTTGTCAGGCAATCACGCAATGCCAGCGCGTACTCGTACTTCGCCGGGCATGCGAACCCGCAAAGGCCCAGATCTTCTTCATCTAACTCCAACGCGCCGAGCTGCTGCGCAGAGTCAGTGTCCATCACCAAGAGGGCACGCAGAAGCTGCGTTGGAAGAAAGTCTTGCGGCATTAATTGTTCGAATGTTCCGATAGGCACCATAGCCCGGCGCCCCCCGTTGAGGTTGCTCGTCAGTGGAAAGAGCTTCTTGGAAAGTGCGGAGCCCAGAACCGGCTGGATCGCAAACTTCGAGGGCATTGGGCGGATCCACCCCATAGGGATCTGCGCCTTATCCTCTTCGATCACTGTGATCTGGCGCGCGTACCGACCCAGAAAAGCACTAGGCCCTTCGCCGGCGCGGCCACTCAGGATTGATCCGGAAATGAGGCGCGCTGCGATCGAATGATCGTATTCGCTGGCTGTCAGCTCGTCCATTGATGCGCCAGCCAGCGTGCGGATCAGACGAGGATTCTCGCACAACGGCCCAGACAGAGCGATCACGCGTTCCGCATCCACTCTGCCGGTTTGCAATAAGCGACCGATGGCGATCACATCCTGATACCATATCGTCCACACGAAAGATTCAGCCGTTGGTGGATTAAGGAAATGCATGTGGGTCCCTGGCAGTCCCGCCGGGTGTGGACCAGAGAAGGTTGCAACCTCCACGCCCTCAATGCCGCTACCAGGAACGTCTGCGCCCGTCTCATGACACAGATAGGTGATGGTTTGGCTCAGTTTCGCGATGGCTTCCAGACCCGCCTCAAATGCATCGGCCGCCTCGGCAATAATCGGTGCTGGGTTCGGTGCCAACGGCTCAGTGTCCATCGCGGTGACATAAATCGCCGCGGGCCGTGCATCGGGTTCTGGCACTTTCGAGTAGGGTCGTGTGCGGAACGACGTCCACAGCCCTGAGGCACACAGCTTTTCCGCTAGACCCTCTGCTGTGCTCGCATCGCCGACTGATGAGAAATCCACCGGCTCTGCGGCGTTTTCATCGATTTCAATCTCAACGCTTACCAATGCGCGCCGGTAGCCGCGATTGACCGCTGCCACGCGGCCAGAGACGGGTGTAACTATCTGAACGGTTGGTGTGTCTTTGTGGGCAAACAGTGGAGCGCCTGCTCCAACAACATCCCCTTCTTCCACCGCGATGCGCGGCTTCAATCCAATGTAGTCCGACCCAAGCAGCGCAACGCGGCGCACTTGCGGTCCAGAATGAACCTCACTGCCCGGCGCACCTTCCACCGGCAGGTTCATCCCTTTTTTCAACTTCAGCGACGGCAATGTTTTACCTTTATTTCCCCTTAGGAAATCCCGATTATCGGGCCCCCGATGGCCTCAACGCAGTCATAAACTTCAAAACGGTTTTAGCCTACACCTGGTAAACAAATTTGTTCACTGGAAGTGCCTTTGTGACGCACCCTGACCGTTCCCTTATGTGCCGCATGTCAGCCCATTTGACATTGCGGTTTTTTGCGGACATCCCCCGAACGCGGTCAAAAGAGGAGTGCAGTGTTTATGTCGCGTTTTTCGCTGGTGGCACTAGCCCTGTTCGTCGTAGGTTGCAATGCACAACCGCAGACCATCACGCTGTCGGGTGCGACTATGGGTACGACCTACTCTATCACTGCCCTTGATCCTTCTGGAGAGGTCGTCCCAGAAGCGCTGGGCCAGGCGGTTGAGGCAACGCTTGCGACCGTCAATGGTCAGATGTCCAACTGGGATCCAACATCAGAAATTTCGCGCGTTAATAGCGCTCAAACCACTGATCCAATTGCGATTTCGGCTGAGCTAGCGGAGGTCTTGGACGTCGCCACGCGTGTTCATGCTGAGAGTGGCGGACAGTTTGATGTTACCCTTGGTCCACTCATTGACCTGTGGGGATTTGGTGAGCGTCGCCCAGATAGCCCGATCCCCGCTGACGATGACATCCAGAGCGCTTTGCGACGGGTCGGATTATCCAATGTGATTAGTCTGTCGCGAGCCCCCGATACGCTAACCAAACGGTTTGAGGACACGGAAGTCTATCTGGCCGCGATTGCCAAGGGCTATGGCGTTGACGCAGTTGCTGCGGCGGTCGAAGGGTTTGGGCTTACCAATTACCTGGTGGAAATTGGCGGCGATTTGATCGCGTCAGGAAACAATCCGCAAGGTGAGCCGTGGCGCATTGGGGTGGAGCGCCCAGACCCGGCAACGCGCACCGTTGAAGAAGTGGTCATCGTGAGTGGTTTGGGCATGGCGACATCGGGCGACTACCGCAATTTTTTCGAAGATGAAGGGGTTCGCTACAGCCATATCATTGATGCACAGACCGGACGGCCTATTACGCACGACACAGCATCAGTCACAGTGCTTGCCGAGAGCGCAATGTTGGCCGATGCGTGGGCGACTGCACTGTTGGTTCTAGGTTCAGAACGCGGACTTGATATCTCAGAAAATCTCGATCTCGCTGTTTTGTTTATTGTCCGTGACCCTATGAGTGAAGGTACTCACTTCAAAACAATCACAAGTTCGAGGTTTGCAACACTGCAATCGGCGTCTTAAGTACACCGTAATGTCTAGCCGTGATTATTGAGGACGGCCAACACCGGGACGAGAAAGGGCGAGAGCCTTGGAAACTTTCATCTTCGCATTTGCATTCTTCATGCTCGTGGTCGTAGGCATGGCCGTTGGCGTCATGCTGCAAGGCAAGACCATCAAGGGGAGCTGCGGTGGTCTGAACGCCATTTCTGACTCAGACAAATGCATGGTTTGCAGCAAGGACATCGATCCAGACAGTCCCTTGCGTGATCGCCTGGCCTCTTGTCCACGCGCGCGAAAAGCATCGGACGAGATGCAGCCTCAGGTGTCTTGAGCTTCAATGACTGTTGTGACGCAAGAGAGGCTTTTAGGCCGCTTTGCTTGACTTGGCAGCTGACGTTAAGATGCCCTCCGCCCATGGAACAATCATATCCTCAGCCAAGTCAGGACCTGAGGCGTCATGGGCTGCCCGTTCTCCTAGCTGCGTCGCACCTAGATCCGTGAACAGCTTCGCAAGCGCAATTGGAGCGAAGTTGAAGGTCTCTTCGTAGACCATGTCACCCAGCCCGAACATTGCAAACCGCAGGCCATCTAGGCCGGGCTTTTCCGCTTCCATGCGCTCAACGAATGGCTTTGCCGAAAATGGCATCTCGCCATCGCCGTAGGTGGAACAGATGACGAGGTAGAGCCGCTCAGGATTGAGATCACCGGGATCAACCGTGATCATATTGTGGCATTCCACGTCATGGTCGTCTTGAAGACTGAGTTCCAGATCCTCAGCAAGCATCTCCGCGTTTCCGGTCTCGGTTCCGTAAAGGATCGAAATCTGCATTAAATGGCGTCCTTTTCTCGGTATCTGTTCTGTAGATGTGCCCCAACGGAGCCTGACGGGGGCCTTGTAATCGACATATTGGCAAGGCCCCGGAGCGCAGGTCTGCTGGCCTTACCATCTAACACTTTGTTTTCCGGGTGGTAGACCACCGACGCCAGGAAGACCAGCGACACAGTGTCATCAGCGCTCACGGTGCTGTGTTCGTACTTTCTAGCCCACGCTCCGTTACGATGAATATGCGTCCGCCGCCTGCCTCCTGAAGCGCCGCGCCGAGCTCAAGAAGCGTCACCGCCGGTACCGCTCGGTCTGGAACGATGCGAATCTCATCAATGGGCATGCCCTCTTCAGCAATTTGGGCCAAGTAACGCTCTGCCGTTACATCCTGTTGCCGGAAGGTGAGGGACCCGTCAGCACGTAGAACGAGCGCATCTGGTGGCTCACGGCCCTCCAGATCACGCGTTTCAACCAGAGCAAGGCCTTGATCGAGCGGTGGAGCGATTGCTCCGGCGATCAGGAAGAAGATGAGCATCAGGAAGACGATATTGATGAGCGGAAGTGACGGTTCGCTCCAGCGGCTCCTGGGGGCGCTTGCAAGTAAGGGTGTCAAACGAGATCGTGGCATGATCGATGCTCAGCGCACTATAGCAACGCTTAGCCCATCGATGCTGCGGGCCAGCGCATAAACATCAACGAAACGCTGTGCGTTTGTTTCTTCGCTTAAGGCAAGAAGCGCGACAGTAGCATCGGCCTCCTTTAGCCGAGCGAGTTCCTGTGCCAACGTCGCAAGCGCCGTCTCTTGCCCGTTGACCGTTATGTCTTGCCCATCAAGGCGTACAAAAATGAACGCCGAAGCAGTCCGCCCCGACACCTGTTGAGTGCTCGCAAGCTCTATTTCGCCAAACTTGGAAAAAGTCGAGGATAGCATGAAGAAAAGAAGGAGGAGGAATATAACATCGATCAGCGGCGTCATGGACAGCCGCCGTTTCGGCTGACTGAGGGATGCTGAGAGGTTAAGCGCCATGCATTCCTGCCATGGACTGTCCGACGTTGGGTCGACCTTGGCTGGCTGTTGAACCATCCAAGGTTGATAAAGCCAGAGTACTCAGGACGGTGCTGACCGCGTAATCGATAGCTGTCACATCACGCGCCACCCGGCTTTCCAAATGAGTCAGTGCAAGCGATGTGGGGATCGCGACTGCAAGCCCCACGGCAGTGGTAAGAAGCGCAACCCATATGCCGCCCGCCAAAAGCGACGGGTCCACGCTGGTGCCAGCCTGTTGAAGTGCCTGAAATGCTTCAATCATGCCAAGCACCGTCCCAAACAGGCCGATAAGGGGTGCAAGCTGTGCAACCGCTTCCAACGCTCGAAACCCTCTTCGAAGTCGAGCAACTGCCACCAAAGCTTCTGCCGTGATTCGATCTTCGATAGCAGGCAGATCACCTGTTCTTGCCAGCCGCGACAGCTCCATTGCCTCCCACGCCAGTTTGCCTGCGATCGATCGGCTTGTCGCCAATTTATCGGTCGCATCATCAGTGTAGCCAGCAGACCAATCGACAAGCGCCCGCGTCAGTCGCGCATCGTCGCCCACTCCTGCTGTGTGGAACTGCCAGTACTTGATGAGGATGAGCGCCAGCGTTCCAACAGAAAGGAGTAGAAGAATACCCACGACCGGGCCGCCAAGGTCCAGAATAGAAATCAGAGCGGAGAACACGGGTACTGTGTCTGTCATCCTGAAATCTCTACGTCGGTGCGTGTCGAGACGATGAGCTTATCAATGCAATCATCTGTCTGCGTGTCATCGCTGTTACAGGTTACCGCACCATTGATGAGAACCTGGCCAAGGACCGTACAGTCGGTATCAGCCAAATCAAACTGGCGTACCCGTTGCCGATCTTTGGGAAGATCCTGAAAATCAAATACGGTGAGCCGATCCACCAGGCCGTCCCGATTGATCAGTACGGTCTCAAAGGCAACAGCGGTGAGGTCGTAGCGCAGGTCATTGCTGGTCAGAAAAACCAGCCGACAGGCACTATCGACCTGACGCACAGTGTTAAGTTCAATGGTAAGTGTTGGACGCTCTATTTCCTGTGATGCTGCTGGCGTGGGTGGGAGCGCCAATGTGAGGCCCAAAAACGCCGCCGCGGTGATAGCGTGAAGGTGGGGCCTGCGTGTTTGCGCCAAAGGTATCAGAGACATCGCTGGGATAACTCACATGAAAGAAACAAAGCTGTCGGTCTATCTCATGTTCGCCGCATGTGGGGAAGGTCAGCCGGTCGATGTCTTTCGGGGATCGCAGACGGTCATTGAGCAGACTAACGAAAACGGATCGGAACGATGAACGTGGTCTGTGCGCCGGCTGGTGGATTTGGAAACGGCGCAGCTCGACGAACAAGATCAAGTGCGGCTTGATCAACTGTGCTCGAGCCCGAGCTCGCAGAAATGCGTGAGGATGCAAGGCTACCGCTCGTCGAAATAGAGAATTGGATCTGGGTCGTACCGGCCTCAGGGATACCCTGTTGCCGGGTGCTACGGATGCGCGCAAACACGCGTCTCTCGTAGTCATCAATCGCGCTTTGATTGCCAGGCGCTGGAACGGTCGCACTCGGCGTGGCCTGTGTGCTTCCCAAAGATTGGCTTGCAGCGCTTGACCGGTCACCGCGTAGAGAACGAAGCGTTGGCGTTTGGGGCACCGCAGATGGAGTTGCTGCCTGGGGTGTGTCCGATGGCGGTATCGCTGTTCGGGGTGCGGTTGATGAAGGGGCGGGGGTTTGCCTTTGTTGACGTGTTTCTCTCAAGACTCTTTCGCGTATTGCCTGCGCGTCCGGTCGAAGAGCGGCCGTGTCGACCGGCTGCGGCACCGTAGGTAAATCGAGCGGCTGAATGGTCTCAATCGGTCTTGTTGCCGTAATGGTTTCCGCCACGGCCGGTGATGGTAAAACAGGTGATACCGGCTCCAAAGGTGCTTGCACGTCCAACTCCGCGATTGAAGGTGAAGCCAGCGGCGTTTGGAGCGTGGGGACCTCGCTCGGTACAAAACCTGCCGCATCATCCGACGCGACGGGTCCGACAGTCTCCGGCGCATTTGGTGCAGTTACGTCCGGTGTGGGCGTTTCAACTGTTTCAGATGGGATTGTTGGCGCTACTGACGCCCTCAATGTTGCGCCAATTGGCACCGGACCTCGCTCGGCGGCCGGTGTCGGGTCCGCTGGAACAGGTTCAACACTGTCAGCCTCGACCGGTTCAAGCGGAGCAGTTTCTAAAAGGCTCTCAAAGCTTGTACCCAGTGCCTCAATCACAAGGTCCGCATCGCCAGACGCCGGCACAACGATATCGGGGGATTGTCTGTTGGAAAGAACAAGCCAGTGCGCCGAAAGAGACAGAGCCAGTGCGATAACAACATGCGCTGGTTTGAAAGTCGACGTATCGAGCGCTGTTGCGGCAGGGGCGGACATGTAAAGAACCTACCGTGAGGTGAGCTTGGCCTCAACCGAGGTTCTCAATACTATCGGCGAACCTAGTAGACGTCGCGCAGATACCGCTTTTCGCGCTTCAGCGTATTGACGTAGCCTGCAGCCTCATCAGCAGACAGCCCACCATGCTCGGCGATGATCTCGTGCAAGGCTGTATCCACATCGCGCGCCATCCGCGTTGCATCTCCGCAGACATAAAAATGTCCGCCTTCGTCGAGCCACGAGAACAGCGCCTTTCCGTTCTCTTTCATGCGCGACTGAACGTAAAACTTCTCACTCTGGTCACGGGAGAAGGCGAGGTCTAAGCGGGTGAGAAGTCCGTCAGCACTCATGGAACTGATTTCATCTTCATAGATGAAGTCTTCTGCGCGGTGCTGATCCCCGAAGAATAACCAGTTACGACCCGTCGCGCCAACCTCACGCCGTTCTTCAAGGAAGGCGCGGAAGGGCGCAATGCCAGTGCCTGGGCCAACCATGATCATGGGCGCGTCATTGTCTGCTGGCGGGCGGAACGACTTGTTGGGCGAAACAAACACCGGTGCAGTGTCGCCGACGCTGAGTTCGTCCGCCATAAAGGTAGAGCAAACGCCGCGGTGGGGACGCCCATCATAATCCCAACGCACTGACGCAACCGTCAAATGTACCTCTGAGCCATGCGCTTTGGGGCTCGACGAGATTGAATAAGCGCGGTGCTGCAATGGCTTCAACAGGTTGAAAAATTCACTCGGCTGAAGCACCAGACCATCGTCAAGGTTCAGTAAATCAAGTGTATCGCGCCCCCACAGGAATGCATCGAGCGCTTCCTTGTCGCCATTGGTCACGATGCTGCAAAGCTCATCATGGCCCGTGCGCTCTGCGATTGCGGTGACCAGGCTTTTCGGTGGGGTCGAAATCTCAAACTTCGTCCGAAGCGCCTCGCGCACCGACAAATCCATCTCTTCGATAACAGCATCCTGCTGCAACCCAAGGCGCGCCATGATGGCGTCAACAAGTTCCACATTGTTCACCGGCATCACGCCAAGTGAGTCACCAGCCTCATAGGTAAGACCGCTGCCCGAAAGATCGAACGCGAAATGACGGATCTCTTTCGCGGAGCCAGAACCCGATAGAAGCCGGTTGTCCACCACCGGCGCCGGGTATGGGTTTTTGCGGTTCCACTTTGGCTTTTCGGACCTTGCATCCGCTACAGCCGTGCCGTTATCGTTTGTCACGCGGTTTGCGGCGGTAGTTGGATCTGCGTCAGAAATCAGTGGTAAGGCAGAGCCAATCCAAGCTGTGGCCGGGTCTTCAAAGTCCACATCGCAATCAACGCGACCCAGCAGACGCTTCGCGCCAAGCTGTTCCAGGCGCATATCGATCAGTTTGCCAGCATGGCAGAACTCGTCATAGCTCGTGTCGCCAAGAGCGAGCACGCCGTAGGAGAGCTTTTCAAGGCGCGGCGCGGTGTCAGAGGAAAGCGAGTCCCAGAAAATCTGAGCATTGTCCGGCATCTCGCCTTCGCCATACGTCGAGACGACAATGATCGCATTGTCCGTTTCAGCAAGTTTGTCCATCGAGATGTCGTCGAGGCCAGCCACGTTTGTGGAAAAACCCTTGGCGCGTGCCGAACGTGCGGCGTCTTGCGCAACTGATTCCGCGTTACCGGTCTGCGTTCCGTAGAGAAATTCAACATGCGCTGCTTGCGTCGCGCCAGCTTCAGCAACGGCCTGCCCAGGCACGGCACCTTGCGCAGCGCTCATGGCGGCACGGGAATGAAGACCTGCCAAAAAGCCAGAAAGCCAGGCGCGCTGATCCTCATTGAAGGGCGCAGCATCAGGAATGAAAGGAACTTTGCTTTGTTCAGTCATATTAAAACGGCTCGTTTGGGGGTTAGGCTGCTGTGCGCTCAGGCAACGACTTGCCAGCAAACAGTTCTTCAAAGCTTGGAATAGCCCCGATGGCATCCATGTTCTTGCGGTCTTGATGCATGATCCAGCCATAAGTGCCAGGGCTGTCCATAGACAGAATGTTGCGCAAGGAGAGTGCCTGTTTAAAGTCCATGATGCGCTTGTTTGAGATCATCACAGCCAGCTCTTCGTCGCTATACTCGTCCACCGCCTCTTTGGCGTGTGAAAGCAGTCCGCTCATCAACGCGAAGTCTTCAGTCAGGATGAGGTTACGCGTCGCTTTCAAAGCCTGCGGCGACTGCACCGGCGTACCTTTTGGCAGCCGCTTCAGAGCAAGCTTCTGCGCCGCATCGAGCACGGTCCAACTGTTGAGGAGGCGGAACATCTCATCGGTATCCACCTCACCATAACCAGGCACGCGGCCTTCAAGGACCGGCTGACCATCTTTCCAGGCATGCTTCATCTTCGCAACTTGCATGGAAGCAAGGCCGGTCGATAACTCCTCAATCAGCGCTTTGCGGGGCTTGGCAGCAAGAATCGCGTCGGCATCCTGATACTGGAGCAGCGCCTTGGGCATCACATAAACGAAGTTCTCGCGCTCTTTCTGCCAATCAGCGATCAACGCTTCCGCGCGGGCCGACTTTGTCGCCTCCCAATGCCAGCTGAGGAGCGTTTCAACAGCGCGGCTGTGCACTTCAGCTTCAGGGCTGTTGTCAGCGATCGAGCCTGTCAGTACGGAATCCTTGCTCAAGACCTGGTCGAGCTTGCCTTCAGGGTCATACTGATAGGCGAAGCCACCGGACATGCCGTTGCCGAAACCCATCGCCACGCCGCCAAGGTTCAAAACAGAACCATTGGTCATGTACTCAGCGCAGAAGTCACCGACCCCTTCCACGACAGCGGTCGCACCGGAGTTGCGGACCGCGAACCGGTCGCCTGCTTCGCCTTCAACGAACAAACGGCCACCGGTTGCGCCGAAGAGCGCAAAGTTCCCGATCAGCACGTTTTCGCCTGTGGCATTCGGTCCGACGCCTGGTGCCCGGACGATAATCTCACCACCGCACGCACCTTTGCCAACACCGTCGTTGCAGGTGCCTGTATGCTCCATGACCATGCCGTCATTGCAGAACGCGCCATAAGACTGTCCGGCCGAGCCATACGTTGCGATGCTGACCGTGCGTGGTTTCAAGTACCGCCGTCCACGATTGTCTTCCAGAACGGCTGGTATCTCTGCGTCTGCCAGATCGTGGTTCAGGATGCGCTCGATGTCGATCGCAAGCTGGCCGCCAACGCTTTTGTTGCGGTTGGTCAGTTGAAGCGAGTTGCCACCAAGTTCAATCTGCTCTTGGCCACTTTCGATGATGGCCGAGCGCATCATATCCCCAAGATCATCATCGATGGAGTAATCGCGCTCCATGTAGATCGGCTGCTCCACTTTGAACTCTTCAACGCGGGTGAGCATGGCGCGCAAGTTCAACTTGCCCACCGATGAGGGGTGATCAAGCAGATGCAACATGTCCGATCGTCCACGCGCGTCACGCAACGACGTGAAGCCGAGCTGCGCCAGGATTTCTCGAACCTCATGTGCGATGTTCAAGAGATACTGCGCCAGCGCTCTTGGATCGCCATCAAATACTTCTGGGTTCGTGGTGAGACCTGCCGGACATTTGATGTTGCAGTTCTTCGCCATGACGCATTTCAGCATCATGAGGGCCGTTGTGCCGAATTCGAAGCTGTCGCCGCCAAGTAGGGCAGACTTAACAACGTCCGATCCGGTCTGATGCGCACCAGAACAGCGCAGAATGACCTTCTGACGAATGCCATTGGCACACAGCGCTTGATGCACTTCAGCAATGCCGATCTCTGCCGCGCGACCTGTGTACTTGAGGGACGTCACAGACGCGGCCCCTGTACCGCCCGTGTTGCCAGCAACGTTGATGACGTCCGCGCCAGCTTTCGCAACACCGACGGCAATTGTGCCAATGCCTTCAGAGCTCACAAGCTTCACAATCACCCGCACACGCGCCGCTTTGGCGTCATGAATGAGCTGCGCGAGATCCTCGATCGAATACGTATCGTGATGCGGTGGGGGCGAGATGAGTTCTACGCCCGGCGTACCGCCACGCGCTGCTGCAATCTCGACCGTCACCTTCGGTGCCGGCAGCTGGCCGCCTTCGCCGGGCTTGGCGCCCTGACCGATCTTGATCTCGATCTCTTCAAGGTTTGGATCAGCAAGATAACCCGCCCAAACACCAAAGCGTCCCGACGCGAACTGCTTGATCCGCGAGGCGCGAATTGTGCCGTAGCGGGAGATGTGCTCGCCACCTTCACCGGAGTTTGACATGCCGCCGACCATGTTTGTGCCGTGGGCGACAGCTTCATGCGCATTGGCCACGAGCGCGCCATGGCTCATCGCACCAGAGGCAAGGCTTGGAGTGATCTCATGGGCAGGCTGAACGTCCTCAAGGGGAACAGCAGGCAGAGCCTCACGCAACCGGCTGACATAATCGAGCGCTTCGCCATGCAGCTGAACACGCAAGGCCCCGCCTTCGATCCAATGGCCGGTGATGGAGGAGCGAAAGCGATCAACAAGCGATTGGGCCAGCGCGTCAAGACGGCTCAGGTCTTTGGCATAAGGCCCTGTCAGACGCAGTGCATACTGATCCTCGGCAAGCTTCTGCGCCGTCAGGCCGCGAATGACAAAGTCATTGTTGCCTGCACGGTTGAACAACATCATCTCGCGACGGATCTCTTCTGGCTCGCGCAAGAACGTTATGTCCGCCGGGAACGCGAGCACGTCACGCAGCGCCGCCGGACGTTTCGCCCGCTCGTCAGCCATGTTGCTGGAGAAGCGCTTGTAGCCTGGCGTCATCTGGAAGCGATCAATGGCCTCCGGCGTCAGCTTATCGAAGCTGGTGTGCGTGTAACCTTGCTCATCAATATCGAAAGCATCGCGCATCTTACCAAGCGTCATCAAACGCATGGTATCCGCAGCTTCTTTGGTTTCGTCGGTCTCCTCGCTGACAAAAGCAATCTTCTCTTCGGTGAGATCAACAAAGCCACGAACGGCAGCCACACCATAGGAGTGCCCAGCACCCTCGCTGCGCTCCTTGAAGAGGCCGAGGATCGGAATATCCTTGTCAGCTTCAACGGTCAGCGCGCGCTCATGCCAGTCAGCTGCCGATTGCGCAATTACGGGGAACTGCACACCGCCAACGGGGCTGTACATATTGGGGAAGTACTTGGCAAAAACCGGGTCGTCGGTATCCAAGAAGTTGGGTTCGAAGAACTCACCGCCTGAATAGCTCTCAACCGTGCAAAGACCTACCTTGCCCATCGTTTTCATCAGCGATTTTTCCGCCGCTTTGACAAACTTGCGATAAGCTGCCGATGGATCATCGGGGAAGAGCTGTTCGGCGCGTAAACGCACCGCAAGTGGATAAACCGCCGCTGCGCCAAATCCGAGTGCGCACGCAATGTGGTGTGCCGAGGCAATCTGGCCGCTCTCGACAATCAGAGAAGCGTTGAGCCGCAGCCCCTCTTCAATCAAGCGCTGGTTCACCGCGGACACTGCAATCGTCATCGGGATCGCAGCGCGCTCACGGCACACATGACGGTCTGTCAAAATGGCGATGCCGCCCTTTTCGCGCACAAAAGCTTCCACCTTGTCGCTGAGCGCATCAATGCCCTCAATGAGAGCCTTCTCGTTCGCCTTGCTATCCTCAAAGTTCGGCTTGAACAGGAGGTCAAACCGCTCAACCGGGCAAACCTCCTGCGATTTGATCTTCAACATGTCGAACATGGTCAAGATCGGCGAGGAGAGAACGATCTGCTTGCTTCCGGTGTCAGACGGCTTGGCACCGGCGTGAGGTTTGGCACCGAGTGCGACCCGCAATGTCATACCATCTGCCTCGCGAATGGAATCAAGCGGCGGGTTGGTAACCTGCGCGAACCGCTGCGAGAAGTACTTGGCAACACCACCCTCCTGGTCGGAGAGCGCATTGATCGCGTTGCCATAGCCCATCGCGGACACTTTTTCTGCGCCGTCGGCGAGCATCGGGTCCATCAGGAAACGGAAACTCTCCTGATTGTGCGAGTAGGCTACATGACGGGCCGGTGTTTCCAGATCACCGTCGTATCGCACGGCTGCGATTTTCGGGTCGATCATACTCTCAGGCAGATCGTCCACATGCACCTGCGCCTCTTTCAAAAGCGCGGAGTAGTCGCGTTTAGACGCTAACATCTCCAGCGTTTTTTCTGTGTCGTAGGATTCACCGGTGTCGTGATCATAAAAGAGCATGCCGCCAGCTTCGATCCGACCGCGGCTGATGACGGTCTGTGGGTCGAACCCGATCTGACCGGCTTCTGACATCACCGCGATGTAGTCGTCCGTCTCGATAGAACGCAGCGGACGCAGGCCAAGGCGATCAAGGCGCGCACCGACGATCCGACCATTGCCGAATATAAGTGCTGCCGGGCCGTCATTCTTTTCTTCATAGAGTGAGAAATAGGCGAGCATGTCCCGCACCTTGGGTGCCATGGTCATGTCATTTTCCCAAGCCGGTGGCATCATCGAGACGACGGCTGTTACCAGACCAAGATCATCATCGAACACGCGCGATTGCAGCGTTTGATCGAGCCGGCAACTATCTGACTGACCTTTCGGGCTTATGATAGCGTTGTTGCGCGCCCGCGCTACGGCCGCTTCGGAGAGACGGTTCTTCTTGTCCGTGTTCAGCTCTCCGTTGTGCGCCATCAAACGGAACGGCTGCGCCATCGTCGGGTGCGGATCGGTATTCGTTGAGAATCGAGTGTGGAAATAGAGTGTGTGAACCTCATGATCGGGGTCGCTCAAATCCTCAAAATAGGGAACGATCTCACTGGAGTTAAGCCGCCCTTTGAACACCTGCGTCTGTGAGGACAGTGAAACCGGATACATGCCGCTCAGCTCACGCACAGTGTAAGCTTGCGCTTCAATCGCCAGCAAAGCGCGATAAATGAGACGATCAAATTGATCTTGGTCGCAACCCTCAGGCGCCCCAAACACCCATTGCCTTACCGGCAACTGATACTTCAGCGCGGAGGATCGCACCGCATCGTTGTTTACCGGCACATCGCGAACCGCAAGGATTGGCATACCTTGCGTGGTTAGAGCGGTCTCAACAATCCCAAACGCGCGCTCATGGCTGGTTACATCGTCAGGCAGAAAAAAGTTACCAACGCCGAACGTCCCCGGTTGCAGCGCTCTACCTACGATCTTGGAGAAAAACTTGATGGAAAGATCGACGCTGACTCCAGCTCCGTCTCCAACGCCTTCAGACGACATGCCGCCTCGGTGGGGCACGGCACATAGCGCTTGATGCCCTAGTAGCATCAACTCATGGGTCTGCCTGCTATCCTTGCGGGTAAGAAAGCCCACGCCGCAGCTCGACCGTTCGTCGCTCGGATCATAAAGGCCAAATCTGGTCTCGCGCTTTTCCAAGCTCGCTCCATCAGGTTGTGGTCGTTACTTATATGGCGTTGCGCCTCAAGCTCTCATGCGCGGGTGCACATGCATTTATATCTATTCGTCATTTAGGGAGAGCTAATCCTAGCCCGAGCGACGTTGGTTAGACGCGTTTCAGTCCTTTGGCAAGCGCGCCTCCTCGATGCACTTTACCATAAAAAGAATGATGGTTCTTGGCTTAAGAGCTGTAAATCAACCATTCGAACCACCGAAAAATCCGTTTGCTCGGCTTTTGAGCCCCATTGTTGGCTGCTTTCTTGACTGAAAGTCAGCGCTTATCGGACGTTCTAAGTTAAAAAATGCAGACCTTATAAAACGGTCAGCAGATTTATCCGCACTTTTTTAAAAAACCGGACCATGGAGATCGATTCATGCATTGAATTGGGAAAAACAACGTGCAAAGAGGCCCGCGCTTGAAACATTTTATCAGCTAACCCGAGGAATTCATGTCAAAATTCACGATCGCAGCCTTTGCCCTCACGTTCTCGATGATCCCTGGTCTGGCGAGCGCATGCACGGTTGAAGATTTGCAGGCTAAAGCGCTAGAAGCATCGACAGCAATGCAGCAATTAGCCGCTACAGACCCTGCAAAAATGCAAACCATCGCTCTTGAGCTGTCGCAAATCCAGCAGGATGCGCTTAGTGCTGGCTCAGACTTTTCAGCATTTTGCACCCTCTATGATGACTTGATTGCCGAGATAAACGGCTAATCCATTCAATATCAGCGACTGTATACCCTTTGATTTGCCAGCAAATTTTGATTAAAATCCCGTTGTCTAGTCAAAAAATTCGGCTGACAATGATCTGATTATTTCATTAAAAATTTGTCGTAAAAAAGTAAGCTTGCGGCGATGATTAAAATCATCGCCGCAAGATAAAAAATAATTGCTTAAATAAGTTCAATACTCGAATGCGTGCTTGTTCTACGGTAGCCTATATTCTCTGCCGCGCGTACAAATAGCGGCTGTTACAGGCGATAGTGTGACTGATGAGCTAAGCATGTCTCGCCTCACCAGAAGACGGTTTTCCTAGCGCTAAGATGATCTTCTGATTAACTGGAAGCTTGCGGCCCTCGCGACTGCTCAGGGATAGGACAGTATCCGCGATAGCCGGTCCCAAGTAGGCGTCTCGCCGTAAAGCGCGAAACTTTCAACAATCATCGCTGCCTGTATGCTCCAACTCAAGTCGTCGCGTCCAAGTGCTATCTGCGTCGGTGGTGTGTACGCAGCTGCGGAAGTAATGGGTGTAATAAGGGCACCATTCCAGGCCCCGCCGATGAAATCCGGTCCGTGGCCAGCAACCAGATCGAAAGCTCCACTCATCAATGGTTGCGCCAGGGTAGGGTAACCGTTCTGCACAGCGCCACCATCATGATGCTCAAGATTGACTGTCGCTGTTCCTTTGTTGAGGAAACTGAAAAAGCGGTTGAAACGTGTACCATCACTCGCCTGATATAGGCGGGCATAGCTATGGTCGTTGTCGATTGTGGGCAGATGACCTCTCAACCGCAGCATGAAGCCGTCTTGCAGGTTGAACGAGGACAGATCGATAAGGCTTCCATCGCCCTCCTTTGAAACAGCGTCCGTTCCCTCCATGATCCAATCAGCGTACTGATCGGTTACTTGCATGCCTAGAATGGTGATATCCTCGCCTGCGACGTTACTGTGCGGCCCGACGCCAAAGGCAGCTCCATCTGCGCTTGTGCCAGGTATCAACCGGCCTTTGACTTCATGCACGCCGTCACCGAAGTAATGCTGTTCAACGTCCGCCATGCTCCCGCCGCTCGTGTTGGCCACACCGAGGGCGCCCACGGGGCCATTGAGGTCGGCATAGGTGTCTGACGATGATCCTTGGATCGTGAAGCCGACAAAACACCTGCCGGACGTGCCTGCCCGGTATCGGGCGCGGAAAAAACGTGGCTCATCTTGCACAATTGCACCGCAGGGCACACGCCACTGATGCCAGTTCGCACCCCCACTGCTGAGATGACGCGGCGTGAATGGAGCCTGCGGACTCAACAGTGCACTCACCGCACTGGCGCCAATTTTGCCGCCAACGATCGGGGCTTCCCCATGAAGACGAGTGACATCGCCAAGAAGGGTTAGGCCGCCTGCTGTTATGCGAGCGACGTCTGCAGGAAAGCTCTGCACCATGCCAGAAGGGTCGCTCGCGTGGCTTGTAGACGATCTGGTCATGCTCACAAGGTGAGAGGGTGAAGCGGAGCCGTCTTGCGTCCACGCTGTGTTGGCTTTGAAGTCGATGGCAAGCGTCGCCTCGCGCATAAAGGCAGGCAAAGCCAGCTCGCTACCTCTGCCGGTGATGCGAAGCCCGAGCATCAAACAAGCCCAATAAGATTGCCAGCACTGGTACCTGTTGCTGCCACGGCGCTCACGCGGATTGGCAAAACTGTACCAGCCAGAAGGCCGGTGAACGTGATGCTCGTGCCTGACTTCATGGTAGCGACCAGGTCGCCGCCGCTGCCAACGTAAATGGCGCGCGTCACCGACGAAAGATCGGCGCTATCGCTCGGAACGATAACAAAACCATCACTCGCCGGTGATTCAAGGCCTGCCATGTGGCTTGAGAAAGGGTCGCTTGATGAGGGCATGAGATAAATCCTGTTGTGCGTTGTGATCACGCATCCTTAGGAAAACCAGGGTGTCCGGGGATATTGGCACCACTTTTCCTCGTGCTCACGCTCACGCAAGAATGTGTGCAATCATTGTGCTTGGCGGGGCATTGCAACAGACCTCTTGGCTGCCTAAACTTATCCTCAAGTGGACGGGCCAGCGCACAACGCGCTCTTCGAGAGCCTGGAGAAAGAGAAATGGCATCACAGCGCCAACCGGTTTTGAAAGGACGGATCGCGCTTCGATGTCTAGGTGGTGAAACTTGAAAAATCGAAGTCACGATCCGCCAAAGGGTCGTTCCAGCGAGCGTCATGATACAGGTCTTGAACGACCTGACGTGACGCATGATAAACCGCAGACGGGAGCAGCACGCCAAAATGGTGATGCTCCCGTGGGGACAGTCTCCGAACAGGGTCCTGAACGCCAGCACCGATCCAGTGCATGGCGGCGGTCTCGTTTTGGCGATCACAAAAATCAAAGCGCTTACGCCGCGCTTGACCTTGGCACGAACAACTGCCGTCTTCTGATCGCTGAACCAACGCGATCAGGTTTTCGCGTTGTCGACAGTTTCTCTCGCATTGTTCGTTTGGGTGCTGGCCTCACGCGCAATGGCGCGCTTTGCGATGAGGCAATGGATAAGGCTATCGAGGGCCTTAAGGTCTGCCGTACAAAGATGCAGACACGCGACGTTGTTCGCAGCCGTTTAATCGCGACAGAAGCCTGTCGCCAGGCTTCCAACGGTCGCGCTTTCATCGATCGGGTCACTGACGAAACCGGGCTTGAACTCGAAATTGCTGACCGCCGCACCGAAGCGCGCCTGGCCGTTTCCGGCTGCGCTACCTTAGTGGAGCGCGAAGCCGATGGTGTGATCCTTTTCGACATTGGCGGTGGGTCAACCGAACTCGCTTTCCTGGATTTCCGTGCAGGTCGTCCGCGCTTCCATGCGCACATGCATCGCTTCATCCGCGCATGGACATCGTTGCCTGTCGGCGTTGTCACACTCGCGGAGAGTTTTGGCGGTGTTCATGTCGATAGGCCCATTTTCGAACTGATGGTTGGTGAAGTGCGTCAGATGATCGAACAGTTCGCCGCTCGCGAGATGATGTCGCAATGCGTGCAGGGCGGGCGGGTGCACCTCTTGGGCACCTCTGGAACCGTCACGACACTTGCCGGGGTTCATCTAGGGCTCGAGCGTTACGACCGCCGCCGTGTCGATGGTACCTGGATGGGCTCAGATGACGTCACCGCTATGACAGACAAACTCATCGGTATGACGTTCGAGGAGCGCGTGGCAAACCCTTGCATCGGCGCGGATCGGGCCGATTTGGTGCTCGCTGGATGCGCCATTTTTGAGGCTATCCGCCGTGAATGGCCTTGTGGCCGGCTGAGGGTCGCCGACCGCGGCTTGCGCGAGGGAATGCTGGTGGAACTGATGGCCCAAGATGGTGTCTGGCGTCGTGATCGCCGGGGTAAGCTACCGTCCGATGCGGCGCAGCGCCATGGGCGTGGCAAGGTGAGGTCGGAGCACCAGTCACACACGCCAGCCAACGGGACAGGCAATACAGCCTGATTGAAAATGACCAAATCCGGACAGCCGCGCGGTGGTCTCCACGTTAAAGTGAAAACGGCAAAGAAGCGCTCCAACGCTTCGGCGCGCTGGCTCGAGCGTCAGCTGAACGACCCCTATGTCGCTGAGGCAAAGCGTCAGGGCTGGCGCTCTAGAGCTGCTTTCAAACTTATCGAAATTGATGACAAACATCGGTTTTTGAAGCCAGGCACCACGGTGGCGGACCTTGGCGCGGCGCCAGGTGGTTGGGCGCAGGTGGCCGCTAAGCGTGTCCAGTCCAGCGACACTGATCCCATAATCGTAGGCATCGACAAACTCGCCATGGATCCGATCCCTGGTGTTGTTCTACTGGAAGACGATTTCACACAAGACGATGCGCCGGACCGGGTCCTACAAGCTATGGCTGGCCGTCCGATTGATGTTGTTCTATCCGACTTGGCTGCGGAGACAACCGGCCACCGCAAGACCGACCATCTGCGCACGACGTATCTTTTCGAGCTTGCTACTGACTTTGCCTATAAAAACCTCGCACCGGGCGGAACGTTCCTCTCCAAGGTGTTTCGAGGTGGCGCAGAGGATACAGCATTGCGGGATCTCAAAGCCGCCTTTGAGACTGTGCAGCACGTCAAGCCGCCATCGTCACGCAAAGAAAGCCCTGAGCTATATGTCCTTGCAAAAGGATTTAAAGGCAGTTCCTGTTAGATGTGTGAAGACTGAGCTTGTCCGCTTGACGCCCCAAAGCGCCGTGGTACACGTCATCACCGGCGCGCGACTCCTACCGCCGCCGGGATTACTCTCAAGTCGGAGTGGATCCCCCCATGGCGCTAGTCATTGAGCCGCAGCACGGCGGCACAGCCCTTACTTTTGATGATGTTCTTCTCTTGCCCGGCCACTCAGAGGTGATGCCGACAGAGGTGAGCACAGCGACACGGCTCACGCGCACCTTGTCTCTCAATATCCCCATTATTTCAGCCGCGATGGATACCGTGACTGAAGCTCGGCTTGCCATTGCGATGGCCCAGGCCGGCGGGATCGGTACCATCCACCGTAATCTTGATCCAGAAGCGCAGGCGGAAGAAGTCCGACAGGTGAAAAAGTTTGAGTCCGGGATGGTGGTAAACCCGATCACAATCGGACCTGACGCTACGCTCGCTGATGCCCTTGCACTTATGAAGCGATTTCGCATCTCAGGTATTCCAGTCACCGAGAGCGGTGGCTCGGGCGGGCAGTCTGGTGGCCAGACAGGCAGTCATGACGGTGGGCGGCTGGTTGGCATCCTCACAAATCGCGACGTGCGGTTTGCATCTGATCCGTCGCAAAAGGTCTATGAATTGATGACGCGGGACAATCTCGTCACCGTGCGGGAGACGGTCAACCAAGACGAAGCCAAGCGCCTGTTGCACCAGAACCGTATCGAGAAGCTTCTTGTGGTGGATGAGGCAGAACGCTGTGTCGGCCTCATTACCGTTAAGGATATGGAAAAGTCGCAGCTCAATCCAAATGCCGCCAAGGATGATCATGGCCGTCTGCGAGTTGCTGCTGCAACGACCGTTGGTGATGATGGATATGAGCGCACCGAACGGCTTCTGGACGCCGGGGTTGATGTGGTGGTGGTCGACACGGCCCATGGCCACTCCGAAAAAGTGCTTCGTGCGGTCTCCCGGGTGAAAAAGCAGAGCAACCAAGTTCAAATCATCGCTGGCAACGTCGCCACACAAGAGGGCGTGAAGGCACTCATTGATGCGGGTGCCGATGCGGTAAAGGTTGGGATAGGTCCTGGCTCGATCTGCACGACGCGCGTCGTTGCCGGCGTCGGAGTTCCGCAGCTCACCGCAGTTCTGGAAGCCGCCGATGAGGCGAGCAAGCAAGATGTGCCAGTGATCGCCGATGGCGGCATCAAGTCCTCCGGGGACATTGCAAAAGCGCTCGCCGCTGGCGCGAACTGCGCTATGGTCGGATCACTGCTCGCAGGCACTGAAGAAAGCCCTGGCGAGGTCTACCTCCACAAAGGACGCTCCTATAAAGCTTATCGTGGTATGGGCTCAGTTGGGGCGATGGCACGCGGCTCGGCTGATCGCTACTTCCAAGCCGAAGTGACCAATGATCTCAAGCTCGTGCCTGAAGGTATCGAAGGTCAGGTGGCGTACAAAGGGCCGGTGGACGCCGTTCTTCATCAGCTGACGGGTGGTATTCGCGCAGCGATGGGTTATGTCGGTGGTGAAGACTTAGCGGCCTTCCGTGATAAAGCGCGGTTCGTGCGCATCACGGGCGCAGGCCTGCGCGAAAGCCATGCCCACGATGTGCAGATCACGCGCGAGAGCCCCAACTACAACACAGGTGTTTAAGTGCGGCTTGGCGGACGGCTCGCGGCGGCGATAGACGTTCTCGAAACGCTGGAGACGCAGCGGCGACCACTGGCTCAGGTCCTGAAGGATTGGGGTCACGCGCATCGTTTTGCAGGCTCTGGCGACCGAGCTGCGATCGGTAACTTGGTCCATGATGCCTTGCGCTATCGCCGGTCTCTTGCGGCGCGTATGGGCGATGACAGTGCACGGGCCGCTGTGCTTGCCACAGCATCTCTATTGCCAGGTTATTTGGAGGATGGCCTTCCCGATTTTGAAGATGATCGTTTTGCTCCCGATCCGCTGACCGAAGCTGAACAAGCGGCGCTTTCAGGAGCTCGCAGTGCATCTATTGGCGGTGCTGCTGCGGCGGATTGTCCTGATTGGCTCTGGCCATCGTTTGGGCGCGTGTTCGGTGATCGGGCAGCTGACGAAATAGCAGCACTCGCGGCCCGTGCGCCTGTAGATTTGCGGCTTAACCCGCTTAGGTCTGCCGCGCCGCGTGTCGAAAAGGCGCTTGCCCGCTTCAAACCGAAGAAAGACCCAGCGTTTCCTCTTCTCCGGCGGGTGCCAGTGGGTGAGGGGTTCGCCCGCACGGCGCATCTTACCTCAGAGGCTGTCTATCAAAAGGGGTGGATCGAGGTTCAGGATGCGGGCTCGCAAACCGTCACTGAGCTGGCACTAGCTGGGATCAAGCCGCGCACGGTGCTCGATCTGTGCGCCGGGGCAGGGGGCAAGACGCTCGCTCTCTCCGTTTTCATGGGCGGTAAAGGTCAGGTGTTTGCGCACGATATTGACCGCCGCCGTATGGCTGATCTTTGGCCGCGCGTGAAGCGCTCTGGTGCGCATAACATTCAAGTCATCGAGCCCGATGCGCTGCCCCATCATGAGCATGCGGACACCGGATTTGATCTCGTACTGGTTGATGCACCATGCACGGGCACAGGCACTTGGCGCCGTCATCCTGATACGAAATGGCGTGTTCGTGAGACGGCACTTCAAAACCGTATTGGCGAGCAGGCCCAAGTGCTTGAGACAGCTGCAAAACTCATCAAACCGGGCGGGCGGCTTGCCTATGTAACTTGTTCGCTCCTCGCTGAAGAAAATGAAGACCAGCTTTTGCGGCTTCTCGCTGCCCACCCTGACCTGAAGCCGGTTTCAGCGTCCACCCTGTTTGGCGCGCTGGAACGGGATGTAATTCCTGGCTATTTGCCTGCGTTAGCGTTTGAAGACTACGAAGCTGGTGTGCTTGGCGCTCGCCTTACACCTCTTTCCTCAAGCACGGATGGCTTCTTCATCGGATGCCTTCAACGCGCGAAACATCCATGAGTGCGCCTATGAGTTCCATTCCCACACTCGTTTGGGGCAAGACCTGCATCCTTTTCGTGATGGCAACGGATCAAGAGTACCGCGACGCGCTTCAACAACGCATACCACCACTGATCATCGGCATTGGGCCGGTGGAGGCAGCGATTGGCACGACCTCTGCGCTCGCCGAACTGAATGCTAAACCAGGAGCGAAGCCCGATATGGTGGTCTCCCTTGGATCTGCCGGATCAGCAACCCTTGAACAGGGCGCGGTGTATGAGGTTTCTTCGGTCAGCTACCGTGATATGGACGCCAGCCTACTGGGATTTGAAAAAGGTGTTACACCTTTTCTCGATCTCCCTGCCAACATACCCCTTGAAACCCGCATCGATGGCGTTCCCAAAGCAAGCCTTTCCACCGGTGCTAACATTGTCTCGGGCGATACATACACATCCATAGGGGCTGATTTAGCGGACATGGAAAGCTTCGCCGTTCTGCGCGCATGCCAGGCGTTTGACGTGCCGTTTGTCGGCCTGCGCGGCGTGTCGGATGGGGCGGAGGAGCTACGCCATTTCAATGATTGGGCAGACTATCTGCCAGCCGTTGATGCAGCACTGGCTGAGGCACTGGACAGGCTTAAGAGCCAATTGGAAACCGAGTAAAGTGAGGCCAATGAACCGATGACATCGGCAGACAGTCAGACAGAGCACGCAACTGTTCTCATCATCGACTTTGGGAGCCAGGTGACCCAGCTCATCGCGCGCCGGGTGCGTGAGGCTGGCGTCTACAGCGAGATTGTGCCCTTTCAATCTGCGAACGAGGCGATTGATCGTTTGAACCCAAAAGCCGTTGTTCTTTCAGGCGGTCCTGCTTCGACGAGTGACATCGGTTCACCGCGCGCACCCGATAGGGTGTTTGACCTCGGCGTTCCTGTGCTTGGCATCTGCTATGGGCAGATGACGATGTGCATCCAAAATGGTGGCAAGGCGGAAGGCTCGGATCATCGCGAGTTTGGCCGCGCGTTTGTGGAGGTGCAGAAAACCTCACCGCTTTTCGACGGTGTTTGGGAGGTCGGCAGCCGCCATGAGGTCTGGATGAGCCATGGCGATCGGGTGATCGAGCTACCAGAAGGCTTCGAAGTACTGGGCACATCTCCAGGAGCCCCATTTGCCGCCTACGCTAATGAAGACAAACGCTTTTACGGCGTCATGTTCCATCCTGAAGTGGTTCACACGCCGGACGGAGCAAAGCTGCTCTCCAATTTTGTGCACAAGATCGCGGGTCTTGAAGGTGACTGGACAATGGGCGCGTTCCGCGAAGAGGCTGTCCGCCGCATCCGCGAGCAGGTCGGCGACAAGCGCGTGATCTGCGGCCTCTCAGGGGGAGTCGACTCCTCCGTGGCTGCTGTCCTCATCCACGAGGCGATTGGGGATCAGCTCACCTGCATCTTTGTGGATCATGGCCTGATGCGGATGAACGAAGCCGACGAAGTCGTCTCTATGTTCCGCGGCCAGTACAACATTCCGCTTGTCCATGTGGATGCGTCCGACACCTTTATCGGCGAATTGGAAGGCGTCTCTGACCCAGAGCAGAAGCGCAAGATCATTGGCCGTTTGTTCATTGAGACGTTCGAGGCTGAGGCGGCGAAGCTCGGCGGCGCTGACTTTCTCGCCCAGGGGACGCTCTACCCCGATGTCATTGAGAGCGTTTCGTTCACGGGAGGGCCATCGGTCACCATCAAGAGCCACCACAATGTTGGCGGCTTGCCCGACCGCATGAACATGGAACTCGTAGAACCTCTGCGTGAACTTTTCAAAGACGAAGTCCGCGCTCTTGGCCGTGAACTTGGATTGCCGGATCGTTTTGTCGGGCGGCACCCCTTCCCAGGACCCGGCCTTGC
>JBCCLK010000008.1:0-78977 GCA_039026935.1 Pseudomonadota bacterium
CCTATTTTGGAGGACCTTATGACACTGCCTTTTCTTTCCGATGTGATAGCTGATCGGGGCGCCCGGCGTTCGCGCAGGTTGGGTTTGCTGGCTGCGACGTCTGCCATCGCCAGCGCGCTCTTGCTCGCGCCTGCGAGCGCGGAAACCTTCCGCTGGGCGACGACATCCGATCCCAACACGCTTGATCCGCACGCAGCAAACAGCGCGCCGGTGCTTGGTTTCTTAAACAACGTCTATGAGGGGCTTGTGCGCCGCGACCGGTCCATGATGATCGAGCCGGCCCTGGCTGTCAGTTGGGAACCGCTGGACGGCGATGAGACCGGCTGGCGTTTATTTCTTCGTGAATGGGTAACCTTTCACAATGGTGCGGAATTCACAGCCGACGACGTTCTGTTTTCATACGAGCGAGCGTCTGGGGAAACCGCTGATACACGTTCTTGGTTTGCGCCAGTCACTGACGTGCGTGTGGTGGATGATTTCACCATCGACTTTATCACGTCCGCGCCGAACCCGATCTTTCCCGGGTCCATTGCCAACTTCATGATCATGGATCGCGATTGGACGACCGAGAACGGCGCTGCCACGCCGGCGACCGATGAGGAGCGTTACACGACCCTTAACACCAACGGCACCGGTGCCTTTGTGATGACGAACCGTCAGCCGGGCGTGCGCACCGTGCTGGAGCCATTTGATGGTTGGTGGGACGAGGTCGAGCACACGATCACCCAGGGCATATACACACCGATCCAGTCCGATGCGACGGCGCTTGCCGCGCTGATCGCTGGGGACGTGGACTTCATCAACCCTGTACCGATCCAGAACGTTGCCCGTCTGCAAGAAACCGCTGGCATCGATGTGATCGTCGGTGAGGAAGCCCGCGTGATGATGCTCGGCTTCAAGCACGATGCTGATACGTTGGTGTTGAATGGCGAGGCGAACCCCTTTCTCGATGAACGCGTGCGCCGCGCGGTCTATCACGCGATCAATGTCGATGCGATCAACACCACCATCATGCGTGGTTCTGTTGAGCCGGTCTCACAGCTTGTGACGCCTGAGATGCGGGGGTTCTCATCGAGCCTGTCGGATCGCTTTGAGTACAATCCAGACGGCGCGCGGGCGCTGCTCGCCGAGGCAGGATACGAGGATGGCTTCAGCTTCTCCTTCGTTTGCCCCAATGATCGTTACATCAATGATGCGGCTGTCTGCCAGGCGGTTGTCGGTATGCTTGCCCAGGTCGGGATCACCGCTGAGCTGACAACCATGCCGGTTGCAAACTATTGGCCAGAGCTGCGCGAAGATGCGTTCGATATGTATCTGCTTGGCTGGTCGCCGGGCACGTTTGATCATGAGCACCCGGTGCGCTTCCTGGTTTCCACACCAAATGAAGAGTTGCGTCTTGGTTCCTGGAACTTTGGCGGCTTCTCCAACGCCCGGGTGGATGAGCTTTTGCCGGTTGTGCAGTCCGAGGTTGATGAGGTTGCTCGTCAGGCGCAGCTTGATGAAATCACGCAAGTCTACCAAAACGCGGTTGCCTACGTGCCGCTCTATTCTCAGCCGATCCTTTGGGGCGTGCGCGATGGGGTGGAGCTATCGCCACGCTCGGATAACTTCTTCATCCTGCGCTGGGTGACGGTTGAATAAACGAATACAAAGATGGGCCGCTTCCAAACCAGATGCGGCCCTTTTCTTTTTGAAGGACCTTTTCTGCGCCAACCGGATCGTAACGGGCGCAGTTAGACGATGCTAAGGGTGACTCGATGATCTCGTTTGTGCTGCGCCGCGTTCTCCAATCGTTCGTGGTCCTTCTCGTCGTTGGGCTCGTTGCCTTCTTGATGTTCCGCTATGTCGGCGACCCTATTGAGAGCTTGCTCGGGCAAGAACGCACGGTTGAGGATGTTGAAAACCTGCGCGAGCGCCTCGGTCTTAATGATCCCTTCCTCGTGCAGTACTTCAACTTCATCACTGGCGCTGGGCGTCTACACTGCGCTGCGCCGGAAAGGCTTTGTCGCCACGACGATCATGACCGCGTCGCTGATTGGCGTGTCGCTGCCCACGTTCCTTATAGGCATCACCCTCATTTGGATTTTTGCCGTGGAGCTGCAATGGCTGCCCTCCAACGGGCGCGGAGAAGTTATCGATCTAGGAGGCTGGACGACAGGGTTTTTGACCGACTCAGGTCGCGCCTCACTGATCTTGCCCGCGATCACGCTGGGGCTCTACCAGCTGACGCTCATCATGCGCCTTGTTCGCTCAGAGATGTTGGAAGTGCTACGCACCGACTACATCAAATTTGCTCGGGCGCGAGGCCTGCCGGCGCGGGCAGTCAATTTTGGGCACGCACTCAAAAACACGCTGATCCCGGTTATCACCATCACCGGTCTGCAGCTTGGTTCCATCGTTGCGTTCGCGATTATCACTGAGACGGTTTTCCAGTGGCCGGGTGTGGGCCTCATGTTCATCAATGCGATCAACTTCGTCGATATCCCGGTGATGGCAACGTATCTGATGCTCATCGCGGTCTTCTTCGTGCTTGTGAATTTGATCGTCGATCTTCTCTACTTCGCGGTTGACCCGAGGCTTCGTGTTGAACGGGCGCCAGGCAAATGAGGCTGCAAGTGCGGGTTGGAGGAAGCAGTGCACGTGAGGGCGCAAGTGAACAATGAACGCCGTGTCGATGGAGGTGGCTTAAGATGAGTGACGAAACTCTTGGCTCGGGTCAGTCATCTGTGCCCCAATCATCTGCGCGTCAGACCGCGAATGATACCGGTGAGGTGATCCGTAGCGAGCCCGCGACAGCGCTTGCACGGTTCTTTGACTCTGACATCTGGTACTCGTTCACCCGATCGCCAGTGACAATTGTCGCTGCGCTCCTGGTGCTGATTATCTTGGTCGCGTCCGCGTTCGCCCCCTGGCTCTCGCCGCAGGACCCTTTCAACCCAGCAACGCTTAACTTGCTTGATGGGTTTACGCCCCCGATGGAGGCCAACCAGTTTACCGGCAGTGTTTATTGGCTCGGGACAGACGATCAGGGCCGCGATATCTTCTCGACCATTCTCTATGGCTCGCGCATCTCGCTTTTTGTCGGCGTCTCGGCGGTGCTTCTGGCGATGATCATCGGCATCGTTCTTGGCCTTGTCGCAGGCTATCGCGGCGGCTGGGCGGACACGATTATCATGCGCATTGCGGATGTCCAGCTTACCTTCCCGTCCATCCTCATCGCGCTTCTCGTGTTCGGTATTGTGCGCGGGATTGTGCCGCCTGACATGCGCAACGATGTCGCTATCTGGATCCTCATCGTCTCCATCGCGCTGTCAGACTGGGTGCAGTATGCGCGCACGGTGCGGGGGGCGACCTTAGTGGAGCGTAACAAGGAATATGTGCAGGCCGCCCGCGTGATTGGCGTGAAGCCCTTTCCGATCATGATGAAGCACGTCCTGCCCAATGTTATGGGGCCGGTGCTCGTCATCGCGACCATAGGGCTCGCGCTCGCGATCATCGCCGAGGCAACGCTTTCCTTCTTGGGCGTTGGCATGCCGAAAACAACGCCGTCGCTGGGTACGCTGATCAACACCGGTCAGGACTTTTTGTTCTCCGGCGAGTGGTGGATCTTGCTGTTCCCGGCGCTCACGCTTTTGATCCTCGCCCTGTCGGTGAACCTGCTCGGCGATTGGCTGCGCGACGCGCTCAATCCGAAATTGCGATAGCGGAGGCGGAAGCAATATGGCGCTTCTTGAGATTAATGGCCTTAGCGTTTCCTACCCTGGGCGCAAAGGCGAGTTTATCGCCGTCGATCATGCAGATGTGACGATTGAGCCGGGCCAGATCGTCGGTGTGGTGGGCGAGTCGGGTGCCGGTAAGTCCACCATTGGCAACGCGATCATGGGGCTCTTGGAGCCACCGGGGCAGATCTCGACCGGGTCCATCACGCTGAAGGGTGCCAGGATCGATGCTCTGGATGCTGACGCCATGCGGGGCCTGCGCGGGCGCGATATCTCCATCATCATGCAGGACCCGCTGACAGCGCTCAATCCGCTCTACACGGTGGAGCGACAGCTGGTGGAGACGATTGAGTTCCATTCCAAACTGTCGGAAAACGCCGGCCGCCAGAAGGCGATTGAGTTGCTTGATGCCGTGGGTATTCCTGACCCATCGGTGCGCATCAAGCATTATCCGCATCAGTTCTCAGGCGGTATGCGCCAGCGTGTTGTCATTGCCTTGGCACTCTCCACAGAGCCGAGCCTTATCATTGCAGACGAGCCGACAACGGCGCTTGACGTGTCGATCCAGGCGCAAATCCTGGATCTCATCAAGGGTTTGGTTCGTGAGCGGCAGGTGGGTGTGATGCTGATCACCCACGATATGGGTGTGATTGCGGAAACCACCGATCATGTGGTGGTGATGAAAGATGGCGTGATTGTCGAACAAGGGCTGACGCCTCAGGTTCTTGGGAGCCCGTCTCACCCTTATTCGCGAGGTCTCATTGCCTCCGTGCCCCGCGCCGATGTTCGGGTGCACCGTTTTGCCAGCCTCCAAGCAGGCGGCAAAGGCGGAAGTTCTTTGCCCAAGATTGATGTTGCGACCCACTGGATTGGTCAGGTCGGCGCGCAGAACGAGACGACCTCCGATGCACCCGTCGTTGAAGTGCGTAATCTTGACGTCAAGTTCCAGACGGTGCGGTCACTCCTGCCGAGCAAGCGACGCTACATGACGGCGGCCAACAAAGTGTCGTTCGGCATCAAGCCCGGTGAGGTTTTCGGCATCGTTGGGGAATCTGGCTCTGGTAAATCCACGGTCGCGAAAGTCATCGCGGGCCTTTTGGAGCCTTCCAGTGGTCATGTGCTGCTGGATGGGCGCGATCTGTCCGCGCCGCGTGATGAAGTTGAACGCCAAGTACAGCGCCAGGCAATCCAGATGGTGTTTCAGGATCCCTATTCCTCGCTCAATCCACGCATGCGAGTGCGGGACATCGTTGCCGAGCCGATCCTCCTGCATAATCTTGCCACGTCTAAGGATGAGGTGGAGAGTATTGTGACCGACCTTTTGGGGCTCGTCGGACTACCCAAAGAGGCAGGTGAGCGTTATCCGCATGCGTTCTCCGGCGGACAGCGTCAACGCATTTCCATCGCTCGCGCGCTTGCCACGCGACCTCGGTTTTTGATTTGCGATGAGCCAACGTCTGCGCTTGACGTGTCGATCCAAGCGCAGGTTCTGAACCTCTTGAAAGATCTGCAGGAGACACTCGATCTCACCATGCTCTTCATCAGCCACGACCTTCCAGTGATGCGGCAGATGTGTGACCGGATTGGCGTGATGTATCACGGCACGATGGTGGAGTTGGCAGAGACCGAGAAGCTGTTCACACAGCCACAGCATGAGCACACACAGACGCTCATGAGCTTGATGCCGAAGCTTGATATTCTATCAAGTGAAGGCGTTGAGGTAGCTGCTTAACTACAATTCAGTTCAGAGCTGAGGCTTCCATTGATTTCAGCATTTATGAACTGAATTTCAGTTAAGTCATTAATGGCACCACTCTGATTGTGCGATGATCGCCACTCTGGATGCCGCAGGCTTACCCAACAAGGTCCGCCTTTGCGAGCAGCTTGGGGATCTGCTTTTTCATCTTGAAAAAGCCCGCAGTGGCATAAGGAAACGCATTTGCGTCCCAACGACGCTGGATTTCTGTCAGCGTTATCCCCCGCAGAGATGTCGCCTGGCGGAGAGCATCGCGGAAATTTTTTGTCGGCCCAGTCAATGCCAAGGGCATCATGAGCTGCGTGAGGTTAGCGCTCTCACACGCTGACAAGACCCGTTCAACATCCTGCGCGTTCGCACCTACAACATCGTTTGCGATATTCGGTTGTGTCGCACTGTCGCCGATGTTGTTTTTCTTCGATAAATCGGCAATGTCACTGTGATATTCGCGCGATATTCGCTTTGCCGCATTCGCGGACGCATTCCGGGTAAAGCTTGCCGCGATATCCCCGCTATTGAGCGCTGCCTCGTCAGCCGTTTGTCCAAGTGCAATAACAGCGGCGGGAACGTTGTTCTCAAATCCTGGCCACCCATCTGGATAAAGATCGTCAGAGGTTAGAAGCACGGCGTAGTCACCGCTCTCGCCTTTGGTCGGCACCCGCATCTCGCCCTCGCGCGGCGGCAGCGGCGCGGGCATATCTTCTGCCTCGATCAAGGGTTCGGCAAAGGGTGCCAATCCCGTTGGGCGGAACCTGCCGGCGGTGTGCTGGTCGATATTGTCGGCGCGAGCGAGGTAGGTCTTGCCTTTGGTGTGAAGCCCCGCCACCCAGCGCCAGCCAAGCGTGTTGGATGCCGGGTCGGCGTCCACGAGGTGGCGGTAGAAAAAGTCCGCGCCAAGCGCCCAGGGCAGGCGCAACGTGAAGATCCATATGGAGGCGAACCACATGCGCGCGTGATTATGCAAATAGCCTGTTGAGACAAGCTCTTGCGCCCAATCATCAAACCCTTCGATGCCCGTCTCCCCTGTGATCGCGGCATGATAATCGCGGCGCAGCGCGCCATCTTTATCAAGGTCCTCAAAGCTTTGTGCGCGGGCGGCGAGATAGCGGTCCCAGATGATAGGACGCATCTCTAGCCAACCTTTCCAATAGGTCCGCCACACAACTTCCTGGATGAATTTCTCCGCGGCGGTCGCGCTATGGTACTTCAGGGCTTCTGCGATGAGCTCTGGTTCGGTTACCATCCGCCGTCGCACATAAGGTGACACCATGGAGACAGCCTGCATCTCCGGGTTGCCCATGTCGGTATTGCGGCCGGAGGCATAGGCTCTGCCAGCGTGTGGAGCGAAGGCGTTGAGCCGTTCCAGACCAGCTTTGCGGGTCGGCTCGAAGGTCACAGGCGATAGTCTATGAAGCATCGTGAAGCTCGGCATCGTTTCGGGGGGTGTTTGTCGGGGCGGGGATGAGTTTTTTGAGAGTCGGGCGCAGGGGCAGGAAGAGGCGGTATGCGCCCTCAGCGATCCATGGCAGTGGTGGGACGGAAAGGATCGTCGCCAATGTCTTGAGCTTTGGGATGGTTTTCATAACTTCGATGAAACCGCGCGCGCCGGACACCAACGAGCCATCTGCCCTGCGCACATGAAAGCGCGCCATGGCCTGGTTTTGGGTCAGCGCGTCCGTACCGGTATCGACCTTGCTGACATCATGCCAGCGGATGGCGTCGGCCCCATCCAGGCCTTGATAAAAAGAGATTTCACGCTGACATAGGGGGCAAGCGCCATCGTAATAGACGGTGCATGCATCCGCGTTTTCGGTAACTGGCGGTGTACCCGTGGTTTCGGATGTGACTTGAGATGCTGTATCCGTCATATCCCTTATATGGTGCGAACACGCTTTCGGATGAGGATTAAATTTTGGCACTCAATATCGCAGTGATCGGAGCGGGAATGGCGGGCCTTGCCGCTGCGCGCAGCTTTGCTGCGGCGGGGCACCAGGTCGCCGTGTTTGACAAGGGTCGCGGTGTTGGGGGCAGGCTTTCCACCCGGCGGACCGAATGGGGCGCGTTTGATCATGGGGGGCAGTATGCCACCGTTCGTGATCCCGCCTTTTCTGGGTATATCGCCGAATTGCATGAGAGGGACGCGGTTCACATCTGGGACAGCGTGAAACCCGGAGCGATGATCGGCAAACCCGGTATGGCGGCCTTGGTAAGGGCTGGCTTCGAGGGGCAGACATCTGTGACGGTCACGACCAGTTTCGAGGTCGCGCATATTGGTAAGGTTGCCGAAGGGTATGTGCTCTCCGATGCCGATGGCGGGCACCAAGGTTCGTTCGATAAGGTGTTGGTGACTGCGCCTGCACCGCAAGCCGCGAACCTGCTTGCCGCTTTTGGCGAGCCGTTCCAGCAGCTTTTAGAGGTGCGGTATGCGCCTAGTTATACGCTTCTGGCCGCCTTCGATAAGCGGCTCGACTTGCCTGATCTGCCCAAGCTTGGCGAAGACAGCCAGCTTGCTAGTGCTTGCCGCCAATCGGCGCGTGGGCCGGGCCGTCAAAGCAACCATGATCTGTGGGTCGTGCAGGCTTCGGCGGCCTATTCGGCGGAGCATATTGAGCGCGAGCGGGAGGCTATGGTGCCGGTTCTTCTGCGGTTGTTCCAAGACGCGATGGGTATAGACATCCCGCAACCGGTCTACGCTGCTGGCCACCGCTGGCGCTACGCGCTCGTCGAGGCGCCGCTCGGTGAGCCGTATCTCATGAGTGCAGATGGTACGATTGGTGTGGCAGGCGACGGTATGCTTGGCCCGCGCATTGAACTTGCATTCCTATCCGGCCTTCATGCAGGTCAAGCTATGGCTTGAACTGACAGTTCCCTTACCCATTGAAAGTTTCAGGTTTTCTCCGGTCGCTGGAAACTCTCTCTCGGCAGCCGCAATGCACCGCAAGATTTGCAAGCGGTTGCAAAAAATACGCCCAAGCCCTGGTTGGGGGCGTGACAAGCCGCGCGGCTTGTGGCCTATTACGGCCCAACTCGTGGGGGTCGCCCTGCGGGCCGTAAGCAAGACGCGGGTAAGCCGCGCTCCAACATCGACGGGAGATATCATGTCAAAAACAATTAAACGGGCCCTTTTGGGCACCGCCGCCGCCGCTGTACTTGCAGGCGGTGCATTTACCGCAGTGCAGGCCGACGAGCAGAACGTGACCGAGCTGCATTTCCTCATCCCCGGCGGCGCCGGTGGTGGCTGGGACGGCACAGCAAGGGGCACGGGTGAAGCTCTCACCAATTCAGGCCTGCTTGAGTCCGCATCCTTTGAGAACATGTCGGGCGGCGGTGGCGGCCTTGCTATCGCGCACCTCATCGAAACGGCCGATCAACAGTCAGGCACGTTGATGGTGAACTCCACACCCATCGTCATCCGCTCGTTGCAGGGCGTTTTTCCGCAGTCGTTCCGTGATCTAACGCCGATTGCCGGCACAATCGGCGACTATGCAGCCATCGTTGTGCACACCGACTCTGAGTATCAGTCCTTCGGTGAGCTTCTGGAAGACTACAACGCTGACTCCACATCTGTTGGTATTGCCGGTGGTTCCGTCGCTGGCGGTATGGACCATCTGGTCGCCGCGCTTGTGATGCGCGCAGCTGGTGCAAGCCCAACCGACGTGAAGTACATCCCTTATGATGCGGGTGGTGACGCTATGGCTGGTCTTTTGTCCGGCGAAGCGCAGGCGCTTTCCACGGGCTTCTCCGAGGCGGTGGAAATGTCTCGTCAAGGCCAAGTGCGCATCCTTTGCGTAACCTCGCTTGAGGAGGTTGCCGCGGCACCGGACGCACCGACGTGTGATGCTTCGGGTGCTCCCGGCGCTGAGTTTGTCAACTGGCGCGGGTTTTTCGGCGCACCAGACCTCGATCCTGATCTTGCCGAAGCCTACCAGAACAAGCTCGGTGAAATGTACGGAACCGATGCTTGGGCGGAAGTTCGTGACCGCAACGGCTGGGTCGACATTTACAATGCAGGCGGCGATTTCACCTCGTTCCTTGAAGAACAGGAGCAGGTTATCGGCGATCTGATGCGCGAGCTTGGTTTTCTCTAAGCTTAGCTTTTAAGTTCTGGCTCCGGCGCGTTCGCGCGCCGGCGCTTATGTTTAGCAAAGCAACAGACGGCGGATAACGCCGCGTTGGAACGAGCCTTGAAGGCCCGTTTAAAGGAGGGGGAAGCGCTATGTCACGCGACCGGGTGGGCGCCCTGATCTTATTGGTGTTCTTTGTGGCCTATGGCTATGTGAGCACCAAGATCACCTTGCTGCCGTTTCAGCTCAACCAGGCTTTCACGGCACGCACCGCGCCTCAGTTTTTGACGGTCGCTGGCATTGTGCTCGCGCTGTTTCTTCTCGTTAAACCAGGCGATCCAAGGCCCGTAGACACCAAAGGCATGACGTTTACGCGCATCGCCCTGCTATGCGGGTTGATGATCTTTTACGGGTTCACGGTTCGGTTCTTGGGCTTCCTCATTGCGACGAACATCTTCCTCATCGGCGGATTCTGGGTGATGGGAGAGCGGCGGTTGCTCGTCATGCTTGGGGCCTCGCTGCCCGTTGTTGTCGGGTTTTGGCTCCTGATGACCCAGGCGCTCGACGTGTTCGTAGCACCCTGGCCGGATTTCCTCTCATGACCTGTCACACCTGCCCAAAGAGCGAGGGTTCCCATGCTTGAAGGTATCTGGTCCGGCGTCACGGTCGCCGCGCAACCGATCAACCTCTTGATGGTCATGGTCGGTTGCTTTGCCGGCACCTTCATCGGCATGCTGCCAGGTCTTGGGCCGATCTCCGCCATCGCCTTGATGATCCCCATAACATATGGGTTCGACCCGGCGACTGGCCTCATCTTGATGGCGGGCGTCTACTACGGCGCGATCTTCGGCGGCTCGACATCGTCCATCCTCATCAATGCGCCCGGTGTTGCAGGCACGGTGGCGACATCGTTTGATGGCTATCCGATGGCCAAGGCCGGCAATGCCGGCAAGGCGCTTGCGATTGCCGCCTATTCGTCCTTCTCCGGGGGCACGATTGCTGCGATTTTCCTTTTGATAGCAGCCCCGGCGCTCGCGCGGGTTTCGCTGTCATTCCAGTCCACCGATTACTTCGCGCTGATGGTGCTCGGACTAACCGCTGTGGCAGCGTTTGCAGGCAAGGGAAACCTTATTAAGGCCTTGCTCATGACCATACTGGGTTTGATGCTGTCCACCGTGGGCACGGATCAGGCGCAGGGCGTGCCCCGTTTCACACTCGGCATGCTCGATCTCATCGACGGTATCTCCTTCCTTCTTCTTGCGATGGCAACCTTTGCCTTATCCGAAGCGCTGATGGCGGTCCTGCGGCCTAAATCGCCGGAGGATCAGAAGAAGGAGTTGGAAGCACAGAAGAATCTGGGCTCCATGAAACTGTCGAAAGATGAGGTGAAAGAGATGGCGCCGGTGGTCGGACGGTCCTCGGTGCT
Source organism: Pseudomonadota bacterium (assembly GCA_039026935.1). Taxonomy (GTDB): domain Bacteria; phylum Pseudomonadota; class Alphaproteobacteria; order Rhizobiales; family MH13; genus MH13. The sequence goes on from JBCCLK010000008.1 coordinate 10,966, forward strand.
GGGTTTCTTCGTCGGCGTCCTGCCTGGAGCGGGGGCGACCATTGCCTCGTTTCTGGCCTATGGCATTGAGCAGCGGATCGCGGGGCCTATCAAAGGCAAACTGTTCGGCAAGGGTTCCATCCGCGGATTGTCGGCGCCGGAGACGGCCAACAATGCGGCAAGCTCTGGCTCTTTTGTGCCGCTCCTGACACTTGGCATTCCTGGCTCTGGCACCACGGCAATCATGCTGGGGGCGCTCTTGTCTTATGGCGTGCAGCCAGGCCCGCGGTTGTTCATCGACAATCCGGAGGTGTTCTGGTCGGTCATCATTTCCATGTACATTGGCAATGTGATCCTTCTTATTTTGAACCTACCGCTCATTCCCTACATCGCGAGGGTTCTTGCCCTGCCGGCGGCTGTGCTGGTGCCGTACATCCTCTTCTTCTCGCTGATCGGCGTTTACTTCGTCTCCTTCAACACCTTCGACATCCACTTAATGGTCATTTTCGCGGTGGCCGCGGTCGTGCTTCGTCTTCTCGATTTTCCCATGGCACCAATGCTACTTGGCTTCATCTTGGGTGGGATGATGGAAGAGAATTTGCGCCGCGCGCTCATCATCTCCAACGATAGCTGGGCGTTCATGTGGGAACGACCGCTGACAGCGTCCATTTTAGCCATTGCGATCCTCATCCTTTTTGTGCCCATCCTCACGCCGCAATTGGGTAAGTTGAAGCGTAAAGCGGATGAGAAGGCTGCCGAGGGCGGCTAGTTTCTCCTTCGCGTTAATAGCGTTGGAGAGGCAAAACAATGGACACGCTGGCGCGTATGCGCTCCTTCACCGATGTGGTGCGCGCCGGAGGCTATTCAGCCGCCTCGCGCACGACCGGCAGGTCAAAGGCGATCCTTTCTAAGGACGTTCGTGAGCTAGAGGACATGCTCGGTGTCCGGCTTCTGACACGTACCACCCGCTCTGTGGCGTTGACCGAAGCGGGTCAAGTTTACTTCGATGAAGCGCTGGCCCTTCTCAACGGCGTGTCAGACTTGCAAGAACGCATTCGTGAGCATGGCGATCTGCCGCGCGGGCCGTTGCGCGTTTCAGCACCGCGGACGTATTCGGAAGGTATCTTAAGCAATACGATTTTGCAGTTTGCGCAAACCTACCCGCAGGTCGAGCTTGATCTTGTGTTTGAGGACCGGTTCGTTGATATCGTCACTGAGGGATTTGATGCGGCCATCCGTATTTCCGAGCTTGAAGACTCCAGCCTCATCGCCCGTAAGCTTGCGCCGTTCCGCATCGTTGTAGCAGCAGCGCCAGAGGTATTGGAACGCTGCGGGGTTCCCAAGGTTCCTGAGGATCTGGCGGACATGCCAGCCATTGTAGATAGCAACCATCGGGTTAAACGGGCCTATACCTTTGACACACCTGAGGGTCGCCGTGCCGTGCGGGTGAACGAACGCATCGCCATCAATGCGCCCAATGTTATCCGTCAGGCGGCACTGGCAGGGCTAGGGTTTTGTCAGGCGCCTTATCTCACCGTGATGCGCGATGTGCAGGAGGGCAAGCTCGTGACGGTTCTGGAAGATTACGAACTCAAAGGCGTTGGGGTGTACGCCGTCTATCCGGAGCGGCGGCATATGACGCAGAAACTGCGCGCGTTCATAGACTGTCTGGCCGAGGGCTTTTCTGATCGTGGCGCAGACTGCTAACGCTTTACTTGTCATCGCGTGCCATACTGGTGCCGCGCTTTTTGGTATAGCCAATCGGATGATGACCCGAATCACTTACCCACTTCTGTTGGCGATCGCGACACTGGCGTCGACCTTGCCCGTCAAGGCGCACCCCCATGTCTGGGTAGATGCCGCAGCGGAGATCCTTTTCGATGAGACTGGGCAGATTACTGCGCTTCGGCAAGCCTGGACGTTCGATGAGGCATTTTCGTCCTACCTTATGATAGGGCTCGATGCGGATGGTGATGGGGTTTACTCTCGCGAAGAGACGGCAGAACTCGCTGAAGTGAACGTTACGTCGCTGAACGACTTCCACTATTTTACCAGTATAGCTGGGGCGATGACGACCGATCGCCTTGGAGACATTTTCTCAGAGACGTTCACGTTCCCGCTCGATTACTATCTGGAACATGATGGTGAGCGCACGACGCTGCATTTTACCTTGCCGCTCGAGCAGCCGGTTGCCGCTTTGGGACACGACCTGGTGGTCATCGATATCTATGATCCGGAGTATTTCGTTGCGTTCTCGCTCATTGAGGAGAACCCAGTCAGCCTTGCCGGCGCTCCGGACGGCTGCGACTTGACCATTGACGAACCTGAACCGCTGGATGATGGCCTTGCCAATACGCTCGCGCTCATCCCCGCCGATGGGATCGTTCCCGAGGAGCTTTTGGCCGTCACAAATCAGCTCGCCAACCGAGCGCGGATAACATGCTCATGAAATGGTTTTCCGCGTCGACAGTGGGGATGATGGCATGCTTACTGGCGAGTATCTCGGCTGCTTCAGCAAATCCTTTTGGAACAGGCATCCCGGTTGAACCGGTTCCTGGGTTCGGATTCCAGGCGCTCATTGCTTGGACCGCTGCCGCACAAGGCAGTTTCTATGAGGGGCTGACCGGTGCCTTGCGGCAGGTGGCGACCTCGCCTGAGGCGCTTTGGCTGCTTCTTGGACTGTCGTTCGCCTATGGCGTTGTGCATGCGGCCGGGCCGGGCCACGGCAAGGTGGTGATCGGGTCTTATATGCTCGCTTCCAAAGAGACGGCGAGGCGAGGGGCGTTTCTCGCAGTGGGTGCAGCGCTGCTTCAGGCGACGATGGCCGTTGCCGTTGTCGGCCTACTTGCCGGTGTGTTCGGGCTTACGCGGCAGGTTCTTTCTGAGGTGACGATTTCGCTAGAGCGTTTTTCGTACGTCCTCATCGTCATGCTGGGCGGCTACCTTATGGTGAAGGCTGCACGACGGGTCTTAAGCCTCAAGACTGTGGTGGTTCCAACCCCGCAGCTGGTTCACGCGCATGCGGCGCACGGGCATCAGCATCATAGCCACAGTCACGACCACCACCACCATGATGGTCATCACCATCATGATGAATGCGGTTGCGGTCATAGCCATATTCCCGATGCAGATGCGCTCGATAGAACTGGACGTTCTCTCGGACAAACTGCCGCTCTGATCTTGGGTGCGGGCGCGCGTCCGTGCACTGGCGCGCTGCTGGTTCTCGTGCTTGCTCTGAGCCAGGGTTTGTTCTGGCAGGGTGCAGCGGCGGCCTATGCGATGGGTGTGGGAACAGCGCTCACCGTCGGTATCATGGCCGTTCTAGCAAGCGGTTTGTCGGGTGCTTTTTCGCATTTCAATGGTGCTCACAGCGGCACAATGGCCTACGCACCGCAAGCGTTGGCGGTCCTCGGCAGTCTCATGATTATGGGCTTTGGGCTGTTGCTGCTGGCAGCATCGCTTGCCCGTTAGTCTGTCGACCTTGTCGCTGCGTAATCGCGCACTGCATTGCCGAAAGCTCTGAAGATCTTTGTTGAGGGCGTGTCTGCGTCCGCCGATTGGCTTGCCCAGTGTTCCGGATGCCACTGAACCCCCAATGTGAAACCGGCAGCGCCCACAACAGAGAGGGCTTCGACGGTGCCGTCCTCCGCTTGCGCCTCAACCGCTAGCCCGTCTCCAACCTCGCTCACTGCCTGGCGATGGACAGAGTTCACCGTGACATCGACTTCACCAAGGATAGAAGCAAGGCATCCGTCCGCTGTGATCTGAACGGTGTGCCTTTGCTTAAAACGCACATCAGGCGGGGCGTCAGCGGGGAGGCCGCGGTGGTCCTGCCGACCGTCTATCTCCTGTATCTCGGTATCAAGTGTGCCGCCAAAGGCGACGTTCAACTCTTGGTGGCCTCGGCAGATGGCAAGCACAGGCATGCCTTGAGCGACGGCTGCGCGAACCAGCGGTAATGTGGTTGCGTCACGCGAAGGGTCATAAGGCTCATGGGCCTTGGATGCCGTTTGCCCATAGCGTTCTGGATGCACGTTGGTGCGTGAACCGGTGAGAACAAGCCCATTCGCGGACCCTAAAAGGGCTTCGATGTCTAGTGACTTGCCAAGTGCTGGAACAATGACCGGCGCGAGGTCGCTGACGTCGTTGACGGCTCGGATGTAGGTATCAATCGCAACATGCCACATATACCCGTCAAAAGAGCGCTGGTCGGCGCTGATTAAGACAAGTGGTCTGTGCTCGGATAGCGATTTGGTAGATGCGGGCGTAGTCATAAAGTCCTGTTAGCAAATGTCGTGGCGCTCACCAGCCGCGAAAGGAAACTGTTAACTATCTGAGTAAATGAGATAATTTTCCATTGGTCTGCCACATTTTTCATTGTAGCTCGGGACTTGTGCTTATCGGGCCTTTCGTATTTAACCTCGGGCCGGCTGCATAGGGCCTATGCGATAAACGCATAGCTCTTTGCTTTCCGCTAGACTTGCATCCACCTTAAGACGTTCGGGAGGAACTCTACATGGATCGTCGTTCATTTATCAAAAAAGCAGGTGTGGTGTCCGCAGGCGCGGCAGCGTCCACGACATTGGCCGCACCAGCCATCGCGCAGGGCACACGGACATTGACCATGGTCACGTCTGTGCCGGACGGTTTCGCCATCTTTGACGATGCTGCTTCTATGGCCGCACGGATCATTACTGAAATGACAGATGGTCAGCTGACCATCAACAAAATGCCAGCCGGTTCGCTGGTTGGCGCCTTTGAAGTTTTTGACGCAGTGTCATCTGGCCAGGCTGATCTTTATCACTCAGCTGAGTACTACTTCTTGAACCAGCATCCAGCATTTGCGTTTTACACCGCGGTGCCGTTTGGCATGACCGGTGTTGAGACTTTGGCCTGGTATTACCATAAGGGTGGCTTGGAGAAGCACCACGAGCTTGCCAGCCTATTCAATCTGAAACCATTCCTTTGTGGCAATACGGCCATGCAGCCGGGCGGTTGGTTCAATACCGAAATCAGCTCCGCTGATGACCTTCAAGGTCTGCGCTTCCGTATGCCAGGCCAGGGTGGCCAGGTGCTCGGCCGCCTCGGCGCGTCGGTTCAGAACATCCCAGGTGGCGAAATCTACCAGGCTCTTGCGTCGGGTCAGATTGATGGCGCTGAGTGGATCGGCCCATTCGCCGATGAGCGTCTTGGCTTCCAGGAAATCACGCAGACTTACTATACCGCTGGTTTCCATGAGCCTGGTTCAGCGCTTGCGCTCTCCATGAACCTTGACGTTTGGGAGAGTTTGACGCCGTCGCAGCAGCGCATCGTTGAGGTTGCTTGTGAAGCAACGCACGCCAACAACCTTGGGCTTTCCTGGGCTGAAAACGGCGCAGCGCTTGCCCGTCTGCAGTCTGCTGGTGTGACCGCACGTGAATTCCCAGATGATGTTTGGGAAGCGTTTGGCCGTGCTGCCGCTGAGGTTCGCGAAGAAAACATGAGCGATCCGCTTTATGCAGATATTGCCAACAGCTATTTTGAGTCGCTCACCCAGACATCTCGCTGGTGGGAAATCGGTGATGGAGAGTACATCCGTCAGCGCAACCGCGTGAACGCGGGAGCCTAAACGGCGACTTGACCTTGGCCTCGCCCGGATTAACTCTGGGCGAGGCTTTGTTTTTGATCAATGCAAGTCCAATTTGCATGGCGAGAACAGGCAAATGTCTGCAGATCTATCAGGGAGTTCCCTCGGGAGTGCATAGGTTAGCAGCTAGAGCCCACGTGTAAGGGGACGGGGGCCTTGCAGACCGAAGTTCTTGATGGGCTGAGGTCCTGAGGGGGAAGCGAGCCGGTATGATCGACTTTATTGTCTGGGTGCTAAAGAATTTTGCGCTCGCGCCTTACAACCTGTTTCTCGCTCTTACAAATCCGCAAAGCTGGCTGAACTGGAGCGATAAAGAGTCGCTCGTTCGCTTCATCTATTATGGCGGATCGGAACAGCTTCTCTTCGTTGTTCTCACTACATTTTTGATCGTCACAGCCCTCGGGATGTTTTGGAAGCGATCTATTCTTTGGGGCTGCGTTCGCGGGCTGGAAGCCTTCGCCAATGTCGTCGGCCGGACCGTCGCCTGGGTCGGTCTCATCATGGTGCTTCAGCAGGTGATGATCGTGTTCTTGCAGCGCATCTTCCGCGTCGCTGACATTTCGCTTGGGCCGCTTGGCTCGGTCTTCACCCGTGATCTCTCCTGGTGGTCGGAAGAGCTGCGTCTCTACAATGCAATGGTGGTGTGTCTTTGTGTGAGCTACACCTTTGTTCAAAGCAGTCATGTGCGCGTTGACCTTGTCTATTCAGCGGTCAAGCATCGCACCAAGCGCGCGATTGATATGTTCGGCTGCATCTTTTTTATGATGCCCGCGATCATCATCACCTATCTCTACGCTTGGTTCTTTATGTGGCGGCATCTGGTGGTGCCCAACCCATCGGCGACATCAACGCTTGAACGTATGTTGATGCAATCACGCATTTTACGTTGGAATGTGGAAACTATCGGCTTCAGCCCGAATGGTTTTGACGCTTACTTTCTCTTCAAGGTCCTGATCGTGGCGTTCTGCGTCCTCGTCTTTTTGCAGGCCATGTCCTTCTTCTGGCGCTCCTACCTTGAGTTTGTTGAGGGGGAAGAGAGCGCAGGCAAGTATCTCGATAAAGATGTTATGGGCGATACCGCCGAAGACTTGGTGCACGAAGCGCATTCTGGTTCTGCCTGATTGCAGGCCCGGACCAACCGAGGGTTTGACCGGTTCGTTTTGACAGGCGTTGCACCGTTCTTTGCTGGTGCTGTTGAAAGGTGATTTTGTAAAATGCTGTTCGGGTTGGATGGGGTCGAGATTGGCCTGATCATCGTCTTTCTAACGCTCTTTGCCGGCATCATGACCGGTTTTCCCGTGGCCTTTGCTATCGGTGGTGCGGGGGTTATCTCGTTTGCGATCATTGCTGGTCTGGATTCAGCGGGTCTCCTGATCCATCAGGCAATTGACGTTTCTTCCGATCAATACCGGGCTCTCCTGGCAGAGGGGGTGGCGCGAGAAGCGATCTCGACCTTCAGATTTCCTGACCTCCCGCGAATAGAGGAACCAGTCTTCCCGCAAGGCTGGGAGTCGGCGATGGAGCGCAATCTCTCCTTCATCGTCAACCGCATGAACGAACGCGTCATTGCCGGTCAGTCGATTGAGACGCTGCTCGCGGTTTTGATGTTCGTCATGATGGGCATCACGCTTGAGCGGTCACGCATCGCCGAAGACTTGCTCACCACGATGGCCCGCGTTTTCGGTCCACTGCCAGGTGGCCTGGCTGTTTCCATCGTGACTGTGGGTGCTTTCTTGGCAGCCTCCACAGGCATTGTCGGTGCCACCGTGGTGACCATGGGGCTTCTCGCTCTGCCCACCATGTTGCGCAACAATTATTCGCCGGAGCTAGCCACCGGCGTGATCGCCGCGTCGGGGACGTTGGGGCAGATCATTCCACCATCTATTGTTATTGTTCTTCTCGGAACGCTGGTTGGCGATCTGTACGCGACAGGGCAGGAGACCCGGGCGCAGTTTGCTGGGTGTACAGACGCGCTGACGTTCCTGGGTGAACCTGCTGTTCTCTCGGTTGGTACTTTGTTCCAGGCAGCCTTGCTGCCAGGCATTTTTATCGCGGGTCTCTATGCGCTGTATGCCTTCGGATTTGCCTTGGTGAACCCGTCGAAAGCGCCCTCGGTGCAAATGGGTGAAACGTCGTCTGAGCATGTGAGCCGCAACCACGCTCTTACCTGGTATCTGGGCGCGCCGCTTGCCCTGTTTGTTCTCCTTGGTGTGGGTATGAATGTGGGTCTCGTTGGCAGCCAGTCGCTTGAGGTCTCTGGTTTCTCGGAAGGAACTCAGTCAGCAAGTTTGCGGACCAACGTATCAGAGCAATGTCAGGCATCGATGATCGAAGTCCACGGTCAGGAAGCATGGGATCGCGCTGTCGAAGAGCAGGCTGCGATCCAGGCGTCTGGTAATCAAGAGCTTGCGCGTCAGCTCACCGAAGAAGAGATTGAAGTTGCTCGCGCGGAGGCGCTTGAAGCGGCGGCACCCCTCGGGCTTGGTGTCCTCACCGTCTTTGGTTTGTTCGCGCTGGTTTTGATGGTCGCGCGTGGCGTGTCGCAGAAAGCAGCAAGCCGCCCGCTCCTGATCGGCGCTGGGGGCATTGTCTTTGCTTTGGTGCTGGATGCTTTGTTTATTACACCTGCGACTGGGCCGGGCGCGACCTTCCTTATTCTGACAATACCGATGCTGCTCACGCTCTATGGCTTGCGGTATGGTGCAGGGCACCTTGCGGAAAACGAGCTTCTGCGGGTTGTTTTCCCGCCGCTCGTTCTGATCGTGGCGGTGCTTGGTTCGATCCTTGGCGGTATCACCAACCCAACACCGGCTGCCGCGCTTGGTGCTGCTGGTGCGATCATGCTCGCCGCCTATCGCAAGCTAAAAGAAGACGATGGGTTCTCAAAGATCGTCATCTGGTCCAGCTTCGCACTGGTGATCATGATCCTGTTTGGGGTCAATTTCGATCTTCGCATCACGCGTGAAGTTGTGCCGTTTGAAGATTGGGTTGCTTACGGCATCGCACAGGTGGCCTACCACTTTGCCTTCTTGGGCCTTCTCTACAGCTGTTGGGTCCTGTTCCGCGGGAACGTTCTGGTCCCGGTGGTGCGAGAGACCGCTAAGGTTACCTCGATGGTGTTCACCATCCTGATAGGTAGTCAGCTCTTGAACCTCGTTCTCATCTCGTTCGGCGGCGAGCACCATATTCAGCAGTTCCTGCGCGCCTTTGATAACGAGCTTGTCGTCTTCCTGATTGTGATGGTGATCCTCTTTATTTTAGGCTTTGTGCTCGACTTCCTAGAGATTATTTACATCGTCATCCCGATTGTGGGGCCGGTGATCTATGGTGGTACGCTCGACCCAGCTTGGGTCACGATCATGATCGCGGTGAACCTGCAGACCTCGTTCCTAACGCCGCCGTTTGGTTTTGCACTTTTTTATCTGAGGGGTGTCGCGCCGCCGACGGTGACCACGGGGCACATTTACCGTGGCGTGCTGCCGTTTGTTGGGATTCAGGTGATCGCTTTGGGGCTGTTATGGCTCTTCCCAGGTATCGTGACGATCATTCCGGACTTGCTGCCCTGACTTACGTGGTGAATCTCCACATCTTAGTAAGAGTTTCGAGGGACACTTTCGCCATTATCGATGAGCGCTCGCTATGTACGATGCGCTAACGCCCCGACGCAGTGTGTTTGGAGTATGCGGGCATGGCGAATGATGAAGCAGGGCCTGTTGAGGCTCGGCTGGATACTAGTCGAAGTTCGGTGGAAAGTTTCGCCACACGCGAGGCCTCGTTCGCAGAGCGTATGGCACGCACCGGTGATGCGCTCGAACGTGCGGGCTTCCAGGCCGGTCAGATTGTGCTCAACGGGTTGGCACCTGATGCGTCTGGTCGCGAGCCGAGCTTGCTGGAGCATGGTCTTGCTGAAGCGGCGGATGCCATGGGCTTACGTCTTGTGGAGGGTGAAACGCTGCTTGATGAGGGGGTTGAAGCGACCGGTTTTATTGGAACCCCTGATCGTTTCTTTCTGCTGTGCCGATTGGGCTATGGACCCCAACTGACCCATGCCCTGCTCGCCGGAGGTGCGGTCTTCCCCATTGTTTACGGTAGCGCTGACCAGCACACTATCACGCTCAGCGATCTGTTGATCGATAAGGCTTTTGGTCCTTTTGCGCTACGGTCAGCGCGCGAGGGTGCTCACATGCTTCTGCATGACGTCCAGGTCGATATCTGCCGTCCTGGCAGCCTGGAGGCTCTTCCTCTTGGCATGGTTGGTGAAGCAGTGCTGACATCGGCATTCGACGATAGCCAAGACGCGCTGCAAACCCGCACAGGTATGCTGACTGCGTTTGAGCAGGTGCCGCATCGGTACCGCGCACCAGGTCTGCAGGGGTGGATGGGTCTTGTTCAGCCATCTATTACATGCGGCGAAGCTGTGGTTACGGCACGGGATATCGCATCGATCGTTGCTGGTGCAGATGAAGTTCTTGATGCGCGTCTGGTCTCTGGTGATGATGCAATGCCGGGTATGGTGCTTCAAGTAGAAACCGAAGCAGGCACATGGATTGAGGATGTTCTGGCGACCAGTTTAAGAGACATAACCGGTCTTTCAGCATCCATTGAGCGTGTCGCGCCCGGCAGCTTTGCAAACACCGGTCGTTTCTTCACTGTCGCCGCCTAGGGCCAGGACCCATTTATTTTGCGGATCATGGTAGGCGTTCATTGGTTTTTCTGGAAGGCGCAAAGGCGCAGGAAACCATGAGGTTTTCAAACCTTTGCAACGCACCAGAAGGGCCAATAAGGCCTATCCGCTTTAGCGACGCGCGTTTGGCTTTGATCTGCGGTGTCAAAGCTTTTGACCGGGGAGGAACCCCGCTCTTCAAGCTTTTCCTTGCATCTCTGTGCCAAAGAGCGCGCCATGATCGCAAAATTAATGAGTCCTGACCCTAGGACTGCGCTTTTGTTAAGGCTGTGATTTGCAAACGGTTTGATTGCCGCTGCGGCGATTTGGGTCGTCTACGATCCATCCAAATCCCTTGCCGTCCCGTATGCACTTATGCATATCAAACGGCGAATGATTTTAAATCATTCTAAAAAGGATCGGGACTTTTGAAACAGCAAGATCAATCGGCTTTTGACGTTCGCACGCTCGCGCCAGCAGAGGTGAATAAGTCTCTTGAGCGTTCCATATTGCCGGGAGATCACCCGCAGGTGAAGTTCGGCAAAGTCGGCGTTCTCCTCGTCAATCTAGGTACTCCCGACGGCACAAGTTATTGGCCCATGCGGCGCTACCTTTCGGAGTTTCTTACCGATAAACGCGTCATCGAATGGCCGAAACTCCTTTGGTATCCAATCCTCTACGGTATCGTCTTGATGGTCCGTCCGGGTAAAAAAGGCAAAGACTACGCCACCATTTGGAACGAAGAGCTCGATGAGAGCTACCTTCGCACCTATACCCGCTCGCAAGCCACTCTCCTTGGCGATGCACTCGCTGACCATGAGAATGTGGTTGTTGACTGGGGCATGCGTTACGGTAACCCGTCCATCGCGTCACGAATGGCAGCGCTTCAAGAACAGGGCTGCGACCGTATTCTTCTCTTCCCGCTCTACCCCCACTATGCCTCGGCAACGACGGCTACCGTGAACGATAAAGCGTTTGAGTATCTGATGTCGCAGCGGTGGCAACCCGCGCTTCGCACGGTGCCTGCCTATCATGACGAACCGGTGTACATCGACGCGCTTGCACGCTCGATCGAGGACCATTTGGCGACGCTCGATTTTGAGCCTGAGAAAGTTATCGCCTCTTATCATGGCATTCCGGAGAGCTACTTCAAAAAAGGCGATCCCTATCATTGCCATTGCCACAAGACGACGCGTCTCTTGCAGGAGCGTCTGGGCTGGGACGGTGGACGGTTGATGACGACCTTCCAGTCGCGGTTCGGACCCGAAGAGTGGCTCCAACCCTACACCGACAAGACGGTAGAGAAGCTTGCCGAAGAGGGTGTTAAAAACATCGCTGTCTTCAACCCGGGCTTTGTCTCAGACTGTCTTGAGACCCTTGAAGAAATCGAGATGGAAGCGCACGAGATCTTTGAAGAGCATGGCGGTGAAAACTTCACCTACATTCCCTGTCTCAACGATAGTGAGCATGGTATGCGTGTCTTCGAAGCGATTGTTCGCCGTGAGCTTAAAGGTTGGGTCGCGTAAGCTTCTGAAACGTGTTGGACCGAAGCTCCACGGTCGTTTCAGGCGGGAACAAGATGTTTTTGCCCGTTACAACTCGTGCAGGTGAGAAATCGGCGGCTCTTCATTCATGAGCAGGATTGTAACGCGCCGGTTCGCGGGTAGCTGCGGATCGTTGGCGAAAAGCGGTTCCGTGTCTGCCCGACCGATTACACTGGCGAAACGGTCGCTTGGCACCCCGTAATCATCCAAAATCCTGCGGGCGGCGTTCGCGCGATCGGCCGAAAGTTCCCAGTCTGTGTAGGCGGGGTTCAGCGGCGGGCCGTGTGGTGCGGATGTATGTCCGGTGATTTGAAGGCGATGCGGGAATTGACGCAGCACGGGCGCCATTTGCGCAAGCAACAGACGCGTCGTCTCAAACGGGAACCTTGATCCTTCCGGGAACATTGAACGGCCATCCTGATCCACCAAAGAGATGTGCAGTCCCAGTTCATCTTCTTCCACAATGATGTGCTGCGAGAGTTCTGTGATCTCTGGCAGCTCTTGCCACGCTTGCCTCAGCGAAGCGGCGGCAGTCGCGAAGCGGCGAGGCACTTCGGATTCAGCCTGCTCAATTGTATGGGTATTGGCCTCAGGCCCTTGTTGCCGGCGTTGATCGTGACGCTCCGATGCAAACTCAGAATCCTCAGGCGTGTCTACCACGCCGACACGGCGTACAAAGTCACGCAGAGGTGCGCCTTCCAATTCGATCATACCAGCGCGGCGAACCACGTCCTGGCTTCCGAACGCCTCGCGCATCGAACCGGCAACGACTTGCAGCTTCTGTTGATCCTGCACCGAGAAGGAGATGATGAGGACGAAGAAGCAGACCAGAATGGACATCAGGTCTGCAAACGTTACGAGCCACTCAGGCACGCCGCCAGCTTTGGCTTTTTTGCGAGCCATCCCTACGCGTCCTAGGCTGCTGCTTCAGCGAGTTCAGCGCGTGCCTTATCGGGAAGATAGGCCAGTAGCATTTCGCGGATGAGCGTCGGGCTCTTGTTATCGCGAACCTGCGCGACACCGTCGATCACGAGAGAAAGGTTCACCTCTTCCTGCGCCAGTTTCGATTCAAGTTTATCAGCAATTGGCAAACAGATGAGGTTGGCGAGTATCGCCCCGTACATGGTCGTCAAAAGTGCGATGGCCATCGCAGGCCCGATTGTGGAGGGATCATCCATGTTGGCCAGAAGTTGGACGAGACCAACCAGCGTTCCGATCATGCCAAAGGCTGGGGCGCTGTCGCCGAGGGCTTTGAAGACGCGTTGACCTTCAGTCAGACGCTCGATGGAAAGGTCGCGTTCACGCTCTAGGCTCTCGCGGATGAAGATCGGCTCAAACCCGTCAGTGACGTACTGCGTGCCTTTCTGCAGAAGCGGATGAGAAACCTCGACATTCTCAAGACCCAGTGGGCCGTTCTTGCGAACGACGTCACCGAGGTTGGCGATCTCTTCGACCAGTTCCAATGGTGACACTGTTTTGTGCGTAAAGGCTGTCTTGCCACCGAGAATGAGGGCTTGGCCGATGCCAGATAGTGGAAAGCGGATGAGCGTGGCAGAAAACCCTCCGCCAATCACGATGAGGATGGATGGAAGGTCGACAAACTGGCCAATGCTTCCCCCGATCAACATAGCCACGATGACGACGATCGCGCCGGCGGCAATGCCAATAATCGTTGCTAAATCCATGGGTAGCTCGCGCTCTTCTAGATGTCCGATTGTCGTCTGATGGGCTTGGATTCTGGTGGATGGTACCGCGAAGGTGGAAAACGATAGCTAAAGACAAACGGCGCAGTCAGCCGCCCGATAGCAATTGTCCATTTATGGTTAGCGATCAGTAAAGAGCACGGAAACTGCTCGTTAACCTCGTTTGTTTAACGCTGTTTAACCACTGCCGAGCGCAGCTTTGCGCGCGGCTTCGACCGATTTCATGTGCGCTTGTACCAGTAGGTCTCAAATGGCGTCGCAGCCGTCCTTGAGCTTCACCATCGCCGTTCTCATGACGGCCGCCTCGCTCATGGCCATGGGCGCTGGCAGTGCGCTCGCCCAATCAAGTGAGAGTGAGGACGGCCCGGGTCTGATCGATGGTGGCGGCCTGGAGCTGGACACTGATAGCGATGACTTACTGCCGCCTCCGGCTTCGGCCACCCAGGCCGATCAGCAAGGACGAGACCGTGTTGAAGCCGATAGATTGCGCCGATTTTCTCTTGGGCAGGACAGCGCGTTTGGCGATGATGGGGAGGCCGACGACGATGCCCTGGCCACCGAAGACGCTGATGATGATTCCGCATTGGACGAGGCGATCATCGATCCGCTTCTCGTACTGGACGACGCCGACGTTGACGCAGATATAGACCCGTTCGCGCCAATCGGCATTCGCCGCGGCCCTCTCACCTGGTTTCCAGCGCTCGACGTGGCCGTCGGCTATGACAGCAATGTTGACAGCGATCAGGCATCACAAGATGTGCGCACGGTAACTGTCACGCCGCAGTTGCGCGTCGAGGGGATCGGGCGACGCTCCACCTTTGATGGCACTGTCATCGGTTCCCTGACGATCTTTGACACCGATCGGGAGGACGAGCGCACGGTCGATGCGGATGCGACCTACACATATGACCTTACAACGCAGACCCAGATCATCCTGCGCGGCGCGTACAGTCTGGATTCTGAAACGGTTAGCGATGACGATATCGTCGACAATGCTTCTGAGACGACCGACGATCAGGAGTTTTCCGGCGTGATTGGCGCACAGCGGGATGCTGGCCGGCTAACGATCAGCACCGAAGCTGAACTTTCCCGCTTCCTCTTCGACGACACCCCACTCGCCGACGGCGGCATCCAATCGAATAGCGATCGCGAACGGTTCGAGGGAACGTTGACGCTGCGACTGCAGCGCGCCGAAGGGCCACGACTGCGACCGTTGATCGAAGTGGAGGCGTTCGCCCGCCGTTTCGACGAAGATATCGACCGCAACGGTCTGGAGCGCGACAGCGAAGGTTATGCCTTGCGTGCAGGTGTAGGCTTTGCTGACGACAGCGCACTGCGCGGCGAAGTTACCATCGGCATTGCCGGAGAACGGTTTGACGATGAAAGTTTGGAAGATGTGGATACTGTGACAGCTTCTGCCGGTCTGACCTGGGATGTGACCGCCCTCACATCGGTAACGCTCGATATCTCCACCGATCTAGAAGCCACGACGCTCGACGGTTCTGGTACCGCCGTTGAACGCGAGGCGACCTTAGGCCTCAACCATGCCTTGCGGCGCAATGTCGATCTTCGCATTGCTGGAACAGTCGAAGACACCCAGTTCAGCGACATTGACGCAGAGACGACAACCTATACCGGTGCGGCAGGCGTTACCTGGCGCGTCTCGCCAGTCGTCGCTTTTCGCCTAGATACCAGTTATGAATATGAGCCCGATGATGATGGCGACATTGAGCGTTTCACCGCCGAGGCGGGCGTTACGCTGGCCCGTTGACTGTATGACTTTGCGTCAAGCCCGCCGGGAAATGATATCGCGCAGGGCATCCTGAAAACCCGGCGCGATGTCTGGCCGCGATAGGCCGAACGCTACGTTGGCAGCCAAGAAGCCTGATTTGGCTCCGCAGTCGTACGTGGCCCCGGAAAACGGCATGGCAAAAAACGGGCTTGTCTCATGCAGTTTCAACATGGCGTCGGTTAGCTGGATCTCGCCGCCGGCGCCTTTCGTGTGGTGGCCGAGTATCTCCATAATTTCGGGCTGTAAAATGTAACGCCCGGAGAGGAAATAGTTCGAAGGGGCGCTCCCTGGGCTTGGTTTCTCCACCATCTGCGTGATCGTGAATCCGCCATCGACGGCATCCCCTTGGCCAACAATGCCATACTTGGATGTCTCTTCGGGTGTGCATTCTTCAACGGATAAAACATTACCGCTGCTTTGCTCGTACAAGCGGATCATCTGCTTCAGACAACCTTCCGGTGCTTGCATAATCATGTCGGGCAAAAGAACGGCGAAAGGCTCGTTGCCGACCATTTCACGGGCACACCAAATAGCATGGCCAAGGCCAAGCGGTTCTTGTTGGCGGGTGTAACTGACCGTCCCTGCTTTGGGTGTCTGCTCGTCGAGCGCCTCCAGCTCAGCGAATTTATGACGCTTTCCCAGGGTGTCGCGCAACTCCACTTGAATGTCGAAATGATCTTCAATGACCGATTTGTTGCGTCCCGTAACAAAAATAAAATGCTCGATTCCGGCATCGCGTGCTTCTTCAAAGACGTATTGGATAACGGGCCGGTCAACGACAGTGAGCATTTCCTTTGGCATGGCCTTGGTGGCCGGAAGAAAGCGGGTCCCCAGACCAGCGACTGGAAAGACTGCCTTACGAATGCGACGCGTCATGCTTCATTTACCTTGTTCGTTCATGCATTGCCCAGAGGTTGGCTTAGGCCAATTCACAGTTGGTTGAAAACAGTGCCGTTTGCCCTACACACGGAAAATCGGTGTGGTTGGTGTCATGATGGCCTTTCCAGAGCGCGAAGTGTAGTAAACTCATGGCCGTTTTGATCACTGGTGGTGCCGGATATATCGGGTCGCATATGGCGCACGCGCTTGCTGATCGCGGGATGCCTTTTGTCGTGTTGGACAATCTGACCACGGGTTACCGACCGGGTATGCCTGACGGGGCGTTGTTGATTGTGGGTGATATTGGCGATCAAGTCCTCGTTGAGCGGCTAATCCGAGAACACTCCATTGATGCGGTGGTCCACTTCGCTGGGTCCATTGTCGTCCCGGATTCGATGACAGATCCACTTGGGTACTACGCAAACAACACCGTAAAGTCGCGAGCGCTTATGGCGGCGTGTGTCAATTGCGGCGTGCGAAGCTTTATCTTCTCCTCCACCGCAGCCGTTTATGGCATGCCTGACACCGATCAGCTTGACGAGACCGCTCCGACAGCACCGATATCTCCCTACGGTTCATCCAAGTTGATGACCGAGATGATGCTTGCCGACACAGCGCACGCACACGATTTTGCCTACACAGCAATCCGCTACTTTAACGTGGCCGGCGCTGATCCGCATGGACGCACAGGGCAGTCAAGCCCGCGGGCAACGCACCTCATTAAGGTGGCAAGCCAAGCGGCGCTTGGGCAGCGGCCTTACATGGAAATATATGGGTCTGACTATGACACGCCTGACGGAACAGGAGTGCGCGACTATATCCATGTCAGCGATCTCATTGCGGCGCATGTTCTGGCGCTTGATCGATTGCGCGGTGGCGGCGATAGCTTGGTCATCAATTGCGGCTATGGCCAAGGTTATTCTGTGCGAGAGGTGGTGGCGTCCGTGAGGCGCGTGTCCGGCGTTGATTTTGAAGCACGCGAAGCGCCCCGGCGGGCAGGTGATCCGGCATCGCTCGTTGCTATAGCAGATAGAGCGCGACGCGAGCTTGGTTGGACGCCTTCGCACGATGATTTGGATGAAATTGTCTCGCATGCTTACGCGTGGGAGACGCGCATGGTGGGACGCAACGCGGCGGATGTTTAAGATGCAAGAGGAGGCAATGAAGAGGATGGTTTTTGATCGAGTTGTAAAAGGCAGACGAGGTTTCTCAGGCCTTGTGATGACTGTTGCGATTGGTTTTGGACTTGCCTTGTCCCCCACAGTGGTGCGTGCGGACGCTGCATTTCAGGCTTGGCTGGGTCAGTTTCAGGCGGAGGCACGCCAGGCAGGGATTCCCGATGCCGTGCTGCAAACCGCATTTGCTGGGGTTACCAGTCCCGATCCAAGTGTCCTGGAGGCTGCGCAGTTTCAGCCCGAATTTGTTCGCCCGATTTGGGAGTATATGGACAGCGCGGTTTCATCGCGCCGCATTGAGAATGGTACCCAAGCGCTTCGTGACTACGCTGTAGAGCTTGCGCGGATTGAGGAAGCCACAGGCGTCTCACGGTACGTCATCGTTGCAATCTGGGGCATGGAATCCTCTTACGGCGCAGTGCTTGAAAACAAGAACATCGTAAAGCCGGTGATCAACTCGCTGGCCACTCTTGCCTATGGTGATCCGGACCGTCGCCGATTTGGACGTGAGCAGCTCATGGCAGCGCTACGTGTTCTGCAACGCGGCGATACGACGGTTGACCAAATGTATGGCAGCTGGGCCGGCGCGATGGGCCATACCCAGTTCATTCCTACCACTTATCTCGCGCATTCGGGCGATTATGACGGCGATGGGCGGGCCGATATCTGGCAGAATGTTCCTGATGCTCTTTTTTCAGCGGCCAACTATTTGCGGGCGTCCGGCTGGGTCGCTGGTCACACATGGGGCTATGAAGTGCGCGTCCCGCAAGGGTTTGACTGGCGGCTTGCCGATGAGCGGACTGAACGCAGCCTTGCCGACTGGAGCCAGATGGGCATTACTCGGTCGGCGGGCCAAGCCTTTCCAAGGCCTGGTGATATGGCCAAGCTCGTTGCACCAACCGGAGCGGGCGGACCGGCCTTCTTGATGCTCGATAACTTCGACGTCATCAAACGCTACAACAACGCAACGTCCTATGCGCTGGCGGTTGGTCACTTAGCGGACAGGCTCAAAGGTCTGGGTGGTTTCCAATCGGCATGGCCGCGCAGCCTTCAACCCCTGACTCGTAATCAGGTGCAAGAACTGCAAACACTTCTGACGCGGCGGGGTTTTCCCACCCAGGGTGTGGATGGCCGCGTCGGCCCGAACACGCGAGCCGCCATTCGCGCATTTCAGGCCTCTGTGGGCATGACGCCTGACGGGTATGCGTCGAGCGCCGTTCTCGCACGGCTTGCCGGATAGGCTGTTTCAAGCCGAAAGAGCGTATGCTAACATATGGGAATGGTCTTAAATCACTCCACCTTATGGGCCGGAACTCTGGCAGTTTCTGTGAAGGTTTTTTTCGCACTCCTCATCGCTTTGGTTGTTGCGATGCTGGCGCAGGTGACGGACGTGCAGGCCCAAAGCTGGCGTGATGATGATCCCAGTGCGATTATCTTACCCGCCCAGCCTGATGCGGGGACCCGCCGTTCGGGAGGCGGCGGTCTGTTTCGGATTTTCCGTTTTGAGCCTCAACGCCAACGCCAACGTCAACGTCAGCCCCAGCGACAAGCAGAGCGCGTTATCGCACCAGCATTCGATCCAGAGGCCCTCATTGATTTACCGCCGCCCAAGGACCCTGATGCGATCACGGTCGTGACACTTGGAGACGAGTTCGCCGATCAAATGCGTGAGGGCCTCGTCGACCGTTTTGCGGACGATCCTCTGATTGATGCGCAGGGCATATCCATATCTGGCAGCGGTCTAACAGACTTTTCCGATCTCAACTGGAACATTGAAGCGTTACGCCGTCTTGATGAATATACTCAGGTTGGCGCGGTGGTGGTGGCGGTCGGTTACAGTGATCGCCGTCCACTCGTTGAGGGGGAGCGGCGTTTCGCATTCGGCACGCAAGGTTGGATTGATGCCTACAGCAACCGTATCACCAGCTTCGCTCTAACGCTCACCTCCGAAGGTTACACAGTTATCTTTGCCGGTTTGCCGCCCATGGCTGACCCATTGATTGATCGTGATGTGCGCCTGATCAACCAAGTGCTGCAAGATGCTGTAGGGCCAACGCGGGCGCGTTTTGTGAGCGTTTATGAGGGCTTTGCTGACATTGAAGGCAACTACGTTAGTGTTGGGCCGAACATGGCCGGTGTTGTGGAAGATCTGCGCCAACCTGACGGTATTTTCTTCAATCGTGCCGGCCGTGAGAAGTACGCGCATTTCGTGGAGCGTTTCATTCCGCGCGATGGACAAGAAGCACCTGAACCAGAAGTTGCAACCATTGTCTTTGAGGGAAGCAGCCTTTCTGAGGATGGTATTGGGCCAGTGCTTCTGATGACCTCCGGTTTCGCAGATCCAACGGGCGTGCTTGCGTCGGATGCCTCGGACGCTCTTCCGCGTGATCTGGCGGTGCGTTCGCGTCTGGTGCTAGGTCGCGATCTGCCAGCGCCCTCTGGGCGTGCTGATGACTTTCGATGGACGGACCCGGCACTGCGCTGACCTTTCTGGGGATGCTATGCTGTGAGGTGCCGCATCCTGTGCTTCCGGTCCTATTCTGGGTCTTACCAGCGCCCGATCATTTGTATTTTAGACATTGATAGTGAATTCACGTATTCGTGATTATACTTCACGCCCGTGCACCGACGCGTGAGGATAGTGTTTGTTAAATCTATCCGCGTTGTCATTTCCTCTTTATCCCGGCCTCGTTCATTATCGAGGCAGGGTCGGTGATCAGCCAACCTGCCCTACCGTGTCCTGTGCACGTCTAACATACGTTCCAAAACAAGGATTAGCTTCATGAGCATTTCACGTCGCGCCGTAAACACCGCCGTTATCGCAGCTGCCGTCGCTGGCGCAGCATCCGCAGTCACCGTGACTGCACCAGCCCACGCCCAGGGCATGGAAAAGTGCTTCGGCATCTCAGTTGCTGGCGCAAATGACTGCGCTGCTGGCCCAGGCACCACATGTGCCGGTACGTCCACTGTTGATTACCAGGGCAATGCCTGGACGTTCGTTCCTACGGGCACTTGCGAGCAGTACGGCTCAGCAACCGACGTTTCCGATGACCTTTATCTCCCAGAAGGCCGCAAAGGTTCTTTGGAAGAGCTTACCCGCGACATTCCTGCGTAAGCCTTTTGTAAGTCGCCGTTATTAGATCGGGCGGCGTAGGCCGCCCGATCAGTTTTAAACCCGTAAAACCTGTTTTAAGAGACCATCAAACCCCAGGAAGTCGTGCCATGACCCTAGCCCTCTCGCGCCCATTGATTACCGACGCAGATACTGGCGTGGGTTTCAAGCAGGAGCATGCTCGCGATATTTTCGAGACCAACCACGAGGTTTCCTGGTTCGAGGTCCATCCTGAGAATTACATGGGCGAAGGTGGCTTGCCGCACCGGATGTTGACTGACATTCGCGATCGGTTTGGTCTTTCTCTGCACGGTGTTGGTCTGTCGATCGGCGGTCAGAAGCCACTCGACAAAGATCATTTGGCCCGTTTGGCAGCGCTTAATGAACGCTACGAGCCTGCGCTCTTTTCGGAGCATTTGGCATGGTCGAGCCATGATGAGGGTTATCTCAACGACCTTCTTCCGCTCCCTTACAATCAAGACACCGTTGACGTCGTTTGTGATCATATCGACGAGGTGCAGGAAACGCTTGGACGGTCGATCTTACTTGAGAACCCGTCCACCTATGTTCTGTTTGAAGATACAGACATGAGCGAAACAGATTTTCTGCGCGCCATCGTGAACCGCACCGGGTGCGGCCTCTTGCTGGATGTGAATAACGTTTTTGTCTCGGCAACCAACCACGGCACATCCCCGCAAGAATATCTTGCTGATTTCCCTGTGACTCATGTTGGTGAGATGCACCTTGCTGGTCATGCCTCGGTAACCTTGAACGATGGCGCTGAGCTTCTCATTGACGCTCATGACCGCGAAGTTTCCGATCCGGTCTGGGCCCTGTATGAAGCGTTGATTGCACGTATCGGTCCGCGCCCAACCTTGGTGGAGTGGGACACCGACGTGCCTGCTTTCCCTGTTCTTGCCAAAGAGGCATCGCGGGCTGCGGGCGTTCTGGATCGATATAATCCAACGCTCGGAGTGCGTCACGTCGCCTAATGTGATGCGATTGGTCCACCCGAAGCGGTCCGGCCCGGACCGCTTTGGGGCGACACCAGATACCGCCATGGATCAGCCTGACCCGACCGATGCCCAAGACCTGGATTTAGAGCCGGGGTCCCAGCCGAAGCATCATCACGATGACTTTGCGGCCGCTGTCCTTGATCCAACCAAACCGGTACCTGCAGGGGTTAAACGCGCCAATGGCGGGGACCCGCAGGAAGCGTTCAATGTCTACCGTAACAATGTGGTTGCAAGCCTCGCAGAAGCCTTAAAGGCAGCGTTTCCGATCACCTCTCAGCTTTTGGGCGAAGAGCTGCGAAAGGCGCTGATGGTGGATTATGTTCGCCAGTACCCGCCGAAAAACGCCGTGCTCGCGACGTATGGCGAAGATTTTCCGCATGTTCTGGCACAACATCCAGCAACGAAGGCGCGTCCCTTCCTGGCCGATGTGGCTTTCCTGGAACGTCGTAAGCTTAACGCCTATCACGCTGCTGATGCGCCGCTCCTTGCGAGCGATGCGTTGGCCGCTGTTGACCCCGCTGAACTAACAGCTGGATATCTTGTTCTGCACCCTGCGGTGCAACTTCTAACATCGAAGTTCCCGTTTTTTACAATCTACAAGCTGGAGAAAGCCTCCCAAGAGGGAACCTTGCCGGAGGGCGGTCGCAAGGGCGTCAATATGGCGACCAGCGAAAGGGTGATAGTTACGCGACCACACTATGATGTGATAATGCATGCGCTAGGTGTGGGCGATTTTGAGTTCCTGTCAGCGACGGCAAGGCGTATACCGTTCGGCGCGGCCGCGGCTTCGGGTTTTGAAGCTGACCCAACGTTTGATTTGCAGGCCTGCCTTGGCTTGTGTTTTGAAGCGGGCGCGTTTTGTGGATTTGCGCCTGCAACGCCAATGGAGAAGGTCCATGACCTCAGTTGACCCGGCTTCTGCGCCGAACAGTGACATCGCTTCCTCGCCCATTTCAAAGGTGAACAGCCTTGTTGCCCGCGTTACGGACGCTTTGAACAGCATCGCCGATACGTGGCTTCTCGGTCTTGGCGCGCGGTTCACATTTTTCGCGGTTCTTTTCGGGTACTATTGGAATGCCGCCCAGACGAAGCTGGACGATAGCCTCTTCACGCTCTCAACGGGCGCTTATGCGCAGGTTGTACCGCCGATCATCGAAGCTGTTGGCTATGACAAAACGGCTGTTCCGCTTGGATGGACGCTCCTCGTGTATGCAGGTACCTATGCGGAGTTCATTTTGCCCGTTCTTGTCGTAGTGGGTCTTTTCAGCCGCCCGGCAGCCCTTGGCATGCTCGTCTTCATCGTCGTTCAATCCTACGTCGACATGGCGTTCCATGGTGTTGATGCTGAGACGGCGGGCATGTGGTTTGATCGCTTCCAAAACTCGATCATTTTCGACCAGCGCCTCCTCTGGGCCTTTCCTCTGATCTACATCGTGTTGAGAGGACCGGGGCTTTTATCGCTCGACACCGTGCTCAGCCGATGGGCCTCAACTCGCTGATTTGTCTGGCATTCACTGATATTCAACGTTGCTTTCTATTTTGCGTGTCTGTTCTAAGTTGGTTCTCAAGCAGAGGACCTATGTTCCATGATATTTGCCAGTGACAACTGGGCCGGCGCCTCCCCACAGGTGGCTGAGGCCTTGGCGGTTTGCGGCGCCGAGTTTGAGGCCGCCTATGGGTCAGATACCCTCAGCGTTCAAGCGCGCGATGCGTTAGGCGCGTTTTTTGATCGCGACGTGGGTGTGTTTTTCGCAAGCACCGGTTCTGCTGCCAACATGCTGGCGCTCAGTGCTGTGGCGAAGCCAGGCGGCGTGATCTTCTGCGAACAGCATGCGCACATCCTCACCGATGAGTGTGCGGGCCCTGAAGCGCTCACAGGTATGAAGCTTCAAGGGATCCGGGGGCGGCAAGGCCGCATCCGCGCGAAGGACTTTGAAACTGCTCTTGCGAGCTACCCTCCCGGTGCGGTGCATCGTGGGCGAGGTATCGCGGTTTCGCTGACTCAGGCAACAGAAATGGGAACCACCTATTGTGTGATGGATGTTTCGGCGATTGCGTCCATCGCTCGCCGGCACGGCCTTCTCGTTCACATGGATGGCGCCCGGTTCTGCAACGCGTTGGTGACACAAAACGTAACGCCTGGCGCCCTGACCCACGAGGCAGGTGTTGATCTTCTCTCGCTCGGTTTTACCAAAAACGGGGCCTGGGCGTCTGAGATGGTCGTCTCATTTCGATCTGACCTGAAGGATGATCTTGCCTACCGACACAAACAGATGGGGCAAGTTTTTTCCAAGAACCGTTTCGCGGCTGCTCAGCTGGTCGCCATGCTTAAAGATGATCACTGGAAAGAGCTGGCAACGCACGCCAATGCGATGGCAGGCCGCTTGTCTGAGGGGCTTGCCTCATTGCCTGGTTGCCGCATCGCTGCGCCAACAGAGGTGAACGAAGTTTTCGCGGTGTTACCTCAATCCCTTGCTGCATCGCTGCGTGGGGCTGGGGCTCAGTTTTATGATTGGGCATCAAGCCCGCTGGAGGACAGTGTGGCCCCAGGAGATGTGGTGGTACGCTTTGTCACGAGTTTCGCAACAACGGCGGGCATGGTGGATCAGTTTCTCGATCTTGCTGCCTCGTCCAAAGCTGCCTGACATGGACTGTCTTGATGTCATGAAACAAAAAAGCCCGGCCAGGTGACCGGGCTTTCGTAAGCCTGACGAAAAGCTTTGCCTTAGCTGTTATCGACTTCAATGGCGGCCGTCTTGCCATTGCCGTTCGCTGTGTTCCCGCCATTCGTGATGGCGATCGTCCGGGGCTTCATGGCTTCTGGCAGCTCACGGGTCAGCTCTACATGGAGAAGACCATTTTCCATCGTCGCGCCGTTCACTTCGACATGTTCAGCAAGCTGGAAACGGCGCTCAAAGTTCCGCGCTGCGATCCCGCGGTGAAGTATCTCGCGAGTGTCACTGGCGACATCAGCCGCTTTCTGACCACGGATGTGAAGCGTATGGTTTCTGGTCTCCACATGCAGTTCGTCTGGACCAAATCCAGCCACCGCCATCGTGATGCGATAGGCGTTCTCGCCGGTACGTTCGATGTTGTAGGGCGGATAAGAATTTGTCTCGTTCGAAACGCTCTGATCGAGAAGCGAAAAAATCCGGTCAAAGCCGACGGTCGAACGGTAGAGGGGTGAGTAGTCAACACGCATTTGGTTTGTCCTCCAAGTGAAGCAACAGGTTACAGTTGGTTCCTCTGTACACGTGGGACGACGCCAATCGGCCACCATCCGTCGCAGCAAAGGAAAGAAGGCCCATTTGGCGCCTTCAAGACTATAGCTGCGTATTGTGCGCCTTGATTTCAAGGGGTGCGCTTCACCAGCGGCACTCGAAAATTCCCCAACTATTTCAGTGCGAAACCTGCGGTGCAGGCGATGGGGCTGACGATTTTTCTACCTGAACGGAATATGAATGGCGTCTTCCAGGTGGGTTCAGGGGGCGGTGGCTAGGGTGTGATCATCAACGAGGCCAAGGCGAGCGACAAAGCGCACACCAGGGTCTCACCGAAGCCCTGAACGCCGATATCAAACCTTGTGGAGACGATCATGACCAACACCGATACCAAAGCCCCCCGCACCAAACTGCGTGTCAAAACAGTTCTTGCCGGCTTGCTTGTGCTTGGCACCGTTGCCGGCTCCGCCGGTGTTGCCAACGCAGGCCACTTCTCGTTCAGTTGGTCGACGCCGCAGGGTGTCTACACCATCGGCCCAAGTGGCTCGCACCATCAGCCGAACTTGCATGCCCCACGCCATGTTGCCCCGGCGCACCGTCAGCTGCGCCCACGGCAGGCACGCCGCATTCTGCGTCAGGCCGGTTTCCGTGACATCTCTTATCTGCGTGAGCGTCGCAACGTCTACGTCTTTGAAGCGCGCGGCCAGCGCGGCTACCGCCGGATCGCCGTGAATAAGTTTGATGGCAACATCATCTGGCGCTGGGGTCGCGGATAGCGCCCTGTCCATCGCCTCCCATTCCCCAGGTCCCAAATGGATCTGAACGGCGGCCACATTCCGCCCTCCGGTCACTGTTCAGGTTCGAGGCTGGTGCTCTTTCTTCAAGGGTGCCAGCCTTTTTTGTTTCATCGGCTGCTGCAACGCGTGTGTGTTGGCAACTGCGCCAGCCAACCTTGGTCCAGTTGCGCACCGTTGCCCGCTCAGGCAAGAGATGGGCATGGCCGTTATCAGACCTTTTATGTCAAACGACCTGAACCGGCCCGAAAGTGTCGTCGGCGAGGGAGGAGCGTTCCTCTATTGGGTCAATGATCTCCCTATGGCCCGCTTGCACCGGGTTTTCTACTTGAAGGTCGGACTGCGCCGCGATGTTCGGGTGCGCGTTGCGCATTTTCGCCCACTCGGCACAGCGCTCGGAACCCTTGTCCTTATGCACGGGCGGACCGAGTTCATCGAGAAGTACGCCAGCCTCATCAATCATTATGTAAGCCTCGGCTTTATCGTCGTCACTTTTGATTGGCGCGGGCAGGGGCTCTCGACGCGAGCGATCCCCAGCAAGCCTCGGAAGGGGCACATCCATGACTTTGAGGCGTATGTCCGTGATCTTCAGATCATTATGGAACGCGCCGTCCTGCCGGATTGCCCCTTGCCGCTCTACGGCTTGGCCCATTCCATGGGAGGGTTGATCGCGCTCCATTTCATGGTTCGCAAGCCTGTTTTGTTTGACCGGGTTATCCTGACGGCCCCGCTTTTGAGATACAATGTGCCCAACGCATCGCATAAATCTATTACGCGCCTGTCGGCTGTTGCCACATGGCTGGGCTTAGCGAAACGCTATGCTCCTGGGACTGGCGACACCATGGCAGGCACGGCCCCGTTCAGGAGCAATCCTGTTACATCAGATGAGAAACAGTATGGCACTGTTGCTGATGTTTTAGACGCGCACCCCGATCTTGGGCTTGGCGGCCCGACGGTTGGATGGCTCCACCAGATGGCAAAAGCGATGCGCAGCGTGTGGGACCAAAATTTCCTAGATCAGATTAGCACGCCTTGCCTCTTTGTGCAGGCTGGCGAAGACATGATTGTCTCGCCGGATGCTATTGAGCGCATCGCCGCCGCTGTCCCTACCGCATCTTTATTGCGGCTTCCGCGCTCCAAACACGAGCCTATGTTTGAACGTGATGAAATCAGGGAATTGTTTCTGTCGGCGTCAGAGGCGTTTTTCTCCGTGCCGCAGCTGCGCAAGGGCAACGTAACGCGCAGCCTTGAGAACTTTGATTATTCGGTTCTGTAAAGACTGTCGCCCGCTCCAGCTGACTGTGCGCCCCGGCTGACCGTGCTCCAAAACCAGTGGTGTGCCGCGCCGTTTAAGACAGGCTCATTCTTTCTCGCACCAGCGGAACAAGCTGGCGGTCGCCCACGGCGATGATTTGGCCTGTGAAGGCTTCTTCGTCCAAGAGGTTCTGTTCGATTAAGCGCCGGCCTGACCAATCTGTCACAGCGCCACCTGCTGCCTCTATCAACGGGATCTGCGCGACGATGTCATAAAGGCTTAGGCCTGTCTCGACCACGATGTCGGCGCTTCCCGAGGCTACAAGGGCGTAGCCGTACCAATCCGTCCCGTACCGCACCGTTCGAACGGCCTCTTCCAGGGCGTTGTAGGCTGCGCGATCTTCGCCAATGAACAGCGCAGGCGTCGTGGTCAACAGCGTTGCCTGGCTGAGCGCCGAACAGCGGCGTGTCTGAAGCTTGGCCGTCTTGCCGCGCATCACATGGTGCGGTTCATCACCACTGATGTGGAACGCCTCGTCTATGAAAGGTTGATACCCAAGACCGGCGACTGGAATCCCGTTTTCGAGCAGACCAATAAGTGTCCCCCAGAGCGGCACACCGCAGATAAAGGCGCGCGTGCCGTCGATCGGGTCAATGACCCACACAAAGCGAGCATCTAGCTTTTCCGCGCCATACTCTTCGCCAAAAATGCCATCGCTTGGGAAATGCTGTCTGATAAGTGCACGCAGCTTTTCTTCGCATGCGCGGTCTGCCTTCGTAACTGGATCGAACCAGCCAGCTGAGGCTTTCTTGTTGTCAACCTCTATTGCGGTGCGGAAGAGCGGCAGTGTTTCGGTCTGTGAGATTTTTTGCAGAGCCGCGAAAAGGTCTGTGCGTTGCGCGATGGGATCGGTGGACTGCAATGCCATGCCGTAACGTATCTCTGCTGGAGCGCGCAGGTTTGAGGCGCGTATCTTGTGTTTCATCTCGTTTGAAGCTTCAGCTCATGCCGGAGACCACTCGTCATCGCAAGTGGTGCTACACTTGGTGGTGGAAGTGACGGTCTCTAAGCTCGCACATGTATAAGTTTGTGCTGATAGGAGAAATAATGCGTCGCTGTTTTGATCAAGAAATGCGCGCAGAGATGCTGCGGCGAAATAATTTTCGGCTCTTTGGGTTAAACAGCCGGAATTTTTAGCAAATGGACAAAAATGGGCAGGCTCGCGTTGACTTTTTGCGGCGCACACTTAATTGTTGCATTGCGTCATGGCCCTCCCGGCGTGACGCAATGCCCTCCTTGGGCGTTTCCTCCCTAGACTTGAGCCGTTCGATTTTTCGGACGGCTCTTTTTTCTGTCGGGATATGCGCTGCTTTCATACGCCGTCACGCTCAGCGCTTTTTGCACCGTGTGCTCGTCACTCTGCCGCTTCGCTGGCTGTGGGAGCGAGATGCTCGTGACTTATGGCAAACAAAGCGTCCATCATGTCCTGAAGTGCATCAATCACGACATTGAAGCCCGCGTTGGGGATGAGTGTTCGCTCGTTCATGTAAAGACCGCGGTTGATTTCTAGCTGTACTGCGTGAATGCCCTTATCAGGCCGTCCGTAATGTTGCGTTATAAAACCGCCCGCATAGGGCTTGTTGCGGGCCACCGTAAAACCCTGACTGCGCAAGTTTTGCACGATCGTCTCTGAGATTGACGGCGAGCAGCTCGCACCAAAACGATCGCCGATCACAAAGTCTGCACTCAAAGTGCCCTGGCTTGTTCGAATGAGCGATGGCATGGAATGACAATCCACAAGCACTGCCATCCCAAACCGCACATGGGATTTAGCGAGCACTCGCCTCAACGCGGAATGATAGGGTTTGTAGAGGGTTTCAACGCGGTGAAGCGCCTCGTGCACCTTCAGTTTGCGTTTGTAGATTGGCTGACGGTCGCCGACCACGCGGGGTACTGTGCCTAACCCTCCCGCAACGCGCAGCGATGCCGTGTTTGCAAACGCGGGAAGCGGATCAACGAACATGCGAGGGTCAAGCTCGTATGGTTCGCGGTTGAGATCGCAATAGCAGCGCGGAAATCTTGCAGAGAGAAGTGGAGCACCCTTTTGAACAGCCGAACTGACGAGCCGGTCCACATAGGTGTCTTCAGAGCGGCGCAGATCAATGGAGGACAGCTGCGAGGCTTCAAGGAAACTGCGCGTATAGGTCGTTCCCGAATGCGGTGAGCCCAACACAAACGGCACTGTTTGTGTGATTGGCACGAGCAAATCGTAAGTGACTTCGGTATCGAAGGATTCGATGATTTCCATGCAATCCTAGTGTTCTACTCGCCAGATTCGCGTGAACGATAAGCTCGCAGGTCTGTCCGTGTCTGTCCACAGTGCATGAGAGCATGGACGCGGGCATGTTTATGCCACCCATGCGTCCACTGAGTTTTTTGATGCGGTGACTCAAATCTTGCTCTGGTGGAGGGGAAGATCATTTTAGCTAGGCCATGTGCATCACTCGGGGCGCGCGCCTCTGGTTTAATCAAAGCGTTGGCGTGGCGCAGGTTTGTCTCAACATGTCTTTTCAAGGGCTGTGTGGCACCCTAGAGTGTCGCGTAGCGCTTAAGCTTCTCACTTACGGGATGCGGACCTCTCTCAGGCGGCCTGCTTTTTCAGGGCAGTGCGTCTTGGTCCAGTCGATAAAGGCGCCCGTATTGTTAGGCACTTTGAAACCTCACGAAGCATAGACCACAGATATGACGCGAATACTCTTAGCTGAAGATGATAATGATATGCGCCGGTTTCTGGCCAAGGCGCTTGAAAATGCGGGCTATGAAGTGACATCCTATGACAATGGCCAAAGCGCCTTTGACAGGTTGCAGGAAGAACCTTTTACGCTCCTTTTGACCGATATCGTTATGCCTGAGATGGACGGTATCGAGTTGGCGCGTAAAGCAACCGCGCTCGACCCCGCGATCAAAGTCATGTTTATCACCGGGTTTGCAGCCGTCGCCCTTAATCCGGATGCTGAAACACCCAAGGATGCGAAGGTCCTGTCCAAACCGTTTCATCTCAAAGACCTGGTCAATGAGGTTGAAAAGTTACTGGCAGCCTGATGGAGCGCGCATCACGTCTGAGCGCTTGCATCCCCGCCACTTAACCGATAAGACCCGCGACACCTTGGGCGCGTAGCTCAGCGGGAGAGCACTTCGTTGACATCGAAGGGGTCGGCAGTTCGATCCTGCCCGCGCCCACCATCCCTCAAGGTTGAAGCGTTTCAAAGCTGTCGATGTTGACTTTCAGGCATCTGCTTGGCATTGAAGCGTCAGCTAATTGAGCGCGCCGCGAGCGCGCTCTTTTCTTTGTTAGATGGTGAAGACACCAAAATTCGGTTTGACGTTATGAAGATTAAAAATTCTCTGAAGTCGCTCATGAAGCGCCATCGTGACAATCGCATGGTCCGTCGTCGCGGCCGCGTTTACATCATCAACAAGACGCAAGGCCGCTTCAAAGCGCGTCAGGGCTGACATTAAGTCGGCAGTTTTTGCCCACTTAAAGGTTGTGAAGGCGTTACTTCAAAACCTTTTCGGCTGTGGCGCATCGTGAATACGACCTTCATCGGCGTGATGAAACCGTTTTCAGCGCCTCTTGTGGAAATTCTTTAAGATATTGAAACGCAACGAATAATCGAGCTTGCCTCGATTTTCGGTGCGATTTCACGCGTGTGTGATTTTGACGAGATTGGTTCCGTAAGGCACACTTGTGGAATGATGAGACAAGAACTTGATTCGACCACAAGTCTAACGTGCTCGCAGCCGGCGCTTCAAAGCGCTTCCCCTTGCAAGTCCGTTCCGCCCCACCGTCGGCTATCACTTAGCGTGACTATTGGCGCGGCACTTAGCAGCGTCTTCTTAATTGCGCAAGTCCCTACGGCGACTTTAGTGCTCGCTAATGAAGGTGAGGCGCTGACCAATGAAGCGCCGATCGAACAGGCTGTGACGGATGACATTCCAGCCACTGATGTGGATGTTGAAGAAGAGACGGCTTTGGTTGACGACGGTGTCATCGAGGATGCTGCTCTCAACTCCAATGGCGAGACTGCCCTTGAAGCGGTGCGGAACGAGGTGCATACGTCCTCAGCTCTGTTGGACGCTCTAGCTGAGAGCGAAAATGAAGAAAGCGCGTCTGTTCTTGCGCGTCAGATTCAAAGTCTTTGGAACGATTCTGGCAGCGATACGGCCAACCTTCTCATGCGCCGTGCCACCTTCGCTATTCGGGGCGGAAACTACATCGTCGCTCTCGATCTGCTTGACAGCGTGATCGCCTTGGAACCTCGGTTCGCTGAGGCGTGGAATCGCCGCGCCACGGTCCATTTTCTGCGCCAAGACTACGGTCGCTCCATATCGGACGTTGAACAGGTGCTTCGTTTAGAGCCCAGGCATTTTGGCGCCTTGAGTGGGATCGGCATCATTCTTGATGAACTTGGCGAGGATATGCAGGCCCAAGTGTTTTTGCAGGAAGCCCTGAAGGTGCATCCCTATTTGAACGGTCCGCGCAATCGCCTGGGCGAAATTGAACGTCGTTTGCTTGGCGCTCCCATTTAACGATCAGTCCGACGTGATGTCGACCAAAGCATTTGCCGATCCGGCTCCGGCCCCTTACGACGCCGGTGGTTGAGACCGTGACAGTTCTGTTTTCATGTGTTTGCATCGCTATCGTGGCGCTTTACGTGGTCACGGTGGTAGCCACGGCCCGTCTTTCTAGGTCTTACCCTTCAAGTGAGCATTTCATTGACCTCAACGGGCGCCGTTTGCATTGCGCTGAGCGCGGCACACCGTCCAGAGACCGTCCAAGCCTGATCTTTTTGCATGGCGCCAGTTCCAACCACCGCGAGTTCATAATCGCTTTGGGCAAAGAACGCCTCGCAGACCTCTCCAAGCATTGGCATCTCATTTTTCTCGATAGACCTGGGCAGGGCGGCAGCGACCGCGCCGCTGGTGACCAATCACCGCGCGTACAGGCCGATCTTGCGATCGCTGCAGCCAAGGAGCTTGGTGCGCCCAGCGTGATCGCTATTGGGCACAGTTGGGGTGCGTCCGTTGTAGCGCAGATGGCGGTGCATGGAGGTGATTTTGTTCAGGGGGCCGTGTTTTGTGCGCCAGCAACCCATCCCTGGCCAGGAGAGCGGTTTCGTGGTGTTGACTGGTTTTATGCCGTGGCAGGTATGCCCATCATCGGTTGGCTTTTTACCCGGCTCATCGTTCTTCCTGTTGCATGGAACCAGATTGGACCTGGCGCGGAGAAGGTCTTCGCGCCCGATCCCACAAAACCCGACTACGCTGATGCACTGGGCGCGCGGCTTGTTCTGCGTCCCAAAGCCTTTCAGGCCAACGCGCAGGATGTGTACCAGTTGCGTCCGTTTGTGACGGCGCAGGCACCAACATATGTGCGCATAACATGCCCAGTTCAGATTATCACGGGCAACAAAGATAAAGTCGTTTGGCCAGAGATTCACTCCGATGGCTTGGCCCGCGATATCTCAGGCGCGCACAAGACAGTGATCGAAGGTGGCGGGCACATGCCCCATCAAACGCACCCAGACCTTGTGCTTAAGGCGATTGATGCCGTTAACGCAGCACGCCTCGCAGGATCAGCGCAGATGCCATCGTCTATCAGCGCAGAGCCAACAAACGTGACTTAGGCTCTTGATCCCAACGCATGCGATAGAGGCAAATCGCTTCTAGCTCTCACGCACAAACGCGATGCGCAGAAGGTTCGTGGCACCTGGGGTGCCAAAGGGAACACCGGCGGTAACGATGATCCGGTTGCCAGGCGCGGCGAAACCTTCTTCCATGGACACAGTGCAAGCTCTATCCACCATAACGTCGATGTTGTCGGCATCCTCGGTAGCAAGGGCATGCACGCCCCATACCAATGAGAGGCGACGCGCGGTGCGCGATTTCGGCGTGAGCGCGATGATTGGCGTTCGAGGCCGCTCGCGTGCCGCACGAATGCCTGTGGCACCCGACGAGGTGTAACAAACGATCGCTGAGAGATGCAAAGTCTCAGCGATTTGCCGTGCTGCTGCAGAAATGGCGTCTGCTCCTGTTGCCTCAGGCTCTGTTCGCTGAGCATCAATAATCGACCGATAGAGGACGTCACCTTCGGTTTCGACTGCGATCGTGTTCATCGTTGTGACGGCTTCTACGGGATAGTCGCCTGCAGCTGATTCGGCTGAAAGCATGATCGCATCGGCGCCTTCGTAAACGGCCGTTGCCACATCCGAAACTTCTGCGCGTGTGGGCACGGGTGCAGTGATCATCGATTCTAGCATCTGCGTGGCGACAACCACGGGTTTGCCCGCACGCCGCGCTGCGCGGGTGATGCGTTTCTGCGTTCCAGGCAGGGCAGCAAGAGGCATCTCCACGCCCAGATCGCCGCGCGCAACCATAATGGCGTCGGACAGTTCGATGATCTCTTCGATCTTCTCCACGGCCTGAGGCTTTTCGATCTTCGAAAGAATGCCAGAGCGACCGCGGGCGATCTTGCGGACCTCTGCCACGTCTTCTGGCTGCTGAATGAACGAGAGGGCAATCCAATCGGCTTCCGCTTCCAGTGCGGCATGCAGGTCGCGTCGGT
This sequence comes from Pseudomonadota bacterium, assembly GCA_039026935.1. Classification (GTDB taxonomy): domain Bacteria; phylum Pseudomonadota; class Alphaproteobacteria; order Rhizobiales; family MH13; genus MH13. The sequence continues at coordinate 44,350 of JBCCLK010000008.1, forward strand.
CTTTCTCCGTTAGGGCCCCACCAGCAATCGTGGTGTCTGGCAGGCTCACGCCTTTGCGGCTTGAGAGCTTGCCGCCGACAATGACTTGCGTGTCGATGTAGCTTTTCTGGTCGGTGCCCGTGCAGGTTAGACGAAGTTTCCCATCGTCCAGGATCAGTGTGTGACCTGCCTCCATACCGTCGAAAATTTCAGGGTGGGGCAACTGAACGCGGTCCACTGTTCCTGGTTCATCGGTTGTGTCCAGGCGGAAACTCGCTCCGTTTTCGAGCATCACCGCATCGCCTGTAAACATGCCAACGCGCAGCTTTGGGCCTTGAATATCAACCAAGATACCGATCGGGCGACCCACGTCAGCTTCAACGCTTCGGATTTTTTCCATGAGACCACGCATGCTGTCCGGATCGCCATGGCTCATATTGATCCTGAACGTATCGGCACCTGCCAGATACAGCTCCTTGATTCGTTCAACGGAAGAGCTTGCTGGTCCAAGAGTTGCCAGAATTTTGACGCTGCGGTCGCGTTTAAGCATGCTGTCCTACTGTGCTTGCAGGGAGTCTTCCGTTAACTGCACCGTCCAGCTTGTTTGTCCGGCGGTATCGACCTCAAAAAATCCGGTCGTTTCCAACCCCCGGCGCGCGCAGTCCTCGAAGCCTCGTATGGTGAAGATGCGCGCATGTGTACACATATAGTGCCGACCTTTCCACTCCCCTCCACGATCATAATCGATGGCGTAGATATAATAGAAGCGGGACGCCAGAGCGCCTGAGCTCAGCGTTTCACACGTGGTTGCAGGAAGGTTCCACCAGCCTTCCGATACCCAGCCTTGTCGGGAGTCATAGCCAAGCGCGACGCCGATGGTGCTGGCCGTCTCGTTACACACGCGAAACCCAGTCGGGCCGCCATTCAGCCCGCCGCCAAGCCGTGTTTCCTCCATCGCGTCGGCGCCTTCCACCACGCGGCCTTCAACGCCCGCGATGGGCGCGTCACTGCCGGTGCTATCGTACGCCACGTAACCTCCCACCACGAGGGCAGCGATGGCCATGGCGGTGACGAAAAAAGAGAACGACATGCCCTGTGGCTTGGGTTTTCGTTCACGTGCGGGTGTGAGGAGCCTCATACAAGCCTTCTTAGCGGATGCATATCAGGGCGCAAGCGCGCTGTAAGAACCGGTTTCAAAAGCGATTCTCAGTACAGTGCACCACAATTGGTCGTCTCCACACATCCTTGGCAACATTGCGGCAGCCTCGTCAGGTGCGGCTGATTGCTCCGGCGACCTCAACGTGTCACTCCAATTTGCCACCCTTTTATGCCCTTAAGGGCATTTTGAAACTTGCATTAGAAAGCGTGGAGGGCAAAGCTCTTGTTGGCTGGATGGCGCGGCTTGTCCTCTCCTGCAGATGCCAGTCTCCCTTTCAGTTGGTCGCATACTTTATGGATAACCCTTCTTCGCCGAACACCTTTGACAGCACGGGCAAACATATGGTGGACGCCACCGTGCATACTGCGTCCGGCGATGAGTTTGTGCCGGTTACCAGCGCGTTGAGTGATGCTGATCATGGCCTGATTGTCGTGTGTGATCATGCTGAAAACACTCTGCCGGCAGCCTACGGTACGCTCGGCCTCGATCCGAATGAACTTGAGCGCCATATTGGTTACGACATCGGTGCCAAATCACTGTCGCAAAAGCTGGCTGAGAGACTCAACGCCAGCCTCGTTATGAGCCGATATTCCCGGCTTCTTATCGACCCTAATCGTGGAGGCGATGATCCAACTCTCATCATGCGTTTGTCCGATGGCGCGGTGGTACCTGGGAACGCTCGCATCGACCTGCAGGAGCGACACAAGCGAGTGGAGCTTTTCTACCGCCCGTACGACGAGGCCATTACTGCAGCATGCGACCATGTAAGAGCTGTGACGGGGCGGGCACCGGTGCTGTTTTCTATCCACTCCTTCACGCCGCTTTGGCGTGGTCACCCCAGGCCCTGGCATGCCGGTGTCTTATGGGATCGGGATGCCAGACTGGCCGTACCTCTCATCCAGGCGCTCAAGGATGAAGGCGACTTGATTGTCGGGGACAACGAACCCTATCGTGGCGAGCTTCCTGGGGATACAATGCATCGCCACGGAACCTGTAAGGGGTATCCACATGCCCTTCTGGAGGTTCGACAAGACCTGATTTGTGATGAGGCCGGCGTTGATCGGTGGGCCGACCGGCTGGAACCGATGATTAGAGATCTCATCAAGGATCCTGCCTTGCGCCAAATTAGCAAGTAAGGTCGCAAACAACGCCATCACGTCGCCTTTGTGATGCGAATGTTGAAGGATCACCGACAATCAAACACGGGAGAATAAGAATGGATGACGCCACGCGCACCGAGTTGGAAGCGGCTGCGTTCCGCCGTCTCGTCACACATTTTCAAAGCCGCCCCGATGTTCAGAACATTGATCTTATGACGCTGGCGGGCTTTTGCCGAAACTGTCTGTCCAATTGGCTCGTCGATGCCGCCGATGGTTCCGGCATCGACCTTACCAAAGATGACGCCCGTGAGATGGTTTACGGTATGCCCTACAGCGCTTGGAAGGATCGCTTCCAAAAAGAGGCAACGCCTGAACAGGTTGCGGCCTTCGAACAGGCACAGGCCAAGCATCCCACTTAAAATCCGCCGTCTCCAAGACACCGCGCTCAAGACAGTAAGCCTCGAAGCTTCCACCTACGTTTGCCCTTTCACTTTGATTGCTTTGTCCCCAGGCTCGTGCAGGCCCATCCACCATAATCAATGCATGTGCCGTTGACGGTCGCTGGCGGAGACTGCTTGGTCTTTCGCGAGAGTTCTCATGACGTATGACGAAAGCAGATCCCATGTCAGACACCACCGTTGCCGCCGGCCAGTTGCGCAGTTTCATCGAGCGCATTGAGCGGCTGGAAGAAGAGAAGAAGGCTATCTCGGATGACATCAAAGATGTCTATGGCGAGGCAAAGTCGAACGGTTTTGATACTAAGGTGTTGCGGCAAGTTGTTCGTATTCGCAAGCAAGACCAGGCCGAACGGCAGGAGCAGGAAGCGCTTCTGGACTTGTATTTAGGCGCGCTTGGCGGGTCAGCTGCCAGTTCGCCTCAGGAGGCAGACGAACTATAGGCTGTCCAGGCAATGTTTATGCGAACGGAGGGAAGGCAAAACAAAATGCTTGCAAGCCGTTTGCGTACAAATGTTGACTTGCTGATTAGCTTCCAGTGCCGCTGAAGCTTTGGGTGCGTGCGCTGAAACCGCTCGTCGTTTCAAAGACCGCTTGGTGCGTAAGAAGCTGCGAGAAAGACGGCGTGCGCGCTGGCGCGGTGAGCGTTGCGTGCTGGGCACCGCGAATTGAAACTTTAGCAAGCGCTGGAGTCATATCGCGGGAAATCGGGTAGAACTCGCCGGTCGTACCAATCATGCCTGGTGGTGCGGTCGCCGTTGCCGGCGTTCCGCCGTCGAGCGCTGCAAGTGTGGTGATCGCATCCTGCGCTGGGATTTGAGCTGCTGGCTCGTCCTGCGCGGCAAACGCTGCAGCGACAGCATTGCTGCTGGTGGACGCGTCAACCGCGGAAGCATCAACAGTGGGTAGAGCAGCCAGCTGTTGTGTTGATTGCCCGTTAAGTGCCGGCGCGGGTTGCGGCGCTGGCGGCACAAACCTGGGAGCGCTTGCAACTTCAAGGCCGGCTGGTTGATCTGGATTGGCGCTGAGCGTGCCCGGCTCAAGCAAGCTCGCTTGCGCTTCTACTTGCTGTTCTGCCTGTGACCGCGAACGAGCAACGCTTTGGGAAGTTTGTGGTGTTTGAACAGCTGCTGTTGAGGATGATGCTAGAGCAAATTCTACTGCACCTTGGTCTTCTGTATCTCTCGCGCTTGCCTGGGCTGCACGCTGTTCGGCAAAGCGCGCCTCAATCAGCGCCGCGATCTGCCCAGGTTCTGGCACTGATCTGTCTACCTGCTGCGCACGTGTGATCGGGGGTAAAGTATCCTGTGACGCCGCTGCAAAAGCCACAGTCGAAGGCGCAATCTGTGAAAGTGCAATTTGTCGCGCATCTGGCGTCTGTCGTGATGCTCGACTTGCACGCAAAGCTTCGGCCTGAGCCTGCAATGTCTGCGCATCAATGCTGTTTGGCACCGAGGCTCTGGCGGTTTCAAAGGCCGCATTCAGCGCGATTGCACCGGGGGCAGGCGACGGCGCGTCAGTCCCGGTGGCAGTGTTTCTGCTCGTCTCTGCACCAGTCCCCGTGCCGAGCGCGGCGATTTGTATATCGTCGATTGTTGGAGCGGGCGTTGGAGTAGGAACGCTCAGGCCCGCGATGGTGGAGGGCGCGAGCGACGGCTCTGTCGAGCTTGCGTAGGGCGGTAGAATAGGAGATGCGACTTGGTAGGGCTCACGCGGGCCGCTTGCATTCTCAATCGGTTCGGAAACCGTTGCCGTCTGGACCGGCGTTGCTTGGGTTTGTGTCCCTGCAACAGGTGCCGCAGGAGCTGTCTGTGCCGCGCCGACATCAGCTGATGGGGTCGGTGTGTTCCCACCACCGAAGAGGGCACTCCAGATGCTGCGGTCGCCTGCCGATGGAAGCAGAATTTCTCCATTGTCCTCGTTGCGCGCTGTTTCGACTGATTGACCCGTCGTGATACGCGTTGAAGGTCTTCCGCCGCGCTGTAGCTCACGCTGGGCAATTTCGAAGCCCGCCATCGGGCGGCCATCCGCTGGAATGTGGATCGTCCGGCCGTTGGGAAACACGCGCGCCAATTGTGAACGCGTCATGCGGGGCCACATACGCACACTGCCGGTATCCAAGTGCACGTATGGTGTGTTGGAGCGGGGGTAATAACCAACGCCACCCTGTTGCAGCCGCAGGCCCGCCTCGCGGATGCGCGATGCCCGCACGCCAGGGATGAAAAAGTCCATCGCCCGACCCTGGGTGTGCTGCGAATTGCGCGCCACGCCAGAGGACCGTCGACGCAGCATGTTGTTCGTCGCAGGAGAACGATAAGCGGAAACCACGTGAATGGGTTCGCTGGCCCCAACTTCGCGGTAAACGGCCCATAGGATATCTAACAGATCAGGGTCGATCCGCGTCACCTCATCACGCCGCCAATCGCGTAAAAACCGGTTAAGCTGGTCCAGCCCAGCCTGCACAAAACGCCCATTGCGCTTGTAGGTTACGGTCAGGCGCTCGTGGGTGTGTGTGTTGTAAAGCGATAGCGTACGATTTTGAGCTTGCGCGCTCATCGGCGCAGCGAAGATACCAGTCAAAAACACCAGTGTCGCAACAAGTGCCACGGCCGATGCTTTGCGCTTTGGCAAAACAGCGTGGATCGATCTTAACCCGGCCCGGAGAACAGCGTCTGTTCGGGAAGTCCCCAAAGTACCCTCACTCACACATCGCGAGACCCAAGCTCGCGTAAAATCAGCCGAATACGCAGGCTGACACCCCTAACTTGGTTAAACACTGCTAAAACTTGGTGAAATCATGACGCTTTGTGCCTCGCAAACGCTCGCTGCCGTAGCATTTATCGGTACGGTTAACCATTCACTAACGCCGGGCACGCCACACGCGCTTGTGTCATAAGTGCCGACATCAGGAGACCCGAACACTGAGACGGTTGGGCAGGGGGCTTTGTGCGCTTAGGGCGCGGACCATGGAGCAGACCTTGACCTTAGCTCTTGCCTAATCCCAGCGCCGCAACGACCCGGGCGTGATGGCCATAAAGATCGCCTGCCATGATCAACCGGCCATCTTCGTCAACCCGGGCGGTGAAGTAAGTGATGTGCACCGGAATGTGGGTATCCAGCATGATGTTGCGCTCATTGGGCCCCTGAAGTGACCGGGCGCGCGCCACATCCCAGTCGGGTTCATTGGTCAAAAGCGCTTCAGCAAATTCCCATGGGTTCTGAACGCGCACGCAGCCGTGCGAAAATGATCGATGATCGCGTCCGAACAGACTACGCGATGGCGTATCGTGGAAGTAGATCGCGTGCTGGTTGGGGAACATGAACTTGATTTCGCCAAGTGCGTTACCCCGACCAGGCTGCTGACGAATGCGCGGAAGGCCTTGCTCGGATGCAAGTTGCCAGTTGACTGCCAAGGGGCTGAACACTTGCCCGTTATGAACAACCTCATAGCCACCGCTTAAGAGATATCCGGGATCTTCAAGGACACGGGGCAAAAGCTCGTTGCGCGCGATGGAGGCAGGCACGTTCCAGTAGGGATTAACGGCCATGTACTCCATCTCGTCCGAGAAGATGGCAGTGCGGTGCTTGTTCTGGCCAACAACGGTGCGGGTGGTAAAGATGGCCTCGCCTTCTTGGCGCACCCATAAGCGGAACTCTGGCACATTGGCTATAACGTGGAACTCGCCGAGATCGCGCGGCATCCAGCGCCAGCGTTCCATGTTGGCGATGATGTCCGGTACCAGATCGCCCGCCGATGCGTTGAGTGCGGCGAAGGTTGCCGGACCGACGATGCCGTCAGCTGTGAGATTGTGATTGCCCTGGAAAGCGCGCACTGCCTCATCAAGCGTTTCGTCGAAACGATTGGGGTTGATTGGCGCCAAAACTGCTGCAGGTGCTTCGATATCGCTTTGGGTGCTGGCGAGAATGAGGCGTGGATCATCAACGCTTGCGGTTGTAATCGGATCGGGAGTCGGCTCAGGCAGTCCAAGCCGAGCGCGCAGTTCTGGCACCCGTGCGTCCACATCGCCCAGACGAAGAGTTCCTCCTTCAGCGATCGGTTGAAACTCAACCCTGTCCGCTTCGTCGCGAAGTCGCGCCAATTCTACGCGAAGCGCATGGAACTCAGCATGCGGTGGATGATAGTTGAGAAGCGCTTCTGACAGATCGTCTGAGGCCAAAACGGCCGGCATCACCGTTGCCGGGTCAACAAAGTTGCGCTCCAACGTGATGTCGGAGGCTATCTCGCGTGGATTAACGCGCCCTGTTTTGGCATGGCGTGCATATCGCAGCGCCCAGAGCGTCATAGCAATGTCTGCCTGCGCTGCAGCTCGCGCGTCGCTCGCCGGTTCATCCAGGGACAGAAAAGCTTCATGACGGAAGTCATCGGGGTTTAACCCATACGCATCAGCGGTGCGAAACAGCTCGGCCAAGGTCGCACCGCGCTCAGTTAACTGACCAGCGGTCACAAAGACGGGGCGGTGATCGCGTTCTGCATAGAACGCTTCAGCAGCTTGGCGTTCCGTGGCTGTTGTTTCGCCGTCGTTTTCAAGTCCTGCCTGGATCATCTGTGCGATAGACTGGGTCGTCAGAGCGTCCAGCATGCGCGCATCGCGTAGAGTGATGGCCTCAGCTTCGAGTGCTTCCATCATACGCGCGTCGCGCAGCGCGATGGCCTCTGCCTCCAGCGCTTGCATCATGCGTGCATCCCGCGCTGCGATCGCATCTGTGTCGATCTGTGGTGGTGTTGCTGTGTGCTCGACTGATGCGTTGCGTTCGGTGGCACCCACTGAGGTATGGTGGTGTGCCAGAGCGGTCGAGCCACCAGCCAAAGCGGTCGACATGAGAGCAGTCGCCGTGATGAACCCAAGAGTGCGCCCGGACATGCGCCTAACCTTATTTGTCTGCTTGAACACTACCATCATGCCGTCTCTTGATCGTGTTGTTGCCGCTTAGCGATGCCGTACGCTCAGCGGATCTGCGTTGATGCATGCTGGGCTATGAGGTGAATCACCTACACGCCCATATTTTATTTACCAGGCTTGTCAGAGGCTTTGAGACCTCGCAACCGCGCAAGGGCGCTACGTTCTCATACCCTACGCCGTAAGGCGTGGGGGTTGCTCATCTGCAACAACATCAGTGTCGGATGAAGGCTTTTCTGCCGCTGCGTCAGGGTCTTGCTGCGGGTTGGCGGGGTCAATCGCGTAGTCACTTAGCTTCCGATAGAGTGTAGAACGCCCGATGCGCAGTGATCGAGCGACGTCGCTCATGTGGCCGCCCAGGTGGCTGATGGCGAAACGGATCGCCTCTTCTTCAAGCTCTTCCAACGCCCGGGGTGCACCGGAACCATTGGTGAGATCGATCATGCCGTACCGTGCAACTGCATCAAGGGCTGATGAAGGAACCGCTTGGCCAACAAAGCCTGACGTAGATGCCTCCGTTCCAGCCATCATCGGTACGACCGGCGATGGCTCGCTTGGCTCAATGATATCGCGGTTGAGGGCCGTTGCCGACGCAGGGGTATCCGTATCATGCTGACGTGCCGCAATCTGAGGGAACTCGGCTGGCGTCAGCACGTCTCCATCGCACAGGACGACTGCGCGGAAGATCGCATTCTCAAGCTGTCGAATATTGCCCGGCCAGGCGTAATGCATGATGAGGTCCATAGTCGGCGCTGAGATCCCGCGGATGTTCCGTTTGCCTTCTTCAGCGGCAAAGCGGACCAAGAAATGCTGGGCGAGATAGGGAATGTCGTCGGCCCGCTCGCGCAGTGGCGGTATCCAGATTGGGAAGACATTGAGCCGATAATACAAGTCTTCACGGAACAGGCCATCACGGGTCTGGTCTATGAGTGGCTTATTGGTCGCGGAAATCAGCCGGAAGTCCGCGCGGGACGACGATTTTGCGCCGATGGGATCGATCTCGCCGTCTTGCAGCGCACGCAGGAGTTTTACCTGGATGTCGAGGGGAAGCTCGCCGATTTCATCTAAAAACAGCGTGCCGCCATGGGCTTCAGCGAACTTACCTGTGTGTTTTTCAGTGGCGCCGGTGAACGCGCCCTTCTCATGACCGAACAGGACCGATTCCACCAGTTTTTCTGGGATCGCGCCGCAATTGACCGTGACCAGCGGTTTGTTACGGCGACTGCTCGATCCTTTGATTGCGCGAGCCAGCATTTCTTTGCCAACGCCGGATTCGCCTTCGATCAAAATGGGGATCTGCGACTTTGCGGCCCGCTCAGCAAGCCGCATGACACGTGCCATGGCTTGCGAGCGCGTGACAATGTCTGTGATCGTCAATTGACCTTCAGCTGATCGCTTGATGTGGCTTACCGTGTCTTCAAGCGCGCGCATTTTAAGAGCGTTGCCCAGCGACACCCGTAGGCGCTCTGGCGAGACGGGTTTGACCACGAAGTCGGTGGCGCCGAGACGCATGGCGCTTACGACAGTGTCGATGGAGCCTTGTGAGGTTTGTACAATGACCGGGGTTGTGATCTGGCGTTCCCGAAGCCGGGTCAGCACCGTCATGCCATCCATTTCTGGCATCACAAGGTCGAGCAAAATCGCCGAAACCTGCGACCCCTCCGGCGCTGAAAGGTACGCAAGAGCCGCTTCGCCGTTTTCAACCGTAACAGCATCATGGCCCAAACGGGCGAGGGAGGCTTCTAACAATCGCCTCTGGACGGGGTCGTCGTCGACGACGAGCACCGAAGAACGCACTGGCACGCTACTCTCCACACAACTTGCAATGAGACGTCATAGGACAATTGCCCCTGTGTCGTTCTGATCCACTATCGACGGCATGAGTAAACGCGCAATTAAGCATGATGCCGATGTTGGATGTTTTATTGCAAACAGCGCAAAACCATCCTGCATGCGGTCGCTTGACACGCCCTTGTTATCGCCTCTTGCGCTTGCCTGTGGGCGGGCGCTACCCATCTCCCTAAAAGATTTCCAACGATAGGATGATATGGCGATGGCGCGAGACAGTGCTGCTTTGAAAAACCTTCCAGCGTGGGACTTGTCTGCGCTTTACCCCAGCATCGACGCGGACGAAGTAGGGGTCGATCTGGATAGGGCATTGAAGGACGCGCAAAGTTTTGAGGCGGCAACCAAGGGCAAGGTGGACGCGCTTTTGGCTAAGAGCGGGTCAAAGCTTGCTGCAGCGATCGCAGAGTATGAAGCCATCAAAGAGCTGACAGGTCGCCTCTATTCTTTTGCTGGCCTTGTTTATTCTGAGAACACCACAGATCCTGTTCGCGCAAAGTTTTTCGGCGACATTCAAGAGAAGCTAACGACGGTTTCCACACACCTGGTTTTTTTCACACTGGAATTGACACACCTGTCCGACGAAGCGCTTGAGGCGGGATACAAAGATACTGCGCTCGCTTACTACAAGCCATGGATCACTGACACGCTGCGTCAGAAGCCGTACCAGCTGGATGACAAGCTAGAGCAGCTCTTCCATGAAAAGTCGGTCACTGGTCGCGCGGCGTGGAACCGGCTCTTTGACGAAACCATCGCCAGCCTACGGTTCGATGTCGGCGGGAAGTCGCTTGCGCTGGAACCAGCGCTGTCCCTTCTGATGGATCCGGATGCCAAAAAGCGCAAAGCGGCGGCGCTTGCCGTGGGTGAAGTGCTCGGCAATGAGCTGCGCACCTTCACATTGATCACCAACGTGCTCGCCAAGGACAAGGAAATCTCCGACCGTTGGCGTGGCTTTGCGGATGTCGCCGACAGCAGACACTTGGCCAACCGCGTTGAAGGTGAGGTGGTGGAAGCACTTGTCTCTTCGGTGCGGTCAAGCTTCCCGCGTTTGTCGCACCGCTACTACGCCATGAAGGCGAAGTGGATGGGGCAGGACAAGCTTGACTATTGGGACCGCAATGCACCGCTGCCGGACGTGGATAAGGCCCTTGTCGACTGGAAAGAGGCCGAGCAGGTGGTGTTGGATGCCTATGCGCGCTTCTCCCCTGAAATGGCGAGCATCGGCAAGCGCTTCTTCGATGAGAATTGGATTGATGCACCGTCACGCGAGGGCAAATCACCGGGCGCATTTTCCCACCCCACTGTCCCCAGCGCGCATCCTTACATATTGATGAACTATCAGGGCCGCACACGCGATGTGATGACCCTTGCGCATGAGCTTGGTCATGGCGTCCACCAGGTGCTTGCGGGCAAGCAAGGCGCGTTGATGGCACAAACGCCGCTCACCCTAGCAGAAACGGCAAGCGTATTTGGCGAGATGCTGACCTTCCGCTCCGTGCTTGATAACACAAGCGATCCGCTGCAGCGCAAGTCACTGCTCGCCGGCAAAGTCGAGGATATGCTGAACACCGTGGTTCGTCAGATCGCGTTCTACACCTTTGAGCGCAAGGTGCATGAGGCGCGGCGGCAAGGCGAGCTGACAGCCGACGAGCTTTGTGACCTCTGGCTCTCCGTTCAGCATGAAAGCCTCGGTGACGCGGTCCGTTTTGATGATACCTACCGCCCGTTCTGGACGTATATTGGCCATTTCATTCACTCGCCGTTCTATGTGTATGCGTATGCGTTCGGCGACTGCTTGGTGAACGCGCTCTACGCTCGGTACGAAGATGCCCATGAAGGCTTCACTGAGCACTATCTCGATCTTCTGCGCGCCGGAGGGTCAAAGCCGTACGACGAGCTTCTTGTTCCGTTTGGTCTTGACGCCAAGGACCCTAACTTCTGGCAAGCCGGGCTAAACGTGATCTCGGGGTTCATTGATGAACTTGAAGCAATCGACGTTTGATCTCGCCATGGTAGCCGCGCGTAAAGAGTGTTCTGTAATCAACACTCGGTAAGCTCCAATGGCTGATGCTAACTCTGATCGCGAACGCAACCGTTTGACAGGACGCATTGGGCGTTATGCCAAGGTCAGTAGCGCTGTTGGCGGCGTGGCAGCAAATGTCGCCAGGCGTCGGCTGTTTGGCGGCGCTAAGGTCAACCCGGCAGATGCCGAAGCGCTGGCGGAGGCTTTGGGTGGCCTTAAGGGACCGCTCATGAAAGTGGCGCAGCTTATTTCTACCATTCCGGATGCCGTGCCAGCCGAGTATGCCGCCGAACTCCAAAAGCTTCAGTCTGAAGCGCCGCCCATGGGGTGGGCGTTTGTGAAGCGCCGCATGCGCGCGGAGCTGGGTGCGGGTTGGCAAAACCAGTTTGAAGGCTTTGAGAAAGAGCCCACCGCCGCAGCCTCGCTTGGTCAGGTGCATCGTGCGCGAAGCTTAAGCGGGGACGACCTCGCGGTGAAACTTCAATATCCTGACATGGCTTCAGCAGTGGCCGCTGACCTTAAACAGCTCGACTTCATGTTTTCCATGGTCAAGCGCGTGGAGGGTGCTGTGGATGCTTCAGAAATGAAGCAGGAGATCGCCGAGCGCCTTCAAGAGGAGCTTGATTATGAACTGGAGGCCAAGCACGCCCAGCTCTATCGCGGATTCTTCGGTGCCAATGATCCGTTGGTTCGGGTACCACCGGTGATGAGCCACCTTTCCACGAAACGGCTTTTGACGCTCAGTTGGCTGGATGGTGAGAAAATCCTCGACTTCAAAGAAGAAAGCCAAGAGGTGCGCAACCGGCTCTCCACGGCCATCTTCCACGCCTGGTGGCGGCCATTTGCCCATATTGGTGTGATCCATGGCGATCCGCATTTGGGCAACTATCAGGTGTTTCGCGAGGATGGTGCCCCGCGTGGTATTAACCTTCTGGACTATGGCTGCATCCGCAAATTCCCAGCGCGCTTCGTGGAAGGTGTCCTTCAGCTCAACGAAGGGCTGATGAAGGATGACGAAGATCAGATCGTTTATGCCTATGAGCTTTGGGGTTTTGAGAACCTCACCAAAGAACTGCGTGACGTTCTTAATATCTGGGCGCGGTTCATCAATGGTCCGATCTTGGAAGACAAAGTGCGAGCGGTCGCGGAAGGTGTGAACGCCACTGAGTACGGCCGCGAGCAGGCGATCAAGGTGCGCAAAGAGCTGCAGCGCCTTGGGCCGGTGAAGATACCGCGCGAATTCGTGTTCATGGACCGTGCGGCGATCGGTCTCGGCGGTGTGTTCCTCCATTTGAAGGCGGAGCTGAATTTCTATCAACTGTTCCAGACTGAGATCGCCAACTTCAATCGCGCCACCCTGGTGAAGAACCAAACCGAGGCCATGAAAGCCGCCGGTTTGGACCCGATAGCGCCCGCAGACCACGGCCTGGATGCATCGCCGATAGAGGATAGCCCGGCTGTCGCTGCGCAGTAGGCGCTAGCTCTTTGCACGGAAGTCACGAACCTCGGTCTGAGGTGTTGGGCCAACCAGCCCAACGGTTTGACATGACGCGAGGATTGTCAGCGGCAAGCGAGCTGGTGTATGCGCTCGGCAACATCCGATCTTTGCCGGGAGATAAGCATGGCTGAAGCCACCCATGGGTCTGGCTCGACCGATACGTCCGAGGGTTCTGATAACGCTATGGACTATAATGAGCACAACAAGAGCTTCGATGTTTTTGTCAACATCGTGAAATGGTCGACCATCATCACCATCACTGTGCTCATTTTAATGGCAATTTTTCTACTCTAGCGCTTCTGCAACCGGTTTAATAGCCTAACGCACGCTTGTTCGGGCTTCTTCCGGCAAACACGCACTAGCTTTTTTCGCGATGGCCGCTAGAAGGTGCGGCTGGTCGAACCAACGGCGGTCGAACCCTTGGACGCGCTCGCTCGGGCGCAACCATTAACTTTACTGGCGACCACGTTCTCTGTTTTTCGTGTTGCCGCACATCTTTCCGATCCGCCCAGGCCCTACCCGTGCGCATCGGTTTGCCGACTAGGGATTATGTTCATGGTGAAAATCGCGGTTCCGGCAGAGAGCGACCCCCAAGAGGGACGCGTTGCCGCCACCCCTGACACCGTCAAGCGTTTTGCCGCGCTGGGCGCTGAAATCATTATTCAAAGCGGTGCTGGCGATGCATCGCGCATTCCAGACGCTGAGTACACCGAAGTCGGTGCTACTGTTGCCAAGGACGCCAAAGCAACGGTGGCTGGTGCGGACGTCATTCTCCGTGTCCGTCGGCCTTCGAAGTCAGAGGTTTCGTCGTACCCCAAAGGCGCGATGGTCCTCGCTCAGATGGACCCTTACGGTAACGAAACTGACGTCGAAGCAATGGGGAAAGCCGGGCTGACATCGTTTGCCATGGAGTTCATGCCGCGGATCACGCGCGCTCAAGTGATGGACGTTTTGTCTTCCCAGGCGAATTTGGCCGGATACCAGGCGGTGATCGATGCGGCTGAAGTTTTTGATCGTGCGATGCCGATGATGATGACCGCTGCAGGTACCGTTCCGGCAGCTAAAGTGTTCGTTATGGGCGCAGGCGTGGCCGGTCTTCAGGCCATTGCGACCGCGCGCCGGTTGGGTGCTGTTGTGACAGCGACGGACGTTCGTGCAGCTGCTGGCGAGCAAGTGGAAAGCCTTGGCGCGAAATTCATTATGACCGAGGCGCTAAAAGATGCATCCGGCGAAGGTGGGTATGCACGTGAGCTTACCGATGATGAGAAGGCATCTCAGGCTGAGCTTGTGGCCGGGCACATCGCCAAGCAAGATATTGTCATCACAACCGCTCTTATCCCCGGCCGACCAGCCCCTCGGCTTGTGACCCTTGATATGGTCAACTCCATGAAGCCAGGTTCAGTCCTTGTCGATTTGGCTGTTGAGCGTGGTGGCAACGTGGAAGGGTCGGTTGCTGGTGCGCTGGCTGACGTCGGTCCTGCAACTGTGATCGGCTATCTCAACGTTCCAGGTCGGATCGCAGCCACCGCATCGCTTCTCTACGCGAAGAACTTGTACGCTTTCGTTGAGACTATGATCGATAAGGAAACGAAGGCTCTGGCCGTGAACTGGGAAGACCAACTCGTACAGGCAACGGTGCTGACCCGCGATGGCGCGGTCGTGCACCCCGACTTTGCCCCTAAACCTGACGCTCCTGAAGCGGAGGCAAACTGATGAGTGATGCATTGAACGAGGCGGTTCAAGCCGCCCAGGAAGCTGCGCAAGCTGCAGCAGATGCGGCGGCGGAAGCTGCTCGCATCGCGGCCGAGTTGGCGACAAGCGGCGGCGCGGACGTCGTGGCCGCAGCGGCAAGCTCGGCAACGGCCGGGGCGATTGATCCGTTCGTCTTCCGTCTTTCGATTTTCGTGCTTGCGATCTTCGTTGGCTACTACGTGGTGTGGTCGGTGACCCCGGCGCTCCACACCCCGCTGATGTCAGTGACCAACGCGATCTCCTCGGTGATCGTGGTTGGCGCGTTGCTTGCGGTGGGCGTTGATGTGGCGAGCGCAGAAGGGACGGGCCTAGCCCGTGCTTTTGGGTTCATCGCGCTGATCTTGGCGTCGGTGAACATTTTCGGCGGATTTCTCGTCACCCAGCGCATGCTTAGCATGTACAAAAAGAAACAGCGTTAGGACGGGCTTGCGACCATGAGTGCTAATTTTGCAGCCGTGTTTTACCTGATTTCGGGTATCCTTTTCATCATGAGCCTTCGAGGGCTTTCGAGCCCCGAATCTTCGCGTCAGGGTAACCTCTACGGCATGGTGGGTATGACCATCGCCGTGCTGACAACCCTGACGCTGGCAGACCTGACGGCGGGCTCTTTCTTCCTTATCGTATTGGGTCTTGGAATCGGTGGTGGCATCGGTGCTGTCATCGCACAGCGCATCCCAATGACGGCGATGCCGCAGCTTGTGGCCGCGTTCCACTCGCTCGTTGGTATGGCCGCTGTGCTGGTCGCCGCCGCTGCGCTTTATGCGCCGCAAGCTTTTGGTCTTGGCGAAGTCGGCACAATCAAAGTGGCTGCTCTCATCGAGATGGCTCTCGGTGCCGGCATTGGCGCTATTACTTTCACCGGCTCGGTTATTGCGTTCGCCAAGCTTGACGGGCGCATGTCGGGTAAGCCAATCATGCTGCCCGGTCGTCACATCATCAACATAGCCTTGGCCGCAGCGCTGATCGTTCTAACGGTGATACTGGTTTCCACGGAGAGCCATTTCATCTTCTGGCTCATCGTGATCGCAGCGCTGGTGCTCGGTGTTCTTATCATCATCCCAATCGGCGGCGCGGATATGCCTGTCGTCGTCTCGATGCTGAACTCCTACTCTGGTTGGGCGGCGGCTGGCATTGGCTTTACGCTTGGCAATACAGCGCTGATCATTACCGGCGCGCTCGTTGGATCGTCCGGTGCGATCCTGTCCTACATCATGTGTAAGGGTATGAACCGCTCGTTCATCTCCGTTATCCTTGGCGGATTTGGCGGTGATGATGCTGCGGCTGGCGCGGGCGGTGAAGAAGAGACCCGCCCGGTCAAGCAAGGCTCGGCAGACGATGCAGCCTTCATGATGAAGAACGCTGGTAAGGTCATCATCGTGCCAGGTTACGGTATGGCGGTCGCGCAGGCGCAGCACGCGCTTCGTGAGATGTGCGACACGCTGAAAGCT
Source organism: Pseudomonadota bacterium (assembly GCA_039026935.1). Lineage (GTDB taxonomy): Bacteria > Pseudomonadota > Alphaproteobacteria > Rhizobiales > MH13 > MH13. The sequence goes on from JBCCLK010000008.1 coordinate 60,528, forward strand.
GAAGGCGTGGAAGTGAAGTACGCGATCCATCCAGTGGCGGGTCGCATGCCTGGGCATATGAACGTGCTTCTTGCCGAAGCGCAGGTGCCTTATGATGAGGTGTTCGAGCTTGAGGATATCAACTCTGAGTTCGCGACCGCGGATGTTGCTTTCGTGATTGGCGCGAACGACGTGACCAACCCGGCGGCGAAAACTGATCCACAGTCGGCCATCTACGGCATGCCGATCTTGAACGTTGCTGACTCCGGGACAGTCCTGTTCGTGAAGCGCGGTATGGCGTCTGGTTATGCTGGTGTTCAGAACGAATTGTTCTTCCGTGACAACACGATGATGCTCTTCGCCGACGCGAAGAAGATGGTCGAGGATATCGTCAAGGCTATGTAAATTATGGCTTTTTCGTTCTTCAAAGAGCGAAACGATCCAGCCCGCGCGAGCATGCTCGCGCGGGCTTTTGATTATCCCTATGCGCAGCCCAAAGAGCCGCTTCTCTTCCATGCTGGGCAAGCATTTTTCCTGCCGAAGGCGCGTATGATCGCGCATGAAAGACTTGTGGATGTGGAGGGCGTGGGGCTTTGTGCACCTGTGCTCGCGTCGGGTTCAAATGCTGCCGTAAGCGTATTGAAGCGCAAGTTTGGCAGTCATCCCGTGACCATCTTGCAGGGGCCTGTGGTTTTATCGCGCGGCAGTTTGCGACATTCGGCGCACATTTCAAAATATGGTTCTATTCCAGCGACTTACGTTTGCGACAACTATGTGATATCACGCGAACATCACAAACTGTTGCGGGTCACCCTTCAATTGGTCCCGTTGGAGGCTTTACCGCGTCTGGATGCCAGCGAAGCCATAGGCGTCAACTATGAGCGCGTGCGGATCGAGCAGCGTATTAAGCCCTGGTGGCTGCCTGTGAGGCTTGATGGATTTTGGGTCTACCGCTCGCTTCATGGACCGCTCAAGCCAGACGGCAAACCGGTCTCTCTGGGACCCCAGAAGCGCGTGCTAGCGCTTGTAGCGGGACGGATGAACTGGACGGATTCCCTTGAGGCCTTCATCGTTCGTATGGTGCGTGACGATGACTATCGCAAAACTGTGACGCAGGCCCTCAAGGCATAGTGCCGTCGTGTTACCGTCAAGACGGTTAGATCACGAAATTCGCAATCGCCTCATTGTCGGTGAGGTCCTGCCAGCGGATGCCGTTCTCATCGAAACGGTCCGTGAGGCTTTTGAAGTTCTCCGGTGCGGTCGTCTCAATGCCTATAAGGACGGAACCGAAATTGCGGGCCGATTTTTTCAGATACTCAAAGCGGGCGATGTCGTCATTGGGTCCGAGGATCGACAGGAAATCCTTCAAGGCGCCGGGGCGCTGGGGCATCTGGATGACGTAGTACTTTTTGAGCCCGATATATTGCAGCGCGCGTTCTTTAACGTCGGGCAGACGTTCAAAATCGAAGTTTCCGCCCGAGACGACACAGACGATGGATTTGCCCTCCACCATCTCACGCGGCAGACGTTGAAGTGCATCGACCGTGAGTGCTCCGGCAGGCTCCACCACAACGCCTTCGATGTTGAGCATGTCCAACATCGTCGCGCACAGGCCACCGGTTGGTGTTAGCACCACATCGTCGGGCGAGAACTGGGATAGCTGCTTGAAGTTCTCTTCGCCAATGCGTGCCACCGCCGCGCCATCGACAAAGTTGTCCACCTCCTCGAGCGTGACGAGCGAGCCAGCTTTGAGGCTTTCATAGAGGCTTGGCGCATTGTCCGGTTCAACAAAGGTGAAGTCCGCCGTTGCCCCAACATCCTGGAAGTAGCGGCTGATCCCAGCTGACAGGCCGCCGCCACCGACTGCCATGATGATCCGGTCCCAGTCTTTGCCCGGGGGGCTCTGTTCCAGGATTTCTTTGCCGACGGTCGCTTGCCCGCGAATGATCATCGGGTGATTGAACGGTGGAACGAGCTTGCCGTTATTCTCTTCACAAAACGCCATGGCTGCAGCATTGGCCGCGTCAAACCCGTCACCGATCAGTCTGATCTCGACCAGCGGCGCGCCAAAGCTGCGGGTTTTGTTGATCTTCTGGTCTGGCGTTGTCACCGGCATGAACACGACGCCACGTTTGCCAAAATGGCGGCACGCAAAGGCAAAACCCTGGGCGTGGTTTCCAGCCGACGAGCACACGAACAGATCCGTGTCTGGGTCAGCTTCAAGAGCTTCACTTAAGAAGGCATAGGCGCCGCGCATCTTGTAGCTGCGCACGGGCGTGAGGTCTTCGCGCTTCAGCCAGATATCGGCCTTGTAGAGGTCAGACAAATACTGATTGCGCTGGAGCGGTGTGGGCTCAAGAACGGTAGAGAGCACTTTGTGAATGCGGGCAACGTCACCAGCAAAAGAGGGTGCCGGGCGCGTGGGACGCGCCTGTTTTCTCTCTTCAGGAGCTGTTTCCAGTTCCGCCGGATTCTCCAATAGTGATGGGCCGGATTCCACTGCTCTCGCCTTCCAAAAGCCGCTTTGATGTCACGTCAGCGGTCAGCCTTGGACCTTTCGGCACTTGGTCGTCAAGACCAGCTATGGTTGGCATCTAGTTCGGGCTTGGAAGGGCATAACCGGCATTCGTACAGTTGTGGGCGTTCCAGCGGTCGGGTCGCAGACCCGGAGCAGTAAAGATGCCCCAACCGCCATTTTTTGTGCTCTGGGCCTTCAAGCGGTCGGGTCGCAGACCCGGAGCAGCTAAAGATGCCCCAACCGCCATTTATTGTGCTCTGGGCGTTCCAGCGGTCGGGTCGCAGACCCGGAGCAGCTAGAGATGCCCCAACCAGCCATTTATTGTGCTCCGGGCCTTCAAGCGGTCGGGTCGCAGACCCGGAGCAGCTAAAGGTGCCCCAACCAGCCATTTATTGTGCTCTGGGCCTTCGGCCCAACCGCTTTTGCTGTGCTCTGGGTCTTCGGCCCAACCGCGGAGTTAAGCCACCTGGCGTTCGCGTGTCTCAAGAGCGCTGTTAACGGCTGCCTGGATCACCGGAAACACATCGCCGTCCGCCCGCCAGTTAGAGATCATGCTGTCCTGTTCGCTGGTGAGTGCCCCGAAGAAGGATACGGTCGGAATGCCTGCCGACTTGGCTGACCAAAGCCCAGCTTCATTATCCTCAATGGCCAACGCCTCTTTCGGTGACAAACCCAGCTTAAACAGGGTATGCGTGTAGATCTCCGGCGAAGGCTTGGGTAACAGCCCGATGTCTGCTGAGGTCACGATATCGAACGTGTCTGGGCTTAAACCTTCAACGTTTTCCAAGATCGTCTCTATTGTGGCGTGGGCCGTCGTTGAGATAAACCCGAGCGTCAGGCCCAGCCATTTTGCAAACTTGATCGTGTCCAGAACGCCAGGGCGTGCGCTTGGAGGCGTTGTCCGAAGCGTTTCTTGGAAGATCGCCGTCTTGGTGGCGTGGATTGCCTTGGCATCCACTTTTTCTTGTTGCAGAATCGAATACTGCGCGATGCGTGCCGCGCCGCCGGATGCACCGAGCATGGATGCATAAAAGGGACGATCCCAATCCCAGTTTAGCCCATGCTGATGGAAGGCCTCATTGAAAGCCAGACGTTGAAGCTCGGACGTTTCAACAATTGAGCCAATCGATCCGAAGAGAAGCGCTTTCATGCTTTTGGTCCTTGTTTTCGCAAATCTGAAACTATTCTCGGGGGAGTAATGCCGACTGTGTGGAAGCGAACTTCCATCAATGTTGTTGCGGTTTAATTGAAAGTACGTCACCACTCTTGCTTTGGATCGCTGCGATTTTGATCGCCGGGCGGCTGGTGCTTGCGTTCGTGATGGCTATGGCGCTTTCTCCTCGTCATGAGTGAAAACACCACGTTTGATGTACTTGCCGCACATCTTCTGCAGCTTGGCTTGCAGCCTGGCGAACATCAGCGGCAGATCGTGGCCATTGCCGGTGCCCCAGGGGCTGGTAAGTCAACGCTGGTCGCGCGGCTTGAAGCAACGCTGAATGCCCAGCGATCCGGCATGGCGGCGACCGTGCCGATGGATGGATTTCACTTTGATGATGGTGTCTTGGAGGCGATGGGTCGCCGCGCCTTCAAGGGGGCGCCTGATACCTTCGATGTCGGTGGCTTTGGTGCGGTTCTTAAGCGCCTGAAGGCCAACACCGAAGCGCAGATCGCGGTTCCGGTGTTTGATAGAGGCTTAGAGCTCTCGCGCGGCAGCGCCAGGCTTATCCTGCAGGGGATACGCATTGTTTTGGTGGAGGGAAACTGGCTCCTCCTTGATGAGGAACCTTGGCGCGATATACATGCGCTTTATGATGTTACGGTGATGATTGAAGTTGGCGAGGATGAGCTGCGGCAGCGGCTTACACAGCGCTGGGAGCGTTACGGCCTAAGCGATGAGGCCATGGCGCATAAGCTTGATGGTAATGATCTGCCCAACGGGCGGCACGTCACGCAGAAAAGCGTAACGGCGGACTTTGTGGTGGGGAACTAACATCTTGGCTCTGCGCTACTCCTGCCCATAGCTTTCTTGGCTTCTTAGGGTCCATACTCAATCAGGGGGATGTTTTGACGCTAGGAAAACGGTTTGATGGCAAGGAACGCTTGTAGAGCATAGCTTGGCTACGGTCTTCTGATGGCCGCATTTTTGACCGTCGTCAGCCTTCCCCGTGCCCAACCGTAGCCAGATTGGCACAGGGGCCAAAACACTGGCGAAGGCAACGTTTACCTTAAACGGCTAGCGTGAGACACATCGGCCGGAGACTTATGGGTCTTTAGGCGTTTGGGCTGACCTGGTGAGGCCGGCCCCCATCGGATAAGGCCTGGATGTCGGTGGGCGATCTTTCCTCCGGTTGAAGTATGCGTGGTACTCTGCGGCGATGATTGCCCGCTCAACATCATCCTTGGTTCTGAAAGTGTCGCGTATCGCCTTTGCAGTATGCGCACTTACAATCGTAGCGGCCGCTTTTGTTAAACCTGTTTTGGCGTTTGAGCTGTTCGGGATCTCGCTCTTTGGTCGAGAGGACGACAGTGATGAGGGGATTGAGGGTGAGCGTATCGGCGTTCCTGTACCCTACGATGTTAGCGTGTCCGTGCTCGGTGAGGATGCTGCCGAAGGGCTTGACGGCGAAGCGGTTCGCCTGGCCTCCAGCCTCTGGCGAGAGCGTGATGAACCTGCCTCGGGTGATGCGGGCCTGCTTGCGGGCGCGCGGGCCGATTATCGCTCTCTTCTGGGCGCGCTCTACGCGCAAGGCTTTTACGGGGCGTCGATCTCCATCGGTGTGAACGGACGCGAGGCTTCTGATGTGAGCCCCGGCGCTGATCTCTCGTCCCCTGTTGAGGTGGCCATCGAGGTGACGCCTGGCCCACTGTATCGGTTCGGGCGCCTTGAGATCGTTGGTGATGCATCTGTGACTGCTCAGAGGCTGACCGAAGATGCGTCAATTTTTGAGGATTTCGCCAGCGGACAGCCAGCGCGATCGACAGTCATCTTGGCGGCCGAGCGGGCGGCGGTTTCCGCATGGCGTGCCCAAGGTTTTGCGCTTGCCAGTGCTGGGGACCGCAACGTTGTTGCGGATCACAGTACGCGCACGCTCGACGTGACGCTGCTGATCGTGCCTGATCGTCAGGCGCATTATGGTCCGCTCGCTGTTGAGGGCATCGACCGCATGGACCCACAGTTCGTCGCGTACATGGCTGATTTGCCGACTGGCGAGATCTATGACCCGCGCGAAGTTGCCGAAGCGACAGAGCGGCTCGCCGCGCTGGAAGTTTTTCGGTCGGTGCGCATTGAGAATGCCGGCGCGCTCTCCGCCGATGGGTCCTTGCCGCAGTCCATCTTGGTGCAGGAGCGCCCACTGCGTCGCGTTGGAGCAGGCGCGACTTTCTCCAGCGTCGATGGCGCGGGGCTAGAAGCGTTCTGGTTGCATCGGAACCTTTTTGGTCGGGCTGAGCGCCTGCGGGTTGAGGGCACTGTTTCGGGCATCGACAGCGTTGACCCCGATGATTTCACCTATCGGTTCGGCGCGGCGTTAACGCGGCCTGGGTTTCTCACGCCCGATACGAAGCTGATCGCTGCGCTCAATGCTGCGCGCGAGGTTCTGGAGAGCTACACCCGCGTCGGTGTTGACGGCGCGGTGGGGGTGGACCATCCGTTCTCGCGTGAGCTTACGGGCCGTTTCGCGGTACAGGGGCGCTATGCCGAATTTGACGATGATGTCTTCGCAGAACGGGATTTCGCAAGCGCTGGGTTTGAAGCCCGTTTGACGTATGACACACGCGATCTGCCCACGGCGGCGACCTCGGGTTTGTTCCTGGAGGCGGCTGCGACCCCCTACTATGAGTTCATCAATGACAATCTTGGCATTGCTCTGACCGGTGAGGCGCGGGCGTACCAATCGCTGACAGAGAATGATCGTTTGATCCTAGCCGCGCGGGCTAAGATAGGCACGGCGCTCGGGCCATCGATTGCCGAAACGGCGCCAGATCGTTTGTTCCTGGCTGGTGGCGGCAGCTCTGTGCGCGGTTACGCGTTCCGCAACATCGGTGTGCTTCAGCCGAACGGTGAGATCACGGGGGGTCGGTTTTTGCTTGAAGGCTCCGTGGAGGCGCGGGCGCGCTTCACCGACACGATTGGCGGCGTGATCTTTGCGGACGCTGGGTATGTTGATGCAGACTCTGTACCGAACTTCGAGGATGACTTGCGCGTCGGCGTTGGAACTGGTCTGCGCTATCTCACACCGCTTGGGCCGATAAGGTTTGATGTGGCGGTGCCGCTTGATCCGGGCGACGGCGATGATGATGTCGCGTTCTACATCGGGATCGGGGAGGCATTCTGATGATAAGACGGCTCACCCTTCCGATCCTTGCTGTGATGCTTCTCGTACCGCTCGGGTTGATGGCGGTCTTCTTTGCACTGCCGGTTGTCGGCCAAAACAACGAGGCTGACGAGCGCTCTCGCTTTCTCGCGTTTGTTGAGGATCAGCTTTCAGCGCCGGGGCGTGAGATCCGCATCACCGGTATTGAGGGTGCTCTGTCATCCAACGCGCAGATCGGCCAGATCACCCTTGCTGATGATGCGGGCGTTTGGCTTTCCATAGAGAACGCGTCCATCGTCTGGACGCGCACTGCCCTGTTCCGAGGGCGGCTTGAGATTGAATCGCTTGCCGCAGAGCGCATCGACTGGCCGCGCATGCCGGAAGGCGAAGACAGTCAGGATGAGGTTGGTGGCGGGTCGTTTGAACTGCCGGAGCTGCCGGTCGCGATCCGCATCGGTCAGCTGGAACTTGGCGAGGTCTTGCTCGGCGAACCGCTGTTTGGGCTCTCAGCCGTGCTATCTGGGGCAGGAGCGATCAGTCTGGACGATGGCGAGCTTGATAGCCGGTTCGATGTGACTCGCCTCGATGGCCCAGGTGGGCGGCTGTCGTTTTTGATCGCTTATGACAACGCCACGGCCCGGCTTGATCTGGATGCGTTGCTTGATGAGCCAGCGGACGGCGTCGTTGCCAACCTTCTCAATCTGGAAGGTCGCCCGCCAGTGTCGCTTGCGCTGCAGGGGTCCGGACCGCTGGATGATCTGGGCGTTGGCTTAGCGCTCGATGCGGATGGCGAACGCGTTCTCTCCGGTGATCTAACGCTGCAAGCGACACGCGCTGGGCGTCGGTTCGACGCGACGCTGGACGGGCCGATTTCTTCGCTTGTTTCGCCGACATACCGTGCGTTCTTCGGTGATCGCTCGAGCGTGCTTGCGCAAGGTCTTATCCCGTCTGAAGGCGGAGTGACGCTGGAACGTTTGTCGATTGAGAGTGGTGTTCTTGCTCTGGAAGCTGCGGCTGCAACCGCGCCGGACGGGTTCCTGACCTCGCTGCAACTGGATGGTCGGTTGCAGCAATCAGGGGATGCGAAAATACTCCTGCCAGTGGGCGGCGCTGATACACGGATTGCTGGCGGTCAAATACAGGCAACGTATGGGCTGGACACGGATACGAACACGCCAGGGGGATGGCAGGCTGCCCTTGATCTGGAAGGATTTGAGACGGGTGATGTTGGGCTCGAGCGGTTGGTGCTGCGCTTCGCAGGTGATGCGGCTAACTTGGCTGATGCTGACCAACGTTCCATCAGCTTTGCAGGCGAGGGGCTTGCTGATGGCATCGTGCTGTCCAACGCTGAACTCATGGAGACCGTGGGACGTTCGGTGCGCTTTGATGCATCCGGGTTCTGGCAGGCGCAGGCGCCTCTGTCGCTTCAGTCCATTCGACTGACGGGGGACGCTTTTCAAGCTGCCCTTTCAGGCTCACTTGAAGCTGCAACGTTCGATGGAGCCATCGCCTTTGACGGGCTGATCCGCGGAGAAAGGCTCAACCTCACGTCCGACGTCGGTATCTCTGACAAGATACGTGCCTTATCCAACGTTGTCCTCTCCTCCGGCCAAGCGCAGGTGACGGGCGCCGTGAGTCAGGACACGGCCAGTGGGTTGTTCGATGGTACGCTCACTCTTGATGGCCAAAACATAGATGCGCTGGCAGCGCTTGGTGATGTGGACGCGCAGGGTGCGGTAGAGGCGCAGATCGGTCTTTCACAGGTGGACGGTGCCCAAGCGATCGATGCTGTGGGCACAGCCTCCAATCTTTCCGTTGCAGGTAACACGGTTGGTGCTGCCCAGTTCGATATAGATGTGCGCGATGCATTTGGTGCGCCACAAATCTCAGGCGATGTCGCTGCGCAAACGGTTCGTGCTGATGCGGTGTCGGTCCAGTCAGTGGACGCGAACTTGGCGCAAAGTGGCGCCTTTTCCGTGGCCGCTGATGGCGTCCGAGCGCCGCAGCTGACCTCCGCTGGTCTGCCTGCGGCGTCTGTCCGCGCGGAAGGGCGATATGCGAACGAGGTAATCGCCCTCAATAGCGCGACGTTGCGTGCTGGTACCATTGAGGCCCGGGCGTCAGGCCGTGTTGCACCATTCACGACCCGGGCGGTCGACATGCAGGTCGCAGGCTCGGTGCCACTTGCCTTTGCGGAAAGTTTCGTCGCCGACCGAGGGATCCAACTGAGGGGAACTGCAAACCTTGATGCGCGCGTGACCGGTACGATGGATGCACCTTCCGTGGCTGGCTCCGTCTCCGTGCGCAATGGCGGCCTGGTCGATCCACTCTCCAATGTACGCTTGTCCGCTATCACAGTGGATGCGCGTCTTACGGCATCTGAAGCCATCATCGACAATGCCAGCGCGCAGCTTGCAAGTGGGGGGCAGGGTGGCGCAGGGAGCCTTTCGGCGGCGGGGCAGATCGGGCTTCGCAATGGCTTTCCTGCCAATCTGCGCATCGGCCTCAATCAGGCGCGTTACTCCGATGGCGATTTGGTTGTGGCCACGGCCAATGGCGATCTGGCGTTGACCGGCCCGCTTGCAGGTGGAGGACGGTTAAGCGGTGCTTTGCAGATTGTGCAAGCAAACATTCAGATTCCCAGTCGTTTTGCCTCAACGCCAGGCCTTATTGACGTTGAGCATATCAATCCGTCCGACCGCGTTCAGACGAGCTTTGAGCGCGCGCTTGGACCAGGCCGAAATGATCGCAGCGGTGCGCCAGCGTTGGCGCTTGATGTCGCAGTGAGCGCACCAAACAAGATCTATGTGCGTGGGCGCGGTGTTGATGCCGAACTTGGTGGGCAGGTGCGCCTTGGCGGCACGACACGATCCATCCAGCCCGTCGGCGCGTTTAATCTGCAGCGCGGGCGGATCGACGTGCTCGGCCAGCGTATCGCGCTTGATGATGGATCGATCACGCTGATCGGCGACCTCGATCCGTTTATCGACATCAGCGCAAGCACCGACGGCGATGATATTGCGGTGGTGATCGGCGTGCGCGGTAGAGCCTCCGATCCGCAGCTTACTCTCTCCTCCTCGCCCGAACTGCCGCAGGATGAGGTGCTCGCTCGGCTGATTTTTGGACGCAGCCTCAACGAACTTTCGCCGCTTCAAGTTGCCCGGTTGGCATTGGCGGCCGACGAATTGGCGGACAATTCCGGCAGCTCCATCATCGGTAGCTTGCGCGACAGTGTCGGCTTGTCCGATCTTGATATCATCACCGATGAAAGCGGCAGTCCCGCGGTGCGCGCCAGACAGTATGTGCAAGACAATATCTATCTTGGGGTAGAGGCGAGCACCAACGGTTCAGCCCGCACGACGATCAACCTTGATGTCACCGATGATATCACCACGCGTGGATCTGTCCGCTCCGACGGGCAGACCTCCCTCGGTATCTTTTTCGAACGAGACTATTAGGGTCCTGACCCTAGGAGCCGGGTCCCGTGCGGCTTATGATCGGCGCCAGAAGTGCTGCTCCACGTTCCACCCTTTCCGGGGCTGGACGGGCCTGACGCGGCAAGGGCCAGAGGATGGAACCTTGCGGATGATCCCTACATCGCGCGATGCGGCCTCCATGCTCTTGCGCGCATTGCAGGATGATGTGCCCGAGGACAGCCGGTGCGGCGCGCAGCCTATGCCCGTCGCCAGTCTGCGCACGTCTCAGCGTGTAAGAGCGCCCCGGACTTTGCCGCCGAAGACTATGAGGTCGATTTCAAAGGCCGTGCGACGGCAGACGATCTGACGGATCTTGGCCTGGCCCAGATGGGGCTGTTCTAGCGGCCTAGCTCGTTGATCGGGCAAACCTGTTTCTCTTTATCTGGTATTGATGAAATGGGTTTGCGGGCTCGATGCGTAACCGGCGGTTTCTCAGCTTGAGGCATGCGGGGTGGGCGCTTACATAAAGCGCGTCTGCCTCCTCTTTCCTCCTGCCTCCGGAGAATCTCCCATGCCAGCCCGTTATGCCGACCTTGCCGCTTCCATCGGCAACACGCCGCTCATCCGCTTGAAGGCCGCATCCGAGGCGACGGGCTGCGAGATCTATGGCAAGGCGGAATTTCTTAATCCTGGACAGTCGGTGAAGGATCGCGCTGCGCTTTTCATCATCAAAGACGCTCTGGCGCGGGGTGCATTGAAACCGGGAGGCACGATTGTTGAAGGCACGGCAGGAAACACCGGCATTGGACTGACGCTGGTCGGCGCATCCCTTGGATTTAAGTCCGTGATCGTCATCCCCGATACCCAAAGCCAGGAGAAGAAGGACACGTTGCGTCTGTCGGGTGCAGACCTCATTGAGGTTCCAGCTGTCCCCTACAAGAACCCCAACAACTATGTGCGCTACTCAGAGCGCTTGGCACAAAAACTTGCTGAGACTGAGCCGAACGGCGCGATCTGGGCAAACCAGTTCGACAATGTCGCCAATCGACAGGCCCACATTGAGGGCACCGGACCGGAGATATGGACGCAGACGGACGGTAAAGTGGATGGGTTCGTGTGCGCTGTCGGTACTGGCGGAACGCTGGCAGGCGTTGGCATGGCGTTGCAGCCGAAGGGCGTGAAAATAGCGCTGTCCGATCCACACGGATCGGCCATCCATAGCTTTTACACAAAAGGCGAGTTCAAGGCTGAAGGAAGCTCGATCAGCGAGGGGATAGGCCAAGGGCGCGAGACGGCGAACCTCAAAGGATTCAAGCCTGACCTGTCCTATTCGATCCCTGATGATGAAGCGCTGCCCATCGTGTTCGATCTTCTGGAGCATGAAGGGCTGGTGCTGGGCGGTTCCTCGGGCATCAATGTGGCGGGCGCGATCCGTCTGGCCAAAGACCTGGGCCCGGGCAAGACCATCGTGACCATCCTGTGCGACTACGGCACGCGATATCAATCCAAGCTGTTCAATCCCGCCTTCCTGAAAGAAAAAGGCCTGCCGATACCCGCCTGGCTCAAGGGCCCGAGTCGCGACATACCGCAGGTGTTTCAGGCGGTTTAGAGGACTAGTGCTTTACGACCGCAGCTTAAGCTGTAGCATGATCTGCCGCGCGGGCCGTGTGGTCATGCGCGCGACCGGGCGTACCTGGTCGGGGTCCAAAACTTCTATGTCGTAGCGGCGCACCAGCCGCGCTAGAAACAGCGTGCTTTCAATCGTCGCGAAGGCGGCACCCGAACAGGTGCGTTGGCCCTGGCCGAAGGGGATGTAGCAGCCCGGCGTCCTCTCGTGATCGCGCTCGGGCAAGAACCGATCTGGGTCGAACACATCCGGCTCTTGCCAATAGCGCTTGTGGCGGTGAACCACCCATGGTGCGATCATCACCAGCGCGCCGCGCTTTATCTTGCGAGTGCCAAGTTTGGTGTCCTTCAGGGCGACGCGAGGCAAGAAGGTGATAGGTGGATAAAGCCGTAGCGTCTCGCGGAACACGTTGCGCACAAAGGGCAAATGCTTGGTGTGCTCGATTGTCATGTCCCCATCGCCCACCACCGCATCCACCTCGGCGCGCATGCGGTTCAAGGTGGGGCGGTGCATAGCAAGAAGAAAAACCGCCCAGGTGAGCGCGCTCGCGGTCGTCTCATGACCAGCGAGGAAAAACACGCCCAGTTGGTCGATGAGTTCATCGCGGGTAAAGGGCTCGCCGGTCTCAGGGTCTCGGGCGGCGATGACGGAGGAGGCGATATCGTTGAACGTTCCTTCCGCTGCCGCCCTGTGTCCGTCGATCCAAGTGCCCAGATGCGCGCGGATGCGCGTGCAGGCGGCTAGCACATCGTCTCGTTGGGGCACCTTCGTCCAGGCTTTGTCCCAGATGAGCCGCATGACTTCGACCTGCGCGACGGATCGCTCGAAGATCGCGAAATCGTCAAAAACCTGGTGGGCGATCTCGGATTTCAGCGAGGTGGAAAACACCGTGCGGCAGATGATGTCGGCGGCCAGATGCCCCATCGCCTTGTCGAGCGATAGCGGCGCGCCGGAGGTCGCGTGATCATCGAAGGTGCGCTCGGCCTCGTCCCCCCCGGCGTTCATGGCGCCGAAGGCCCGGCTGATGCGCATGGCGGTGAAAGCCGGATCGATCATCCGGCGCTGGCGCTTCCAGGTCTCGCCGGAGGAGGTGAAAATGGAGTCCCCGATAAGCGCCTCGGTGGCGTTCACCATCAGGTCGCTTTTGGGAAAGGCATCGACTTCGCTGCCGAGCACTTGTTGGATCAGTTCTGGCGCGTTGGCGATCACGATGGAGCGACGCGAATACCCCAACGGGCCGATGGGATCGGAATACGCCGTGACTGGTAGCAGGCTCAACAGATCGCCGTCGCCCTGCCGCATGACCCTGATAAGCGACACGATGGCTGGCAGTGACACCGGGCGCGGCGGCACATACTGGTCCGTTGGTGGGGTGCGGTCGGGTATCTGAAGCATGCTCGGTGTCGCGTTCGTGTTCATGCCAAAAGAGCATAAATCACCTGGATTTCACACCGCAATGTGTCATATTCTTTTGACATGATCTTCGGCGTGCCATCCATCGACGTGTTTCATGCCTTCGTTTGGGGGCACATCGTCTTTGGGTCGGTGGGGCTCGTCACATTCTGGGTGCCCGTGGTTGGCAAGAAGGGCGGCTCCACACATGTGCGCGTCGGTAAGGTGTTCACCGTAACAATGCTTGCGACCGGTGGCTTCGCTGTTCTGATCAGCCTCACGACGCTCTACGATCCGGTGGGCACGCACCCGCATCTGATCGAGCATCCCGACTTTGGGGATGAGGTTGCGATCCGTGCGATCTTCGGCTGGCTGATGATTTATCTCGCCGTGCTTACCATCAATCTCACCTGGTACGGGTGGCTTACGGTGAAGTACAAGGGCAATCGGGATGCCAACCGCGAGCCATTGAACCTTGTCCTTCAGGCGGTGCTTCTCGTCGCGACGATCAACTGCACCTATCACGGGCTTGTTGATCGGCAGGTGTTGATGATCGGCATTTCAGCCATCGGATACGCCACCGTCGCGACCAATCTTTGGTATCTTTATAAGCCGAAGCCATGGGTGAAGGACTGGCTGCTTGAACACATAAAGGGGCTCGTGGGAACGGGGATTTCGGTCTACACGGCGTTCTTTGCGTTTGGAGCGGTGCGCATTCTGCCCGAAGCGGCGTTGACGCCTGCGCTCTGGTCGGTCCCGCTGGTGGTCGGGTTGACGCTCATCTTTGTGCACTGGCACCGGGTGAAAAACCCGAGAGGCCGCTCCAAGGGCAAGCGTGTGCCGAAGGAACGAGCGCCTGGAAGAGTGCCGCCGATCCAGCCTGCCGAGTAGATGGCGCGGTTCAAGGGGCGAGCAATCCTCAAGCGAGCTTTTTTGCTCACCCAGCTTAGATCAGCACTACAATTCCATGGCAGGAACAGTTCTCTAGACGATTTTTCGCAGATACGGCTGTTCGGGAAACGATGATTGATTTGTCGATCGTACGTCGCGGCACATCTGGAGCAAGCATACCCCCTGTCATCAAGGCGGAACACAAGTCATCACAGCCGTGCGAGGTAGGTATCAGCGCGTACTAAATTACCTTAAGGGTTAAAATATTGATAAAACCCCTCACAGGAGAGTTCTATGAAATGGCTTATTCCCGCCGCCACCGCCGTCGTGCTGGCAGCAAGTTCCACGACCGCTTTTGCTGGTGACCAGTACATCGACGAGACCGGCTTTGCTGTGTCCGGCTATGATGTTGTCGCCTATTTCGGACTGGAACAATCTGAAGTTGGTACCGCCCAGCCAGCAGCCGTTCCCGGCAGGACCGACGTCACGGCCGAGTACAACGGTGCGACCTTTGCTTTCTCGACCGAAGCCAACCGTGACGCATTTGTGGCTGATCCAGCAAGGTTTGCGCCGCAGTATGATGGTCATTGTGCTTATGGGGTTGCTCGGGGTGGAAAGGTGCCTGCCAACCCGTATCTTTGGCGGATCATCGACGACAAGCTCTATCTGAATATCACGGAGACTGTCGTTGGTTTGTGGGAAGAGGACATCCCCAGCAATCTTTCGTTGTCCGAAACCAACTGGACCGGTATCGAGTCCGATTCAGCTTCGACAAGCACTATTCCGCAATTTACTTCCGCGGCGCCGGCAATCTAACATCGTTGGATGAGCTTTCTCTCACGCCGAGTTTTCCTTGCACTTTGGGTGCTGTGATACTTGGCGTGGGATTTTTTTATCCTCAGCCTGTTTCAGGCGAGGGTAGACAATACGGCGGTAGCTTCGCCGCCTGATGCGCTGAGACCGATGCTGAACGCGAAGAGATCTTCGTTGCGGACGTCCGTTGCCCCGATGAATGAGCGCTGACCGGCATTCGAGCATATGCTGTGCCAACTGACATGCGTTTTCCTTCATCACGGCTATGCCGTCATTGCGCCGGACGGCGTTCCCCGCGAAGGGTAGATCGGGCGCACTTAGGGATCTCATCCGCGTGGAGCAGAACGCCCAGGCTGGTAACGCCTGAGCTATTGGTCAAGCTGGTGCCAGTTGTTGTCATCCCGCACGACTGCGAACAGAAGAGGCCGCTCGATAGTGAACCGAACGACCTCTTGCTTGAGTGGCGGCACTGTTGGTTGGCTGTGCGGCCCTCGCTCATGTAGCGCGAGGCTAGATGTTGTTGTCGCCAAGCGCTTCGAGCAGCTCGCCAAGATTGTGCTGGAACATGGCCAGATAGCTGGTTGCAGGGCCGCCGCGCTCAGAAAGCGCGTCAGAGAACAGCCGTCCACCAATCTCAATGCCGATCTCGTCTGATATCTGCTGAACGAGGGCTGGACTGGTGATATTCTCGACGAAGAGCGCCGCGACTTCTTCTTCGCGGAGCTGCGCAATCAGGGTGGCAAGCTCCTGGGCTGACGGCTCCGCTTCGGTATCGATACCGACCGGTGCCAAGAAGGTCATGCCGTAGGCATCGGCGAGATAACCAAAGGCGTCATGGGCCGTGACAACCGTACGGCGGTCAGCAGGAAGTGCAGCCAGGGCTTCTTTGGTTTCTGTGTCCAGAGCCTGCAGCTGAGCGATGTAGGCTTCGGCGTTTGCGGCGAAGTCGTCGGCATGATCCGGCATCTCTTGGGAAAGGCCTGCAGCGATGTTTTGGACGTAGATCACACCATTGAGCAGTGAGTTCCAAGCGTGCGGGTCGGTCTCGCCATCAACCAGAACAGGCTGAACGCCTTCGGTCGCCACATAAACGGTGCCTTCGGTGCCGGACTCAGCGATCAGCGTGTCTGACCAGGTCTCAAAGCCAAGCCCATTGACGAAGATGATGTCAGCTTCGGCAACGGCCCGGGCATCGGCAACGCTTGGCTGATAGACGTGCGCATCAGCATCCGGTCCGACAATGGTTGTCACAGTCGCATGCTCGCCCGCTACTTGTTCCACCATGTCACCGAGGATGGAGAAGCTGGCGACGACATTGAGATCGTCCGCCGCAACAGGCAAAGCCACAAAGGCAAGTGATGCAGACGCGATGCCGGCGTAAAGGGTTTTCATAAAGGTCATAGAGTCCTCTCTTCTGGAATGGGGCTGATAGTTGGGTTGGATTCTGCGACGGCCGATTTACGGAACCGGCCACCGAAGCCGAGGGGGCCAAAGATGGCCGAGATTAGGAAGAACACCCCTGCGACCAGCACGATGGACGGGCCGGAGGGGGTTTCTGGAAAGACGTAGGACAGGGTGAGGCCGATCCAGCAGCTTGCCAGGGCAAAGGCGAAACCAAGGCCAAGCTGCGCGGTGATGGTGCTGGCCCAATAGCGTGCTGCCGTGGCGGGAAGGATCATCAAGCCAACCGCCATAAGCGTGCCGAGTGTCTTGAAGGCCGCTAACAGGTTCAGCACCAGCAGCAGCATGAACCCTTGCTCAATCAGCCATGGGTAGCGGCTTTGAGCTTCGAAGAAGACCGGGTCGCAGGTGCTAACGATCAAGGGCCGCAGCAGAAAGCAGAAGGACACAAGCGTGACCGTCGCTACTGAACCCACAAGGATCATCGACGCATCATCAACCCCGAGGATCGATCCGAACAGGAAGCTCTTAAGCGGCACTGCAGAGCCGGCAGCCGACAGGATGAAGATACCGACAGCGAGGGCGATCAAGTAGAGCGAGGCGAGGCTCGCGTCGTTCCGTAGGATGGTTTTGCGAGCGAGATAGGCGGTGAGTATCGCGACACCAACACCGGCGACCAGACCACCGATCAGCAGCGACATCACTGAAAGCCCAGCCGTGACAAAACCGATCACGATCCCAGGTGTGATGGCGTGGGCCATGGCTTCACCGGCCAGGGACAGGCGGCGAAGGACCAGAAACGCACCAACAGGCGCGACTGACGCCGACAGCACCGTCGTGACCACAAAGGCGCGCTGCATGAAGGCGAAGCTCCACATTTCGGAAAAGAACTCAACCATGGGCCGCCTCCGCGGTTTGGTCTGACCGACGGAACATCCAGGAAGCCTGGCTTTGCGACATGTACTTCTGTGCAACCAGGCGATCTGGAGTTAGAACCTCATCGACAGTCCCATAGGTGGCGCGACCGTCACCAAGCAGCAGGGCGTGGGTGCAGTGATCCAGCACTGACGACAAGTCATGCACGACGAGGACCACGGCGCGGCCTTCAGCTCGCCACTTGCCGATGATGGTGAGGAGGTGAGCTTCGGTGGTTTGGTCGACTGCGGCGAAGGGCTCGTCCAGCAGGATCAGCGGTGCATCCTGCAAGATCACCCGAGCAAAAAGCGTCCGCTGAAGCTGGCCGCCAGAAAGGGTGTGGAGTGCGCGATCAGCAAGGTCGAAAACACCAGCTTCAGCAAGCGCTGCATCAACCTGGGCACGTGCCGCCCGATTGAGGCCAGACCGCATTCCAAAGCCACCCCATGCGCCCATGGCAGCAAGATCGCGCACGCGGATCGGAAAGCGATGATCAAACTCACTCATCTGCGCGAGGTAGCCAATCTCGGCTGGGCGCCCCGATGGCCAGACCAGCTCGCCGGACAAGGGTTCCATTAAGCCAAGCAGCATCTTGATGAAGGTGCTCTTACCCGCGCCATTCGCGCCCAACACGGCAAGGGTCGTCCCCGCCGCAATGTCCATCGACAGCCGTCGACATAGCTCGAGGCCCGGATAGCCGATTGCAATGTTCCAAAGTTTGAGCGTTGCTGTCATTACAGCACTGCCAAAATGGCGAGCCACAAGACCGCTGATAGCCCTAACGCCCAAGCAACAAGAGCGAGTGTGCTCAGCTCGGTCAAACAGATGCTTCGCTGTTTGAGTGTTACTGTTGCCGGATGTTCTCTGCCGTCCATCGCCACCTCTTAAAAGGCGAAGGCATGGCAGGGCCGGTAGGTCGAACGGTCAGCGCCGCAAAGATCATCGGTTTCTCCCTCCAGGACACCCCGCCCGGTCAAGTTTCAGTTGCGATGGCAGGTCTCCTGACTTCCGGGTCTTCGCCTCTCAGCACCTTCCCAGAGTGGCGATGAACACCAACCCCAGTGGCTTGTCGCTGATGGGCTATCCGCTCACAGTTGCGGGGGCAGTCACGGATTTGGCGCCTGTTGGCTACACCTCACCGTGTTCCCTTTTCATCTAGCCTGCGTTGCCGCTCAGCCAGAACCA
>JBCCLK010000009.1:0-77790 GCA_039026935.1 Pseudomonadota bacterium
GACCAAACGCCAGCAAAATCCATCCGGCCATCGCCAGACCGCCGCTCAGTGAAAAAACTTGCTCAGACGTCACAGCTTGCCTCTACTCGTCGGAAATCATGTATCCAGAACCGCGAATCGTACGCAGCAGCGCTGAGTCGAAACCGGCGTCGATTTTTCCGCGCAGGCGGCTCATATGCACGTCAATAACATTGGTTTGGGGGTCAAAATGGTAGTCCCAGACTTTCTCCAACAGCATGGTGCGTGTGACCACCTGACCCGCATTCTTCATAAGGAACTCCAGCAAGCGGAACTCGCGCGGCTGCAGGAGGATCGCCTCCCCTGCCCGCTTCACAGTGTGCGAGAGCCGGTCAAGCTCCAAATCTCCGACCTGATACTTGGTGTCTGCTTCACCGGGCGCGGAGCGCTTGGCCAGCACTTCAACGCGCGCAAGCAATTCAGAGAACGCATAGGGCTTTGGCAGATAATCATCGCCGCCAGACCGCAAGCCAGCAACGCGGTCATCGACTTCGCCAAGGGCTGACAGGATGAGAGCTGGTGTCTGTTTACCCTGCTCGCGTAGTGCTGAAATGATGGCGAGCCCATCACGTTTGGGCAACATACGGTCCACGACGAGCACATCGAAATCATCCGACATGGCATACTCAAGACCTGTCTCACCGTCTGCAGCGTAGCTGGGAGTATGGCCTGCTTCACGGAATCCTTTCACGATGAAGGCTGCGGCTTCCACATCGTCTTCAATGATCAAGATTTTCATGAGGAACCCCCTTTCTTCACTACAACAGATAGAGCTGGACCCGAGCATGCTCAGCGAAAGTGTGTGCGGTTTCGCGCCTGGAACAGGCAATAAAACAAGTGTCTAGAGCATTTTAAGTGACGCGGGTTTTCATGAGACATGCTCTCGGTCGGCCGCCTACAACCCTTGGCAAGCCACCTTGGGATGGTTTGTCTGGCAAGGCCTCCGTCTCACGGAGTTCAAAGACCCGGAAAAAGTACGCGCATGGCAGGCGGGTGCTCCGCCATGCGCATCTGGGGTGTCCCAACCGGGGGCGACAGAAAAAGGTCGGGACGCCAGATCTGGTGTTTGACTAGCCGCGGTCGGAGGGAAGCGCGACAAAGCGCGACGTACCGTTCTGCCCTTCCACACGAACCAAAGCGGAAGCTTGACCGCTACGAGCCGCCTGACGCAGGCCACTTGTCAGGTCTGAGATCGAGCGGACTGGTTCACCAGCGATTTCAACGATCACATCGCCTTCGCGCAGATCACGTTCAGCGGCGATGCCCTCCGGATCAAGTTCGGTGACAGCAAGACCATCGGTATCAAGCCCAACAGACCCGGCTGGAGCGACGGTCATGCCAAGCTGATCAACGATGCTAGGCAGCGAACGATCAAGACCTGGTTGGCGGAACTGGCTCGCCAAGTCGCGCTCTGAGGGTAACGTCCCAAGAAGGACATCCACCGCCTGCTCTCGACCATCGCGCCACACGGTCAGCTCAACGGTTTCATCGGGATCAAACGCGCTAATAATGCGGGCCAATTCACTGGGGCCTTCAACAATCTCATCGTTGACGCTGAGGATCGTGTCGCCTGACTGCAGGCCAGCCGCTTCAGCTGGAGAGCCTGCCGCCGCGGATACGATGATCGCGCCAGATGTGGAGTCACGGCCAATCCCTTCCGCGAGTTCCGGGCTAAGTGCCTGGATGTTCACGCCAAGCCAGCCACGGGCCACAACGCCCGTTTCCATGAGATCGGCGACAACATCTTGCACCAGCGTGGAGGGAACCGCGAAGGCGATGCCGACGTTACCACCCGACGGGGAGAAGATGGCGGTGTTCACACCGATCACTTCACCGCGACCATTGAAGGTTGGACCACCGGAGTTACCACGGTTGATGGCAGCATCGATCTGGATGAACTCGTCAAATGGTCCGGGCTGAATATCGCGGCCCTGCTGAGAGACAATGCCAGCGGTGACTGTGCCACCGAGGCCAAACGGGTTACCGATGGCGACAACCCACTCACCAATGCGTGGCTGGG
Organism: Pseudomonadota bacterium; assembly: GCA_039026935.1. Lineage (GTDB taxonomy): Bacteria > Pseudomonadota > Alphaproteobacteria > Rhizobiales > MH13 > MH13. The sequence goes on from JBCCLK010000009.1 coordinate 2,039, forward strand.
CATCGGCGAGGCGAACATAGGTGAAGCCATCACCTTCAACCTGCAAAAGGGCAAGGTCTGTGCGGCTGTCAGTGCCGATGACCTCGGCATCAAGCTCGGTGCCATCGTTCAAGACGATCAGCACGGTGTCCGCATCTTCGATGACGTGATTGTTGGTGACGATCAAACCGTCTTCAGAAATGAAGAAGCCGGAGCCTTGTCCACCGCGGCGTTCAAAGCGTTCCCCGTTACCGCCGCCACCTGGGCCGCGACGGAAGAACTCTTCAGCTTCTGGGCCGAAGCGGCGAAAGAAGCGGTCAAGCGGCGTGCCTTCTGGCAAGCGGTCGAAATCACGGCTTGACGTTTCAACCGGCTGGGCCGTGCGCACGCGCACAGCGACAACCGCCGGGATCACGGCATCAACCAATTCTTCAAAGCCAGTTGGCGCAACGAAGCTGTCGGGGATGACGGCTTCAGCGGCACTTGCTTCACGAACCGGCGCGATCAGGCTTGGCGCGGCGAGCGGAGCGATCAGGCCCAAACCAAGGATCGTTGAAAGGGCGAGCGTCGTCTTACGCGTGAAGAGTGGCGTTCGGCTGCGACGTGCTTGCGCAGGCTCAGCCGTTTGGAAAACACCATTCTCTGGATTGGGGTTCGTCATTTTTGAAAGTCCTCTTGCCTCATAGATCGGGGGGATTGCAGCGCTCTCAAGCGCCTCTCCGTTGGGCCATGTCAGACCCCCAGCGATGACAAACAAGATGGTGCCAGGCACCTTACCGAACCATGGCGCCTGCGTTAAACCTTTGTAATGTTTGGTGGCAGGTGTGGACGCTGTTCGGACGCGCACCTGGTGACGACAGCAACCCCGTGCGTGAGTGTTTTATGAACAGGGCATTTGTCGGCGATTTCGACAAGCTTGTCGCGCACCTCAGCCGACACCTCACCGCCCACATGAATGATGCGTTCAAACCGGTCGATCTTGCCAGTGCGCGCGTTCACCTCCTCACCACAATCGGTGCAGTCCTCCGCGTGCACTTTGCCGTGTTCCACTGTCACTGCGATGCGTGGCAAGTCCAGCTTCTTGAAGTCGGCATAGGTGCGCAGCGTCATCGTCGTACAGGCGCCGAGCGCCGCAGCGAGCAAATCGTACGGCGCAGGACCGGTGTCCATTCCACCGTAGGTTTCCGGCTCGTCAGCGAGAAGGCCGTGCTTACCCATGCGCACCGCGGCTTGAAACTTGCCAGCGCCAGTCTCGGCCACCAAAACACGCTCCGCCTCCAACTCTTCGGTAAAGCTGGCGTCCTCTTCTTTTGCCGGTGGCACGTAGCGCTCTGACCAGCTGGCGATCATCTGCGCCACGTAGGCGGCGTCGCTATGGCTGGAGAGAAGATGATCGGACCCATCAAGGGTGACAAAGCTCTTGGGGTGCTTGGCGGCATTGTAGATCATGGCCGCATTTTCGATCCCCACCGTTAGATCCGTCGGCGCGTGAAAGACCATGAGCGCCTTCTTCATCATGCCGACCCGCTCGGCCAGGTTTTGCTTCGCGACATCTTCCAGGAACTGTTTTTTGATCGTGAACTGACGCCCGGCCAGCGTTACCTCGGCCTTGCCGTCGCGCTCAATCGTCTCGATGTCTGCCGCGAAGTTGTGAACGACATGCTCGGTATCGGCCGGCGCACCAATGGTGGCAACGGCTCTCACCTCGGGGATGTCCGCAGCTGCCGACAAAACCGCAGCGCCGCCAAGCGAATGACCGATCAAGATCGCCGGTGCTTCGCCTTGGGACCGCATCCAATCCACAGCGCTCATCAAGTCCGCAACGTTCGAGGAGAAATTGGTGGAAGAGAAGTCTCCATCGGAATGGCCAAGGCCGGTGAAGTCAAAACGCATAGTAGCGATGCCGTGGGCCGCAAGCTCAGCCGCGACGCGTTTGGCGGCGAACACATCCTTGGAGCAGGTGAAGCAGTGGGCAAACAGAGCGCAGGCTCGCGGCTTCCCTGCTGGGCGGTCAAAACGGGCGGCAAGCTCAGCGCCCGAAGCGCCAGTGAAAGAGATGCGCGACGTGGTAGCGGCCATTGGAGTGTCCTAAGATTGCTCGTTGGAAAGACCCCGATGCTCGCACGGCGCTACCCGATCAGGCAAGTTAGCGAGCGGTTGGACGGCGACCTAGCTTCCTCGTGACAGAGGGTCAACGTCCTTCTCCAGAAGTGCTTGGATACGCTCTTTCTCTTCCTCCGTCAGCGGCATCTCCACTTTGGCTGAGCGGGTGATGCCCGACATCCGCCGTTTCTGCGTCCGCAGAAGGATAATCGTTGCTGAGAGAACCAAAATGATCGCTGGGCCGAACCAGAGCAGCGCGGTGGATGCATTGACCGGCGGGCGCAGCAGAACGAAATCGCCGTACCGAGCGACGAGAAAGTCGAGCACCTGCTGGTCACTGTCGCCCGCCACCAACCGTTCACGGACGAGGATACGCAAATCCTTGGCTAAATCAGCGTTGCTCTCGTCGATGGATTCGTTCTGGCAAACCAGGCATCGGATTTCCGCAGAGAGGCTTCGTGCCCGTTCTTCAAGAACAGGATCGTCGAGCACCTCATCAGGCTGAACAGCCAGCGCCGAACCAACGCTCGCCATCAGAACGCTCAGAGCGAGGAGAAACGCTTTCATTCTGCTGGCTCAAGCCCCTGTGGAATGCCACCGGGGAGAGCCCGTTTGGAGCGTTGCGGCGCACCAACCCGCAGACGACGATCAAGCAAGGACAAGATCCCGCCAAACGCCATGATCAACGTGCCGATCCAAATCAGCGTCACCATTGGCTTATAATAAAACCGAACCACGGTTCCACCGGTTTCAGTGGGATCGCCGGGGCTGATGAAGAGCTGCGAAAAACCGATGGTGTGGAAAGCTGCTTCGGTGGTGGGGAAATTGCGTGCTGGATAGATACGCCGCGAGGGTTCCATGGTCGCTACGACGACACCGTCCTTGCGGGCCGTGAACTGCGCAATCACCTCGCGGTAGTTCTCGCCGGTGTTGGGTCGCAGTCCTTCGAAGGTGAAGGTGTAGTCGGCGACAACAGCCGTTTCACCAGGTTGCAATGTGGTGATGTGCTCGGTTTCAAAAGCCTCAACGCCAACAATGCCAAGCAGCATCACGCCAAGCCCGAAATGCGCAAACGTCGTGCCCCAGGCGGCTCGCGGAAGGTGCGACAAGCGGCGAAGCGTTTCTAAGGGGGTCGCGGAGAAGGCTTTGACACGAGATAGCGGCTCGGCGAGAGCACCCAGCATCAACCAAACCGAAATCCCGATGAAAATGGCTTTGAGCCAGGCTGTAAACCCAAACAGCGCCATCACCATCGCGATGCTGGCGATGGCGGCCAGACCCGCCCACCAGAGCCGTTCGACAGCCTTCAGCATGTTGCCGCGCTTCCAGGCGAGTACCGGCCCAAAAGGCACTGCGAGAAGCAGCGGGATCATCAGCGGGCCGAAGGTGAGATTGAAGAATGGCGGGCCGACCGAAATCTTCTCGTTTGTCAGCGCCTCAAGCAACAACGGATAAAGTGTGCCCAGGAGGATGGTCGCGGTACTCACCGACAGGAAGAGATTGTTGAGCACCAGCGCACCCTCGCGGCTCACCGGCGCAAACACTCCTCCCTGACGAAGCTCACTGGCACGTAACGCAAACAGGGTGAACGCACCGCCTATAAAGAGAGCCAAAATCGCGAGGATGAACATGCCGCGCTCTGGGTCTGTTGCGAACGCATGCACAGATGTCAGAACGCCTGAACGCACCAGGAACGTGCCAAGAAGCGACAGTGAGAACGCAATGATCGCCAGCAACACGGTCCAAACCTTTAGCGCCTCACGCTTCTCCATCACGATGGCAGAATGCAAAAGCGCAGTCGCGGCGAGCCAGGGCATGAAGGATGCGTTCTCGACCGGGTCCCAAAACCACCAGCCACCCCAGCCGAGCTCATAATAGGCCCAGAATGAGCCTTTCGATATGCCAAGCGTCAGGAACACCCAAGCAGCGAGCGTCCAAGGGCGAACCCAACGCGCCCAGGCCGCATCAAGCCGACCCTCAATGAGCGCAGCAATGGCAAAAGAGAACGAGATCGAGAGCCCGACATAACCAAGGTATAAAAGCGGCGGGTGGATCGCGAGCCCAATGTCTTGAAGCAGCGGGTTGAGATCATCCCCTTCCGCCGGCGGATTGGGCAAGCGCTCGAACGGGTTGGACGTGAGGATGATAAAGAGGAGAAACGCGACCGTGATCCACGCCTGCACCGACAACACATTGGCTTTGAGGCTCAGTGGCAGGTTACGCCCCATCGCAGCGATGCCGGCACCGAACAGAGCGAGGATCAGCACCCACAGGAGCATCGAGCCTTCATGGTTGCCCCACACGCCGGTGATCTTAAACAGCATAGGTTTGTCGGAATGAGAGTTGGACGCAACATTCACCACAGAGAAGTCAGACACGATGTAAGCGTAGGTCAGCGCCGCGAAGCTGAGGCCCAAGAAAGCGCACTGCACCAAGGCAGTCGTGTCAGCAATGCGCATCAGGCCAACGTCGCCCACCCGTGCGCCCCAAAAGGGCATGACGCTCTGCACGAGCGCCAAGACGAGCGCCAAGACGAGCGCGAAATGGCCGAGTTCGACGATCATCGGCTCGTTCCCATCAACTAGTTGCGGTCCACAACCGGGTTGGATGCTTCGCCCTTCCAGACGCCCTGTTGGCGTAGACTCTCAGCAACTTCCACCGGGATGTAGTTCTCATCGTGCCGTGCGAGCACGGTGTCTGCCTGAAACGTGCCATTGGGCAGAAGATAGCCCTCTGTCACAACGCCCTGCCCTTCACGAAACAGATCGGGCAAGATGCCCGTATAAGCAACTTCAACCGTCGTGTTCAGGTCAGTCACGCCAAACGTCACAGTATCACCGACACCGCGCGTGACGGTGCCTTCAGCGACCAAACCGCCCAAACGGATGCGCTGTTCTTGCGCCGCCGGTTGAGCGTAAAGATCGGTGGGAGAGGAGAAGAAGGCGATGCTGTCGCGCAGTGCGAACAGGATAAGGCCAACCGCAACCGCCATCACGCCCATCGCAACGCAAATGAGAAGCAGACGCTGCTCTCTTCTGGTCATTCATGCCTCGTTTCAACGTCGATCTACTTCACCGACACGATGTACTACCGTCCATACTATTAGGAGTGCCTTACACGACCATCAAGAGCGGCAAAATGCCCATTCTATGGCCAATGTCCTGCACAATCGCCAAGGGCCCATCTGGGATGCGGATCTGATTAAAGCGGCTGCTCAAGTTGAAGCTCCTCAGCAATGGTTAAGAGCCGCAACCTGGCAGGCTGATCTTCGCGAAACACTTCCATCGCCGCCTGCAAAGCCGCCTGTGCCTCTTCGCGTCGCTCCAGTGTGACATAGGAACGAACAAGTTGACTCCAACCGGCCAGATCGAAAGGCGTGCCTTCAAGGCGGACTGCGAGGTTCTCCACCATACCTTCGATAGCGCGGCGTCGATCCACCTCTGGCAATGCTGCCAAGGCAGCTGCGTCGTTCGCGTTAATGACGGGCGCGCGGGATGGGTCGGCTGTTGAGGCGACCCCTTCGATGTTGGCGAGCAAGCTATCGACATCTTCTGTCCAAGGCGCTGATGGGCCACCTTCCTCGCGCATAGCGATGAGAATGCTGCGCGCTGTATCCGTATCGCCCTCCTGGACGAGGCCAAGTGCACGATAGTAGCGCGCCTTGGGAAAGGTCGGGTCAATCGCGAGCGCCTCATCAAAGCGCACCATCGCATCGGCTGTCACCAGTCCTTGGTTCTGCACGACAACGATTTCACCCAAGTCACTGAAGAGCATTGGGCTCCCGCCCTGGATCCGGATGAGTTGCCTGTAAGCATTTCGGGCATCGGCAAAACGTCCCTGACGCGCATAAACCGGAGCAAGGATCGACCAACCTCGAGCATCGTCCGGGTTCTCGGCAAGGGCATTCTCTACGCGGGCGACCAAGATGGCGACATCCTGGTTTTCAACGCTTGTCGCCAACCGATCCGCAAGCGGGCGATCGCCGAGGCCCGGCGCACCGTAGCTGAGGTAAACGACAGCGGCCAGAAGCGGCACAAATACAAATGATGTAAGAAGAACAGCGCGCGCGCGCCACGGATGGGAAACTATCCCGGGTGCTGGCTGCACCTTGGCACCTGCTGCAAAACCATCAGCCTGATCCAACGCTTCGGCCGCGCGCAAAAGGCGCCGGGAAACTTCAAGGCGAGCTGCGTCAGCTTCCCCCTCGGTGACAACGCCGCGTGCAAGATCGCGTTCAATTTCTGTAAGCTGATCCTTGTAGACTTCGGCGTCCGTGCCGCCCAGTTCCAAATCCAGGGGCTTTGCATCACCGACGGCTTGATTGCGTCGTGCTCGCGCGTACGGCGCCATGACAGCGACCGCAGCAAGGGCTGTCAAAATTGCAAAGACTGACCAGATGAGCACAGACACCACCTTTACGTTCGGCGGTCATATAGCAAGGCGACTGCGTGATTGTTAGGGGGGCGACAAAGCAGTACAGACTTCAAAAATCAGGGAAGCGACGATTAGCCCGCCTTGGCAAATTTTCGTGCCTGAACGGTCTGGGCATGCCGCCGCGCCATAGACTGCCCATAGACACCGCCGTGATACACCCCAAACAAGCGCACAGCAGCTTTGGAGCGCCCCTCGGCGGCTTCCCAGTTGTCGTCACCCGCGGTATTGAGCCGGTCGATAGCGGCTTTACCCTGATTTTCCAGCATGTCTTCTACGCTCTTACCAACACGCTCAATAAGAGCATTGAGAGCGAGCGAGCCGCGCACATCGCGGGCAACCATCAGAAGCTTGATACCAAAGACGGCCTCATCAACGCTCGCATCATCAGGAATAATCTCCTGTCCGCGCGATTCCATAACGGTAATGCTGCGACGAATAAGATGGGGAAGTGGCTCCAACTCCTTGGCCAAGATTTCACTTGCCCGTTCGCGGATCGTCGAAAGCCGCTTGAGCCAAGGGTCGTTCGGCGTGTCGTCTAAAGTACGCTTGATAGCTGACGCGAGCTCGTGAAACTCTTTGAGTGTATCGGCAACGGATCCGACGTCTGCCTCTTCAAGCAGCGTGATCCGAAAGCGCTCGACCAGCCGTGTCGCCTCAGCCAAAGCGATTTGCACCGCTCCAGCAGCGCGCGTTTGACGGATAATAACTGGATCACCGGAGTTTGCGTGGAACACCGCAAAGCGGACAAGATCGCTGAGCGCACCCATCCGGCTGGCGACAGCAGCGAACGCGTAGATCGCGTCGCTGTTCGGGCGCTCATCATAAGCCTTGATGGCATTTTGCAGTTTGTCCAGGCTTTCGCGGCCTACAGGCATCTTTTCTGGCAACCTGGAAAGAAACACGTTCAGCATGGGAAGCTGCTGATTGAAGGCCATGATGTCATGCAGGTCCGCTAACACTCGAGCGCTACCCAGTTGACCCTCAATGCGCCTAAGGGAACCGTGATTTTTCTCCGTTTCCTCCATGATCACAGCAGCATGCATGAAGGCTGTCCGACGCAGATCGTCGGCATACTCCAAAATTTGTTCCACTTCCTCTTCAACAACCGACGCGCGCAACGCGGCCAGTTCGCCATCACAGCGATCTGGAACGACATCGCGGGTGATCCAGCTCCAAATCGCGCGCAGCGACGCCCGGTCGATCAGGCCGACCTCTTTATCGGGCAGTGGTGGTGAAATGATAATGGGGGTCAACGGCTCAAAGAAAGCCCGTTCGGCCGACATCACTCGGGCGTCAGGGTCTTGCCAGTCCGACACACCTCGCAACGCATCCATGATGATCGAGTGGACGGGTGACGTTTCGCCGCGCGAACGAGCACGGTCGATCGACCGGGTCAGCGTTCGATGGGAATCTGTACTAAGCTGTCCAAGATAGTCTCGCAGGCGGAAGACAAGTTCCCGCCGTGCGATGGCTGTTTCGGCAGGCATTTGATTGCAGCTTTCATGGCAACGACTGGTTTTCGCCTTACTCTAACCGCAAGGATGTTAACGACCCGTGTTTTGAACGGGTCGATTCCATGCTCTGTTACCCAACCGTTACTCCACGTTATCCAACGTTACTCCACGTGCCATCCGGCTGACGACACGCCGTGCCTGTCAGAACTTCCGGCTGACCGTCAATGAAGACGGTGTGCGTGTAATCGCGGCAAACAAGCGCGTTAATCTGATAGGGCTGACTTGGGACAACCCGCCCCGAAGCCCCCGATGGCGCCTGCCATGCAACTGGCGCTCCAGGACGTCCCCTCTCCAGTGCCTGGAACTGGGCGGCTTGGAACTCTTGTTGGGCGCGTGCATCGAGGGAGCGACCAAGTTCTGCACCTAAGAAGCCGCCAATCAGAGCGCCGCCAACGGTTGCCAGAACCTGCCCGGTGCCATCTCCAATTTGGTTGCCGATGATGCCACCAGCCACTGCACCACCCAAGGCGCCAATGCCTTCGCGCGGGCCAGCTGCACTTTGGCAGCCAACAAGAGCCACGGCAGCAATGCTGACGATCACAAGGCCGCGCAGATGCTTGGAACGTTCAGGCTGAGCTTTGTCAGAGGTAAGGGTCATGGTGTGTGTCTCCCACGTTGAAAATGTCGTTTGGTTGGAGGGTGCGCAGCCCGAAACGCATCCGCCGGGCCGCGTTTGGACTTATGAATCGGGCCGAACTGGGGCAGCCGGTAGAATGAGCCGCGCACTCAGACCACCCAGATCAGAACGGTTGAGCGAAAGTGCACCGCCGTAAAGTTCAGCCATCTCCAGAACAATGGATAAGCCAAGGCCAGATCCTGGCTCGGACTCGTCTAGCCGCCGGCCACGTTGCAGAACTGTCTGTATCTGCGCATCTGAAAGACCGGTGCCGTCATCGTCAACGTCAATGCGAAGCACCGGAGACATTTGCCCAGCGATGGGCGCATCGTTGGTCGCGGACAAACGCACCGTGCTGCGCGCATAACGGCAAGCATTTTCCAGGAGGTTGCCCAGCATTTCCTCCAGATCACCTCGCTCGGTGCGTACATAGAACTGTTCATTGACGGTGATCTCAAAGCGAAGGTCTTTATCGCGGCTGAGTTTGTCCATGGTACGCACCAACGGATCGACGACACCCCGCACATGCGCAGACTGGCCACTGCTGGACGCCGTGGCGGCACGACGAGCCCGGTCAAGATAGACACGCACTCGATCATCGATGGCATGGGCCTTGGCCTTGATCAGATCCATCGTGTCCCGGTCTTGAGGACCGGCAGCGGCGTTGAGAATGGCTGCAAGAGGCGTCTTAAGCCCGTGCGCAAGATTGCCGACATGATGGCGTGAGCGCGAGACGATGGCTTCTTTCGCTTCAAGAAGACCGTTCAACTCGTCAACCAGCGGACTGACTTCTTGGGGGAATAAGCCGGTGACCTTGTCCCGCTCGCCGGTGCGGATCTTCGAGACCGCGCCCTGCAACACCTCCAATGGACGCAGGCCGACGCGAACCTGAACATACGCAAGCGCAAGAAGCACCAGCCACATGAGGCCTAGGGTAATACCAAGCGCAAAACGGAAACTGTTCACCTCCGCCCGAAGCCGTTCGATGGGGGCCGTGACCCGAATGAGAAACTCATCTCCCTGCAGCGTGTAAAAACGCTCCACGACGCGCAATCGTTGCTCCCCAACACTTGCTGTCTCGGTGAACATGCCCTGCGCGGGTCCATCAGGGATCGCGATGCGGGCACTTAGGTCGGGAGGCGGCGGCAAAGGATCGAAATAGGATGAGGATGCCAGACGCGGCGCGCCGCTGATCGGTTCAGCAACCACCCAGTACCAGCCAGAGCCGGGCTGCCCAAAGGCAAGATCTGCAAAGTGCACAGTGCCGTCGAACACGTCATCGTTCACATAGTCGGCGAACAGCTGGTTCACGAAGACGGCCAGGCGCGCATCGAGCGCTCGCTCCGCATTGGCTTGTTGAAGCGCTGCCATCACCGTGCCTGCAACGAGAAGCGCTGCCAGGGACCCACCTGCGGCCAGAACACCAAGCCGAACGGCTAGGGACGAACCAGTTTTGGAGAGCGTTTGCCCGTCAGTCATTTTTATCACCAGCGATAGCCTCCCCGCTTTGGGAGGTGCTGATCTGCGCAAGGACACGATAGCCCATGCCCCGAACAGTCTCGATGATGTTGGTTGAGAGCTTCTTGCGCAAACGCCCGACAAACACTTCAATCGTGTTGGAATCACGGTCGAAATCCTGATCGTAAATGTGTTCGGTCAGCTCCGTGCGCGAGATGACTTTGTCTGTGTGCGTCATCAGATAAGCAAGCACGCGAAACTCCTGCGCTGTCAGGCGCAAAGGCATGCCATTATCGGTAACGCGGTTGGTTTTAAGATCGAGAACGACCGGCCCTATACTCACCATATTCGAGGACAAGCCGGCAGCACGGCGCAAGATCGCCCGAACCCGCGCCAGAAGCTCCTCCATCTGGAAGGGCTTGGCGACATAATCATCCGCGCCAGCATCCATGCCCTTCACCTTATCTGACCAGCGGTCCCGAGCCGTTAGGATCAAGACCGGGGTGCCGACCCCTTCAGCGCGCCAGTCTTCCAGAACGGATAGGCCGTCTTTTTGAGGAAGGCCAATGTCGAGGACGATGAGATCATAGGGCTCGGTATCGCCCAGAAAAGCTGCCTCCTCACCGTCAAAAGCGGTGTCGACCACATAACCTTCCGCCTCTAAGGCCTGTTTGAGCTGGCTATTGAGCGTCGGTTCATCCTCGACAACAAGCAAACGCATGAGAGACCGCCCTACCTTGTCTGCCTAGCGTTCTGACAGGAGCCGACCGCTGGACGCGTCAAACGTCAGCCGAGCCGATGCGCCGCCGGAGCCGACAGCAACCACGTTGTAGGTGTAACGCCCTGAGGAGCCGCAGACGCTTGCCGAGGCAACCTGGCTGTACCCGCGCGAACGGGCGGCGGCGTTGATGCTGGAAAGGCTGACAATCTGACCACTTGCGATCAAAGACCGGGTCTGAGCGGACGAAAGGCAACCTTGAGCTTGGGCGGATCCTGTCAAATGGTTTGCACCAATCGACACGAACAAGACCGCGCCAAGCGCAAGAAGGGGGACACGCAAGAGGCGGATACACAAGAGAGATAAACGCAAAACCATCACGGACCTCACCTACAGCACAGACCATGAACCTTAGCTGAACGCGCAGTTAAGACGATATCGCCCGCTTTGAGACAAGACGAGCGACACGCATACTGCCCAATGCTCACGGCTTAAAACGAAAAAGCCGCGTGCGGCAGCGTTCCATCTCAAACCGTGGCATGTCAGCGAGAACTTCCATCAGACGTATTGGTCCATAGCTTGTTGGACGGAAGCGCGTAGAGTCAGGGTGGTCTAACGGCAAGATATCAGGATTAAACAGACTGATATCCGAGCCGTAGTTGAGCGGGCCAGCCTCCGCGATAATTTGATCGAAGGTCTCCTGATCGTCTCTTTGAAGAACAACGCCAGTGTCGGCGCGCCAGGCGAACGTCGCGCCAAAAGCGGTGGTGTCGGACACAAAGACGAATGACGGATACTCAGCAATCAACGGCTTCCCGCTGGGAAACTTTATCGTGCCCCGCGGTTGAAACCATGGATCGGTGATGTCGAACATGGCAGAATAGCCAAGGTTGAGGCCGTTCGGCAACGCAACGCACTGGCGCCGCTCATGGCCGAAAGCTGCGTAGAACAAGCCGAAAAGCAGCAGTGAGAAGCAGGCAAGAAGCAATATCGCACCAGCGGCGAAGGTGCTGCACCCTTGGGGTTGAGCTTCGTCTACACCGACCACTAGACTTCGTGGTCGTCTTTCTGGGAGTTCCACTCGGAAGGTTCAAAGACCGACCACATCGCGCCACGCTGCCTGCAAATATTCTTTAAAATGAAGAGTAAACGATCACGTTCTTTTCTACGAAATGAATCAATGTACATCGTCAAACCCGTGCCGCTCGTTGTATGAAAGACTAAGGAAACACCATCCTGAGAGAGCGTTTGTGAAATCTCTGAGACATTGGACCAAGGCACGGTCTTCGCTAAAAAACCATGCCGGATGCATATCTGCTCGCCGTTGATCAGTAGGGAAGGAAAACGTCGATCATATTCTCTTGCGAGATTTACCAAAATACCGAGTGTGAAAAAGGCAAGAACGCCAAAGAGAGAAACTGCCAAGACGTTCGCATCGTCGTAGAGCCCCGCTCCCACTATCATCAGAGCAAGGCTGAGTGAGCCTATAAGGATGTGATGATCTTCTAAATTCGCCAACGCGCCTGGGATGAACACCAGTTTTTTATCACGATCAAAAGTAGGTCCCGTGATCGCTTTCATGGCCTCGTCAGTCCTGACTTCTTTGCTTTGGGTCGTAACCTGAGTGAATGAGGCAAAAAGCATAATCAGTTTAGTAGGTTCGAATCTACTTAACCGAACGAAGGTCGCTGAGCACACGCGCTGTTTCCCATCTCTCGAACCTTTAGGTTGAGGATTTCGTCGTCACCTCACTTTTACGAAATCATTGACTTACTCGGGATTCAAAGGTCGTTGATCGCAATCGCCGCGCGTCCAACCCGCCCCGCGGTCCCGATCTGCGCGACTTGAAACACGACGCTCGCGCCAGCCACACCATCGCTGAGTTGCTCGGCTGCAGCGTAGGTCCAGCTTTCAGTGATCGTCTCTTCTTCGCGGACGATCTCGCCATTCAGCATCACACTCACGAGGTAGCGCTCAGCTTCTTCATTAAGCGGGATGGTCGGCAGCGACCAATCATTCGAAAGGCCCCGCGCGCGGCGCATCCAAGTGAGGGATAGATCGCCGTTGGCGGGAAACGTTGCGCGAAGATGAACGGGCGCGAGTGGAGCGAGGCTTAGAGGTCCAGCTTCTAGTGGGAGCGTGATCCGCGACACGTCACCAAGACCGCCACCGGATGGTTCAAAGGTGAGAGAGCCGCCAAGACTGATTGCGTCCGTTCGCAGTTCTAGCGGTTCGACGGATTCATCGAGGATGACAAAAGACGCATCTTCCGGCGTCTCGATAAGCGATCGATGTTCAGTGCCGCCTAGTCCGCGCAGCAAACCAGAGACCGCATAAACCCCCGGCTCGATCAGTTCCGCCGTTTGGAACTGCACAACCTCTAGACCATCAGAGGTCACCAGCGCGGCCACATTGCCCCCGGCCATCAGCGCATCTTCGGTGATCGTCGAAAGACTGCCCGTTGGGAGTTCAACCTCAAATTCGCCGCCACGATGCGGGATAACGGTGGGGCCAGCCTTGAGGCCCGTGCGGAGAGTACCCATCGTCGCGGGCACGCCAATGGCCTGAACAAAAAATGTATCGGCCTCGTCATGCCCCGCAAAGACGTCCACCGCGCCGGGCCATGGGTTGGCGTAGGCTGCGACCCGCACATTGTGGTCCGCACCGCCGCCTGCAACGCCAGAGGGCAAGTCCAGCACCAGCGCCTGAGGCTGACCGAATGTTGGTCGGGCAACTGGTTGAAGGCCAATCTCATCCGAGGTCACCGCGGGTGAGTTGGCTGCAACGCCGTAGAGGGATGGGTCAATGCAATGAGCTTCAACCTTGCGATCCGATCCATCCACGAGCCGGTCGATGCAGATGGACAAGGGTGGGGAGCCATCCACCCACGCAATAGCAGCCGTGTCGCCAGGTTCCAGATACCGAAAACTGGGCGGCAGTTGCAGGGTGAGCGTCTGCGACGCGACCTGTTTTTCCTGCACGATCCGTTCAGCCATCTGTCCGCCAACGTCTGGATCAAGCGTGATCGGGACGGATAGAAACTCATCCGGCCCCACAGCCCCATCGCGGCGCGCAGAACGCATGATGCCTGGCTGGTAGTCATGCCGGTTGGACGAGAAGCCTAGCGTCATCTGCCGTGGCAAACTCTCTCGGTCACCGCGGGTGAACGTCATCAGAGGTGCTTCGCCACGGTCTACAATGCTCTCTTCGGGGATGACACGTGTGGGATTGGTGGCACGAGGAAGCGCTCGGGCACCGTGCGGCGTAGGAGCGAGATCGAAGGCGAAGAGTGTACCAAGATCTTCAAGTGGACTACGGGCCCGCACGGGCTTGGGGATCGCATAGCCTTCGATCATATCCGATAGACCCGACACATCGATCGGCGGCAGGTCGTAGTGGCGCGCAAGATCAAGCAGAATCGAGGCGAGAGAGACCGTGCCAAGACGGCCGGTCAACCAATGGCCCCGCACCCAGTTCACTCCATCGCTCCACACCTCACGGGCGAGCGGAAAGATGGGGAAAGGCCGTGCGTCCCAGGTCCACAAGTGGGTGCCGCTAGGATCGATCATCGGGCGACCATCGATGGGGGAGAGCGGGTTCTCGGCGCTGCCTGTTGCAGCCCAAACATCAAGGCACGTCTCAAGGATTGCCCGTTGTTGTGCATCGTCACGGATCCCGCGCGAGAAGGGTGGTAGGCGATCATTGTCGGGCTTGTCACTTGGAAAGGCCGCCGGTTCGTTGCCAGCCAGATCGACGGCGGGGGCCCCAAATTCGGTCAGCCAGATGGGTTTCGATCCGGGCACATAGGCTGTGGACGTTGCCTGACGAACCCCTCTAACACGGTTATGATGCTGGTTGGACCACCAGGACGCCATATCCTTGGAGCGCCAAACCCAGGGCTCACCGTAATCGGCATCGGTGATCGGCGTGCGATTTTGCTCTACGCGGTCTGTCTCGCTCGCGTAGAACCAGTCCCAATTCTCTCCCCCAGTCAATCCCGCGCGGATGACAGCGGGATCATAAGGCGAGGTACCAAGCGCCTGGTCGAGATGCACGGTGTCGTGCCGCCAGTCGGTGAGCGGCTGGTATTGATCAATCCCGATAACGTCGATGTTGGCAGACGCCCAAAGTGGATCGAGGTGGAAGGTAAGATCGCCCGAACCATCGTTCGGGGCATGGTTGGAATACTCCGACCAGTCTGCGCCATAGGTAAGAGTGGTGGAGCCACCGAGAATGGCGCGCACATCATCGGCAAGCGTGACCAGCGCATCGACAAAGGGGTAAGAGCCCGGCGCGTCGCGCGATGTTGTAAGGCCACGCATTTCTGAACCCAACAAGAACGCATCGACACCACCGGCCTGCGCGCTAAGGTTCGCGAGATGGAGAATGAAACGGCGGAAGGACCATTCGTTCAAACCCGGAGAGGCGCTTCCAACAAAGCTCGCGATGTGACCTGCGGCAGCGGCGCTGGCATCAGGAGAGCCAGCTTGCCCCGGGGCGGGTGAAACGGTGATCCGGCCGCGCCATGGATAGGCAGACTGAGAGTCTGCCCCTGTCCAAGGGTCAGTCAATTGATTGTCGGCTGGAACATCCATCATGATGAAAGGCAACAGCGTCACTTTCAGCCCGCGCGCCTTGAGGTCGCGGATCGCGCCGATCACGCTGGCATCGCTCGGGGAACCGCCAAAGGCAGGCCTGCCATCGTTGCGGGACACCTGGTTGGCCGTCTGCCGGGTCAGCCCGGCCACACTCCATGGCTTGGAGGTGATCTTCGTTGCCTCATCCACACGAGGCTCGATGATGCATTCACCAGCGTTCAGCGATGTACCGAACCAGGCAACCACGAGCGCCACGCGCTCTACATTCGGGCACAGCGCCTGGAGCTGATCCATCGACGCATGCCAGTCGGTGGGCGCAGTCGCATCATGGGTGTTCTCGGCTTGCGTAACACCTGGGCTCGGCGTGCGCACAACGGCTTGCGGATCGTAACCGAACTCAGTGGAACCTGGGATGACCGTCACCGCGCGGATCTTGTCTTCCAGACCACCGACAGGGCGAACCACTTCAAAAGAAAGCTGTGGTATCCGGTTGCCGTAGGGCTCAAGCGGCAGACGCTCAAACACGACATAACAGGTTCCGCGGAAGGCAGGTGCCGTGCCCTCTTTGCTTGCGATGAGCGGATCAACCTGTTGATCCTCTGTGCCGCGGTGCACACGCATGGAAATGGCATTGCGATCGACAAGCTTGCCATCCGCCCAGACGCGGGAGACATCAGCAACACGGCCTTCGCACAAGCCAACGGCGAAGTTCGCGTAGTAGTAATATTCGGTCGTCACCGTGGTCTGCCCGCCTCCGCCCTTGCCACCAGACCTGTGCCGCGTGGTCGTTGCCACTTCCTCAAAGCGGGTCGCCCAAATAACCTGGCCCGTTGTCCGCGTGCGTCCAAAGGTAAGCGGTATGCCGGCCCCTTCGGTCGAGGTTTGGACATCGAGGTTTTGCAGCCGCGGACCTTCACGATGCTGATCCTCACCAAACAGCTGATGATCAAAAATATTGCCGAGATAGGACCCGGCAGCCTTGCCGAGAATGGCCCCAACGGGACCGCCCAGAGCACCACCAACGGTGCTGCCGAGCGCGCCTAGAACGAGCGTCGCCATGGAAAACCTATGTTTTAAAGAGAGATCGGAAAGACGAACGCCGCCGCAGCGTGCGAGACCCAAGGCGCAAGATGCGAGCGCACGACCTGCCCACCCTCATAGGCGTGGATCATGGTTTCATCGTCCATGAGGATCGACAGGTGCGAAGCAGGCCAGGTGTGTCGCCAGCGCAATGCAAGAACATCACCGGGTTGGGCATCACCAACCGGGCATTCAACAAGCACCTGGCGCAGGCCATCCAAAAGCGGCTCGCCCTTTGCGTGCCGTGCCCAGGCGCGCGTATTGGCCCGGGTAAGCGCAACCTTAGTGCCGCTCACCGCCTGCCAAACGCCAACCACGAGGCCAAGACAGTCGGCACCGACGCCGCGCCTTGCCGCTTGATGGCAATAGGGCGTTCCGAGCCAACGCTCTGCCTCCACCATGATCGCCGATTGCGTGATGGGCGGATTGATGGCGGGCCGGCTCACATCGAGAACGCTCATCAGGACAGGCTCCCACCGTCCAGATTGCCATCACTCCTGTTTGGATAAGACAGCGCAAAATCATCGCCTGGCATGTGCGGGAAACCGCGAAAGTTGACCGTGTTGGCGAACTTTGCCTTGCAGGTTGCAAAGCTTTTGTCGCAACCAGCGCGCACGATGATCGCAGCGCCCATAGCGAGCGGTATCTCTGGCGCACGCCACAAGGTCAGTGTGGTTTTGGACCCATCATACCCATGCGAGCGAACGCGCATTGGTGCGTGCCCGTCAACTTGGATGGTGCCACCGGTGAAATGACCTGCCGCATAAGCGTCCAGGCCATCAAGCTCCACAATGTGCGGGGCAGGCACATCCAGAACCGTTCCCGTTGCTGAGTAAGCGGCATCATCCAGCGCAACACCGCAACGGCTATCACCAAGTTCAGCATCGCAGCGCGCTCCGAACACCCTACCACGGACGCGGTCAAACGCCGCAAAGGGTCCGCGCACCTCAGCGTGAAACGCGCCATCGCGGCGGGAAACATCGCCCAGTGTACCGGTGGACAGGATTGCGTTGGTACTTGGGTCTTGCCAATCCACGAGGAAGGTTTCGACCCGCGCCTCATCGTAGCAGCCGCTCATGAGATCGGCATCGGTGAGACGCGCATCGGTCAGCGCTGCGCGCATATCCCATTCGCTTGCGGCAGGACCAAGAGCAGCGCTCTCCTCGCTCGCCTCAAAGCCATCGGCGGGTTCAAACGTGGTTCCGTTGAAGGTGAGCGACGCATCATGGTCTGTAAAGCCCAGTGTGACCCCGTCCTTGCGGATAATGCGCACGCAGCGGCACAAGGTTGTCGAGCCACTCTCCAAAGCTGCCTGAAGCAGCGGATCAAAGCTGCGCATCAGCCACCTCCTTTAAGAACACTTCACGCAAAGGGATGGTCGGCAGGCCGCCCGCCGTGAACGCCGTCATGTCGATGTCGAGCGTGTCGGTGTCAAAGCGCGTTGGTACGTCGTAAAGAAAGCCAGCGCTGACCACTGCGCCTGATGCGGGAATAGCATCCACTCCAAACGTCAGTTCTCCGCCCAGAGTATCGAAGGTGAAGTCTGTCGTTTGAACCCCATCAACAGCGACCGTCACCGAACCTTCAACGGGCAGTCTAATCGCACGCTCGGCGGGTAGTCCTTGCGATGCCAAGGCGCTGTAGCTTTTCACAAGCTGGAAAGTTGTCGTTGATCCATCGCCCAAACCAAGTGGTTGGTCCGTGGGTGCAGGTGTCCCGCTGGGGTTACAAGAGGCATGGTCAAGCGGGTCACGGAAACGGAACGCGTAAAGCTGTCCGAAGCGGGCTTCGAAAAAACTCTGCACCCTGTAGAGATCATCGCGCGAGCGAACCCCACCGCCCGCATCATAGGTGCGCTTTGCGTAGCGCCACCTCGTGTTGCGTTCTTCATGGCCTGATCCGAGCGTGACAATTTCTGTCTGCCGGTGGGTTGTTACCCGTGCCCCGCGCGCCACAGGCACGGGGAAGGCAACGTCATGAAATCCTGAAAACTCAGCCATGGCCACGCGCCTTTAAAGCCCGCGCTGACCGCGTGCCACAGCACGGGACAGCGACGCAGCGATTTGGGTTTCTGAGTTACGAAAGCTTGCGGGATCATTGGCGTTGATGCTGACATTGAAGATATTGGCCGCCGCACCGCCAATACCGCCAAGAGCGTGGCCAACAAGGCTTTCCGCTGCCCCTCCAAGCAAACCGAAGGCATCGTTCGTTGCTGAATTGAGGGCTGAGTTGGCTTGGCTCAGAATGAACTTCTGCAGAAGGCCATCAAGCTCCTTGCCATGAATAAGGGCCTTTGCCAGCTCTTGCGTTAAACCGCCTGTCATCTTGGAAACATTGTCTTGCAGCAGTTCCAGTTCGCCGCGAAGTCCGGTTGTCAGTTCCTGGCGATCTTCAGTTTGGTTCGTCATTCATCGGTCCTCCAAAGTAGTTCGCGGTGTGCGGTTGTCGGTCGGGGAAGGTTCGCATCAGCGCCTCCAGATCAGAGGCGGTGGGAGCCGTTGTCGATGGCGGCGAGATGAGCCGGATCGCGCGGCGCACATCTGGCAATGTGAGGTCCCAGACGGTCTCAAGGGTTGTGAGGTGGTGGCGCAGCAAAATATCCACCAGCGCGCTCAAGGTGTTTGCACTGGTGCTCATGCGCAGTGGTCTGAAAAGCTGACGCGCATGAGTGCGACGTAGGTTTGGGCCACAACCTGCTGCTCAAGCTGCGCGATGATTGCCGCGTTTGAGCCTGCATCATCGGCGACCAGCGCTACCTCAAGCACTTGGCGCATGTCGCTGACGCAAGCATTGCGGCTAAGCAGACGCTCCAGGAGGTCGGTGAACGAGCCCGCGCCAAACGTGTTCTCCAGGCTGGCCAACGCACCAAGCGTCAGGCGAAGCGTGTAACAACCATGTGGCGTGCGCAGCGCCACCTCCCCGCGATACGGATTCGCCACGCAGCCGCTCTTTATGCGAGCGCAGTAAAGGTGAGCGCGCCCGCTGATTCCAGCGTCATCTCAAAGGTGACGGCATCATCGTGACGAGCGGCATAGTCTAAAGCGGCGACCAGGAATGGGCCTTCAAACGTTCCCTCCTGCGGTAGGATGATCTGCCAGGTCGCTAGGGCGCCATCAAAGAAGAGCCCACGCACACGGGCATCCGATGCAGCGTTTCGAAAAAGGCCAGTACCAGTGATGGTCGCACGACGCAGGCCTGCATCACCGATAAGTTCGCGCCAGCGGCCCGCGCTCTCATTGTGGGTGGTATCGACGAGTTCCTGCACCAGATCGATGCCGTGCGTGCGCAGACCGCCTACGGTCTCGAACAGGCTCGTTGTTGTGTTTTGCACTTTCAGAAGGAGCGTGCGTCCTGATTGGGCGGTCATACTTGGTCGGTCATAGATGACCCCTCTTCATTGTGTGATGCTTGTCGTTCGTCAGACGGGTGTTGGGCGTTCGCCGTAGTCGATGAGAAAGACGATGCTCAACGTGGCGCGCTCCAGACCAAGCGCGGTGTCGATGAAGCTGCGCGCCGATGTCACGCGCTGCAGAACCACCGTGCCCTCACTCAAGGGAAGCGGGCCGGCGTCGACCAGCGTGGTTATCGCGGACGTGGCGGCATCAACGTCAGATTGACTGCCTGTGCGGCTCGACAGATCAAGTGTCACTTGAGCCTGCGCGCCAAGCGAGGTGGAGGTTGTCCAAGGCGTCCGGTCCGATGGTCCGACGCGGATGTGAGGCAACTGATCGGGCCGGACCGGGCGATCCGTCACAGTCCACCCAGCAAGGGCTAGATCAGCCTTCAACCTGGAAACCAAGGCGCTTAAGAGCGGCGCTAAAGCATGCGCGCTCATGATACCACCTCGCGTACATCGCACAGATCATAGGGGAACGTGCGGGTACCAATTTCACGGGCCAGCACTTCAAACGTCCCGGTCCCGCTGATCGACTGCCACGACAGCCGCCAACCGGGTGGCGGTGCGATACCCAAGTTCGTGCGCACACGGCCACGGGCCGACGCATCTCTGATCGGCACACCAGCGCTTTGCGCAGGCGCGTCAGGTTCAAAGGCCGCCCAAAGACTGCGGCGGACTGCATAGCTCACTGCACCACCGCCCATGCCATCGTCCGACGCCACAGGTTCAAGAACCTGCATGCGGATGGATAAACTACCCGGATCGAGCGGTGCGCGCGCTCCGGCGTGACTGAGGCGCGTGCCGGTCATAGCTGCACCTCACGGAACGGTTCGATGAGATCGAACAGACCAGCAGGCTCGCCAGCGCTGGTAAAATCAAAGCCGGTCGCCCGATGCGCATACCAGTGGGTCGTGAGCATCAGAATCGCATGGCGCAGTACAGCAGGAACGTCGAGACCGGACGGCCCATAGCCAGCGGTGACATCCACCTCGATGCCGTTCATCGCTCGCAGGCGCATGGCAGCGGGTCGGCGAAGCATAAGGCGGGGCCAACGACCCCCAAGATCGGCAAGCCAGTCTTCCGGCTCCAAGATCTCCGCGTCACCGTTTACGTCATAGATCACGACGCTATCGACAGACTGGAGCGGACGAACAAGAAGCGGCAAGCGACCGTTGGAGGGGATATCATCGGCGATCATCCGCCAGCCTTGGGTGATGAAAACCTTTCCAGACAAGGTCTCCACATGAGCCCGCGCGGCGAGCAGCATGGCGGACAGGAGCGTATCTTCATCCTCCGCATCGATGCGCGCATGGGCTTTGAAATCGGTGAGCGCAACCGGCTCCACAGCCGGGCTGGTGAGTTGCACAAGCGTCATGCAAGAAAGCTCCGCAAAAGGTTCAGGTTTTCGGAAAGTTCAACGCAAACGGCCCACACCCTGGCAGACAAGGTGCGGGCCGTTTGCGGCTCTCGGAACTGGCGCGGGAGGCTACGCCGCCGAGAAGCTCAAGAGCTTGATAGCGTCGAAATCCTGTACCCCGCCGCCAACGCGTTTGGTGACGTAGAACAGGACGTAGGGCTTGGCGGTGTACGGATCACGCAGGATGCGCACGCCAAGCCGATCCACGATGAGATAGCCGCGGCGGAAATCACCAAACGCGATGGCTTTGGCACCATCACCGATCGGATCCATGTGCTCCATCTCGACCACGGGGAAGCCCAGAAGCGAGGCACGCACGCCTGCTGCCGAGGGTGGCGTCCAGATGTAGTTGCCGTCCGCGTCGCGCATCTTACGCAAGGCAGCTTGCGTGGAACGGTTCATGATGAACGTGCCGTTCTGGCGATAGGAGCCCTTCAAGGAATAGACGAGATCGATCAGCACTTCGGATGGATCAGTCAAAGGGAAGTCACCCAGGACACCGGTGGAGATGGTGCCCAGATTGTTCCAGGGCCGCATGTCTTCATCCACCGCTGGGGCAGTGAGGAAGCCCTGAGGCTGGGAGGTGCCATTGCCCTTCACGAAGGCGTGCGACTCTTGTTCAGCAAACGCACTGTCAACTTCGCCGGCAAGCCAGACATCCATGTCGATCGCCGCATCATCGAGAAGCGTCGCCGTCGCTGCCGGCATGGCGTAGAGTTCCATCGTCGGGAACGGTATTTCTGACAAGGTGACGGTGCCCGTCTCAGGGCGAGCGGCGTTCTCGGCAACCCAGCCGGCATCGAAACCGTCGGTTGAGACAGGCTTCCTAAAGATCGTCGAAGACACCTGACGCACAGTTGCGATGGAGCGCATCGGGGACAGAGCGTTCAGGTGATCTCCGATGGTGCTTTCTGCTTCTCGGGGCACGAGATAACCGCCGTCAGCATCGGTGCCAGCTTCAAGGGCCTTGGTGGCAAGCGCGGGAACGACGCCCTTGCGGACGTAGTTTTCAAAACCACGTGCTTCAGCCGACGTGGGCAAGACCGCCACAGTGGTTTCCAGATGCGGACGAGCCGCCTTGGCAGAAAGCTGGCTCAGCCGGTCGGTCGCCGCATCGAGGGTAGCGTCAATCCGCTCGAGCTTATCGACCAGAAGCGGGTCTGCGCTGCCGCGCTGTTCCAGCGCATCAAGACGCTCATCATTGGCATCACGATAGGCGGCAAAGGCCTGCATCATAGACGCGACGGCATCACGCTCGGTGCCCACGCCCGCCACATTCGATGTCCGGGCCTTTGTCTCAGGTGAAGTTTTAGTGGTCATCATTAGTCCTTCAGGTTGAGAAGCTTGGAAGTAAAGTTGAGGATCAAAACGCAGCGGGTTGCGGCTGCGCTTGAACAGGCGTTGGCGGAACAAAGTCCGGTGTTTGCTGGCTTGCGGGTTCATCATCGAAACGGGTGATCCGCGCGCCCGGCTGCATGGGGAACGCAACGAGCGAAATCTCCCAAAGATCGACGTCGATCAGGCGTCGTCCGCTGGTGCCGCGCTTGCGATCGGCGCGCACGGTATGAAACCCGATGGACAGGCCATCGACAGCGCCGTCCTTGATGAGGGCAGTAAGTGCTTGCGCGCGTTCCACACCCGGTGTCAGGTGACCTTCAACATAGAGGCCGTAAAGGTCTTCTCGTACAGCGGTCCAAACGCCGATCGGCTCAGCTGGATCATGGTTCCAAAGCATGCGAAGGCCGCTCGGGCCGCGCGCCTTGAGCGACCTGCCAAACGCACCCATTTGGACCCTGTCGCCAGAAAGATCGGCGAGGCTGAACACGCTTGCATAACCTGCAAATTCGAAGGGGTTGTCCATCATGAGCGCTGCTCCTGACGGGACACGCGCGCGGACGCAGACTGCGGTGCCGCGCTGCTTTGTCCTGCCAGCGATTTGGCAAGATTCTTGGCAAAATCGTCGAACAAAGCGGTGATGACCGCCATGTCGCCGTCGCGCGCTTTTTCAGAACGTTTTCGACGGCCCGACCGACGCTTTCGGCTGGGTCGCGACCGGCTGTTACTCGTCGTCTGTTTGGCCATCGGCATCTCCTGTCTGGTGGAAGGCTGAATCTGTCCCAGGGTGTTCGTGCAGATCGGTCAGCGAGCGCCGTTCCGTGATCATCGCGTTGACCTGGGCGATCGCCATCACGAAGTCTTCAAGGCGGGCCGCTGTGGCGGTGAGGTCGCGCAGAAGCATCAACGACTGAACGGAAGCGGCTGCAGCCCAAAGAAAAAGGGCGACATGACCCATGTCGCCCTTCTCCGCCAAAATCATCGTGAGACGTTCAATCACTGGCGCCTCCCGCAGGCCTTGCTTGCATGCTCGGATCCACATCAGGCGGGGCAATGCTTTCGCCGTACCCAACTGCCAGACGCTTTTCTTCGTCCGTCAGAAAGCTTGCGGCAGAGACGCGGCGCCAAAGCGCTTCACGTTCTGCTGAAAGCGCCTCGATAGCATCAAGATCAACAGACAGTTCCAGCTGTTCGTCTGGTATCAAAGGCGCGAGCCAATGGGTGATACCGTCAAGTATCTTGGTCGTCAGGGGCAGGATCGTCTGTCGCCAGAGCGCCCGCTGCGCTTCGGCGTAGTTGGCGTAGGTGTTGTCGCCGGGCAGTCCAAGGAGCAATGGCGGCACACCGAAGGCAAGCGCGATCTCCCGCATCGCCCCATGCCGTGCTTCCTGGAAGTCCATGTCCTTGGGTGTCATCGACATGGGCCGCCAGTCGAGCCCACCTTCCAGCAACAAAGGGCGCCCTGCATTGGCTTCGCCCTGATAGGTGTTCTGCAACTCCGTTTTCAGGCGCTCAAAGCTTTCCGCGTCGAGCTGGCCATTGCCACCGGAATAGATCAGAGCGCCTGAAGGCCGGGCCGCGTTGTCCAACAGTGCCTTGTTCCAGGTACTTGCCCCATCGTGTAGATCGAGCGCTTTTTTCGCCGGTTCCAAGCTGCCAAGACCGTAGTGATCGTCAAGCGGGTGGAAGGTGCGGATGTGAGCGAGCGGCATCAGGCCCGTTTCCGCATTCGGGCTTAACGTCACCGAGCGGTTGCCGATGGCGTATATGTACCCAGTTGGCCAACCATCCTCCCCGGCCTTTACTCGAACGCGGTCAGGGCGCAGCGGATAGAGGCTTGTTGGCAAGACTGCCTCAAAAGCTCCAAGAAGGTACGCGTTGCCCTCCAGAACGAGGTGGGCTGCAAGCTGTTCTAACAATCCTGTTCGCGACAGGTGCTGCCCCGGCGTTTGGATCAAAGACAAAAGCCAGTGATCATTCAGTTCGTTGGTTGATCCGCCAGCTTTCTGCCTGAGGACAAGTCTGACCGATCCCACCGCTTCGGCGATGAGCCGTACCGCCCGGAAGGCAACCGGGTTGCGGCAATAGGCATGGCGCGCCAACGAAGCGTAGCTATCATCGGTCCAGATGGGCGCGCCAGGCGTGTGCAGCTGAAACAGCGGTAAGCTCGGTCGCCCCGATGGCGCACCTGCTTTCGCTTCTGGTGCGCCGTGTCGAGGCCGAGCGGTCGCGCTCGGCTCTGGCGCTTCGCGCCGCCGCGTCCATTTCATGCCTATCTCCTTTTTCAGGTTAGTCGCTAAGCGTTCGCAGGCGCGGCTCTGCCGTGTCCGCCAGCTTCAGCTCTGTGATGGCCCAGACAAGTGCATCGAGCCTGTCGGGCGATTGCCCCGGCGCCGACAAGCCGTTTGGCCCGAAATCAAGCATTTCATCTTCAAGCTTAGGCAAAGCGCCCACGTGATGGACGCGACCTTGCGCGTACAAATAAGAAACCGGCTCGGCGCGCAGCCACTTGCCACGGTTCGCCCGCACCAGCTTGACCGGCACATCCGCGCCTGCCTGCTTCAAGACGGACCGAACCATGTCGCCGCCCTGATTGGCCTCGGCAATGACAAGGTCTGCGCCGAGACGGTGATAAGTCTCCACGGCGCGGCGCGCCCAAACCTCTGGCCTTGCGGCGCTGAGGCTTTCATCGGCAAGCACCGCAATATGATGGTCGTCCGTCAGCGCGCAGGCAACGATACCGCACGCATTGGACCGGCCATGCGAGGAAGCAGGCGGGTCCACGGCAACAAGAATGCGCTTCAACGGCGGCGGCACACTGATGCGCGCCCGGTCAATGTCGTCTCGCCGCCACAAGCTATCGGGCCGGTCTGCGATCAGTTCGCCCGATACCTCCTGCCGGTAAAGGCGCGAGCCACCATAGGCACGCTCCAACCCTTCCAAGAACCCGGGCGCCAGGTTTCTCCGGTTGTCATGGCTTGTCGCACGCGAGACGATGCTGACATCATCTTCAACGAGCCGTTTCACCAACGGTGTCGCGCGTGGGGTCGTTGTGACCACACAGCGCGGCGCGACCCCAAGGCGCAAGCCCAGCGCCAGCTGGTCAAATGTGTCCTCGCCGTAGCGCCACTTGGCGATTTCATCGCACCAGGCCGCATCGAATTGCGGTCCGCGCAGCGAGTCTGGATCCTCCGCTGAATACAGCTTGGCCACAGCCCCATTGGACCATAGAAGCCGTTTGCGCGTTGCCTCGTACCGTGGCGTGTCTTGCGGCGGCGCGATCTGGCGCAGGCCAGAAACGCCATCGACCATGACCTCTCGGGCATCGGCAAAGGTTTCACCGACAAGGGCAATCTGGCCGCACGGCTCCAGCGCATAGCGTCTGCGCCCTTCAACGGCGCCGCGCACCCATTCGGCACCGGCGCGCGTCTTGCCACATCCCCGGCCACCCAAGAGCATCCACAATCGCCAGTCTTCAGGCGGCGGCCGCTGATCAGGTCGAGCCCAAATGTCCCAGTCAAAGAAAATGCGCAGGACAGCACTGTCCGAAACACTCTGGCCAAAGTCACGTGCTTGGCCCGTCCTCGCGCAGTCTTTCAATGCGCTTGATAAGGCGCTCGCGGTAGGCATCGATGTCGATCTCCTGATCCTCAGCATTGACGTGTGGGATGGGTCCTTGCGCGGCCGCGGTCTCATCGGCATCTAACATTTGCCCAAGAACCTCCAAAGCCTTCGCCATTGCTGTTATTGCCTTGGCATCGCGTTCCGCGTGGCCAGTATCGTGCAACATCGCATCCTCCTCCTCAGCCATGATGCGTTCCTCCAGAATGTGAAAAAGCCGCGCTGCGAGCGCGGCTTTCATGTGCTTAATCTTGGGCGTCTTGCTCATATCGAGCGGAGGAGCGACGTGGCGCCTTACCCGCTTGGGTTGGCGCATCGGCCAGTCGTTTGCCTTCGCCCTGCGATAAATCGCGTTGCTTGAAATATGAAAGCGCCGGGCAATCGACGCCACGCTGACCTCATTGGCTTGGTACAGCTCTTGAACAATGTTCCAGTCTACGTTTTGCGACCGTGCTGGCTTTCTGGCTTGTCGTGTCGCCTTATCGGCGTGTGTGGAAGACGGCACAATCATCACCCCCTGTCTGATCATTCCGCGGTCTGGTCGGCCCCTATCCGACCACCCGTCTGTCTCGCCCTTTTCGGCGTTTGGACATGCTGGCGTTTACCTACGTCCTCTTGCTGCGTTTGGTGCAGGTCCCTGCGGTGCGTATCCGTACGCTCCACCTCGACCTCACAAACTTTGCTCTGAACCACTCAGGAGCAACCGTTTGAAGGGCGACCGTTTGCAATGTTCGCGCGATGTCGCGCTCGCTTTGCCCAGCCTTCAAAACGAGGCATCCGCCAGGCATGGAAACCGATTTCAGTGTTAGAAAAATAAAAAAGCCGCTGAAGCACGAGCTTCAAGCGACCCTGATTGGTGACACCTCTGCGATGATGCCAAATGTATAACCGATGACCGCGCGGTGGGTCAAGGATTATTTTCCTATTATTTTCGGAATTATTACCTATATTGTCCTATGCAATTGAATTAATTACGAAAAAGAAAAGGCTGACACATCGTCAGGTTCCTCATCGGGCCAGTTGACGATGTAGTCTTGGAGTTCTTCCACCTCCACCCTGTCTTCGTTGACGACCCGCCCCGCGACACCAACTCCTGCGTCTTCGACCGTCTCTGGCGTACCGGAGACAAGAGGATGCCACCAAGCAAGACCACGACCCTGAGCGATGCGCACATAAGCGCAGGAGGGCGGAAGCCAATGTGATGTTCGCGCCATATTCGGCGTTATCGCAAGGCAATCAGGAACCCGCGAAAATCGATTGGCATAGTCGGTACACCGACCGGTTTTTTCATCCAGCAGGGTACAGCTGACGCAGGTGAACGCAAGTGCTCCGGTGTCGATGTCTTCCAGCTTTGACAGGCAGCACCGCCCACATCCATCGCACAGTGCCTCCCACTCGTCTGTGGTCATTTCTTCCAGCGATTTGGTTTCCCAAAATGGCGCGGTGTCCTGCGCATCATCGCTGGATAGCTCATTGGGAGGATTGTGAGAGGACGCCGTAATCGTCTGCTCGGATGGCGGTTTAGGCATAGCTCACGTTCGATTTTCTAAACTTGATTTGGACCATGGGAAGACAGACGCATTCATCTTTTAACCAACTCGTGTCTGGCGGCCAACGCACCGGCCGCGTAAAAGGTTCATCAAAACTGCGTTGCGGCACTTGTAATGTAAGTCCAAGTGCCTTGTTTCGTGAGTAACAAAGACATGCCACTGCTTTGTGCTGAGCCTTACACTAAGCCATATTTGGATTAGCTTGCGACCATGACCGATCAGCCCGCCAATAAAAGGTCCCAAACGAACGGGATGCGTGCATCGAGCGATCCGCAGGATCGATCAGAGCCACAGATGCGCAAAGGTCTACCACGGCCTATCGAGATCGATGCGGCGCTCGATAGCGGGCTTTTCCTGCTCAAAGGCTTCGTGACCAAAGTCGTGTTGGGTGTACGGCGCTTCTTTAACTTTTTCCGCGTGAGAGGGCTTCGCAGGGCGGTCGTCGAAGTGCTCGATGAAGTCGCAACATTTGGAACCATAGGCGCTGTTCTGGCGCTTATGCTAGCCATCCCGGCGTTTGGAAAAATCTCAGACGATTGGCTTCAGCAGGACACATACTCCGTTACTATCTTGGATCGATACGGCCAAGAAATCGGACGGCGCGGCGTTCTGCAAAACGATACCGTCCCGCTGGGCGAACTGCCTGACCATCTCATTCAGGCAACGCTTTCCACTGAGGATCGGCGGTTTTACTCGCACTTCGGCATCGACTTCATCGGCACAACACGCGCGCTGGTGGAAAATGTTCGCGCGCAAGGAGTGGTTCAAGGTGGCTCATCAATCACGCAGCAGCTCGCCAAGAACCTTTTCTTGACCAACGAGCGCACCTTAATGCGCAAGATTACCGAGGCCTTCCTCGCGCTCTGGTTGGAAATCAACCTGACAAAGGATGAAATTCTCAAGCTCTATCTTGACCGGGCGTATATGGGTGGCGGCGCCTTTGGCGTCGTCGCCGCTGCGGAGTTCTACTTCGACAAAGATGTGCGCGACCTTACTCTTTCAGAATCAGCAATGCTTGCTGGCCTTTACAAGGCGCCAGGTGGCAACGCTCCGCACATCAATCTTGCAGCCGCCCGCCAGAGAGCAGCCGAGGTTCTGCAAAACATGGTGGAAGCTGGGTTCTTGACCGAAGGGCAAATTCTTTTTGCTCGGCTCAATCCAGCATCAGCCGTGCTGCGCGATACGCGGACCGCACCGAACTTCTTCCTGGATTGGGTGTTTGAAGAAGTGCGCGATATAGCGCCTGCGGGAGCACGCGTCTTAACGGCCAGAACAACGCTTGACCCGCGCTTTCAAACCGGAGCGGAACGTGCTGTGCTGACCCAACTGGCCGAAGGTGGCCGCGCGTATCGTGTGCGCGAAGCGGCGGCCGTCCTTATGGAGAATGATGGTGCTGTGCGCGCGATGGTCGGCGGACGCGATTATGGTCAAAGCCAGTTTAATCGGGCGGTGCACGCACTGCGCCAACCAGGCTCGTCGTTCAAAACATTCGTGTACACCGCAGCCCTTGAGAACGGGTACACGCCAAACTCCATTGTCAACGATGCCCCGATCAATATCGGTGGTTGGAGCCCACGCAATTATGGTCGGAGCTTTCGCGGCCGGGTCACCCTGACCACCGCACTTGCACGCTCAATCAACACGATCCCAGTGCGTTTGGCGCAGGCTATTGGACGCGATACAATCGTCGACGTCGCGCAAACCATGGGCATTCGCTCTGAGTTGCCTATCACCCGACCTTTGCCGCTTGGTGTCGCAGAAGTCACACCCCTTGATATGGCCAGTTCGTATGCCTCGCTCGCCAATGGCGGCTATCAGGTAAGTGGCTACGCCGTCACGGAGTTGCGCACGCTCGATGGACGATTGGTCTATGAGCGAAGCGTAGACGGGCCTGCCGCCCCTCGTATCTTGAGACCAGCGACGGTTGCTGGGATGAACCAGATGCTGACCCAAGTTATAGATGCTGGCACGGCAAGACGCGCGCAACTGCCCGGAATTACAGCTGCCGGGAAGACGGGCACAACACAGGCATACCGGGACGCGTGGTTTGTTGGCTACACAGGCCGTTACACAGCAAGCGTCTGGTTCGGCAATGACGACTTTACATCAACAGCCAATTTGACCGGCGGTCGATTGCCCGCAATGACGTGGCAATCGATCATGGACGTTGCTCATCGCAATGGTCCCCCACCCTCGCTACCTGGAGTGGATGAGGCCGTTCGCGACGATATTGAGCTTTTGACAACGCAGGTTGAGACAGCTGATGGACCAACATCTGATGCTGATCTAGACATCCGCATGCAGATGACGTTGCAGCGCGTGCGTAGCCGTTTCCAATCGCTCAGCACGGACCAAGCGGAGACAGGTCGCGATGACGAGACCGTGGGCTCCATAGACCTTGGGAACGAAACTGATGATCTAAGGAGCGACGTCGATTTCACTGCTCTTGATCTTCAGCTCTCTGAGCCCTCATCGGCGAGCCGATTGTCTTCAGGCCAGCGCTAAAGGCCATGCCGCGCTTCTTGTGGATTGTGTCTGTTGTTCTGAGTGCCGTGGTTCTTGGAGCTTCAACAGCGATCTGGGCAACACAGACGCTGCGTCCGACGGGAATGGTAAAGGTAGGACCATGGGAAGCCCTGCGCGCAGTGGGTGACACTGCCGCTGATCCCTATGTTCACGCGTTTATCGCATCTTCAGGCCAATTGCCCTTGGGAAGTGCCGAAGGTGTGCGTTTCATCGCTTGGCAGACCAACTCCGGCCGCGCTCTGGTTGCCAACTGTTCCATCCAAGTCTCTGGAACAGTTGACGTTGGGCGGCTATGGACACTGTCGATCACGCGCGCGGATGGAACAGCCGTCGTTCTCAGCGGAACGGGCCAAGCAGGCCTGCACAGTCAAGACGTTGTCTACAACGCCGACGGCAGCTTCGACCTATCCATCGGTCCCACGCCGGACGCGTTGAATGCTGTGCTCTTGCGCTCTCCGGCCCAACTCAGTTTGATCTTGAGCGTCTATGACGGCTCGATCTCCAACCTCGCAGAGGACAGCGAAACGGCTTTACCACAGCTCAGCATCGACCGAACGCGACCTGGGTGCAACGCATGACGGATACGTTCCAAACATCGAGCGCGCCCCGTAAAGCTTCGGCGCGTCAGTCAATCAATCGGTTCTACGGTTGGGCTGGCCTTGTTGTGATGGGTGCAGCCATCGTTCATGTGATCATCGTCTTTGCTTTGCCGTCAATCGGACGCGCAGTTCTGATCGAAACAGTGATACCGCCAGACGAGACAGTACCGCGACTTTATACGTTTGACGCTGGGGAACCGCTTCCTAACTTCCGCTACGCAGATGCGCGGACCGATAGCGTGTATTGCAGCTTCGACCTGCGAGATGGGGCAGTGCGGGTTTCTGGCGATGTGGAAGTGCCGTTTTGGTCTATCTCAGTACACACGCTCAGCGGGCTGGTTGTCGGATCGGTTAATCACAACGCAGCAACAGGCGGCCGCTTAGACCTTATCGTCATGCGACCATCGCTTGCCAGAGATCTGGCTGAAGCCGGGGCCGAGCTGCCACGTGACAGCCTTGTGGTGGAAATGGACGGACCTATCGGCCTCGCTCGGGTGAGCGGCCTCGCCACCTACGAAGCGCTGCGGCCACAACTGCGGGCCGATCTTGCTGAAACTGAGTGCATGCCTGCGACCTTCACCTTCACGCGTTTTGAAGATACTCCAGCTGAGATTGAGGAAGAGGAGGCGCCGCTACGCCGCCTCGGTCCACCATCTGTTCCGCAGCCTGCCGTGCGCCCCAATTTTTAAGGATTGAACGACGCTGCGAGATAAACTGTCCGGCAGCAGTTTAGGTGTTTGATCCTAGAGTTTAACGGCAGTGTCGGTTAGATCGATAATCTGATCAGGTTGATTGAACTCAGCGTTGGCTGGCTCCACCACGAGGGAACGCAAGATGGCATCTTCCAGTGCATCGAGGCGGGCAATCGTGTCTCCACCTAATCTCGACGGTGTTTGTATCATCAGGCGATCGACGGCGTATCGGTAGGAGTAAAGACGAAACAACAACGCTCGCTTGACCCACGCCATCTGCCTTTGGTTTTCAGCCACTCGGCCATAGGTCGCCGCAAGCTCAGACGCACCAAGGTCTGGCAAAGCAGTTGCGGCTGCCAAACGCTGCTCGTCGGCAACTTTGACGCGTCTTGCCAAGGCCATGTAGGGCGCAATTGCGGAGATATCCTTGGCCGCATCGTCCATGATACGGGCATAACGAGCATCACTTGAACGATAGCTTGTCCCAGAAAGTAGCCTTGAGTAACTTTGCGGGCTAGCCCGCAAGTCGAGCCGACGTGCGATTTCAGTTCGCTGCAGTTCTGTGTTCGCGTATCCGATCCAGTCTCGTGTGTGCGGCGGCGTCACGATGGACCAACCCAGGTCGCGCAGGGTCTGCTCGTCATTGGTGTAGTTAAAGTGAGAGACCGGCTCACGCCCGGACCAAGTGGACGCGCGGCCAAGGGCGGGCAAGATCGTGTCTGACACCAAACCGGCTCGTTTACGACCGAAGTCACCGGTCTGAGTGCAGCCAACAACAAGAAACGCGCAGCCGACGATCAGACATATGTGGGCAGAACGCACGACGTCACGCGCTCACTGAGACGGATGTCGAGAAATCTGCACGCCAGTGAACAACAAAATCTCACCGGTTCTCGACGCGCCCGCCTGTCGTGGTTTACTTGAGGGCGAAGGCTGGGGCGCTTGGGCCGAGCCGTCGGCCTTCCTTGCGCGATGATCGTCAAGCCGAACAATGTCGCCCCTGATCAGCGTACCATTTTTGTCGCAACGGCGACCTTGTCGCATGTAGCGAGACAACACGTCGTACGTGTCGCCGTCAGTTTTCTCGTTGCTTTCTGCATCCATTGGTTTGCTCAAACGCATTCGGTTGCTGATCGTGCTCAACCAGACCTCTTGGCATAAGAGGCGAACCATCAGCGCTCTGGCCCGCTCACTCACTCGCTAGATAGGTAGTGATTCATGTGAGGCGGCCCAGTCTGGCTCAGTTAGAAATGAGCAAGGTTAATCCTTTGCTAACACTAGCGCAGGCATGGTTTGGGTAGCCGCGCTCGCGAGCAAAAACCAGCTGAGGCTTTTCGATGTCCGCAGACGGCATGCCCTCCAAAGATCATATGACGCCCACTGGCCTAGATAGTCAGGACGCTCCGGACTTAAGTCGACGAGATGGTGCGACACATCACGCGCCGCATGGGTTGGTGAACAAGCAAGATCACGCCTCATTGCTGGCAGCTGTATCTACCCTGATTGCGCTAACACCAAAGGGGCGCCAGGGCGAGCTGGAGCGCCTATCTGCTCTGGCCCATGGACTGATAGGAGCAGCAAGCGAGCCTGAACTGCTCGCCCTGGCAAAGGCCGTTGCAAGTCAGCCTGATATAGGAACCGATCTTGCTGATCGGCTTGCTGTTAGCGGGTCGCGGGCAGCGCAGATACTGATAAAAGCAAATCGCTTGAGCAAGGAAGGTGTGGCCCGTCTTCTTGGTGAGTGCGATCCATCGCTTAAGGTTCTGATCGCTCGTCATCACACGCTGGCTCCTCGCCATATCACCACATTGGTGGCAACCGGCGACGGCGCGACCCTCCAAGCTTTGCTTGCCAATGAGACAACAAACGTGAGCGTCGATCACGCCAGTAATACCTGCGATGAGACTAGGTCGAATGAGGACATTGGCAGCGGAGACATAGAGCCTTTGCTCGACGAGTCACCTGTTGCCGCGCCGCTGCTCGCAGACGCTGACCGCAGGCAACGACCAGCGGCTGACCCGCGAGAAAGCGCAAAGGCTTTTGCTCACCTTGATGCTGCAGGACGACGCGCCGTGATGCATCGGCTTGCCGATCACGAAAGCGGGCAAGCGTCGGGGGTCATAACGCCGCTGGCTGCGGCGGCGCGAAAACTTGATCCGATCCGCAACGAAGCTGATCTGACATTCCTGAGCATTATCGAACAACGCGACGAAACGAAATTGAGCGATGCGTTCGCGCACGCCCTCAGCCTTGACCAAGGTCTGGTGGCACGGCTTCTTGACGAGGCAGACGGCGATGCGCGCATGATTTTAGCCAAGGCCGCGGGTCTTTCTTCGACAGCGTTTGCGCGCATGCTCATTCTTGGGCGCATCGGACTTTCTGGATCACCAAGCGATATCTTCAAACTCGTTGATCGGTTCAACGCCTTACCGGAAGCAGCAGCGCAGATGATCGTCGCTGCAATGCGCGGTGACGAACTTGAGACGCGGATGATATCGCAACCGCCTGATCGGCGTCGCAACGGAGCGCAGGCACAGTCAATTCTTGGAAGTGCGGACAGGGTTGCGACCCGAACTCCTCTCCACGCCCGTGCGCGCAAATGGGATCGAACGCGCAAAGACGCGGTTTAGGCGAGCACCTCAAGGTGCTGCACCCGAGGGTCCCACACCTTAGCCTCCCGCCAGGGGTACAAAGGAGCGACGATCGCGATCTTCTATATCGACCACCCAAAGGTCTGGATCGAAACTCAATTGACGCTCTAGATAGCGCTCTGCAATCGACCTATCGATGCCCTCTGTTTGCGATGCATCCTTGAGATCGACTTTAGCAAAAATGCGGTTGCCAGTCAGCGCCGCATCTACAGGGTGCACAGTCTCATCCGTCATCGGGGGCGCAGGCCCATAGAGCTCCACCTCTCCATTCAAGCCGTCAACCAGAATGAAAATCGCCCCGGCGGTTGGGTCACCGCGATGCGCCACGGTCGCAAAAGCTCCTTCTGCGTGAACACGACGAACTAGGGCGCTTACAACAAAATCAGAGGTTAGGCGCATCATCAGATCCGTCATTGGATGTGTGACGAGCGCGTCCACCCATCTCAGCGTTCTTCCGTCTGGACGCAACCATAACACCGATGGGAAGCGCGGCGATGTAAAGAAAAGCCAAGGCGATCAGAGCATGCCAGGTGGACGCAACCAAACCCGCTATAAGAGCGGCCGTTGCAACCATCAGCGGGAGAACGCTTTCCGTGGGGAGACGGGCACCCCACCGCTTGCCAGAGAACGTTGGCAGCCGCGATACCATGAGAAGGCCGATGGCCACGATGTAAACAGCGACCAGAAAGGGCATCTCACTCAGCCACCGTCCACCCAACAGAGCGAAATACATCGGCAGCAGCGCCAAAAGCGCGCCAGCCGGTGCAGGGACGCCTGTGAAGAAATCTGGATCATTCTCAGTATCAGCTACGTCGAGCGCCGCGTTGAAGCGAGCAAGGCGCAGACCGGTGCAAATGGCGAACAAGAGCGCCGCTATCCATCCAAGGTTGCCCACCTCATTGAGCGAGGATTGATATAGGATCAGAGCCGGCGCCACGCCAAAGTTGACAAAGTCGGTTAGAGAATCAAGCTCTGCGCCAAAGCGGCTCGTCCCCTTCAAGGCACGGGCAAGCCGCCCGTCGATCGCATCGAGAAAGGCAGCCAACAGGATCGCCATCATCGCCAGTTCAAGTCGACCATCAAGCGACAAGCGTACGGCGGTAAGCCCGGAGCAGAGCGCTAAAAGCGTAACCATATTTGGCACGACAAGCCTGAGCGGTACCCGGTTAAGGCGCCGCCAACGCCTGCCACGTCGCCCACCGCGAGGTCGTCCTGGATCGAAACGTTGGAACAAGCCGCTCATCAGCTTGTCCGGTAGAAGCGTTCGCCAACTTCAAGAGCGCCAAAACGGGCGATCACAGTCTCACCGGCCAAGGTGCGCTGGTCAAGCGCCACATCGATCTTAGCTGCATCTGGCAGATAAACATCGACGCGGCTGCCAAACCGGATCATCCCGATCCTGTCGCCAGCGCCAACACGGTCACCCGCTGCTTTCCAGCTTAAGATGCGGCGCGCCACAAACCCGGCGATCTGTACGGCAGCAAGAGGCCCGTGAGGCGTATCAAAGACGAAGCCATTGCGCTCGTTTTGCTCGCTCGCCTTATCAAGATCGGCATTGAAGAACGCGCCCTCTTTGTAAGCCACACGCGTGATGCAAGCTGAGACCGGTGCACGGTTCACGTGGACATCAAAGACATTCATGAAGATGGCGACCATACGCATCGGCTGGTCACCCAGTTCAAGCTCCGGGGGTGGTCTGCGATGACCCACAAAACAAACCCGGCCGTCAGCAGGGCTTACGATGAGGGACGTATCGATTGGCGTAACGCGCATAGGGTCACGGAAGAACAAAATGCACCAGACAGTAAGCCCAATGCCGATCCAAAACAGGCTCGTCGACAACAGCCCAAGTGCAAGGGAGGCTGCGAAGAACAGACCAATGAAAGGATAGCCAGCCTTGTTGATCGGCGGGATGCCTTCCTTGATGGATTGGACAATACTCATCGGGTCTCAGAGGGTCAGTTGGGCTCAGCGGACGCTGGTACATCAGGAACACGTTGTTGTCGATTGATGGTGAAGCTGAGCGATGGACAGACGCTAAAACCGACCACGTCTCATGCGCCAGATAGCGCAGCCTCGGCAGCTGACCGTCCGCGCAAGACCAGGCCTTCACCATCGTCAGCGCGGGTCTGCGCAAGACGCATCTCCGCTTCTGTTGCTTCAAGCTGGCGCCGCCACATGGTTGCATAAAGACCGTCTTGGGCAAGCAAAGCCTGATGTGTCCCACGCTCGACAATCTCACCGGCTTTCAAAACAATGATCTCATCGGCATCAATAACAGTGGACAAACGGTGGGCGATCACCAACGTTGTTCGGTTTGCCGAGACAACATCAAGAGCAGCTTGAATATCTTTTTCAGTTTGTGTGTCGAGCGCACTTGTCGCCTCGTCTAAAATGAGGATCGGAGGCGCTTTCAACAGCGTCCGAGCAATCGCAACGCGCTGCTTTTCACCACCTGAAAGCTTAAGACCACGCTCGCCGACCTGTGTATCAAAGCCATCGGGCAGCCCGGTAATGAAGTCAGCGATCTGCGCCATGCGCGCAGCCTCTTGTACGTCCTCATCGCTCGCGGAGGGTCGTCCGTAGCGGATATTGTAAGCAATCGTATCGTTGAACAGCACCGTATCTTGGGGAACCATACCGATATGCTCGCGCAACGAGGCCTGCGTGACATGAGCAACATCTTGCGCGTCAATCGTGATTGTTCCGCCCGAGGTTTCATAGAACCGATAAAGAAGACGCGAGATAGTCGACTTGCCAGCACCTGATGGCCCCACAAGCGCAACCCGCTTGCCTGCAGGGACGGTGAACGAGATGCCTTTCAAGATCGGGCGCTTGGCATCGTAAGCAAAGTGCACGTCATCAAAGGCGATCGACCCGCCAGAAACGTTGAGTGGCACCGCACCGGGAAGGTCCACGATTTCCGGTCTCTCGCGCAACAGATCGAACATGTTCTCAAGATCAACGAGGCCCTGCTTGATCTCGCGATAGACGAACCCCAGGAAGTTAAGTGGCTGCCAAAGCTGCAGCAGGATCGCGTTGATCATCACGAAATCGCCGAGCGTCTGTGTGCCTGCTTGCACAGCCTGTGCTGACAGGACCATGCAAGCCACAAGACCAACGGTAAAAATGAAAGTTTGAACAAAGTTCAAGATTGCAAGCGAGGTTAAGGTCTTGGTTGCGGCAACCTCGTACTTTGCCATCGCCTTGTCGAAGCGCTTTACTTCCATCGCTTCATTGTTGAAGTACTTTACCGTCTCGTAGTTTAGCATCGCGTCGACTGATTTGGTGCTCGATTCGGTATCTGCATCATTCATCTGACGACGGATAGCGATGCGCCAATCGCTCGCCACCTTGGTAAACCAAGTGAATGCCACCACGATCGCCGCGACGATGGCTGAATAGGTCCAATCGAACTGGTACCAGACAACCCCCAGCATGAGCGCGAGCTCAAGCAACGTGGGTACAGCCGTCAGGATGAGAAAGCGGATGACAACTTCGATGCCCTTGGTGCCGCGCTCCAGAATTCGCGAGAGTCCGCCCGTTCGGCGCTGCAAATGGAAGCGGAGCGATAGCCGGTGCACATGGTTAAAAGTCTGGTTGGCGAGCTTGCGCACAGCGTTCTGACCAACTTTAGCAAAGAGTGCGTTGCGCAGTTCGTTAAAGCCAACTGTCATCAGGCGACCAACGCCGTATGCAATCACCAGCATCACTGGGACAAGCAGGAAAGCAGGCACAGCGGCTGTCGAAGATAGATCTCCAGTGAGCGAGTCGGTAACCCATTTGTAGCTGTACGGCACGAAAACCGTGACGATCTTGGCCAGAACCAAGACCAAGATAGCCAGATAGACACGCCGTTTTAGATCTGGCCTATCCTTCGGCCAAATGTAGGGAAACAAAACCTTCAGCGTGTCCAGTATCGCGCGATCCTCAACCGACAAGCCTGGTTTTTCACCCACGAGTGGGGAACCTGCGGTTGCGTGCGCCGGGGTGGCCGCTGGTTTGGTATGCGAGGCAATGACCATCAGCGTCCGTCCTCAACAAGCTCGCAAAAGACCTGAAGAGCACTATCCAAAGCACCAACGTTCATTGTGTAAGAGCTTTCAACCCCGCAGCTCCTGCGGGTGACCAGGCCAGCCTCTACCAGCACATTCAAATGCTGTGAGACTGTCGACTGCGCGAGGGCACGGTCGTGACGGGCCAAGTCTTGCACCAAATGCCCACAACAGGACGGTGCAGACTTGAGCGCACGCAGCAGGGCAATCCTGGCAGGGTGCGCAAGCGCCTTCGCGATATGCGCCAACGTCTCGTCGTCGAACGCTGGAGGAAGCACGCCGGGAAAACCGTCGTCAGGTGCAACGCCTAGAGAAGGTTCTTTCATCGTCATTTAACGATGAATTAGCGCAACGCAGCCGCCTTACAAGGTTTGCAGGCTTCACACGACACCTTCAAATG
The DNA here is from genome assembly GCA_039026935.1 of Pseudomonadota bacterium. Taxonomy (GTDB): domain Bacteria; phylum Pseudomonadota; class Alphaproteobacteria; order Rhizobiales; family MH13; genus MH13. Next base: position 40,782 of record JBCCLK010000009.1, read on the forward strand.
GTAACTTCTGCACCAGATCAGTTTGCGATCGGGGATGGTACCTGATCAGGTTCCAGCGCGTCAAAGCCAGGCACGTCGCCCCACTCTTCAAGTGGTGTGGGAAGATTAAAAACCTGACCTGGGAAGATCAGCGCCGGGTCCCGAATTTGTTCACGGTTGGCATCATAAATCGATGTAAACCTCACCCCCTGGCCGTAGACACGGCGAGAAAGGCGCCAGAGATTGTCACCGCGGCGGATGATAGCACGGCCTGTATCCAGCACAGCGATCCGTTCGACCTCTGGCGCTGGCTCGGCAACTGTCCCGGTCGCGACGTCTGATGCCGCGCTCGGCGCTTGATCGGCGGTTGGGGCGATGTTTACCTCTTCGTTCGCCGCTTCATTTGCTTCTTGGGTGACCAGCTGCGATGTCACCGATTGTCCTGCACCTAAAGCCGCAACGACTGCTTCGGGCATCTCAAAGGGAACTTCAGCGCGTGCCACAACCTCGCCCGTCTCATTATCAAGAGCATCTGCGCGAATGATTGTTTCGCCAAGGGATGGTTCAAGCGTCCCCTGGTAGAGGAAGCGCCCTTGAGTGCCAGTTGGCGCCTCACCTAAGAGCACATTATCCTGATAAAGACGGATCACAGTTCCTGGAAGCGCTCCACCAGCAACCCATGCCTCAAGCCCTTCCAGTTCAACAGCATCCACAAGCACAAAGGGCTCGATTGCCAGTTCAGCCTGCGCCTCACTCTCCAGTGGCTGCGTTGGCTCAACCCGCGCAGCCAATTCAACTTGCGGTACGCTCAGATTGTCGGCCACGGGGGTGTCACCGGTCTCGTCATCTACAGCAGGCTCAACCGGCGATGCGACCTCAAGCGTTGGAGCTTCAACAGGGGCGGCATCAACTTCGGCTGTCTCAACCGCCGGCACGTTCGTCTCCTGCGGCGCTTGACGCTCTAGGATTTCCACCGCTTCACCGGGGCGTAAGATACTTACCAGAAAGCCCTCAGTTGCGCCTTCTCCTGGAAGCACAACGGCCACCTGCTCCTCTGATCGCATGGCCGTGTTGCCATCCTCGTCGAGGATCACGATCCCCATCATTCCCTCACCGATCGGCAACGTCTCGGTCGGCGTCAGCACAAAGTCTCCGCCCGGCAAGACGTCCGCTTCAGCAATTATCCGCTGGTTAAAGGTGAGCCCGACCCGGTTGGCGTCCTCCGCATTCCCGGCCACAAGAACATCACCGTTGGGCTCGACACGAACCACATCAAAAACCGGCGGCGTGGGCTCTGGCTCCAAAACGTCCAAGTCGTCGCCCACAGTTTCATTGGTCGGCTCTGAGGCGTCTGCCACGTCATTTGTCGAAGTCGGCACGTCAACTGCAGCCTCTTCGATAACAGGCGCTTCATCCGCCGTCGGAGCGCTGTCATCTTGAACCGCGAGCGGCTCCGCCTGCTCGCTTTCAATCGCCGCCGTCTCTTCGGGCGCCACATCGCGATCTTGCAGGATGGGCGCAACCACCATTGTGCCAAAAACGATTGCTCCAGCGGTTCCCAAGAGTACCAGAACAGAGATTATTCCAGGATGCATCTCGCGCCCTCAACGTGTCGATTTGCCTTACGTGTAGAACTGATTGAGGGGTCACGCAAGAAAGCACGCTTGGCAGGCAGGCCAAGCTTGACCACCGTGCAAGGCAGTGTCACTCACACAGCATGAGTGTCTTGCGATCAGTATGTGTTTACTGCGGGTCCCGCGAGGGAAACACCCAGCATTACCAGGAAGCAGCGCAACGTTTAGGAGAGGCCCTCGCCAAAAACAGCATCCGCCTTGTCTATGGTGGAGGATCGGTCGGCCTTATGGGCATGGTGGCCAGGTCCTGCCTTGACGCGGGCGGTGATGTGATGGGCGTTATTCCACGTTTCTTAGAAGAACGGGAGGTAATGCTGCGCAGCGTTGAAAACCTCGTCATCACCGAAGACATGCATCAGCGCAAACAGCGCATGTTTGAGGAAGCGGACGCTTTTGTTGCACTACCCGGTGGTATTGGCACGCTTGAAGAAGTGGTTGAAATGATCACCTGGGCGCAGCTGGGTCGCCATAAGAAGCCAGTCCTTCTTGCAGACATCGGAGGCTTCTGGGGACCGCTCACAGAACTCATCGATCACATGATCGATGAGGGGTTCATCACCCAGCAAACCATGGTCCGCTACTTGGTAGCATCCGATGTGCGAGAGGTCGTACCAAAGTTAAGGGCAGAGCTAGAAGCTCTATCCATCGAAGCGCTCGCGGGTGACCAAGCCGCTCTCGGGCGGCTTTAGAACGAGCTTAGGCCTTTTGTTCCCAATTTGTGGTTCTATCACCCGTCTGCGGGTCCTTGCCGTCCTTCAAAGCGATACCGCCAGCAGCCAGCTCATCCCGGATGCGATCAGCATTGCCCCAGTCTTTCTGGGCGATGAAGGCCAGCCGCGCCTTAATCGCCTGCTCCACGCGAGCAACCCCCTCTTTGTCAAGCTCAGGCCGTGTGGCTGGCGCTTTGGAAAGCCCTAGAAGCTGAGCGCCAGCGAGAAACGCGCTTTGGTCCTGTGAGGCTAGCCGCTGAAGAGCCTGCAGCGCAGCTGGTGTATTGAGGTCATCCTCCAAAGCGTCCATCACCTGGGCGGGCGGCTCGCCCGACGTTGGCGCATCATCTGGCCATTTTGCCATGAGCCGTTCAGCTTCCTCGAGCCGCTTAACGCTGAAGTCGAGCGGCTCGCGATAATGCGTCATCAAAAGCGCAAGGCGCGCGACTTCGCCCGGCCAACTGCGACCGCCGACTTTTTCGGTGTGCAAGACGTCGTAGATCGTGACGAAGTTGCCCTCCGACTTGGACATTTTGCGGCCCTCAACTTGCACGAAGCCGTTGTGCATCCAAACGTTTGCCATCCGCTCAGTCCCATTCGCGCAGCAACTCTGAGCGATTTCATTCTCATGGTGCGGGAAGATGAGATCGAGCCCACCACCATGGATGTCAAAAACGGATCCCAGATGGTGGGCGCTCATTACCGAACACTCAATGTGCCAGCCTGGGCGCCCCCTGCCCCAGGGGCTTTCCCAACCAGGTTCATTTTCATCGGACAGTTTCCAAAGAACGAAATCACCAGCGTTCTTCTTGTGTGCGTCAACGGCTATGCGCGCGCCCGCCTTTTGGTCATCAAGGTTCCGCTTTGAAAGGCATCCATAGTCCGGCATGGACTGGGTATCGAAGAGGACTTCACCTTCGGCAGCATAGGCATGGCCTTTGCCCATCAGCGTTTCGATCATCGCTACCATGCCACCAATGTGCCCCGTCGCGCGTGGCTCGTGGGTTGGCGGTATGCAACCAAGTGCCTTGATGTCAGAGTGGAACTGATCGGTGGTTTTCTCCGTCACCTTAGCGATTGCGTCATTGAGCGGAAGATCAGGAAAATCTCGCTTGGCCCGCGCGTTTATTTTGTCGTCGACGTCTGTGATATTACGCGCGTAGGTGACCTGATCGTCGCCATAGACATGCCGCAACAGACGAAACAAGACATCAAACACGACGACCGGGCGCGCATTTCCGATGTGCGCAAAGTCGTAGACAGTGGGCCCACATACATACATCCGCACATTGGAGGCATCGATAGGAGCAAAGGGCTCCTTGGTGCGGGTCAGCGTATTGTAGAAGGTCAGGCTCACGAGGAATGTCTCTATGCGTTAGGGGCGGCGTTTTTGAAATACAAGCCAGCGGCTTGTGGCCTATGAACGCGCGTGAGACAAATGCAAATCGGCGTATTCAAGACAATTGAACAGGGCGCATCAATGGTTTGGTCGAGAAAGCGCCTAAAGATGGCCTTTCTGGTGCCCTGATTTGGGCAAACTCGTTTGGACAAATTGCCGTGCTTTAAGGATCCATAAACCATGACCCTGCGAGGTGATCACGTAACCTCTAACTGCGTCTTGGTAACGGATTGGTCCGTTAGAGAGGGTGTATCATGTATGCAAGTGAGAACGCGTCTGGTCTGTTTGCCGCTTTGTGGATCACCGCAGGCGCAAATCACCTTTTTGATGCCAGCTATGCGGGTGCCGTGTGCGCCACACTTTTAAATGACGAGGGTCGGCGCGAAAACCGGCAGGGCGACAGTACATCCAATATCACCCGACAAGACGGGTTGATCGTCGGCCAGTGCCTGTTAGACCAGCGCGTGCAACCGTCGCAGTCTAACTGTTCATTCCAGGTTCACTAAGGCTTTGCTACTCTGCGGCGTAGATGTGGTTCTTTACAGCCTCACGAGGCAAACTGAACATCGTTCCCATGTGCGAGTAGAGTGAGCGCAGTTTCATGCGGATAGCGAGGCGAAAAACGGTTGAAGATCAGCGCGATCGCTTTAGCGGTCGTTTTGAACATCGCACCGCGCCCCGTAGAATGCCAAGATCACAAACCACGCTGGCAAAAGCAACATTTGTGGCAGTATTTTCGACTGCACTTCTTGTCCCAGCTGCCGCGCAAGATGCCTGCGCGCTTATCCGCTCCGAGCTTGCATCGCTGCATGCAGGTGGTGGAGACGGTCGCACCGCGCAACTCCGTTCGGCCATCCAACAGCAGTCACGCCAGCTTGGCCAGGCTGAAGATGCCTTCAACCGCTTCCAATGCTCGTTTGGTGCAGCTCCGCAATGCGGTTCCATCGTTGCAACCATCGAGCAGATGAACGTAAGTCTCAGCCAGATGCGGCAACAACTTGCACGTGCAGGTGGCGGGCGCGAGCAGCGGCGCATGCAGGAGCTTGAACGCGCATTTGCAACCCAGTGTGGCCCTAGCCAGAGACCGCAACGTCAGCAACAAGGGCTTCTTGCCACCATTTTTGGTAGCCAAACGCGCACGCCGGAGGGCGGAGACAGAGATCCGTCGGCGAGGGTGCGGCCAGAGTTTTTCCGCGGGGAACGACGCGGGTTCGATCGGCCAGGTGAGATTGTCCGCGAGCGCAACATCGCTCCAACAGTTGGCGATACCTTCCGCACAATGTGTGTGCGTACGACTGATGGATTTTATTGGCCGATCAGTTTCTCGACCACGCGCGCGCGGTTTGAAGCTGACCAGGGCCTGTGCGCTGCCATGTGCCCGGGCACAGCAGTGGAGCTGTTCGCTTATCGCAATCCAGGCCAACCTGTCGACGCCATGGTAAGCACGGTTTCCGGTCAGCCCTACACCGAACAGCCCTATGCTTTTGCATATCGAGAGGCTTTTGATCCAGATAACCGTTGCACGCCTTCACAACAGGTTCTGGCTGAACTGCGTCAATCTGCGAGCTTATCGGGCGAACCCGTTGGTACGGACCCAAGCGCCCGTGTTCCTCAGCCAAGCGCGAGGCCAGACATGGCAAGTGACCCTGAAACCCGCGGGCTTGACGATGCGAGCACAAGCTTTGAGACGCTTGGCGCGATAACGCGCGACGAAGAAGACGGCGAGCAGATGGTACGCGTCGTCGGACCAAACTATGGGTACTTCGCCAACTAGACGGAGAAGCTAGCCAGCCGCTTGCAGGCGATTGGCGACCTTGTCCCGACCGATGAGCGGCAGCATTGGGCCCATTTCGGGGCCTCGTTCAAGACCTGTAAGCGCTTTGCGCAGCGGCATAAAAAGCGCTTTCCCCTTGCGACCGGTCTGCGCCTTCAGCGCACCCGTCCAAGCAGCCCAAGTCTCCTCGGACAAATCACCTTCCGGCAGATGCTCAAGCGCTATCGCCATATAAGGCTTGTCGTCATCAGCAAGATCTGACGACACGCTAGGCGTGTTGATGATCGACCACCAATGGCCAGCATCCTGAGGTCGGTCACAATTCTTGCGCACCGCGTTCCAAAAATCTGTGTGCACGGACGCAGGCACTCCAAAGTCAGTGAGCACGTCAGCGACAGCGCTCACATCGAGCGCATGCACAAGCTGGGCAGAGAAGTCTGCTATCTGTTTCGGCTCAAACCGCGCAGGACCAGACGAGACTTTGGACAGATCAAAATCATAGGCCAAAGCATGAAGATCGTGGCGAACCTCAATGGCGTGAGACGTACCGACCAAAGCGGCAACACTCGCCACTGCCATAGCCTGGGTCCCCTCCTCTCGAAGCGTCTTCAGCGACAGCGAACCATGTCGTTTGGAAAGCGCTGACCCATCAGAGGCGATCAAAAGATTGTGGTGCCCCCATTGCGGCGCGGTGGCGCCAAGCGCTTCGAAGATCTCGATCTGCGTCCCGGTGTTGGAAACGTGATCTTCACCCCGAATGACGTCGGTGATGCCAAAATCGATGTCGTCGATTATGGACGGCAACGTGTAAAGATACGATCCATCCTCGCGGATCAAAACGGGATCCGACTGTGAGGCGGTGTCGATGGTCTGCTCACCCTTACAGCGATCAGTCCAGGTTACCCGCTTGCCCGTAAGCTTGAAGCGCCAGTGCGGTTTGCGACCCTCCGCCTCCAACGCTGTGCTTTCCTTATCAGAAAGCATCAGCCCCGCGCGGTCGTAAACTGGCGGCTTACCGAGGGCCATCTGGCGCTTACGCTTGTAATCAAGCTCTTCAGCGGTTTCGTAACACGCGTAAAGCAGCCCTCTTTCTTTAAGATCATCGCGCACCGCATCATAGCGTTCCATACGCGCCGACTGCTTTTCATGGCGGTCTATGGTGATGCCGAGCCAGGCAATGTCCCCTAGGATCGTATCTGCAAACTCTTGCGTGGAGCGAGCCACATCTGTGTCATCGAGGCGCAGCACAAACTGGCCGCCAGTCTTGATGGCGAAGAGCGCGTTGAAAAGCGCCGTGCGGGCGTTGCCGATGTGCAAAAAGCCGGTCGGCGAAGGCGCGAAACGTACACAAGTCATGAGATTTCGGTGACAGTCTGTCGGGCCGGGCCGATTTCATCCCGGAAGCGATTGGTGATGGGGTAACGCCGGTCACGGCCGAATGCGCGGCTTGTCAACTTCACACCCGGTGCGGCTTGACGGCGTTTGTATTCAGCGATGTAGAGCAAATGCTGAATGCGCGCCACCGTCTCAGCTTCATAGCCTTGCGCGACGATCTCAGCGAGAGACTTTTCCTCTTCCACGAGCCCACGAAGTATACCGTCCAAGATACTGTAAGGTGGAAGGCTATCTTGGTCCGTCTGATCGGGGCGCAGTTCAGCCGACGGAGCTTTGGTAATGATCCGCTCCGGGATCACCTCACCGCTGGGACCTTTAAGACCAGCAGGTTGATTGGCGTTGCGCCAGGCTGCGAGGCGGTAGACGTCCGTTTTGTAGACATCTTTGATCGGATTGAAACCGCCATTCATATCGCCGTAAAGCGTGGCATAGCCGACCGACATCTCAGATTTGTTCCCGGTCGTCACGACCATAGCGCCGAACTTGTTGGAGATCGCCATGAGGATGGCGCCACGGGTACGCGATTGCAGGTTTTCTTCCGTGACATCTTCTCTGGTGCCTTCGAACATAGGTCCGAGCGCTGAAAGAAAGCCCTCCACCGGATCAGCGATTTCCACGACATCGTAACGGACGCCGAGTGCTTTGGCGCAGCCTTCAGCATCCTCTAGTGATTCTTTGGCTGTGTAGCGATAGGGGAGCATCACACAATGAACTCGGTCAGGTCCTAGCGCATCAACAGCCATGGCAGCGCAAACGGCAGAGTCGATCCCTCCAGACAGGCCAAGCACCACGCCAGGAAAACCGTTCTTGTTCACATAGTCCTGCAGGCCTATCACGCAGGCGCGCCAGTCAGCTTCCATGGGGCCGGGCGCAGAAGCTATCTCTCCCCGTTCGAAAGCCCAACCGTCAGGCGACCGAGCTACTTTGACCAGATCGATACCAGCCTCAAACTGCGGCATCTGGAGAGAAAGTGTCCGGTCCGCGTTGAGCGCAAAGGATGCTCCGTCGAAGACAAGTTCATCCTGTCCACCCAACTGGTTGACATAGATGAGCGGAAGACCCGTCTCGACGACCCGTCTTACCATGACCTGCTGGCGCTCGTCGGTCTTATGATCCCACCACGGCGAGCCGTTGGGAACGATGAGGAGTTCAGCGCCGGTCTCTTCCAAGCACTCCGTCACATCGTCAAACCAAGCATCCTCACACACGGGTACGCCAAGCCGCACGCCACGGCAATCAAGCGGTCCGGGCATAGGTCCCTGATCAAAGACGCGCTTTTCATCGAAGACTGAGTAGTTCGGCAGATGCACCTTGGCGCGCATGCCGGTAATCGCGCCCGCATCCATCATAACGACAGAGTTGTAACGCTTGCCCGCATCTGGAAGCCCTGCTTCCACCAGCCACGGCGTGCCGATCAGAACCGCGGGACCACCATCACCTGTCTCACGCGCTAGTTCTTCGCAAACCGCGCGACATGCATGCAAGAAGGCATCCTTGTCGATTAGATCCTCTGGTGGGTAGCCAGAGATGAAGAGTTCGCTGAAAACAACGAGGTCCGCACGCCGACGAGCAGCCTCCGCTCTTGCCTCGCGCGCAAGCGCAAGATTGGCCTTGAGATCGCCCATAATGGGATTGAGCTGCGCCAGTGCAATCGTAAGTGTATGTAAGCTCATAACATCGATCTAGCGCTACGCTTCGCGAGTGGCAATGCAAGTTTTGTTCAATTTGAGCAAATCCCGATAGCCCTCGCCTTACGCAGCTTTGGCGAAACATGCAGAAGCAAAAGTGATAAAGGCATCGACCTTGCGTGAGTGCCGCACGGTTGGCGGGCGTAGCGACGAAATCGGCGCTTCATCAGCTGGGAGGCATCCAGGAAGAACCTCAACGAGATCGCCCGATGCCAGTTCTCGTGAGACCGCCAACTGTGACTTCATAACAATGCCGAGACCATGGACAGCTGCATCAGTCAACGTGTCAGAATTGGAGACCATCACCTGTGCCAAAGGCGTGTTTGCGCCCAGTCCCCAATCCTTCTGCCATGGCAAGCAAACAGACTGATGCTGGGCCAAGTCACTGACGGCCTCCAGGGTCCCTGAATGTTTCAGATAGGTTGGTGAGGCACAAAGAATACGCCGGTTCTCAGCGAGCTTCTTTGATAGAATGCTGCTGTCCATGAGGATGCCGACGCGGATGGCGCAGTCTTGACGCTCCTCAACCAGATTGACGAACCGATCGACCGCTAAGAACTCGAACGTCAAGCCAGGCTCGGCAGCCCGTAGGCTGTGCAAGTTGGGCAGAATAAAGCGGGAAAGAATCCATGGCGCCATGGTAACCCGCAGATGCCCTCTTAATGTACCGCCGTGACTTCCAATATCGCGCTCCGCATTGTCCAATTCCTCGAGAATACGCTCGACCCGCTCGAAAAAGACCTGTCCCTCCGCGCTCAAGGAAACGGTTCGGCTGCTGCGATGGAACAGAGCGACGCCTAAGTGTTTCTCCAGCTTGCTCAAGCGGTAGCTGACTGTTGCGGGTGAGAGGCCTTGTGCCTTGGCGGTCGCCGTGATGCCACCGCGCTGGACGATCCGCACAAAGGTTTGAAGATCTTCAATGCCGTACATTTTAGATTTTTGAACGTTGGTTTCGGTTCGGCGTCAGTTATGCGCAGTTCTTTCAAATGATAAAGTGCCATCCATAAGAACCAACCTTGTGGAGGAAATCATGTTCAGATCACTTTTCGCTATAGCACTTCTGTTCACTGGAATGAGCGCTCTAACGGCCACGTCGGCCCATGCGGAGATTGAGACTTACGTAACCTTTGACGCAGAAATGCCCCCTGGTAACCTGGCGATCGGTCCTGATGGGCGGATGTTTATGTCTGTGCATGAGTTCTACGGCAAAGACCTGCGGATCGTTGAGGTGATGCCCGACGGCTCAACGGTCCCCTACCCCAATGAAGCCTGGGCCAATGCCCCTATCGGCGACGGACCGGGGCTTCGCGGTGTCCTTGGTCTGAACGCAGATCGCGAGGGCATTTTGTGGATGCTGGACGGCCAGGGTGAGGGCCATACTGGGCGGATTGTCGGGTGGGACACCAAAACTGAAACCCTGCACGCTATTTATTATCTGGGCCAGCCGGCGGCACTTCCCACGAGCTTTCTGAACGATCTGGCTGTCGACCGCGAGCACGACGCGATCTACATCACCGACACGGCCAACGCAGAAACCACGGCGCTCATTGTTCTTGACCTCGATACAGGACGCGCTCGCCGCGTTTTACAGGCCTCTGACTTCACTGCTCCCGAAGACACCGACATGGTGATCGACGGAAATGTCGTGACCTTGGGTGGAGCGCCAGCGAGAATCGGGGCCAATCCGATCACCATCGATCCGACAAACGAATGGGTCTACTTCGCACCGATGACGGCAAGCGCCATGTATCGTGTCCGCACCACTGACCTGCTAGACGAGAGCCTATCAGAGGCCGAACTTGCTTCGCGCGTTGAGCGCTATGGAGACAAGCCAATCTCGGATGGCTCGACCGTTGACGCTGCAGGCAACGTGTACATCACGTCAATCACGGAGGACGCAGTGGGCGTGACGCGCCCTGATGGCAGCTACGAAATCCTCTATCAGGACGATGCTATGTCCTGGCCGGATGGCTTCGCGATGGGTGCAGACGGCTTTGTTTATGTCACCATCAATGAGCTTCACCGATCGCCCGTTCTGAATGGGGGCGACGATGCAACACAAGGCGAATTCGCCATCATGCGGTTCCCGGCCCTTGGAACGGGCATCCCAGGGCGCTAACCGATAGCACCGTAAAACAGAAAGGGGCGCCGCTGGCGCCCCTTTTTTGTCTGACTTAAACCGCCTGCGGCAATTCCACCGGCGGAGCAGCGCGACCCTTCTTGAGGCGTTCTGCCACCAGGAAGGCAAGCTCCAGCGCCTGATCGGCATTGAGACGCGGATCGCAGTGGGTGTGATACCGGTCTTGCAGATCTTCTGCCGTGATGGCGCGAGCACCGCCCATGCATTCGGTAACGTTCTTACCAGTCATCTCCACATGGATACCGCCAGGATATGTTCCTTCCGCGTCATGTACATCAAAGAAGGCCTGCACTTCACCCAGGACACGCTCAAACGGACGCGTCTTGTAGCCATTGGCCGTAATGGTGTTGCCATGCATCGGATCGCACGACCAAACCACCGATTTTCCCTCCCGCTCCACAGCATGGATAAGTGCTGGCAGATGTTGATCGACTTTGTCATGACCAAACCGCGCGATCAGCGTCAGACGACCAGGATCGTTGAGCGGATTGAGGCGATCGATGATCCGCAGCATGTCGTCTGGATCAAGCGATGGGCCACACTTGAGACCAATAGGATTACGGACACCACGGCAGAACTCCACATGGGCATGATCCAACTGGCGGGTCCGGTCACCGATCCAGATCATATGCCCGGATGTCGTGTACCAGGCTTCAGGATCATCGGATGTGGAATCCTTACGCGTCATCGCTTCTTCATAGCCAAGCAATAGCGCCTCATGGCTTGTGTAGAAGTCAGTCTCGCGCAGACGGGCATATTGGCCGGAGGTAATGCCAATGGCGCGCATGAAATCCATCGCCTCAGAGATGCGGTTTGCGACTTCCTGGTAGCGTTCCCCCTGCGGGCTGTCGGATATGAAGCCGACCATCCATTGATGGACATTCTCTAAGTTCGCAAAGCCACCTTGCGCGAAGGCACGCACCAGGTTCAGCGTTGCGGCGGATTGGCGATAGGCCATCTCCTGTCGGCGCGGATCGGGAGTACGTGCTTCAGGCGTGAAGTCGATGCCGTTGATGATGTCACCGCGATAGGATGGCAGCTCTTCATCACCGCGTTTCTCAATGTCTGATGAACGCGGCTTGGCGAATTGGCCAGCGATCCGGCCCACCTTCACCACTGGCAGAGCGGATCCGTAAGTGAGTACAACAGCCATCTGAAGGAACACGCGGAAGAAGTCGCGGATGTTATCGGCGCCATGCTCTGCAAAGCTCTCAGCGCAGTCTCCACCTTGCAGCAGGAAAGCTTCGCCTTTGGCAACACGCGCGAGTTCGGCGCGTAGGCTGCGTGCCTCGCCTGCAAAAACAAGCGGGGGAAAGCTGGCCAACCGGGTCTCAACGGCTTCAACTTCAGCAGCGTCGGGATAGCTGGGCACCTGAAGGATCGGTTTAGAGCGCCAGCTACTCGGGCTCCAATCCGCGAGCGGTTTAGAAGGAAGTTTCGAGACAGGACGAGTTGACATGGACATAGCCATTCTCCTTTCGCTACGCGGGTACTTTACTATACCAAGCCCGCGCACGCTGCGATAAGCGTGCGGTTCCTAATGGACACGGGCAAGCTTTTCAATTGGGAAAGAGGCCCGAAACAACCGTGATAGTTGCGCGAGTAGGATCCATAAAGGAAGGTATCCGCTTCCGCCCCTTCTTTGCCCATCAATGTTGCATGCCTATCCAATGATCTGCGAACCATCTTTCACCGTTGGTATAGAAGAAGAGTATCTGCTCGTTGATAGGAAGAGCCGAGATCTAGCAGCTGACCCGCCAGAGGCTGCCTTCAAGGCTTGCGAGGCGATCCTGGGCGATCAGGTCACCCATGAATTCCTGCGTTGCCAGATTGAAGTGGGCACGCCCGTTAGCAAAACTGTCGGCGACGCAGCTAGTTCGCTACGCCATATGCGTGGATGCCTAAAATCGGCCTGCGAGCCTTTTGGTCTTGCTCCGATGGCGGCATCTACTCACCCATTTGCCGAGTGGGATCGGCTCGTCCATACCGACAAGGATCGCTACAACACACTTGCTGACGACCTTAAAATGGTCGTGGCTCGCCTCGTCATTTGCGGCATGCACGTGCATGTTGGCCTAGAGGATGATGATTTGCGCATCGACCTCATGTCGCAGCTGACTTACTTCGTGCCGCACTTGCTGGCGCTCACGACATCGTCCCCGTTCTGGCGCGGGAATGAGACGGGCCTCAAGAGCTATCGCCTATCCGTGTTCGATGAGTTACCCCGCACGGGCCTTCCAGAGCAGTTCGCTGGATACTCTGAGTACCAGCGAACCATCGATGTGCTTGTGAATGCTGGCGTGATCGAGGACGCAACCAAAATTTGGTGGGACATCCGCCCGTCTGATAAGTTTCCAACGCTTGAACTGCGCATTGGTGATGTCTGCACCAGTGTTGAGGACGCAGCAGCTGTGGCAGCCGCGTTCCAGTGCATTGCTCGCATGCTGTGGAGACTAAGACATAGCAATCAAAAATGGCGCAGCTATACGCGGTTTTTGATTGAGGAAAATCGGTGGCTTGCGCAGCGTCACGGCATCCAAGGAAGTCTGATCGACTTCGGGCAGGGTGAACAAATCTCGATGGTCAATCTCATCGAGGAGCTGCTCGATCTTGTTGCCGAGGATGCCGAAGCGCTGGGTTGTTCGAATGAGCTTGCACATTTGCGGACGATCGCCAGTCGCGGCACATCTGCAGATCGCCAGCTCGCACTTTTCCATCAACGCATCGCCGATGGAGCAGACGAGGCGGAGGCTCTGCGCGACGTAGTCGATTTTCTGATGGAGGAGACGGTGGCGTTTTCAGCTACGACATAGCGGATAACTCTACGACGTTCTCAGTCGCGCACCCGTCACGCGTTCAATCTCACGCAGCAGTGTATCGGAGATGCGCCCATCCGGCGAGAGCGCCCGGCTCAGCTGGAAACGACGGATCGCTTCTTCTGTACTCGGGCCCATCACACCATCAATAGATCCTGGCGCGTAGCCCATCTCTGCAAGAACGGACTGCACGGCAAGGACCACAGGTTGCCCGCCTTGGGCCGTGTCTTGCTGCGGAGGGCTTGTTTGGACGTCCACCTGGGTCACGACCGGAGCAAGCAAGGCACCAATGGGGTCATTGACCTCAATAGTCTCCACTGACCGAGGTGAGTTAACGCTCGACGGTTGTGCAGCGACCGACGCTGGTGGAACCAAGGTCTGTGTTCCAGAAAGAACAGACGCACGGGGCATCGGTGTGGGTGCGACGAAGCGAGGCCCCTCAATCAGACTGCTAATCCCATCAGATTGCGCCGGAGCTACAAATGCCGTCTCGTGCGGTCCTGGCAACACTGGGCTTGGCGGGATGCTGCGCCCTTGATCAGTCTGGCCAATGTTGACGCGATCATCAACGATGTTGGAAAGCGGCGCGACGCGTGGTGCGTCGCGCGTGGTCAGCATTGGTGCAGGGTGAGCGCCTGGCTGTAGATAGGCGGCATTGACGCCAACAATAGCCAGAGCTCCGAAGCTCACCGTTACAATCGCCAACCGCGTCGGTGCCGAAAGAACGCGATCGAGCAGGCCACGATGTTCACCGCCGAAGCGATCGCGTTCATAGTCGTCGTAGCGATCAAAATCATCTGGTTCAGCATAACTTGGGTTGCCGAGATGCGGTTCAAATCTAGCCATAAGCTCGGCTCCTCTTCATGTCGGCGTTCATGTTTCCTTCCGAAGGCGCATCGAGCGGGGTGTGATGGGTCTCGTCGGCCCGGATTTTTGCGCCATCCAAATTTGCGCCCTCCACACCTGTCTGGGCCGCGTCACGCTGAGTTTCTAACTTTGCAAGGACGACCGCGTTGGTCTTCGGTGCATCGTCAAACCCATTGGTTGGTTTGACGCTTGGCCCACACAATGGGAGACGAACGGACACCGTCGTTCCTTCATTTTCCACGCTGCTGAAGGACAAGGACCCACTGTGCAGCTCGCATAGTCCCTTCACCACCGATAGACCAAGGCCCGTGCCCTGATGTTGCCGATCGTAGGCGTTGTTCGCCTGGAAGAAGGGCTGCCCTAGCCGCAAAATGTCCTTGGGCGAAATACCGATCCCTGTATCGCTCACACTGATCACAATGGCGTCGCCGTCGACACGGGCGCGCAGCGAGACTGAGCCGCCAGCGGGCGTAAACTTCATCGCGTTGGACAGAAGGTTGATCAAAATTTGGCGAACAGCACGCTGATCGGCCTGCAACTCGGGCAGGTCGTTGGGTACATCAACCTTCAGTGTCAGCCCAGCTTTGTCTATTTGTTGCGCCATCAGCCGTGTGCATCGCTCGGTCACAAGCGAAAGTGCAAAAGGCTCAGCAACAATCTGGAAATGGCCAGCCTCTAATTTGGACATGTCCAGCAAGTCGTTGACTAGTTGCAAGAGATGCGCACCTGACTCGCGGATGAGGCTGACATACTCGCTTTGCTGCTCGTTGCTCATCGGGCCGAAGACTTCAGCCTCGAGGATATCGGCGAAACCAATGATCGCATTCAGAGGCGTTCGTAGCTCATGGCTCATCGCCGCTAGAAACTTGCCTTTCGCAGCGTCGTTGGCCTCTGCCTTTTCGCGCGCGACGGTGAGGTCTGTGGCACGCCGCTTAGCCGATGAGATATCGCGGACCAAGGCATAAATGTCCCGCTCGCAGGACCCACTCCGGCGTACCGACACATCAATTTCGGTCCATATAAACTGTTGCGGTGATGCGTCGGCTCCAACCCTGAGGCGAACCTCCACGGTGGCTCTCCCACACGCTTCATGAGCGCTGTCTAAGGTTGCTAGAAACTGCGGCCTGTCGGCAACATGGATGCGATGTAGGAAGCCATCCGCCACCATCGCATCGCGTTGGCAGTGCATGATTTGAGTCACCGCGCCGAAGGTTTTCTCCACTGTGCCGTCACGCTGCAAGATGAGAAACATATCATGCGTTACTGAGTGAAACTGGTCGATTGCATGGAGAGCGGCCCGTTCACGCGCTGTCTTAGCGGCGCTCGCAGCAGCTGCCCGCGCCGCAATGCTGACAGCATAAATAGCAGCACCAAGCGCAAGCAGGTTAACCTGACTTGCCGAAAGGGATGCAGTCACAGGGGTAAGGAGCGCAATGATCGCTGCCGTCATGACACCCAGCCCCGTCAAAACAGCTATCTTCTTAATGAAGAGAACACGCCGTGTAAGAAGCGATTCAATGGGAGCAATGACAAACAAAGCGATCAAGGGCGACATGAAACCGCTGGTCAGGACAGCGGCCCAAACGCACACCAAAGTCAGTGCTGCGCTGGAAAGAACCGCCGCTCTTTGAGCCTTGCGTTTTGTATAAAGGGACCAAAAGGCGGCCAAGTGAAGAGCCAGAGCGAGCAGCGCAACTGATCCACCAATGGTGCTGTCGTCGGCAGCCAAAGCGGGCGCCACAATCGCAACTACTGCAAACGAAACGGCGGATGTGACAGCAAACATCTGACCAAAGCGATTGTGTAGAACGCGGCGTGTCCCCATCGCCACCCGTGCCGCCACACGCGTTAGACGACCGGCGCGTTGTGACCGCATATGCGCCGCTTGGACAAAACTGCGCCAAGCGAAGCCGTCATGCAGTCTCGCTGTAGGCTCCGCTTCGGGTTCTGCGCCACTTGCGGAGGTATGATCGGTCTGTACTGTGATACTCATCAAGCCGCATCTTCATCGAGGGCTGGCAGCCGAGGCCAACGCCATATCGCGACGGTCTCAGGCAGCACTGAAGGAAGCGTAAAAGTCGGTCGCTGGTGTCTACTTAGGAGGCCATTGAGACGGCGATTCCGCGAGCCATGGTGAACGAAACCTTTCCAAAGTCGGTCGCTTTCGCATCAAAGTCTAAGCTCAACCCGAACCTGCCTTTCATGGAGTTAGGCTACTCTCATCTTAGACGGAAAAGGATCGAAAGGGACTTCAGATGGGTTTTCTTCTGCGGACAGCGTTTTGGTTGTCGCTTGTACTTCTTGTCTTGCCAATCGATCGAGAAAGTGCCGGGATCAGCGAAGGCCCAGGCCTCATAGAGACCGTCGGTGCCGCACATCTTGTTTGGCAGGATATGCGTGGTTTCTGCGACCGGAACCCGCAGGCTTGCGCAACCGGCACTGCAACCGTTGAGGTCATGCGGCAGAAAGCTGTTTACTCGACGGGTATCATCCGGGCGTGGCTGGCCGACGAGAATGCGCAAATCAGCACGCCGGGTGACGTAGTGACTGCAACGCAGCCCTCCGCTCCTGGCGTTCAGACGCAAGCCGAAGATCCGCTTGGAGCGTTGTTGCAGGCAAACACACAACGGCGTGTGCCGGTAAGCGACGGCGAGGAAGCATCGTCGCCGATTTAGCTCTGACTGCGAGAAAACTCACCGCATTACCAGAGGTAGTTATCTTTCAGCAGGGAAAGCTGCGACTTGCCGATTTTCAGGCGCACTCCTATGTCATTGCGACCCGTGCGGTGGTTAGGTTAATCGACACTACGGGCAGCAACTTTACCCGTACCATTTCACTTTCATTGGTCAGCGCCGATGCCGACGTTTTCAGAAATACAAGATAATTTCGATTTTCTGACCGACTGGGAAGACCGTTATCGGTACATCATCGAATTGGGCCGTACCCTTGACCCCTTGTCGGATACGGAACGCTCTGAAACAACGCGGGTCCTGGGCTGTGCAAGTCAGGTTTGGTTGCTTCGCGATCACCATGGCCAGGAGAACACCCTGCACTTTCGCGGCGACAGCGATGCACACATAGTTCGTGGCCTCATCGCGATTGTGCTTTCCCTTTACAATGGGAAGACGCCTCGTGATGCGCTGGACATTGATGCTGGTGTGACACTTGGAGCGCTTGGTCTTAATGAGCACTTGTCACCACAACGCTCCAATGGGCTCCAGTCCATGATAGAGCGTATCAGGTCAGACGCTCAAGCAGCAGTTGTCAGCCCATAATAGCGCGCGAGCGCATTGAGCGCGACCGAGACAACCACTTTCCCAGAGCGTTTTGGCCAATGGCGTTCTTGCTCCACGATCTCAAGTGATTTCTCATAAAGACAGATGTCGATGAGCAAACCCGAAAGCTCGGGCCCCACGAAAACGCACGCCTTATTTACCCGGTCGCGCGCATCAAGCATCGCTACCGGTTCCTGAGAGACCGGAGATCCAGCACCCTTCCCACCACGCGCCATGGACGCAAGTGACCAGCTCTGCGTCGTGCGTTGACGAAGACCGGAGCGGGACAAATCGACTTGGAACTTACGCGCGGCAGCGACGTGCGGAGCATCCAGAAGACGACTTTCATCTTTTCTAGGCCGAGCAAGACGGTCAAGAACATCTGGAAGTTGGATGGCCACGTCTTCGGTACCTGCAGATTCCCCGCCATCACTATCAAGCCGGGAGCGCTTAGACTGACAGGCCTCGTGACATTGCAAAACCTGACGGATACGATGTCCTTTTGCCGTGATGTGAGATTGTCCGGCGGTCCCGCCAACAAGGCCCTCACGTTTGAGCCAAACAAGATCTGCTTTGGCACACCTGCCGTTGGTTGCGACACTGTTCAATGCCTGCTTCAGCGTGCGCACATTTGCCTTTGACAGGCTGAGAGGTTCGTTAGCCATTCGACATCCTCCCCGGAGCATTTGCAACATCAGCATGGGGCTGGGATGAGGGAAGGGAAGGATGGCAATCAGCTGTCGACGGCGATGGGACGGCCAAAATAGCCCGCTCTAAACACGACATAATGCCGTTAAAAGTAACGTCGTCGCGCATATCCTCAACGATACGACATGCATGGCCTACTGTGGTCCTATCACGATCAAAGAAGTGCCCCACCTGCGTCAGCGGAAGGCCCAATGTGGTGTTGCAATGATACATCGCGACCTGACGCGCAAGCGCCACGCATGCGGCGCCACGCGTTGAAGCCCGCAAGTCTTCGTGCCTGATGCGAAACGTTTGGGCGACAAGAGCCTCCACGTGACGCACCTGCGCTTGAGCAAGGCCACTGCGCTGCAGAAAATGACCTGGCGGCTTTGTGGGCGTACCTGGCCGCGGACCGACCGTCCGTCGCCGCGATTTCAGTGCTGGCAATTTGGGAAAAGCCATTTTGTCCTCCTCTGGCCCTAGTGAATATAGGATAATTTTCCTACGTCTAGATCGGGTGCAGAGGGCGGGGATAAGTTTTAGCTAATAAGTTAGTGATCTGCTGCAAAGCGATAAAAAAAACGCGCACCACAACTCGGAGGGCACGCGCTTTTTTTATTGTTTGCAATCAAATTGTTAATAGCTGAAGGACGGCTAGCCTGCTGCTCTCTAAACCTGTGAGAACGCCGCCATCTAAGGCGCGAAACACGCCTTAGGAGAACGAAGCGTCACAGATGGACAATGACCAATCTGAGGGGTGCCCCTTTTGGGTGAGGTCTCACACTATCAGTGCTTTGCACATATCGGGCGAATATCAATTCGGTACTCACCGCACCGCTCTATGCTTTCGCGCGTCGCTGGCCCAAGCCCATGTCTTTAGCCAGCTGCGAACGTGCTTTGGCGTAGTTTGGAGCAACCATTGGGTAGTCAGATGGCAAGCCCCATTTGTCTCGATACTGATCAGGCGACAAATCATAATGGGTTTTTAAGTGCCGCTTCAAAGATTTGAAGCGTTTCCCGTCCTCAAGACAGATCAGGTAGTCTGGTGTGATGGATTTCTTTGGCGGGACCGCAGGCTTCACATCTTCCTTAGGAAGATCGACGGATGCGCCTACGAGAGCGCCAAGCGCGCTATGTACATCTTTTATAAGCCCGGCAACGTCATTCGCCGGCAGAACGTTGTGGCTAACATAGGCTGACACAACATCAGCTGTTAAATCGACGAGTGCCAAAGAGTTATCTGCTTCCGGCTTTACATCTTCACTCATAATATTGCCCTTTACTCACAATCTATAGCGGAACTTAGAAATGTTTGAGAGTTTCAAACTTTCTCAAATGACTATTTATTCAAACTCATGCTGACGAATCAGAAACTGGGAATTGCACTCCCATATAAAAATCATGTCAGAGTGTAAAGTTTAAGATTCATGTATTACTGAAAAAATCGATCATTAAAAGCGCTTTAAATGCGCCATTTGTCTTTCGAATTTTGGCAAAACGAATTGCTCTGGTGCAATGCAGTAAAATTATCGCCGGATTGGTCGTTGAACGATGATTTTGTCCAAAGCTCTGACTCTTTGAACTGAATGTTTAACGCTTACAGCAAGATACGCACGGCACAAATATGTCTTTGAGCGTAGTAAAAGCATTAGACGCTTGTCAGAAAATCCATCCGGTTGGGTGACTGACAACGCACTGCATGCGACTTCACGGTGTGCTTGGTGGTCTGTAAGTTATCCAAGGACAGATCGTTGCAAAAGGATCGGTGGCCTTCACCAAGCGTAGCCGTCTGCACCTCGGTTACCGAGTACCAGCAGTTTATGTGGACCCATCCGTAGCTTAAGTCTCTTCGTCGTGACTTTGGCAACGAAGAGACTTCCCATCGTCGGTGTACTTTCCGGACAACTGGTCAATCTTTGTGCCCGACCATGCAGGATGCCCCACGCAGTAAGCTGATCGCGCGAGAAGGTGCGCGGCAATAGGGGCTGTAAGAAGAAGAAAAATGAAGGCGGCGAGCGCGCGCGCTGCGATGCCCAAGTCGCCCGCGTACAATGCTAAAGCAAGTAGCATCAAGCCAGAGCCAAAGGTTCCGGCCTTGGAAGCTGCGTGGCTGCGGCTGTAGACATCAGGTAAGCGCAAAACACCAATAGCTGCCGCAAGGGTGAAGATAGCACCGGCGATAATGATCAGACCGGTAATGATGTTTGCAATACCGATCATGACGCTTCCTGTTTTGGGAGCTTGGAGGGCTCGCTTGTTGGCGTGAGAACGGGCGTAGTACGCTCATCTTTGAGAGGCGCGTGTTGGCTTGGCGTCTCCAAACGTTCACGCCGGATGATAAATCGAGCAAATGCAACCGTGGCCAAAAATCCAACCAGAGCAAGCGCGATAGCGATGTCCAGATAGAGGTAGAAACCACTCTTAATCGCCAAAACGGCAATGAAACCTATAACGGCGGCCACGAGCATATCGAGACCTAACACTCGGTCGGGCAGCGTCGGCCCCTTTATGATCCGCAGCGTGATCACAAGAAAAGCGATGGCCAAAATACCAAGAGCGATGAGAGTACAGACGTATAGAAAATCCTCTGGGCTCATCGGAACGCCTCTAAAATCTTGCGCTCAAAGCCCGTGGCTATGTCTTTTCTTAGGGCCTCTGGATCGGGAACGTGGATAGCATGGATATAGAGTGTCTTGCGGTTATCAGAAACGTCAACAGAAAGTGTACCGGGCGTCAGTGTGATAAGATTGGCAAGGAGGCTAATCTCGAAGTCTCGATCCACAGTTAGAGGATACGCGATGAACCCGGGCTCGAGCTTGCTTAGGTCGGGCGTCAGAACGAGAGTGAAAACGCGCACGGCCGACTTAACAAGCTCAGTCAGGAACAAGATAGCAAGCGTTGTGATCTTTTTCGCGCGGCGCACATGACCAAGCGTTCCGGTCTGCTCGCGGATGATCCACAGCGCTGCCAGCGAGAGCGTGAAGCCAAATACGCCGTTGAGCAGCGAAAACTCACCGGTCACGAACACCCACGCAAGCGCAAGCAATACGTTGACAAGGAACAGGCCCTGCATAGCTACGCCTCCATCATCCGTACAGCAACCGATATCCGTATAACAGCCCGGCTCATGGCAGCACCTGCGGCAAAACGGGTGAGATCGCATTGATGTAAGCGCTTGGGTCGATAAGCCCAAAGGCGGCCACTTGTGCCATTGAAATCACTGGATTTGGTACAAGACCAACGGCAACTACCACGAAAACAAGAACTGTGATGGGGATGAGGAAAGCGCGTGTCTCCGCCTCACTCAGCGCCATGATAGTAGCAGGTTCGCCGTTTACCTCAGAACGCCAGAACGCGAACAACCAGACCCGCCCTATGGCGATCATCGCAATAAAGCTCGATAGCAAGTAGGCGGCCGTCAACCAACTTTGTCCAGCCACCATGGACGCCTGAACCAGGAGGACTTTTGGCCAAAACCCCGAGAAAGGTGGAAGGCCGGAAACAGCAAAAGCAAGGATCAGGAACAGCGCGGCAAAATAGGGGTGCGCACGGTACAAGCCGCCGACCTCACGAAGATCGAATGAGCCTGTTTTTCGGCCTATAACGCCAGCTGCGAGATAGAGAGCAGCTATCACGAGAATGGAGTGCACCGCGTACAACACCGTGCCGCGCAAGCCGTCTGGCGTTGCAACGGCAACGCCGACAAACATCGCACCTATGCCGCTAATCACCAGGTAACCGAGCATCCGACGAATATCGCTGCTCGCCAAGGCGCCGGTGGCACCAAGAAGCGATGTTAAGGCGGCAACCCAAACCAGGATCGTCTGCAGGTCGCCGAAGGTTCCAGGAAACAGCATTCCCCCAACCCGCAAAAGGGCATAGACACCGACCTTGGTCAGGAGCGCTGCGAAAACTGCCGATGTCACAATATTGGGCGTATGATAGCTTGCTGGAAGCCAAAAATTGAGTGGAAAAGCTGCAGCTTTCATCGCAAAGGCAAACACAAAAAGAACGACCAGCGTGCCTAACGGCTTGTCTTCTGCTGCGGCGATCTGGATTGCCAGATCCGCCATATTCAACGTGCCGAACAAGCCGTAAGTGTAACCGATAGCGAGCAGAAACAGCGTTGTCGCGATAAGGTTCAAGAAAGCATATTTTACTGCCCCATCGAGCTGGCCGAGCGAATTCCCTAAGATCAGCATGCCGAACGAGGCAATCAGCAAAACTTCAAACCAGACATAGAGGTTGAAGATGTCCGCTGTCAGGAAAGCCCCAGATACACCAGCTGTGAGCATCAAAAGGAACGGATAAAAACCATACCGCCGCCCGCTCGCGTCGATGCTCAGACTTGAGTAAAGCACGCATACCAGCGAGACCAGAGATGCCGTAAGCGCCATAAGAACGCCGAGAGCGTCCGCGTTGAAGGAGATGCCGAAAGGCGGAAGCCAGCGACCCATCGCCATGAAGACGGGGCCGCTTTCCATAACCCTCGCCGCAAGCGCTACGTTACTGGCGAAGACGGCCGTCAGCGTGATCCCTGCGAGAATCGGCTGAACGTGTGGCTGACGACGAAGCATGAGCGACAAGGCCGCGACGACAAGCGGCACGACCACCGGCACGAGCACAAGATAGTCCGCCACCGGAACAGTCGCATCAACATAGGCGGCTGTGAGATCGACATTGTACTCGCTGGGCCCTGCCACGCGCGCGCGCCCCTAATATCCAACAGGAGGACGCGGTGCGTCCGCTGGTTCGGCAACACGCATAGCGACAGAGTCATCTGTTCCCAATTGCTGGTAAGCGCGCATCGACAGGACCAGAAGAAACGCGAAGAACGAAAACGAAATGACGATAGCCGTCAGGATAAGCGCTTGTGGGAGGGGATTGGCCGTTAGGACTTCAGGCACTGTCGAGCCTTCGGGGATTACAGGTGGAATCTCGTGTACCAGCCGCCCTGCCGTGAAGATCAAAAGATTCACACCGTTTGAGAGCAATGCTACGCCAAGAAGCAGGCGGATAATATAGCGCGACAGCATCAGATAGATCGCGGCTGCGAAGTAGACGCCAACAAGGATTGAAAGAACCAGCTCCATAACTAGTCGTCCGTCCGCTCTTCAAGCGCCAGAGCGATGGCGCTTATCGCACCGAGCACGACGAAGTAAACGCCAATGTCGAAGAACAAGACAGTGGATATAGCCAACTCCACGCCGAAGACGGTGGGGAAAGTCCATAGCCCAGTCAGATAGGGGACCTGCGCAAAAATCGACGGTAGTCCGGCCAGCCCAGACAACAACAACCCAAAACCAGCGATATGAATGGGGTGCGCCCAGATCGCCCGACGGACCGCCGGCACGCCGTTGGATATCCCATAGATCGCAAGGGCGGACGCAGCAATCAGACCTCCGATGAAACCGCCGCCCGGCTCATTGTGGCCACGCAGAAGCACAAACACCGAGAAGATCAGCATCAAGCTGGTGATGTAAGGCGCCATCACACGGAAAATCAGCGTGTTCACTCCGCGGCCTTCCCTGTCTCGGTCGGCGAAGTTCCAACCTCATGGCCTGTATCGGCAGGTGAAGCCACGGCCACAGGCATATTTTTTGGTTTCATTCTGACAAGAGCGATGATCGCAAGTCCGGCGACTAACACCACCCCAATCTCACCTAAGGTATCAAGCCCGCGGAAATCGACGATGATAACGTTCACGATGTTGCGGCCATGGGCGATGACGAATGAGTACTCTGAGAAGAAATCAGATAAGCGCGCGTCAAAGGGCTGCGCTAAGACCGTCAAAAGGAGCCCGGTGAAGCCGACACCGCAGGCGATGGCAATAACACTATCTTTCACTGCTTCACCTATCGAGCGACGGTCGCGCTTGAACAGGGAGAGTCTGGTAAGAACCAAGGCCAAGATGACAACCGAAAGCGTCTCAACCATGAATTGGGTAAACGAGAGGTCAGGCGCGCCGAACAGCATGAAGATCAGCGCTACGGCGAAGCCTTGGATGCCCAGCGAGACAATGGCAGTAAGACGGTTGTTGGCAAGAAGCACGGCTGTGACGCCGATGACCGCCAGAAAAACGGTCGCTAGCTCATAGTATGTGATGTCGCTCGCGTCCGGCAACACGTCGAGCGATGGCCATTCTCCCATTACCGTCAGAGGAATGAGAAGCGCAGCCGCCACCAGCGCAAACGTAATGGTGAGATAGCCTTCCATCTGGCCGAACTGGACGCGCTTCATTAGTGCGAAAGACATACGAACAAGGCCAGTGACGGCTTGATCAAAGCCTTTGTCCGGTCCCCAGCCAACGGCCGACAGGAAGCCAGCCACCGTCGCGCGAACTCTTTCGATTTGCCAGTAAAGAAACAATCCAAGGCCGATCGTCACAGCCGATAGCACGACGGCTATGTTGAAGCCTTCCCAAAGATGCAAATGCACCTCCACTGTTTCGCCCATGATGGCTGAGAGAAGTGGCGCGATGAAAACGTCACCCGTGGCCGCAGATGCCAAACCAGCGACCAAACTGAGCGCAGCCAATGTCGCAGGCCCTCCCCACAAGCTGAACGGCCCCTCGTGCACTGCCTCCTTGACGTGTTTGCGCTCACCATAAAAGGGCTTGATTGCTACCACGAACCCAGCCGCGAACATCATCGAGTTACCAAGGACAAGCGATGTCGTCAGAGCAATGGATGGAAGGTCAGGATAGGCCGCGCCTTTGTACATGATCTCTTTGGCGAGAAAGCCAATGAAAGGTGGCAGGCCGCCCATTGAGAGCGCTGCCAAAAGTGCCGCCGTGGACGTAAGCGGCATAAGCGAACGCAGACCACCGAGCTTGGTTACATCCCGCGTGCCTGCCTCATGATCAATTGTGCCGGCAACCATGAAGAGCGCCGCCTTAAACAAAGCGTGGGCTACCAGATAAAGCGCTGCACCCTTGATAACCGTCTCGTTGCTGGTGCCTGTGAGGGCGATCAAAAGCCCAAGCGATGCGACGGTCGTATAGGCCAGCATCAGCTTGAGATCAGTTTGACGCAAGGCAAGGATAGCACCCGTAAGCAGCGTTGCGCAGCCGAATACCGGCAAAATGGTCGACCACAGCAGGGTATCGCCGAGTACGGGGTTGAGGCGCATCACCAGATAAACACCAGCCTTCACCATGGTGGCGGAGTGAAGGTAGGCCGAGACTGGTGTCGGCGCTTCCATGGCGTTCGGCAGCCAGAAGTGAAACGGTACCTGCGCGGATTTTGTGAAAGCGCCACCCAGAACAAGCAACAGGATCGGCACGTAAAGCGCGCTGGCTTTGATTGCAGGCGCGATCGTCGCCATTTCTGACAGCGAAAGTGTGCCGGTAAACGATACCATCAACAAAAGGCCAGCAAGAAGCGCCAAACCGCCACCCCCCGTTACTATAAGCGCCTGAATGGCTGCCCGTCGTGAGGCTTCTGCTGTGTGGTTGAAGCCGATCAAGAGGAAGGACGTGATCGACGTCAGCTCCCAAAAGACAAAGAGCGTGATGACATCGTCGGCGAGCACGAGGCCGAGCATTGCGCCCATGAACATCAAGATGAAGGAGAAGAAGCGACCAAGCTGCTCATGGCCCTTCAGATACCCGCCGGCATACAAGACAATGAAAAACCCGACCCCAGAAATGAGAAGGGCAAACGTGTGGGACAGACCGTCCACCAAGAAGTCGGCACCGACACCCAAAGCAGGCACCCATGGCAGGGCAAAAAGGTAGCGCCCGCCCTCTGCAAGACTGAGCACTGCAGCGTCCGACCCGCGGCTTGGGATCATGTAGCCAAAGAAATGGATAAGAATGTAGGCAGGCGCGAGTGCCAGAAGCCATGAGGCCCTATGCCCGAAAACACGGTGCGCAAACGGCGCCATCGCAGCCGCAATGAACGGTGCGGCAAGCGCCAGATAAAAACCAACAGGGCTTTCTGGACCAATCAAAGGTTTGTTCTACTCACCATTGCGAGTTGGGAGGGCGCTGCTACGCCTAGTCGAATCATCGGGCATTTTACACGTTAAGATTGAGACCTAACGCAGTATCTACTTTGGTCAAACCCCAAGGCTGTCCAACACAAATATCGTCGCCCTTCCCAAAAGGTCAAAGGCACCAAGCCTGAATGCAAAACCTAGCGGCTCGCCACAAGTCAGACCTTGGAGGGATGAGGCCGATGCTTGTTGTTCAACATCAAATAGCTATGTGATTACAGCAAACAGACCTAAACGGAACGTTCGGGTCTGGATATCAACGGACACGTATAACGAAGCAGATCGCTTCAACAAGGACCTGAGCTTCATGACAGCCAAGAGTTTTGACCCCCTTCCCAGCGATATTGATCCTATGACTTTTACCGAGGATGAGTGGAAGAAACGGCTTACACCAGAGGCTTTTAAAGTCGCACGTAAACACGGCACGGAGCGGGCGTTCAGCCACCCCTACAATGAAGAGAAGCGAACCGGCATTTATTGCTGCGTGGCGTGCGGGCAACCACTCTTTGCGTCGGAGACGAAATTCGATTCCGGTACGGGCTGGCCGAGCTTCTACGCGCCTATCGATGAAACAGCCGTCACCGATCATCAAGATCGCTCTTTCTTTATGCGGCGCACCGAAAACCGCTGCTCACGCTGTGATTCCCACCTGGGCCATGTCTTCCCAGACGGACCTGATCCCACGGGGCTGCGATACTGCATGAACGGGGCCGCGCTGCACTTTGAGCCCGACAATGACGCCGCTTAAAACAAAGCTTCTTTCTTAAAATGCGCAGGGCCCTATGCTGAAGACGCCTCCTTCCCCGCCGGTTGCTCGATCAAAAACCCACATCCAGACAATCCACGGCAAAACGCTGAAGGATGACTACGCCTGGCTGCGGGCAGACAACTGGCAGACAGTGATGCGCGATCCGTCAGTTTTGGATGCGAGTATTCGTGCCTATCTGGAAGCTGAAAACGCCTACTGCGATGCCGCCCTTGCACCTTGGCAGCCTTTGAAAGCTGAACTTCTGACAGAGATGCGCGGTCGCATCAAAGAGGATGACAGCGCCGTCCCAGCTCGCGATGGGCCATACGCGTACGGGACACGGTATCGGCAGGGCGGACAACACCCGATTTTTGTGCGGACGAGCCGAGGGGAAATAGGCGCCGAAACGGTTCTTCTTGATGGGGATGCGCTAGCCGAAGGGAAGGCATATTTCCGCTTCGGCGGGGCAAGCCATAGTGACGATCACACGAAACTCGCCTGGGCTTACGACGACAAAGGCTCTGAAAAGTATAGCCTCAAGATCCGTGATCTCACCACCGGGGACGACCTTGACGAAACAGTCTTGGAAACATCGGGCGGCGGTGTGTGGTCAGCCGATGGCAAGCACCTCTTCTACACCCGTCTTGATGACAATCACCGCCCATCCACAGTCTTTAGACATGCCATTGGGACTGATCCAGAAGGCGATGAGCTCCTCTATGAAGAAGCCGATCCAGGCTTCTTTGTCAGTGTTGGGCGCACCCAATCTGGGCGTTTCTTGTTCATCGATTGTCATGACCATCAAACAAGCGAAACATGGATTCTTGATCTTACAGATGCTGGTTCGCCGCTCACCTGTATCCAGCCACGCGAGGTTGGTCATGAATATGAAGCCGATCATCAAGGCGAGCACCTGATCATCCGCACCAACGCCGACGGAGCAGAAGACTTCAAGCTGGTAAGGACACCAGTCTCATCGCCGGGGCGTGCGTCCTGGACGGACTACGTGCCACACGAACCTGGACGGCTCCTCCTCGATCATTTGGCGTTCGCCGATTGGCTGATCTGGCTTGAACGGTTCGAGGGCCTGCCACGCATCTGTTACCGTGGATCAGACCGCCAGACCCGTCGGATCGCTTTTGATGAAGCAGCCTATTCCTTGGGCCTTGGGCGCAACCTTGAGTATGCGACCGACACGCTGCGCATTGGATATTCATCTCCAACGACGCCGCAAAGCACGATTGATGTGGACCTTGCGAGCGGCGCGCAAACGGTGCGCAAGGTGCAAGAGGTTCCGAGCGGGCATGATCCGAAAGACTATCGGGTTGAGCGTCTGTTCGCACCGGCGTCCGATGGAGAACAGGTACCGGTGACCGTTCTGTCACGCGCTGATAGTGCGGATACCGAGGCACCCTGCCTTCTTTATGGCTACGGCGCATACGGAATCTCGATCCCGGCAAGCTTTTCCACCAACGCGCTTAGCCTGGTGGACCGCGGCTTTGTCTATGCTATTGCTCATATTCGGGGCGGCAAGGACAAAGGCTTCAGCTGGTACAAACAGGGTCGCGCCGAGCACAAGGTGAACACGTTCATCGATTTCATCGCCGCGCGGGACTATTTGGTATCCACAGGCCGCGTCGATGGTGCACGTGTGGTAGCGCAAGGCGGTTCAGCCGGCGGCATGCTGATGGGCGCGATCGCGAACATGGCACCGGACAAGTTCTCAGGCATCATTGCTCAAGTACCGTTTGTCGATGTGCTCAACACCATGCTCGACGAGACACTCCCCCTCACGCCGCCAGAATGGCCCGAGTGGGGCAATCCCATCACGGACATCGCGGCGTTTGAGCGTATCCGCGCGTACTCGCCCTATGACGCGGTCACGGAGCAGGCTTACCCTGCCATCTTCGCACTGGCTGGCCTCACAGATCCGCGGGTGACATATTGGGAGCCAGCCAAATGGGTCGCAAAACTGCGACAGAACACGACGTCTGACGCACCTATCCTCCTCAAGACAAACATGGATGCTGGACATGGCGGGGCTGCTGGTCGCTTCGATAGGCTTGATGAGATCGCCGAAGTCTTCGCCTTCGCCTTAGCCGCCGTTGGATTTACGCCTAGCAAAGCCCCATAAAAAAGCCGCGCCCAAGCAGCGCGGCTCATACTGGTTTGCCGGAGTTGCCGATTAAGTGGCAGCTTCATAGAGCTCAGCAACATACTCCCAGTTCACAAGGCTATCTATGAAAGCCTCAAGATACTTTGGGCGCGCATTGCGATAGTCGATGTAGTAGGAATGCTCCCACACATCGCAGCCAAGGATCGGTGTGGCCCCGTGAACAACTGGGTTTTCGCCATTCGGTGTCTTTCCAATCGAGAGCTTGCCATCTTTAACAGCAACCCAAGCCCAACCAGAACCGAACTGACCAACGCCAGCAGCGACAAAATCAGCCTTCATTTTTTCATAGCCACCAAGATCTGAATCGATAGCAGCTTGGAGCTTGCCAGGAAGGCTCGTCCCGCCGCCGTTCGGCTTCATCCATTTCCAGAAATGAACATGGTTGAAGTGCTGGCCCGCATTGTTGAAGAGTGGTGCGTTGCTGCCGAAGCTTGCCTTCATGATCTCATCAAGCGACTTGTCGGCCATACCTGCCGCCTCAGCTAGTTCGTTGCCCTTGGTCACATAGGCCATGTGGTGCTTGTCATGGTGAAACTCGAGCGTTTCCTTAGACATATAAGGACCAAGCGCATCGTAGGCATAGGGAAGGTCGGGCAGTTCGAAAGCCATGGGGCATCTCCGGACGTAAAAGGTGGTGGGTGGTCAAATAGCGCGACCCGCGCGCGGGTCGAGCCTATACGGGCATGTCCTTACTGTGCCCATCGCATAGCGACAAGCGTTAGCGGTGGCGAACGAGGCTGCTTACCTGCTTGAACATCTTCGCTTTCGCATCACCAACCCACTCAAAGGCCACCATCTCGCTGGTGACGGGGGTAACGCCTGCATGGGCAAGCCGTGAAAGTGCGATGTCGCGCGAGCCAATGTGCCGGGATGATACGCCGTCGGCGACAACAAAAACGGTATAACCCTGCTCTTGAAGTTCAAGTGCCGTTTGAAGCACGCAAATATGCGCCTCCATACCGGTGATCACGATCTGGTCGCGGCGCTGTTCATCGCGCTTCTTGCGAAGCCTGATCATCACCTTGCTCTCGCGTGCTGCCGAGAACGCCGTTTTCTCAACGACCTGTGGTTTTGCCGAGCTTGAAAGAACATCAGACACGGTATGGCCCAAGCCTTTCGGATACTGCTCCGTGATGAGAGTGGGTACAGCGCAAAGGCCGGCGACTTCAGCGAGAAAACGCACCGTCGCTACAACACCATCCACCCCATCAACCACAGGTGCAAGCCGGTCCTGCACGTCGATGACGAGAAGATGGCTGCGTCCTGCAGCCAGCGTTAGCGCCATTAGGAGAGGCTTGCTGTCTGATGGGCAAAGTCATGATAGAGTTCGCCCGCCTTTGCTGCCATGGGTCCCGGCTGCAATGTGCGCTCTTCAAATCGGGTGACCGAGCCGACCTTCGAATAATTGCCGCTGGTAAAAATCTCATCCGCAGCGGCAAAGTCGGCAGGCTTTAGGCAGGCTTCTTCCACCGTGACCCCATCTTCACGCAACAGCTTAATGACCCGCTGGCGGGTAATACCGTTGAGGAATGTATCGTTCGGCGCAGGCGTCCTTACCACGCCATCTTTCGCAAGAAAAATGTTGGACGTGGCAAGCTCGGCTACATTGCCAAGCATATCGAGGACGAGAGCATTATCGAAACCGCCTTTCTGCGCTTCAAGGATCGCTCGTCCATTATTTGGGTAGAGACACCCTGCCTTCGCATTGGTTGGCATGGTTTCTAAAGTTGGCCTGCGAAACGACGAAACCGTGATGGCCATGCCTCGCCCAGGTTCTGGCATTGGAGCGTGAAAGATAGAAAGTGTGAAGCGTGTGGAGCTTGGGTCCGGTGGTACCGTCATAAAGCCACCGGCCTCAGCAAAATACATTGGTCTCACATAGAGCGCCTGATCGGCTGAGAAGTTTTTCGCGCCGCCCAAAGCCAGCTCATAAATCTCAGCAGGCTCCATTGTGGGCTCAAGGTGCAAAGCACGTGCCGAGGCATTCACACGTTCACAATGGGCCATCAGGTCTGGCGCAACACCGTTGTAGATACGACCGCCATCAAACACCGACGAACCGCACCACAGAGCATGGGTCATTGGTCCAGCGATGGGTGTATTTCCGTGTTGCCACTGCCCATCGAAAAAGGTCCAGCAGTCAGGCATAGAGCCGCCTTGGGCATGGGGAGTGGCATGGCCGTTAGTTGCAGATGCGTGGGTCATTACGTTGCCTGACTGAATGTTGCGCCTGTAACAGGCATTGATGCGTTGAGATTTTTACCAGTTGTGGCAAGCCCCTGCGCCCTAAGCAAGCCTTGACCGCCCTCGTGCGCAGTCTAGAACCGCTGAGCGCTTATACGCCGCACCCCCTTTTTAACTTGGCAGAAGAGACCGGCATGCCCTACCCCGTTTATGTTTTCGACGCTTACGGAACATTGTTCGACGTGCATGCTGCCGTGCGCCGTTATGCAGACCAAATCGGGCCAGATGGGGCGCGGCTGTCACAGATCTGGCGCGAAAAACAACTGGAGTACTCCTGGGTCCGCGCTTTGGCGGACCAGTACAAAGACTTCTGGAAGCTCACTGAAGAGGCACTGGATACAGCTTTTGCGATGGTGCCGAGTGTCGACAGGGCCTATCGGGCTGATCTTTTGGCAGCCTATTCCCGGCTCGATTGTTATCCAGAAGTGCCCAAAGTTCTGCGCTCTCTTAGTGAGGGTGGGGCAAAGCTTGCGATCCTGTCGAACGGCTCCCCCACGATGTTGGACGGCGCGGTAGAGGCAGCGGGAATCGGTGATCTTCTCGATGCTGTTTTGTCCGTCGACACCCTAAGGACGTACAAAACCAAAGGAGATGTGTACGAGATGGCGACCAGCCATTTTCGCGCTTTCCCAGAGACGGTGTCCTTTCAGTCTTCTAACCGATGGGATGTTGCTGGCGCGACGGCCTTCGGCTTTCGGACCGTGTGGATCAACCGGGCCGGAATGCCGGACGAATACACCGATCTCTCCCCAGTTGCTGTTCTATCCAGTTTGGATGGCCTTGAGGCATTGTAGGCGCATTGCCGTTTGCTTACAGGGCTTCCTTTTCAACCCACTTGTGCACCACCGGGGGCGTATAGCGCTCCATACGGTCCAGCAGCGTTCGGGAATCTTCCTCGCTTAGAAGCGTGTCGCGCAAAGCTGGTTTAACGAAGCCTTCGTCGCGCTGATGATCGAGGAACGTGAGCAACGGATCAAAGAAATTGAGAACGTTCAAAATCGCGATCGGCTTTGTGTGAAAACCTAATTGGCCCCAAGTCCAGACCTCGAACATCTCCTCCAGTGTGCCCGTGCCACCAGGTAGGCTGATAAAACCATCAGACAGTTCCGCCATACGAGCCTTGCGCTCATGCATAGAGCTCACCGCTTCAAGCTGTGTGAGACCCTTGTGGGCGATCTCCTTCTCAACGAGCGCCTGTGGGATGATACCTACGACATTGCCACCTGCATCAAGCGCGGCATCGGCCACCGTGCCCATAAGGCCAACTTCAGCGCCGCCATAAACAAGCGTTAGGCCACGTTCAGCGATGACCGATCCAAGGTCTCGTGCAGCCGCCACATAGGCGGGATTGTTGCCGGGATTAGAGCCGCAAAAAACGCAGATGGATTGCATCAGTTTTCACCCAGAGCGTACAGGATGCGCACCCAAGAGCGAATGCCCTTGCGATAGCTTTCAAGCTCGTACTTCTCATTGGGCGAATGGATCTGGTCGTCACTCAGACCAAAACCCACCATCACGCTTTCAAGGCCAAGCCGCGTTTGGAACTCGCCTACGATTGGGATTGAGCCACCAACACCAATAAAAGCAGCTGGCTTAGGCCACTCCTGCGTCAGCGCTTTCTGCGCTGCTTGGAAGGCGGGACCCGATAAATCCAACTCAATACCAGGCCCCGAACCTTTATCCTTGAATGTGACGCTGCAGTCTTCTGGAATGCGCTCGCGTACGAAAGTTTTAAACGTCTCTTGAACGGCCATGGGGTCTTGCCCCTTAACAAGACGGCAGGAGATTTTGGCAGTCGCTTCGGCAGGTAAGACCGTCTTGAACCCTTCGCCCGTGTACCCCGATGATATCCCATTCACTTCCAGCGTTGGGCGCGCCCAGAGCTGTTCTAGAACGGATCGATCTTGTTCACCGGCAGGAACGGAGAGGCCGACCTCGCCCAAGAAGGTCTTAGGTGAGAAATCAAGCCCATCCCACATCGCCTGAACATCAGGTGAAACTTCACTCACGCCATCGTAGAACCCTGGCAAGGTCACAGCACCTGTTTCATCGTGCAAATCGGCAATGATTTTAGCGAGCACATGCGCGGGATTGCGTGCCGCGCCACCAAAGAGGCCAGAATGTAAGTCCTTGTCGGCGGCTTTGACGGTGACCTCCGTTCCGTAGAGACCTCGCAGCCGTGTCGTGATCGCTGGAGTTTGGTGGTTCCACATATTGGTATCACAGACCAGCGCTACATCGGCCTTGAGCGCGTCGGAATACTCATCGAGAAACGCCGGCAAGGAAGGGCTTCCCGACTCTTCCTCGCCCTCAAAGAGGATGGTCACTGGGATAGGAAGCGTCCCTGTTTTTTCGATGCACGCTCTACAAGCTTCAATGAAGGTCATGATTTGACCCTTGTCGTCCGCCGCCCCACGAGCAACGATCTTCTTCGAGCCGTCCGAGCGTTCCTCTAATGCCGGATCGAAAGGATCACGTTCCCATAACTCAAGCGGATCGACCGGCTGCACATCATAATGTCCATAGAACAAAACCCGCGGCCCCTCAGTGGTCGCCTTATCCCACGTCGCGATGATCATCGGGTGACCGGGCGTCTGGTATGTCGTTACGGCAAAGCCAAGTTCATCCAACATGGTGTGCAGGTGGCTCGCGGCCGCTTGAACCTCGCCGTCATAGGCCGAGTCAGTGGAGATCGAGCGCATGCGCAAAAGCTCAAAGAGCCGCGCGAGGCTGCCTTCAAACTGATTGTCTGCGGCGGCGAGTGAACCCGTGACGGAAGAAGATAGATAGGTCATGTTACCCAAAACGTTGGCGGTTGTTGATGCCAAAAACAAGAATAAACTCAGTGACGCAAGCGTTGAAGCGTATCTTACGGAAGTCCTACCCGAACAGCGTAGAACGGACACCATCGCGCTTGCCGCACTGTGCCAGCGGATCAGCGGCTAGCAGCCCGTTCATGGGGCGGCAACTTGGTCGTGTACAGTAGCTGCGCGTATCGGTATCCGTCCGATCATGGTGATAGTTTTCTTGCAACCGGCTTCGCGCCGCGCAAAGCGCGTTTAAGCATTTGCATCACGCCGGGATACTAGAACTATGGCGACATTCTTGCTCGCCTCGACAAGCAGAGGATGGGCAAAACATGCCTCTACCTCGCCAAGCTCGCCGACGCTCTCGCAGACCTGATCCTTACCGGCCTGCTTGATCTAAGCGCCAAGTACGACGTCACACCGAGTTAGCGACGTAGGCTGCCCAAAATACCGCGCACCACGGCCCGGCCGATCTGCGTGCCAGCGGAGCGCATGATCGATTTTATCATCGCTTCGGTCGGGGTCTGACGGCTCGATCGTCGTCGCGTCGAGGTAGACCGACGCGTTGTGCGGCGTTCAGCACGCCGGGAGTCACGCTCGCCATAGTCGTAGTTTCGGCTTCTTGGGCCAAAATCAGGGATATCAAAACCAGATCGTGTGCGTCGCCCACCCCAAGGTCCATTACGCTCCTCATCTTCGTAATCATCCCGGCGGCGCGCCTGCTCACGCTCATCACGCTCGCGAAGCTGCGCCTCCTCTTCTTCCTGCTTGGCACGTGCCTCAGCGGCGGCGGCCTCTTCGCCGCGTTTCTTCAAGACCTCATAAGCCGACTCGCGGTCCTGAGCTTCATCATATTGGGCATAGACGGGCGACGCCTTGATCATTGCGGCCCGTTCATCTTCCTCAAGTGGCCCCAACCGCGAACATGGCGGGCGGATGAGTGTGCGTTGAACGATGGATGGCACCCCCTTTTTCTCCAACGTGGAGACGAGCGCTTCACCCACTCCCAGCTGAGTGATAACCTCGAACGCCTCAAGTTCGGGGTTCGGACGGAATGTTTCCGCGGCGACCTTCACGGCGCGTTGATCACGTGGAGTAAAAGCGCGCAGTGCATGCTGGATACGGTTGCCGATTTGGCCAAGCACTTCATCCGGCACATCGAGCGGATTTTGAGTGACAAAATAGACACCAACGCCCTTCGAGCGGATCAGGCGGCAAACCTGTTCCACCCGCTCCAAAAGCGCTTTGGGCGCTTCGTCGAATAGAAGGTGCGCTTCATCAAAGAAGAAAACGACGTGCGGTTTATCTGGGTTCCCAACTTCCGGTAGTTCTTCGAACAGTTCTGACAGAAGCCACAGAAGAAACGTTGCATAAAGACGTGGATTGTTCATCAGCTTGTCGGCGGCCAGCACAGACACCATGCCCCGACCGTTACGGGCGATGCGCATGAAGTCGATAATCTTAAGCGCCGGTTCGCCGAAGAAATTGGCTCCGCCTTGGTCTTCCAGCACGAGAAGCCGACGCTGGATAGCCCCAATGGAGGCGGTCGAGACATTGCCATACCTGGCAGAGATCTCTTCCTTGCGTTCATTCAGGTTCAGGAGCATCGCGCGCAAATCCTTAAGGTCAAGGAGCATCAAGCCCTCTTCGTCAGCAATGCGGAATGCTATGTTTAAAACGCCTTCTTGCGTCTCATTGAGGTCCATCAAACGAGACAGAAGCAGCGGCCCCATCTCGGAGATAGTTGTCCGTATCGGGTGGCCCTTCTCGCCGAAGATATCCCAAAAAATGGTTGGACTCGCCTCATAGGCGTAGGCCTCTGCGAACCCGATCTTTTCTGCACGTGCTTCTAAGAAATCCTTGGTAGTGCCTGCAACAGCGATGCCCGACAGATCGCCCTTAACATCAGCGCAAAAGACCGGCACACCGGCGCGGGAGAAGCCTTCGGCCATGATCTGTAAGGTCACGGTCTTACCAGTCCCGGTTGCGCCGGTGATTAGCCCGTGGCGGTTGGCAAGTTTCAATGCCAAATGTTGGGGCAGTGGTGTTTCAGTCTCGGTTTTGGCTGTGCCGAGATAAATCGCATCGTCTTTGTACATGCCTGCCCCGCTTTGCTTGGCGCTGTTACAGTCTTCCGGAGCATTGTCCGCCGCCCCCTTTGGCAAGACCACAGCTTTCTGGCAGCACGCAAGAGCGGGGCGGAACTTCTGGGTTGAATTGGCAGCTCCTCTTCGCAATGTGTACGAGGGAGTTACAGCGCAAGCTGAATTCAAAATGGTCAGCGCCTGACGAGGAGCAAAACACATGGATGAATTGATCGAGCGAATCGTTGCAGCCGTTGGCATCAACCAAGGTACGGCACAAATGGCCGTGAGCGTTATGCTCAATTTCCTTAACAAAGAGGGCCCAGACGAAGCTGTCTCACAACTCCTAGCCGCCATCCCCGGAGCCGACCAGTTACTCTCCCAAGCAGCGAGGGAAGACGGCGGCGAAGGTGGTGGCGCAGGCGGACTTATGGGTGCGCTTGGCGGCCTCGTTGGGGGGCAAGGCGGCGGCCTTATGGCGGCAGCCAGCCAATTGATGGGTTCAGGGCTTGATATAGGCCAGATCCAAGGTGTTGCGCAGGAAGTTGTAGGCTTTTCCCGTGAAAAGGCGGGCGATGACATCGTCCA
>JBCCLK010000010.1:0-68125 GCA_039026935.1 Pseudomonadota bacterium
ACAAGAAACACTCTAAGTCTTTGTTTTGACGCGTTTTCGAACCGCAAAACCGCATACACTTTTGCTGAAAACGCTCTAGCAAGCTTCCTGGCGTGTGCGTTCGCGATCCACGCTTGCTTGATTTCCACTTGCTTGATTCACGCTTGTAAAAGTGACATGACCCCGCATCCGGTTTAGCGAACATGCATTCGTTTTACCGAACGATCTGTCACTAAACTCGGCTCCCACCCTTCTCGTGTTGGTCACCTGCTCCAGCGAAACGCTGGCTGCGCGACTTGGCGAGCATCAAAGGAGCCTTGCGAGCGAGACCCTCTATGGCGCGTACTTCCTACCTCTTCACCAGCGAGTCTGTTTCCGAAGGCCATCCTGATAAAATCTGTGATCGCATCTCCGATGAAATTGTTGATCAGTATTTCCGCGCGGCTATGGCGGAAGGTGCCGACCCTTGGCAGGTGCGCGTCGCAGCCGAAACGCTAACCACCACAAATCGGGTCGTGATCGCCGGGGAAACACGCGGTTCATCCTCGGTGGACCCCGCGCTGGTGGAGACGCTGGCACGGAACGCCATTAAAGACATCGGCTACGAGCAGGATGGTTTCCACTGGGAAACCTGCGATGTGGACGTGCTTTTGCACGCCCAGTCAGCGCATATAGCTCAAGGCGTGGATGCCGCCGGCAACAAGGACGAGGGTGCTGGCGACCAAGGCATTATGTTTGGTTATGCCTGCAAGGAAACGCCAGACTATATGCCTGCCCCTATCTACTATTCCCACCGTATCTTGCAGCGCCTCGCTGAGGCACGCAAATCCGGTGAGGCGCCAGTGCTTGGGCCAGATGCGAAAAGCCAGGTGACGCTCGCCTATGAAGATAGCAAACCGGTGCGCGCCACCTCCATCGTGGTCTCCACCCAGCATCTTGATGCGGATATGACCTCCGATGACGTCAAAAACGTCGTGACGCCGTTTGTGCACGACGTCATGCCCGATGGCTGGATAACCGACGAGACAGTCTGGCATGTGAACCCGACCGGCGCTTTCGTGATCGGCGGTCCGGATGGCGATTGCGGCCTCACCGGGCGCAAGATCATCGTGGATACCTATGGTGGGGCGGCCGCTCATGGTGGCGGTGCGTTCTCCGGAAAGGATCCGACCAAAGTGGACCGATCAGCGGCCTATGCAGCGCGCTATCTGGCCAAGAACGTGGTGGCAGCGGGTCTTGCAGAATGGGCGCAGATCCAGCTTTCCTATGCCATTGGCGTCGCGCAGCCACTCTCGATCTATATCGACACTGGCGGCACGGCGACAGTGGATGAGGCGCAGCTTGAGAAAGCGCTTGGTGAGGTGATGGACCTGTCACCACGCGGCATCCGTTCACATCTTGATCTCAACAAACCGATCTTTGCACGCACATCCGCCTATGGTCATTTCGGTCGGACTCCAGATTCAGACGGCGGCTTCTCCTGGGAGAAGCTTGATCTGGTTGATGATCTAAAGGCGGCCGTAGGAGCTTAGCAGGCTTTCGGTTTGCCAAGCGTCCACTTAAAGGACGCGCGCGTCATGACGACCGAGAACGAACCAACTGACGAGCCCACTCGATCGCGAGGCCTCCTGTACGGGCGGCGTAAGGGCAAGACCCTGCGCGACGCGCGGGCGCGGGCTTACGAAACGGGTCTGCGTGATCTGGCGCTTGATCTCTCAGAACCGCTGAGCGATCCGAAAACCCTCTTCGGCGCGCCAACAGATCGGCTGGCCCTAGAAATTGGTTTCGGCGGCGGCGAGCATCTCCTCCATCAGCTTGCGCGTCAGGAGACCACGGGCTTCATCGGCTGCGAGCCATTTGTGAACGGGATGGCGCGGCTTCTCGATGATGCTCAGGACCATCCCGGGCGATCACGACTTCGGGTCCATGAGGGGGACG
Source organism: Pseudomonadota bacterium (assembly GCA_039026935.1). Taxonomy (GTDB): domain Bacteria; phylum Pseudomonadota; class Alphaproteobacteria; order Rhizobiales; family MH13; genus MH13. The sequence continues at coordinate 1,918 of JBCCLK010000010.1, forward strand.
CGCGGGAGGTCATCGAGCGATTGCCTGATCAGTCGCTGGACCAGGTCTACCTCCTCTATCCCGACCCATGGCCGAAGCTGCGCCATGAGAAACGGCGCTTTATGAGTGTGGAAACACTCTCGCTCCTCCATCCGAGAATGAAGCTCGGTGCCGAACTGCGCCTGGCAACCGATATCGATATCTACAAGAAGAGTGCGGTGAAAGCCGCGCTGGACCATCTCGGATTTGATCGCACCGCCCGTGATGAAGCGGTGCCTTGGCCCGACTGGCTGCGCACCCGCTATGAGGCAAAAGCTGTGCGGGAAGGGCGCACGTCCGCCTACTTCTCCTTTTTTGCAAAACTGTTGCCGGATTGACACAAAGCGCTTGCAAAGCGGCGCATGTCTCGCTAAGTAACTTTCAACACCTCCATTGTCAGACATCTGATCAGGGTGGGCTTTTCGCGAGCCCGCCCTTTTCGTTTGGCGCAACACTTTTCGCATCCAAACCCCGCATCCCGTCCATACGAGACCTTTGTTGACCAGACCGCTTGAAACCGACAATGCAACAGAGCCGCGCCTTGTGCGTGAGACCGGGCTTGCCGCGCGTGTCGCTGCGATTGTTGAACCGGTGGTGGAAGGTCTTGGTTTCCGCCTGGTACGCGTGCGGATCACCGGCGAAAACGGATGCACAGTGCAGATCATGGCCGAGCGGCCAGACGGCACATTTGGCATCAAAGACTGCGAAGCGGTCAGCCGTGATGTATCTCCGGCGCTTGATGTCGATGATCCCATCTCAGGGGCTTACCATTTGGAAGTCTCTTCGCCCGGCGTTGATCGACCCTTGGTGCGCGCCATTGATTTCAAACGCGCCGTCGGCCATGTGGCAAAGATCGAACTGTCGCGTTCGCTTGATATGGGTGCTTTGAGTGAGCAGCTCGGCATTGGCCGCCGCCGGTACCGGGGCCTCATCGCGGATGCCTTCGATGAGACGGTGGAGTTGACCGTTGAAGGGTCAGAAGGCGTCATCAACGTTGCCCTGCCCTATGATGCGGTGGAAGACGCGAAACTTGTTTTGACCGACGAATTGCTGGCCGCCGCGCAAAAAGCGCAAGCACAAACTCAGGCTGAAAATCCTGGTTCAGCAAACGACAATGCTGAATCGATCGAACTGGAAACATAAGAACAACAAGGCGGAAAAACACCGCCTCGAAAACGGAGAAGGCCCATGGCCGTAAGTGCTAACAGACTGGAACTGTTGCAGATCGCAGATGCGGTGGCGCGTGAGAAATCCATCGACCGCGACATCGTTATCGGCGCCATGGAAGATGCTATGGCCAAAGCGGCCCGGGCTCGCTACGGCCAGGAAACGGACATCCGGGCGACGATCAATCCACGCACTGGCGAGCTTCGCTTGCAACGTCTCATTCACGTGGTCGAAGAGGTGGAAAACCCCGACGCGCAGATGACAGTGGCCGATGCCAAGCACACCCTGCCGGATGCTGAGGTAGGATCCATCATCTCTGAAACCCTGCCGCCTCTCGATTTCGGGCGCATCGCGGCTCAGTCAGCCAAGCAGGTAATCGTGCAGAAGGTTCGCGAAGCGGAGCGTGACCGGCAATTTGAAGAGTATAAGGATCGCATCGGCGAGATCGTGAACGGCACCGTTAAGCGCGTCGAGTACGGCAATGTGGTCGTTGATCTTGGACGCGGTGAAGCGATGTTGCGCCGTGACGAGCTCATCCCACGCGAGCAGTTCAAATATGGCGACCGCGTCCGGGCTTATGTTCTTGATGTACGCCGCGAACAGCGCGGACCGCAGATCTTTCTGTCACGGACCCATCCGCAGTTCATGGTGAAACTCTTCACTATGGAAGTGCCGGAAATTTATGACGGCGTAATCGAGATCCGCCGCGTTGCCCGTGATCCAGGTTCGCGCGCCAAGATCGGTGTGATCTCCAACGACAGCTCTATCGATCCGGTGGGCGCCTGCGTTGGTATGCGCGGCAGTCGCGTTCAGGCCGTCGTGCAAGAGCTTCAGGGCGAGCGCATCGATATTATTCCCTGGTCTATGGATGAAGCGACCTTCCTTGTGAACGCGCTCCAGCCTGCCGAAGTTGCCAAAGTTGTCCTTGATGAAGATAGCCGCCGCCTTGAAGTTGTGGTGCCAGAAGACCAACTGTCGCTTGCCATCGGGCGTCGCGGCCAGAATGTTCGTCTGGCCTCGCAGCTTACCGGCTGGGACATCGACATTATGACCGAGGACGAAGAGTCCCAGCGTCGGCAGAAAGAGTTTTCCGAACGCTCTGAGCTGTTCGTTGAAGCACTCAATGTCGATGAGGTTGTCGGCCAGCTGCTCGCCTCGGAGGGTTTTGCGACGATGGAAGAGATCGCCTATGTGGAGATCGACGAAATCGCCACCATTGAAGGCTTTGACCAAGAGACCGCTGAAGAGCTTCAGGCCCGCGCGCGTGAATTCCTCGAAGAGCAGGAAGCCAAAGCGGATGCTGAGCGCCTTGAGCTTGGCGTGGAAGACACGCTGAAGCGGATCGACGGGCTGACAACGCCTATGCTCGTCGCGCTTGGCAAAGACGATGTGAAGACCATCGAAGATTTTGCCGGCTGCGCAACCGATGATCTTGTCGGGTGGAGCGAACGCAAAGACGGCGAAGTGGTGCGTTTCCCGGGCGCTCTATCAGACTTTGATGTGTCCAAGACCGATGCGGAAGCGATGATCATGCAGGCTCGCGTCGCCGCCGGGTGGATCACCGCCGAAGAGCTGATGGGGGGGCAGAACGCCGAGGAAGAGGCGGAAGCCGAAGATGAACCTGAAGGAGAACCGGCGTAAGCGCCGGCTTCTCAGGAACCATGAGAACGGAACGACCAGATTTTGGGATCGAACGCCAAACCAGAGTGGGAAGACAAGGCTGCGCGCGAACGCATGTGCATCGTCACGCGTGCGCGTGTCCCTGCTGGCAGCGATGATGATCGGCTCATCCGCTTCGTTCTCGACCCCGAAGGCATGGTCGTCCCAGACGTCAAAGCGGTTCTTCCAGGCCGTGGCGCCTGGGTAACAGGTGAAGCGGGTGTTCTGGGTAAAGCCATTGAACGCCGGGCCTTTGCGCGGGCGTTCAAAACCACGATAACCCCAGAGAACACCGAACGATTGGTGGAACGCACCGAAGAGGTGCTTACCGCCCATGCAAAGGGCGCGCTGGGTCTTGCTCGCAAGGCTGGGCTCATCGTGACGGGCTTTTCAAAAGTTGAAGGCGCGATAAAGGGGGGCAAGGCCTGCGCGCTCTTTCACGCCCGTGAGGCTGCCCCTGATGGGGCGGGCAAATTGGACCGGTTGGCAGGCTACCACGCGGTGCCGGTTCTTCGACCATTGACGCACAGCGAAATGGGTTTGGCATTGGGGCAGGAACATGTGATACATGCGGCCCTTCTGGACGGACCGGGTGCTGCGCGTTTTTTGAGCCCGCTCAAGCGGCTTGAGGTTTTCCTCATGGAAGGTTCCCCCGTTAAACAAGGCGGGGACAAGGTCAGTACAAAGGGACACGTGGAACCGGCTTGAGGCTCGTTCCCATCGAGATGAAGAGTAGTATGAGCGAACAGGACACCACCGACACCAAAAGCTCCAGCGGGGGCAAGCGTACGCTGTCACTGAAACCGTCATCGGGGACGGTCAAGCAGAGCTTTTCCCATGGCCGCTCCAACTCGGTCGTGGTTGAAAAGCGCAAGCGGCGCTTGGTTATGCCCGGCGAAGCTGGCAGCGCGGCCCCTGCAGAAGCCAAAACAGCCGATGCTGGTGCAAAACCGACCCCGAAGGTCGCGGTGCAATCCAAACGGCGTGTCATTACGCCTGGATCTGGTGGTGCTGATAAGGGCCAGGCGCCCAAGAAAGACGCGCGCACGGCCACCAACGCGGAGCAAGAAGCCCGTCTTGCGGCACTCAAGGAAGCGCAGAAGCGCGAAGTGGAAGAAGCAGCGCGCGCGGCGGAAGCAGCTAAACGCCGTGCTGAAGAAGACGCACGCCTTAAGAAAGAGGCCGAGGCGGAAGCTGCTCGCCTCGCCGAAGAGGCCAAACGCGCTGCTGAGGAAGAGGCCCGCCGCCCCAAAGCAAAAGAAAAGACACCCGAGGTGGCTCCCGCGCCCGTCAAACGTGGTGCCGAGGAAGAGGCCGATGCTGCCCGTACACGCAGTCGGGGCGCAGATGCCCGTGGGCGCCGCGAGACGCCACCGCCGGCTAAACCAACACCGCGCACCGATGAGCGTCGCAAGTCCAAGCTCACCATCACCGCAGCGCTCTCGGACGATGGCAGTGGCGCACAGCGTGGTCGTTCGCTTGCTGCAATGCGTCGTCGCCAGGAAAAAGCCAAGCGCAATCAACAGCCCACCGGCCCGCGCGAGAAAGTTCTGCGCGAAGTGACGATCCCTGAGACGATCACCATCCAGGAGCTTGCTAACCGCATGGCGGAGCGGGCTGTCGATGTGATCAAGATCTTGATGCAGCAGGGCCAGATGCTGAAAATCAACGATGTGATTGACGGCGATACCGCCGAACTCATCGTGGAAGAGATGGGTCATACATCCAAGCGTGTTTCGGAAGCCGATGTGGAAGAGGGCATCTTCTCCACCGACGCCGATGATGACGATGATGACGCCATCACCCGTCCGCCGGTTGTCACCATTATGGGCCATGTCGACCACGGGAAGACATCGCTTCTTGATGCGCTGCGCAACGCAAACGTCGTGGCAGGCGAAGCAGGCGGGATCACCCAGCATATCGGCGCCTATCAGGTTGAGAAGAACGGTCAGCTGATCTCGTTCATCGATACGCCGGGCCACGAGGCTTTCACCTCCATGCGGGCACGCGGCGCGAAGGCAACCGACATTGTGATCCTGGTCGTGGCCGCTGATGATAGCGTCATGCCCACGACGATCGAGGCGATCAATCACACCCGCGCAGGCGAGGTGCCGATGATCGTGGCGATCAACAAGATGGACAAGCCTGAGGCCGATCCAAACCGCGTCCGCACGGACCTCTTGCGCTACGAAGTGCAGGTGGAAGGTATGGGCGGTGAAGTCCAAGACGTTGAAGTGTCCGCCACCAAAGGCACCGGCCTTGACGCACTTCTCGACGCGATCCTCCTGCAAGCAGAGATCATGGAGCTTAAGGCCAATCCGGACCGGGTGGCTGAAGGCGTCGTGATCGAGGCGCAACTTGATAAGGGCCGTGGCCCCGTTGCAACGGTTCTGGTCCAGCGGGGCACCTTGAAACGCGGCGACATTCTTGTCGCAGGTGGCGCTTGGGCCCGTGTGCGTGCACTTATTGACGATCATGGCGAGCAGGTCGATGAGGCCGGACCGTCCATGCCGGTTGAGGTGCTTGGCTTCCAAGACACGCCATCGGCGGGCGACCCCTTCGCGGTTGTTGATACCGAAGCGCGTGCCCGCGAAATCACCGAGTATCGTCAGCGTCAGCTGCGCGAGAAGACAGCAGCGATGCTTGGATCATCGCGCGGTTCGCTTGAGCAAATGATGACGCGTCTGCAGGAATCTGGCCTCAAAGAGTTCCCAATCCTTGTTAAAGGCGACGTGCAGGGCTCGGTTGAGGCGATTTCTCAGGCCGTCGAGAAGATCGGCAACGAGGAAGTCGCTGCCCGTGTGATCCATGCAGCGCCAGGCGGGGTGACGGAATCCGATGTGGCGCTGGCCGCAGCGTCCGAAGCGCCCATCATCGCGTTTAATGTGCGCGCCAACAAGCAGGCACGCGACGCAGCGCAGGCCGAGAACATCGAAATCCGGCAATACTCGATCATCTACGATCTGGTGGATGACATCAAAGCCGCCATGGAAGGCTTGTTGTCGCCCGAACGCCGCGAGACCGAGCTTGGCAACGCAGAGATCCTGGAAGTGTTCAACATCTCCAAGGTTGGCAAGGTTGCTGGCTGTAAAGTCACCGATGGCAAAGTGGAACGCGGGGCAGGCGTCCGCCTCATCCGCGACTCCGTGGTGATCCACGAGGGCAGCCTCAAAACCTTGAAGCGCTTCAAGGACGAGGTGGGCGAAGTGTCCACCGGTCAAGAATGCGGCATGGCGTTTGAGAATTACGAAGACATGCGCAAGGGTGACGTTATCGAGTGCTTCCGCGTGGAAGAGGTGGCGCGCAAGCTGTAGGCCTAAGGCCTAAGCGTGCCTCCTTTTTGCGGGTTGTCTTCTCACTTGATGTCTCGAGGGTTGGACCATGAAACCCCCTTCACAACGTCAGCTTCGGGTTGGTGAGTTGGTGCGTCACGCGCTGGCAGAGATCATCACGCGTGGAGACATTCACGGGCTCAATTTCGGTGGAAGCCTGGTATCGGTCTCTGAAGTGCGTATGTCGCCAGACCTCAAGATCGCGACCTGTTTCATCGCGCCGGTGGGACCGGGGAACGTGCAAAGCATGATCAAGGGGCTGGCAGGTTCTCAGCGCGATCTTCGGATGCAGATCGGGCAGCGGCTGAAATTGCGGTTCACCCCGACCCTGCGGTTCAAGCCAGACACGTCATACGACAGCTATGCTGCGGTGGATTCCATTCTCCGCTCACCTGATGTTGCGCAAGACACCGATCCAGTTCGCGGTGAAGACCAACGTGATGAGGACCGCTGATGGGTCGGCGCAAAAAGGGCCGGAAGGTCTCCGGCTGGATCATTCTTGATAAACCCGTCGGACTCACCTCCACACACGCCGTTTCACGCGTGCGGCGCATGTTCGATGCACAAAAGGCGGGCCATGCCGGCACACTTGATCCGCTGGCTTCTGGGGTTCTTCCCTTAGCGTTAGGGGAAGCAACAAAAACCGTGCCCTTCGTGATGGATGGCGAGAAGCGATATCTTTTCACCGTACGATGGGGGATTGAAACCTCCACGGACGATACGGAAGGGGAACCAGTCGCGACGTCTGATGAACGTCCAGACGAAGAGGCGATTTTGAGCGTTTTACCGCAGTTCACAGGCACAATCGACCAGGTTCCTCCGGCCTTTTCCGCAAAACGCATCGATGGCGAGCGAGCCTATGATTTGGCCCGCGACGGTGAAGTGGTGGAACTGGAGCCCTCGCAGATCACGATCCATGATCTGGTCTATCTGGGATCACCCGATGAGGATCAAGCCATGTTTGAAGCCTATTGCGGCAAGGGCACTTATGTGCGCGCTCTTGCCCGCGACCTGGGGCGGGCGCTCGGCACACGCGGCCACGTCACGAGCTTACGTCGTACGTGTGTTGGCCCCTTTGACGAACATAGCACGGTCACGCTTGACCAGATCGAAGCGCTGGAAGGGCCTGAGGCACGCGACGCGCTTCTCGCGCCGATGGCTCAAGCGCTCAATGCGCTTCATGAAATTCCTGTTCGGGCGGGCGATGCAGCCAAGCTCCGCCGTGGCATGAGCCTGTTGGTGCGTGGTCCCCAAGCACCAGCGCATGGCGAAGAAGCCTACGCGATGGACGGCGATGAATTGGTTGCCATCGGGCACATTGACTACGGCAAGTTTCTGCCCAAACGGGTGATCGTTCCCGACGTTGTTTAAGCGATCGGCGCTATCTGCGTTTGGCCAAATGCGGGAAGCGCGCGGCCATTTTGTCAGCAAGCTCGCGCAGTGCCTCGGGCCCGTCGTCTGCCTTCGCCGCTTCTGTGCCTTCGTGCTTTTCGTCCGTTACAATCCGCACGCCCAAATCGGTGGTGTTGCGCCAGACCACCTCACACCGAAACTGATCTTCGTCGATACCCACGCGCAGATTGAAGGCGTCCGGGACGCCCCTGGTGTCGACCATACGAATGAGGAAGCCTTCATCGGATTTGTTACGCACCACGCATTCAAACGTTGACATCTTATTGTCGAGCACGATCACCGCGCCAATGAGCGCACGTTGTCGCTGTGACTTGCGACCGTCAGTGAACGGGGGAGCATCTTCTGGGATAGCTGCGGAGTTTGCCATGTCACGACCAACGCTGGTTGCTTTGAACAATCATAATTGAATAGAATATCCGTGGCCGCTTAACTGTCGCTTAAGGAGATAAAATAATCTCATTCCGTGCCGGTAAGAGCGGTGCGCTTGGATGCTCTTCCCTTCGAACCAAAAACCACCTATAGGCAGCATCGGGTTGAGCGATGATATATCGCCGCTCGATCACTTCCATGACCCGCACTGGACGACATCCCGGGCGGGCCGAACTTAAGTCTTAGCTCTGTTCCTCCCGAAAAACCGCTTCAATCGTAGCTCTGTTCCTCTGGGACAACCACAGGCTCTCAACCCAGGAGATACCGATGTCGATCACTGCAGAACGCAAATCTGAACTGATCAAGGAGTATGGCACGAAAGACGGCGACACCGGTTCGCCCGAAGTGCAGGTCGCTATTCTCACCGAGCGGATCAACAACCTCACCGAACACTTCAAATCCCATGGCAAGGACAATCATTCTCGCCGCGGTCTTTTGAAGATGGTGTCACAGCGTCGCTCGCTGCTTGATTATGTCAAGAAAGGCAATGACGAACGCTATCGTTCGCTCATCGGCCGTTTGGGCATTCGCCGCTAAAACAAAGACAGGTTTCCAGCCGTTCTGAGTGTGTCTGAGCCACGTTCTGAGCCATGCCTACGGCTGCTAATCGCTTGAGAAGGGCGGGCAAACCCCGCCTTTCTTTTTGGCAAGGCATAGTCTATGTCTCGCCCATCCGCTGGAGTTCGAGTTTGGCGGAGGCCATAGTATCTAGCCCGTGATGGTGTTACCGCCACTGGCAGGATTGCCGACCCCTGATCCTTCAAGATCCTCAGGGTTCCGTCGTCTTGCTGTTGGCACTTTGTCGCCACGGACGAGATGTCACCGGGTCGAACTGACCCGCAAAAGACCGTTGCATGCGAATGCCTGTCTCACAGGCTCGCATTGGGCGACCGGCCTTCGCTTCCTTGATTCCGGCAGACACTGAATGCTTCGCGCGTGGGTAGTGCTCACGCGGGGCAATGCTCGCCTGTTGGCGACACTTCTGACCGGGGCACTTGATAGGCAAGTGCCCAAACCAAGGATCTATGGATGTTCAATCATCACAAAGTTACCCTCGATTGGGGGGGCACCGAGCTGTCTCTGGAATCGGGCAAAGTTGCCCGTCAGGCCGATGGCGCCGTCATCGCCACTTATGGCGAAACCACTGTTATTGCCACCGTTGTTTCTGCCCATGCGCCCAAGCCAGGCCTCGACTTCTTCCCGCTGACGGTGAACTACCAGGAGAAATACTACGCGGCTGGCCGCATTCCTGGCGGTTTTTTCAAACGTGAAGGCCGGCCAACGGAAAAAGAGACACTGGTCTCCCGCCTTATCGACCGGCCAATCCGCCCGCTGTTCGTGGAAGGCTACAAGCACGAAACGCAGGTAATCTGTACCTGCATGAGCTACGATACTGAGAACGACCCTGATATGGTCGCGATGGTGGCAGCCTCTGCCGCACTGACGCTGTCTGGCGTACCGTTCATGGGCCCGATTGGCGGCGCGCGCGTTGGCTACATCAATGGCGAGTTCATCTTGAACCCGACCATGGACCAGATGGAAGACACCGAGCTTGATTTGGTTGTCGCTGGCACGAACGATGCCGTTCTGATGGTGGAGTCTGAAGCCAAAGAGCTGGACGAAAAAGTCATGCTCGATGCCGTGATGTTCGGCCACAAGGGCTTCCAGCCGGTGATCGACGCCATCATCCAGCTGGCTGAAAAATGCGCCAAAGAGCCTCGCGACTTCCAGCCTGAAGATCTGTCCGAACTGTACGATGCCGTCTCCGGCATGGTGGCTGATGATCTGGCTGAAGCCTACAAGATCACCACCAAGATGGAACGCCAGGACGCTGTCGGCAAAGCTCGTGAAAAGGTGATGGCCACGTTCTTCCCTGAAGGCGCAGATGCACCGGTGTGGACCGAAACGCAGGTCAAAACCGTCTTTAAAAAGGTGGAAGCTGCGACTGTTCGCGGCAACATCTTGAAGACCAAGAGCCGCATTGATGGCCGCGATCTCGAGACCGTGCGCCAGATTGAGTCCGAAGTTGGCATTTTGCCACGCACACATGGTTCCTCGCTCTTCACGCGCGGTGAAACGCAGGCGATCGTGGTTGCCACGCTTGGCACCGGCGATGATGAACAGATGATCGACGGGCTCGATGGTCTGCACTATGGCAATTTCATGCTGCACTACAACTTCCCCCCCTTCTCGGTGGGTGAAGCAGGCCGCATCGGTTCACCGGGTCGTCGTGAGATTGGTCATGGTAAGCTTGCATGGCGGGCCATTCATCCCATGCTGCCAGCCAAAACCGAGTTCCCCTACACGCTGCGCGTTGTCTCCGAGATCACCGAATCCAACGGCTCGTCTTCCATGGCGACCGTGTGCGGCACATCGCTGGCACTGATGGATGCGGGCGTTCCCTTGAAAGCACCGGTGGCCGGTATCGCCATGGGCCTTATCAAGGAAGGCGAGGATTTCGCCGTCCTGTCCGATATTCTGGGCGACGAAGATCATCTGGGCGACATGGACTTCAAAGTCGCCGGTTCGGCGAACGGCATCACCTCGCTGCAGATGGACATCAAGATTGATGGCATCACCGAGGAAATCATGCAAATCGCGCTTGATCAGGCCAAAGGTGGGCGGATGCACATTCTGGGCGAGATGAGCCGCGCTCTGGGCGAAGCTCGCGCAGAGCTTGGTGAGTTCGCACCGCGCATCGAGCAGTTCTCTATTCCAACCGACAAAATCCGCGATGTGATCGGCTCGGGCGGTAAAGTGATCCGCGAGATCGTCGAAAAGACCGGCGCTAAGATCAACATTGAAGATGATGGCACCGTCAAAGTGGCATCTGCGGACGGCAAGTCCATCGAGGCGGCCGTTAAGTGGATCCGCTCGATCACCGACGATCCAGAAGAAGGTGCGATCTACCAAGGAACGGTCGTGAAAACGGTCGATTTCGGCGCGTTCGTGAACTTCTTCGGCGCAAAGGACGGCCTGGTGCACATCTCGCAGCTCGCCGACCACCGCGTGAAGCAGACCACCGACATCGTCAAGGAAGGCGACAAGGTCTGGGTGAAGCTTCTCGGCTTTGACGACCGTGGCAAGGTTCGCCTTGGCATGAAAATGGTCGATCAGGAGACCGGCGAAGAAATCGCCGAGGCGGAAGACGCCGCCGAGTAAGGCTGGTTTTACAGAAGATCAAAAGGGGCGCTCGGACACATCCGCAGCGCCCTTTTCACTGTCCGCTACCGTCGGACATGTGCCATGTAGCTGCGTCATGCCATCAGCGTCTCTCATCCGCATCTATGCCGTGTTTATCCTCGCCGCCATCGGTGCAGGACTCGGAGCTTTCTTGCTCATTGCCCAAGGGTTTGAGACGGTTGGCCGAGAGCTACGAGGTGGCAGCGGGTGGGTGGCGGCGATCCTTTACTACCTGTCGTTTCTCACCACCCTTGCAAACGCCGGGCTTGTGGCAGTGTACGCTTGGTTCATCTCCGGTGGCCGACGCTTGCGGGCGATGCAAAACCCAACGATCCATGCGTTTCTCGCCGCTCTGGTCCTCATTGTAGGGAGCGTCTGGCACGTGCTTTTGCGGCCGTTGTTTGATCCCTCCCCACTTGGCTACGCACTACACTATGCAACCCCGGCGCTTTTTGTCGTTTGGTGGCTTATGCGTATACCACCAACAGTGCCTCAGTTCCGCACGGTGCACCAGCTAATGCTCTTTACGTTCGGCGATGGGGTTTGGCTTTTGGCGCGCGGGGCAGTGACGGGCGAATACCCCTACGGCTTCATCAATGTGGACCGGGTCGGACTGGTATCTGCCTTGCGCATGATGGGCGCTCTTCTCATCGCCCAATGGGTGCTAGCGCTCTGCTTCACCGCGTTTGCAAGATGGCGGCTCAACCGGTTGGGCGTGTGCGCCCAGAGCCGTTAGAGATGGCCCAACCAATCCTCTTTTCCTTCGGAACAACCGACACTCTCTTTTTAGCTCTGTTCCTTCGGAACAACCGCTTAACTTCGCCTACTCTGGGCGTTTCGCCCAACGGGCATTGTTTGTTTGCTCTGGGCGTTCCGCCCAACCGCGGTTAAACTTTCCTCAAATCGACCCGTTCAACCAGATGATCGCCGCCTTTGGTCAAAATCAGGTCGGCGCGGGCGCGGGTGGGACGGATATTGCCGCGCAAGTTCGGCAGATTGATCCCGTTCCATATGTGCATCGCCACCGCCTCGGCCTCTTGATCGGTGAGCTTCGCGTAGCGATGGAAGTAACTCTGCGGATCCTGGAAGGCCGTCTCCCGTAGGCGCATGAACCTCTGGACATACCAGTTGGTGAGGATGGGTTCGTCTGCATCGATATAGACGGAGAAATCAAAGAAATCTGAGACAAAGGGTACAGAGCGGTCCGCCTCAGACGGCGTCGGCTGGCGGGCCTGAAGCACGTTCAACCCCTCAACGATCAAAATGTCGGGCCGATGCACCGAAACCGTCTCGCCTTGCAGCACGTCATAAACAAGATGCGAGTAGACAGGTGCTTCAACATGTTCACGGCCTGCCTTGACGTCCGACAGAAACGCCAAAAGCGATTTCACATCGTAGCTTTCGGGAAAGCCCTTCTTCTGCATCAGGCCTTCGGCTTCAAGAACGGCATTGGGCAACAAGAAGCCGTCGGTCGTGATGAGATCCACCTTTGGCGTGTTCGGCCAGCGACCCAGAAGCGCTTTCAAGACGCGCGACGTCGTGGACTTGCCCACTGCAACGGACCCTGCAACGCCGATGACAAAGGGCACTTTCGCGCTTTGACCGCCCAGAAACTTGCCCGTTGCTTTGAACAGCTCCTGCGTCGCTGCAACGTACATCGACAGAAGACGCGACAGTGGCAAGTAAATCGCCTCGACCTCCTCAATGGAAAGCCGGTCATTGAGCGAGCGCAGACGATCAACTTCATCGGCCTGCAGCACCATGGGTTCGCCAGCGCGCAGGGCGGCCCATTCGTCACGATTGAACGTCTGATAGGGGGAGAAATCGGACCGGTTTAGAGAGTCCATATGCGTCTCCAGCGATCTTCCAAGCGCCGTTTATCCTTCAAGAACCGGCGCTACCACCAGTCTTTGCTCTTGCAGCCTTTTCTCTTCCGGCCTTTTCTTGCAAGCCCGTCTGCGCGGTGCGTCGTTCAAGCTCAGAGAGCACAGTTTGCAAGGGGATGTCGGCAAGGCGCAAGACCACCAAAAGATGGTAGAGGAGGTCAGCAACTTCGCCGGTGAGCTCGCTTGTATCATCGCCAAGGGCCGCGATCACCGTCTCAACGGCTTCCTCGCCCAGCTTTTGTGCGGCTTTGGGCATGCCTTTGGCCATCAGAGAGGCTGTGTAACTCTCCGTTGCCGGCGCTGCAGCGCGCTCGGCGACAATGGTTTCAAGGTCAGACAGGGTGAAGTTGGTCATGACGCATCTGCTCGGTTCAGGCGAGGCGCATCGGCAGGCCTGCGTCCACCATATGCGCTTTCACCTCGCCGATCGTAAAGGTGCCGAAGTGAAAGACTGAAGCGGCGAGTACCGCCGTGGCATGGCCGTCGCGGATGCCGTCGACGAAATGATCGAGCGTCCCTACCCCGCCTGAAGCGATGACAGGCACCGATACGGCGTCCGCAATTGTGCGGGTGAGCTCGATATCAAAGCCGGACTTGGTGCCGTCCTTGTCCATCGAGGTAAGCAGAAGCTCGCCTGCCCCCAGCGCGACGACTTCCTTGGCGTACTCAATCGCGTCGATGCCCGTCGGCTTGCGCCCGCCATGGGTGTAAATTTCAAACCATGCGGTTCCGTCCTCACGGGCCGAGCGCTTGGCATCGACGGCAACGACGATGCACTGGGAGCCGAATTTCTCGGCCGCTCGGCGCACGAACTCGCGGTCGTGCACGGCTGCTGTCATGATGGAGACCTTGTCGGCACCAGCGAGCAAGAGGTTACGGATGTCCTCCAGCGTGCGGACGCCACCTCCGACCGTGAGCGGCATGAAACAGTTTTCTGCCGTTTCGCGGACAACATCGAGGATGATCCCGCGATTTTCGTGACTTGCAGTGATATCCAGGAAGCACAGCTCGTCCGCCCCCGCCGCGTCATAGGCTTGGGCGGCCTCAACAGGATCGCCAGCATCGACGAGATCAACGAAGTTCACGCCCTTGACGACGCGGCCGTCTTTGACGTCGAGGCATGGGATGACTCTCGGCTTTAAGGTCATAGGATAGCCGCTCCACTTTTACTCTGCCTGTCCTCGGTCGTACCGCCCTGCGGGCAAGGCATGCAGCCATCCTTGATGTCCAAGCAGGGTATCACTCTCGGCTCTAAGGTCACAACGCTCTCCTCCTCGTCATCTTTGGACTTGATCCGAGGATGCAGCTCGTCCCGAATATCGATACTCCTGGATGGCCGGGTCAGGCCCGGCCATGACGCTTTCATACCTATCGGTGCTCTACTCAGCAGCCTGTGAAAGCGAAGCATCGGGCAACGTGCCCCTGATCACATAGGTCAGGATTTGCGCCACCTGCTCCGGTTCGCGGGCGACAGCCAGGGCAGCGGCATTCACCTCTTTGAGCGCATGATCATACTCCGGGCGTTGGATGATGATCAGCGGCTTGCCAAGCGCCGACGCGTAGCCCGCATCGAAGGCTGCGTTCCACTGGCGATACTTCTCACCGAAACGCACGACAACCACATCCGCCTCTGAAATCAGCGTTTTGGTGCGGATGGCGTTGACCTGCGCGCCTTTGTGATCGTGCCAGAATTTATCAGGCTCAGCTCCCAGGATCGCGACACCGCAATCGTCGCTCGCCCCATGATCAGTGACGGGCGCCGAAAACTGCACGGGCAAACCGACGGCCCCAACTGCATCTGCGATAGATTCGCGCCAATCGGTGTGGATTTCACCCGATAGATACACGCGCCAGACTTTGGATGCGCCTTTTGCCAAGTCTTGTACCAAGTCTCAGGCCTCCTCGCGTTTCTTTATGATGGTATGACTGATTGCCAGGCCCACGAGCACAGCGATAGCGCAAGGCACGGTGATGATCGCCCAAGCGATCATCTGCATAAGCCATAGGGAAAAGCTCTCAAAGAATGGGATGCCGCGTGCGCAATCGCGCAAATTCGGTATTTCCACCGTGCAGCCCATCGCAAGCGCCATCAGCTCACCAACAAACGCGGCGACCACCGGCGTGAGGCCGATGAAAATCACGATGCCGATGGACCAGAGCCATGGACCTTTCATATCCGGCCTTTCATTGAATATCCTTCACGTCACGTCGCTCCTTGAGCGCCCTTAAGGATCGCCAGCGCTTCGGCCGGATCGATCCGGCCATCGTAAAGCGCTCTGCCGGAAATCGCACCTTCCAAATGCGCTGTGTCAGGATCCGTCATCCGGTGGATGTCACCCAGCGATGCCAACCCGCCCGAGGCAATCACCGGGATCGAGACGGCATGACCGAGCGCGATGGTCGCATCCCAATTGATGCCGGTAAGTATACCGTCGCGGTCGATGTCCGTATAGACGATCGCAGCAACGCCCGCATCCTCAAACGCTTTGGCGAGATCCACCGCGCCCATATCGGACGTCTCGGCCCAACCTTCGACCGCCACTTTGCCGCCGCGCGCATCGATACCCACCACAATCCTACCGGGATGGCGTCTCGCCGCGTCTTTGACCAGGTCAGGATCGCGCACAGAGATCGTTCCAAGGATGACACGTGCGATTCCTTTCGTCAGCCAACTATCTATCGCCGCATGGTCCCGAAGTCCGCCGCCGAGCTGGATCGGAATGCTTATACGGCTTATTATTTCGGAGACGGCATCGCCATTTTGGCTGGTTCCAGCGAAGGCGCCATTGAGATCGACCATATGGAGATAAGAAAAACCCATCGCCTCAAACTGCGCTGCCTGGTCCGCAGGGTCGGTGTTGTAGACGGTGGCGTCCTCCATCGCGCCTTTCTTTAGGCGAACACAGACACCGTCCTTCAGGTCAATGGCAGGAAATAAAATCATATCGGTAACGGTACAGTTTGGTAACGGATCTGGCAGGTCATACTCATGGAGACCAGCGCAAGCTCATGGAGACCAGCGCAAGAAGTTGCGAAGCAACGTCAAACCAAGAGCCTGGCTCTTTTCAGGATGAAACTGCGTGCCAACTATATTCTCCCGGCCCACAAGCGCCGTCACAGGGCCGCCATAATCGGTACGTGCGATGACATCACCGGACTGTTCTACGTCCAAATGGTAAGAGTGCACGAAGTAGGCATGCCAGCCATCAGGGCCCATTGGAATATCGGCGAGGATAGGGTGATCACTCACCGTCTCGAGCGTATTCCAACCCATGTGCGGGATTTTGAGAGTTGAGTCGCTGGGTTTAATCGCTGTGACAGAACCAGAAATCCAATCAAATCCTGGCGTTAGACCATGCTCTAAACCGCGTGATGCCATGAGCTGCATACCAACGCATATCCCGAGAAACGGAATACTGCGCTGCGTGACACTCTCAAAGAGAGCATCGCGCATTCCAGGCACGGCGCGTAGGCCAGCATCGCAGTCTGCAAACGCGCCAACACCGGGCAGAACGACCCGGTCAGCAAGCGCAACACGCTCCGGGTCCGCTGTTACAAGCACCTCGACATCATCACGGCCTTCTTCACGGACAACC
Organism: Pseudomonadota bacterium; assembly: GCA_039026935.1. Classification (GTDB taxonomy): domain Bacteria; phylum Pseudomonadota; class Alphaproteobacteria; order Rhizobiales; family MH13; genus MH13. The sequence goes on from JBCCLK010000010.1 coordinate 18,601, forward strand.
CGCTCAAAAGCCTTTGAGGCGGACCGCAGATTTCCCGATCCGTAATCGATGATGGCAAGCGTTTGGGTCATAATGCAAAGATGGTGGTGCTAAACACTGTTGAAAAACCGATTCGGAATAGAAACGGTCTGCACGTAAAAATCATCGGCTTGGAAGGCCCGGCAGAGCTGGTGGCGTGGTGCTCTGTGGTCTTAGGACAGCCGGACGAAGCGTTCGTTCTTGTGATGGTGCTTCCATCGATAGGCTTTGCTCTTTCAGCCAGTGGCCAAAGAATTGACGCTCAGCCTCTGTTTGGTTATCCGCCTGAATAACAGCCACTTCCGCGTAGCCCTTCGCCGCCATCGACTCCAATTTCAGCTGCCCTGCCTCCGTCATAACCATAAGGGCAAGAGCGATTGCCAGCGCCACACTGACAATTGGTGAGGCAGCTAAACTTAAAACCTGCAAGGCAATCGAAGCGACAACATAGACCAGGAGTACCCACCAAAGGCGTCGCACCAGCATCCACACGATCGGCAGAACCAGCGCCGCCAACGACCAGCCATGCCGGACAAAGACATATCCGTCAGCGCGCCTTTCCACGGAGGCTGCTCCGGGCACACCCGGTTGGATGGGAGGTTCGAAAACCGAATAGGTCCGCATGACAGGGCCCAGCCGAGATAGGTGACAACGAAATGAGGCACAGCGCGCTCGTATGGCGCTGCGCCTTGCTTAGAACGCTTCTTTAGAGCTTTCCCTTGGTGGTGGGAAGCTCGCCCGCGATGCGTGGATCGATAGCCAAAGCATCGCGCAAGGCGCGTGCGACTGCCTTAAAGATGCTTTCCGCGATATGATGGCTGTTCGCGCCATAGACGTTTTCAACATGCAGCGTGATGCCAGCGTTCATCGCAAAAGCCTGGAAGAACTCGCGCACGAGCTCGGTATCAAAGGTGCCGATCTTATCAGCGGTAAACTCAACGCGCCAAACGAGGAAAGGCCGACCCGAAACGTCAATCGCGGCTCGGGACAAGGTCTCATCCATCGGCAAGTCAGCTGAGGCGTAGCGGCGGATACCACGTTTATCGCCGAGCGCTTCTTTGATCGCCTGACCCAGCGTGATGCCGACATCCTCCACCAAATGATGATCGTCTATGTACAGATCGCCCGTCGCTTCCACTGTAATGTCGATCAAAGAGTGTCGTGCCAACTGATCGAGCATATGGTGGAAGAAGCCAGCGCCGTTGAGGGAGATGGTCGATGCGCCCGTTCCATCGAGGTTAACGGCCGCTTTCACAGACGTCTCGTTGGTGGCGCGCTCCAAGCTGGCAGTACGAGGCATGGCAGGTTCCCATTGATAAGGGCTTCAAAACTCAGGCGCTCCCTCTAACAGGGGCCAGTCCGTGATCCAAGCCGCTTTGCAGCAGATGCTGAACAACGTGAAACGGACGAGACACGCCGCCGTTTGCATTTGGTCCGATCACGCTTACATCGGGCTCAACACATCCATCCAAGGACACAGGTCGATGCACGCACCCTCACAATCGTTCCCCTCCATGCATGCCACAACGATCGTCACCGTGCGCAAGGCCGGGCAGGTGGTGGTCGCGGGCGACGGGCAGGTTTCGCTCGGACAGACCGTGATCAAAGGCAACGCACGCAAGGTCCGACGCCTGACCGGTGGCGACGTGATCGCCGGGTTTGCGGGCGCGACCGCCGATGCCTTCACCCTGTTTGAACGGCTGGAAGCAAAGCTTGAACAATATCCTGGTCAGTTGAAGCGTGCGTCTGTGGAACTTGCCAAAGACTGGCGTACAGACCGCTATCTGCGCCGCCTAGAAGCGATGATGATCGTCGCGGACAAGGAAGAAAGCCTGATTTTGACCGGCACCGGGGACGTTCTGGAGCCCGAGGACGGCATCATGGCCATCGGATCAGGTGGTAACTATGCCCTGGCCGCCGCGCGGGCGCTGGCCGATTCAGACCATGGGGCTGAAGAAATCGCCAAGCGCGCGCTCACCATCGCTGCTGATATCTGCGTCTACACCAACCACAACATCGTCGTGGAGACGATCGAGGACGCGGCATAGACCCATGATGCCGCCGCCAATCTCAGCCGCGACACCAACCGATCAGGCTGTCGAAGATCGTATCTCAGCCGGGGTGCGTACCGGCATTATAACGGTCGATCAGGCCGCCCAACTGCGCCAACTGCCGCTTGATGCGCCAGCGCGTGATTTTGCCGTTGCGCTCTCTGGCGATGAGCCTTTCGCGCTGTTTCGCGGCTTCCGCGATGTGTTCCTGGCGCTCGGTCTGATCATTCTAGCCTCTGGCATTGTCGGAACTTCGGTGGAAGTCTTCGGGTTCAGCTATCCAACGTCTTTCAGGTGGACGGACGTGGGCATTCTCGCCTCTTGGGCAGGCCTTGCCTGGCTCGTGGCGGAGTGGATCACGGCGCGATTGCGTATGCCGCTGGCAAGCCTCGTCTTGTGCGCGATGTTCAGCTTTGCGACCGGCGCAATGGTGGCAACGGCACTCTTACTGTTTGAACTCCTGAATTTGGGACAAGCGGTTATTGGCCGGAACATTGCACCGTTCATTGCCCTAGGAGCATTGGCGTTTTACGCTCGTTTCCGCCTGCCCTTCTCGATGCTCCTCGTGGCTGGTCCGCTCACCTACTGGGCTTACTCTGTCACAGGCAGCGCCGATACTTTCCGCCTGTTTGCAGCACTGGCTGGTCTGGCGATCTTCGCTGTCGCCGTGTCCTATGAGCTTCGTGATCCAACCCGCAGCAAGCGCCAGTCGGAAAACGCCTTCTGGCTACATCTCCTGGCCGCGCCGCTGATCGTGTACGCGCTAACCGGGGGAGACGGCGTCGGAATCATGCAGATCGCCGGCGTGGTCGAGACGGGTGAGGCCGTGCGCATCTTCCTGATCGTCTTCGTTCTGGGGCTGATAGCTCTCGTCATCGACCGACGGGCGTTCATTGTCGCCGCTTTGTTCTATTTGGCGGGCGCCATCGCCTATACGTTCAGCCAGTCGGGCCTACCCATCGGCATGCAAGCGGTCGCGACCGCGCTTGTCATCGGCGTTCTGATCGTCGCACTGGCACTTGGCTGGCAGCCGCTTCGTCGCGCGCTTTTGGGTCTTCTCCCTCAAGACTTGGCCATGCGGCTTCCCAACCCCGCCAATCCGGATGCGCAAACCTCATAGGGCCGTATGTATCGTTTTGTGCCCGTTATGGAGGCGGACAGACCGCTCCTGATAGAATGGCTATCGGCCCCAGACGCCCGAAAATGGTGGGGCGATCCGGCGCACGAACTCAAGCTGATCTATGAAGGTGAGGTGAGCGGCGAATCTCGAGGGTTCATCGCTCATAAAGAGGACGGCCCCTTCGCCTACATTCAGTGTTGGCCGTGCGATGCTCAGCCAGAAGAGGCCGTTGCCAAGGAGCCGTGGGTGCGCGAGCAGGCACCGGGCACACTAGGGGTTGATATCACCATCGGACAACCCGATCTGTTGGGAAAAGGCCATGGATCGAAGGCGGTGCGCGCTTTCTGCGACATGCTGTTCGCCGAAGGGGCACCCCGCATCATCATCGATCCAGATGCCACCAACCAACGCGCCGTACGCGCTTATGAAAAGGCGGGGTTCTCCCGTTTCGACCACTTCACCAATCAGGACGGTTCCGTCACGCTGTTGATGGAACGTTTCCCGTCCGAAGGACACGACACCTTATGAGCAATTTGGCCGCTACTTTTTCTCCCCGCGAGATCGTTTCCGAACTCGACCGGTTCATCATCGGTCAGAAGGACGCCAAGCGCGCGGTGGCGATCGCCCTGCGCAACCGTTGGCGTCGTCAGCAGCTTGATGAGGGTCTGCGCGAAGAGGTTATGCCCAAAAACATCCTGATGATCGGCCCAACCGGGGTCGGTAAAACGGAGATTTCCCGGCGGCTCGCCAAGCTCGCAAGCGCGCCCTTTATCAAAATTGAGGCAACCAAGTTCACCGAGGTGGGCTATGTGGGCCGCGATGTGGAGCAGATTGTGCGCGATCTGGTGGAATCAGCCATCGCTCTGGTGCGCGAACAACGCCGCAAAAGCGTGGAAGCCAAAGCCCATATCGCAGCGGAGAACCGGGTGCTCGATGCCCTTGTGGGCGAGACAGCCTCGCCTGCGACCCGCGATAGCTTTCGCAAAAAACTGCGTGAAGGCGATCTCAACGATAAGGAAATCGAAATCCAGATCCGCGATTCGGGCGGCGGGATGCCAAGCTTTGAGATTCCCGGCATGCCGGGTGCCAATATGGGCATGATCAACATGTCCGATATGCTCGGCAAAGCCTTTGGCCAGCAAAAGACGAAGAAGCGCCGGGTGACGGTGGCCGACAGTCACGATCTGTTGCTTGCGGAGGAATCCGACAAACTTCTCGATGACGAAGAAATCACCCACGACGCGATTGAGCTGACCGAAAACCACGGGATCGTCTTCCTCGACGAGATCGACAAAATCGCCTCAAGCGCCTCACGGGGCGGGGATGTGTCGCGCGAGGGCGTGCAACGCGATCTCCTGCCCTTGGTGGAAGGCACGACCGTTTCGACCAAGTACGGCCCAGTGAAGAGCGACCACATCCTCTTCATCGCGTCTGGCGCGTTTCACGTCGCCAAACCTTCGGACCTCTTGCCAGAGCTTCAGGGCCGTTTGCCGATCCGCGTGGAACTGCGGGCCCTGACCAAGGATGATTTCCGCCAGATCCTGCGGGATACGGAAGCTAGCCTCATCAAGCAGTATGTGGCGCTGATGGGGACCGAAGAGGTGCAGCTCACCTTCACCGACGATGCGATTGACGCCATCGCTGATGTCGCCGTTGATCTTAATGCGAGCGTTGAGAACATTGGGGCCCGCCGGCTGCAAACGGTGATGGAGCGCATTTTGGACGATATCTCCTTCACCGCGCCAGATCGCATCGGCGAAGAGATCACCATCGACGCGCAATATGTGCAGGACAATATCAGCGAGCTGGCCAAAAACACCGACTTGTCGAAGTTCATCCTGTAAGTGCTGAGCTTATCGAGTGGTGGCTAACCCGCCTCCTTTTTGCGCTTTTTCCCGTTCGGATTGAGCGCTGGGGCGGTGCCGTCGATCAGCATCTCAATGACATTTTCCAGATAGACGCAGTCTGAGGGTTTGAGGTGCGCAATGCGCTGACCCAAAAGATTAGCCAAGCGGGTCGCATCTGGCGCCAGGTCCTTTGTATCGATGGTCACGCGCGGATCAGACAGTAAGGCGATAGTCTCTAACTCATCGGCGTCGTCCCAGATCAGGTTGAAATAGCCAACGAGCCGCTGGACAAACCCCCAATTGGGCAGACCGCGACGCCCGTGCTCCAGGGCGGAAAGATAAGCCGCCGACACACCAAGCCCCTCGGCCATCTGAGCCTGAGTCATCCCGCGCTCATCGCGAAGATGGCGCAGTTTGACGCCTAAGGGCGTGAGCGTGGGTTTTTGGGTTCGCGGTACGGCCAATGGGCTACCTCAGGCCTGATCTTTCTTGCGTGCGCGCAGTCTGACATAAAGCGCGCCCTCACCGCCATGGCTTGCATGGGCCGGCTCCACGCTCAACACGGCTGACCGCATGTCTGGCGCGGCGAGCCAGTTCGGAACAGCTTTGCGCAAAATGCCCGAGCCGACGGCCCAAGGCGGCGCTTGCGGGCCTGGATCGCGCTGCCGGGAACCCTTGCCCGTGATCACCAAGACCGTGCGATGACCGTTCGCATGCGCCCGCCAAATGAAGGATCGGAGAACTTCCATCGCCTCATGCTGACGAAGGCCATGTAGATCAAGACGCGCGTCGATGGGTGTGCGACCCTTGGCGATCCGACTGCGAGTCTTGCGATCAAGGTCAACAAGCGGAGGGGTTTGCGGAGGGCGAGGCTTTGTGGCGCCAGACTTGGTCGTGTGCGGATGCTTCGGTGCCGGTTGGAGCGGTTCATGATGCTTGATCGCGCCTCCAGCCTGGCGCTTGGGTTGGTTGGATGGCAAGACCTCTTCACCGCTTTCCAAATATTCTGCGAGCACTCTCGAATAGCGTTGCCGCTGCCTGGCATCGAGCGGATCAACTGTCTTCTTGACCCTGTCCCAGAGCGAACGATCGTCTTCTGATCCAGATGATGACGGCTTCTGTGGCGGCGGTTCTTTTCGGTTCATGGAGTCCTGAGAACCACTCAACCATCAATGCGCGGCAGGAGCAGCGTGAATGTCACCGGTTGGTTCACCTGACCGGCAATCTCACCCGCCTCCTTGCCAGACCCGATGAAGATGTCGCCGCGTGCTGGCCCAACAATCGCTGACCCGGTGTCCTGTGCGATCATAAGCCGGGTAAACTTGTCAGATTCACCAGGAAGGGCCTCCTGCGAGGATACAAAAACTGGCGATCCAAAGGTGTGCAGATGCCGATCAACGGCGAGGCTGCGTCCGGGCGTCAACGGCACGCCAGCGGCGGCCACCGGCCCAGCTTCCGGCTCTGTATCTTCGGCAATCGCAAAGAAGATGTAAGATCGATTCGTTGCCAGAACCGTATCCCGGTCCTCTGGGTTTGCGCGCTCTAGCCAGTCGCGCAAGCTCGTCATCGTCACGTCTTCCAGCGCCAGTTCACCCATCTCCACCAATGTTCTGCCGATGGGCGTATAAACATGCCCTGTTTTGCCGGCAAAGTTGACCCGCTGCACAGAGCCATCGGTCATCGCCAAACGGGCAGATCCTTGGATGTGCGTGAAGAACGCATCGATCGGGCTTTCCAGATACACAAGCTCCAGGCCCTGGCGGTCCAAAGCGCCGGCCATGATCTCGCCCCGGTCAAAGAAAGCCTCAAAGCCGCTCTCAGTCGCCCGTCCCCAGGTCACGTCTTGCGTGATACCGAACCTTGACGCAGGCCCGCTCAGTTCCACCAGATCGGTCGGGCGGGCATGGAGGGGGTACTGAAATCTGGCTGTTCGCGTGAATGAGGCCTCAAGCTGTGGTTCGAAGTAACCCGTCAGAAGCCCTGGCGCTTCCACGCGGTAGGGCATGAAATGCTCTTCAAAGAAGTTGCGTGCGCTGTTTGGCTCTCCGGCCAAAAGCCGCGCGCATATGGCCACCAGGGCCTGGCTATCCATACCTGCAGGCCGGGTTCGGGGCGGGTGCTCGACGGCACGAGTGCACGTACGACGAAAAGCCTTGAGTGCGGCGGCATGGTCGTCCGTTGCCCAGCCCTCAAGATCCTCAAACCGAAGAGGCGTTAGATCAGCAGGAAAGGTCTCAGCCATCGACGCGGTTGCCGCCAAAACTGCAAGCATCAGGTGAGTTATCACCACCACTGCCACACTGGCCGCGACAAAGCCGCCGCATAGCGTTGGCTGCCTCACTGCACCGCCTCACAGCCCCGCGAAATCCTCGCGTTGCCTCACGTCGCTTCCGTGGCAACCAGCTTCCAATTTGGATCATTGGCCCCAACATCGCGGGCGAACGTCCAGATGTCGGTCATCTCGGTCACTTCGGTGGGATCACCATCGATCACGCGGCCATCGGAATCCTTGGTGACGGAGATCAGCTGGCTTTTGAAACGCAAGGTAATCTGAGCGATTCGATTGGCAAGCTCCGCTTCAACGATGTCGGATTTATCAAGACCGATAAAGGTGAAATCCACCGTCTCACCAGCCGCGTTGCGCTCATCAATGGCGGCTGTGAAGCCCTTGAACACATCTTCGTCCAAAAGCGGTTTCAGCGTATTTTTATCGCCAGACGCAAATGCGGTAACAATCATCTCGTAAGCCAGACGCGCGCCATCGACGAATTCGCGCGGCGAAAAGGTTTGGTCGGCCGACATGACAGCTTTGAGCGCCTCTTCAACCGCTGAACCGGCTTTCACCAAAGTTCCAAGGTCTTGGTCCGCATCGGCTGGCGGACGCGCCCGTGCTGTCGGTAAGGTCACGACTTTATCACCGCCAGTTTCGGCTTCTTCACGGGCTGTGTAAGGGTCAAACGGGGGACGCTCGGTCCCGGTACGTTTGCCAAGAACCGACCGTAGGCGGAAAAAAATCACCACCGCAATGGCCAAGAAGAAAAGCGTATAGATATCCACCGGGGTCCGTCTTTCAGTCCATATGGCGCGGATCGTAAAGTCCGCGGGCGCTATCTGGGCTGAACCTTCCTCACTTTGAATGTTAAATCAGTATCTCATGTAGGTTCGTTTCAAGCAGCATCCAGAGCCCCGCGCAAGCGCCAACAATCGCGACGCCTCGATCAATCGCTTGGATCCACTGTCATAGCATGCATCATGATAATGGCGGCGTTTCGACACACGCTTGTATAAGCCACCCGCGCAGACCATATCAGATTTATGCCTTTTGCTCTCCTCTTCCTTGTAATTGTGTTTGTCGAAATCGCCGGTTTTGTTGCTGTGGCGGAAGCGACCGGCCTGTTGACCGTCTTCATGCTTATTCTTGCTGGCATTTTTGTTGGCGCGTTCACGATACGCACTGTGGGCGTTGCCAGCGTTATGCGCATGCAGGAACGCTCGCGCGCCGGCGAACCGGTAGGCCAGGAACTGGGCGGTCTTGTGCTCGGGTTTCTGGGCGGTCTCCTGTTGATTTTGCCAGGTTTTTTGACCGATGTGGTTGGCCTTGCTCTCCTCGTTAAACCTATTCAAATGCTGATTTGGCCGCGCTACGGGCGACATGTGGCCAACCGCATGCCCAATATGGGACGCGCTCAGGTTTGGACATCTCCAGGAACGATGAGGCCGGGGCAGCCACGCTCCGAGCAACCCAACCCAGGACAACCGAACGGAGGCCAACCCAACCGCCATGGCGACGTGGTTATTGATGCTGATCCGGTTGTCCAAGACGATGACACGGCGCAGAGCCGAGATAAAAACAGCTCCAACCCATGGGGCGCTTAAGCTACGCTTAAATGATATGCCCAAGTGGGCGACGTGTTCCACGCAGGTGCGATGGCTGCGCCGTTTAGCTCCAAAGACCGCGAATCAGTCTGTAGCCTTGCTGCTTTTCCGATGAAGTGGTAGCCACCGCGCCGAACTGGCTGACTGTTACGAGAAGCGCGCACCCAGCGATGTATCGTGATCACACACTGGCTAACCTTTTCTCTCACCCGAAGGATGACCCGCGCTCATGGCAAGCGACACAAAGAACGAAAAGTCGAGCACCGACGATGCTCCAGCAGAAGAGCCAAAAACGACAAACGGTGGCGGGGCGGAAGCTGCTGCAGCGGCGGCCGCTGCAGGCGCAACTGGCGCTCAACCCGGGGCAAAACCGGCACCACGCTTCCAGGCTCTCGCACAGTATGTGAAGGACCTTTCGGTTGAAAACCCCAATGCGCCCCTGTCGATGCGCGGCGGTCAACAACCGAAGATCGATGTGAATGTCTCTGTTGGTGTCAACCAGGCGCCTGAGAACACCAGCGAGGTCGTCTTGAAACTGGAAGCCAAGGCAGGCGGGACTGGCAAGGACATGATGTTTGCCGTGGAGCTTGCCTATGCAGGGCTTTTCCGCGTGGAGAACATGTCTCCTGAGCAAACGCAGGTTGCGCTTATGATCGAAGCGCCGCGCCTTCTCTTCCCGTTTGCGCGCGAAATCGTCGCCAACGCAACGCGTCAGGCTGGCTTCCCGCCGCTTATGCTCGATCCAATCGATTTTCTTGCGCTTTATCGCCAGAGGGCAGCTCAAGCGGCGGCACAAGCAAAACCGAGCTGAGCCGCTTTGCGACTTGGACTTCATGAGGCGGCTTCGGCCGCCTCTTTTGTTTAGGCTGGGATGTCGATGTAGTCGGCCCAAACGGCCTCTTCGCCCAGCGTCTTTACAAATTCAGCGTGCGCCTTTTCCTGCTTAGCACTTAACAGAGATGGCAAAGGCGTTGGCCTTTGCTCGGGCGCAGCCTCACCGCGTGAACGCTGCCCGCCCATAGCGCCAAAGCTCATGGTCGTCTGTCGAGCGCCGATAAGCTCAATGTAAACTTCGGCCAGCAGCTGCGTATCGAGAAGCGCGTTGTGCTTGGTCCGCGCCGAAAGGTCGATGCCAAAACGGGTGCACAGCGCGTCGAGCGAGTTATCAGACCCTGGAAACTTGCGCCGCGCGATAGCGATCGTGTCCACCATCCGCTCGAAGGACATGGGCGCACGGTCGCTGCGCTCAAGCTCTGCATTTACAAAACCGAAATCGAACATGGCATTGTGCGCAATGAGGCGGGCATCGCCGATGAAATCGACCCACTTGTCTGCCACCGCATCAAACAGCGGTTTGTCCTTGAGGAAGTCATCTGAAAGCCCGTGGATCTCCTCGGCCTTGGCAGGCATGGGGATCGTCGGATTAACGTATTCATGGAACTCAATGCCGGTGGGCACAAAGTCGATCAGCTCGACGCCGGCGATCTCACAGACGCGGTCACCATCGCGCGCGCGCAGACCAGTGGTTTCAACATCGAAGACAATTTCGCGCATGAGACGGTCCATTGAGAGGGAAAAGCGACGTTTTCACTGTGACGGAACGCGATTCAAAAGGGAATCAGGATGCTTGATTTATGCACGTGCGATATTGCTGCGACATCGCGCTGATGTTGCGAAGCTAAGCGTTTGAAAACGTTGAGATAGTCGCGTTTGGTCGTGCGATATCGCGCGAATATCGCAAAACTGTGTCACAACAAACCTTCGCGGCACTCTTTTAAAATGCGCCGAACGTCAGCGCGGGCAGCGTCCAGCCCGTGATCGGTAGAGATCTCAAAGTCGGCACGCGCGCGTTTTTCCGCTTGAGGCATTTGACGATCCATCAGCATGCGGGCGGTCTCATCGGTCATTCCAGGGCGCTCCATGAGACGCAGGCGTTGGATTTGCGGGGCACAATAGGTGACAATGGTCTTGTCCATGCGCGCTTGCCCACCAGTCTCAAAGAGAAGAGGGATGTCAAAAACCATGACATCATGTCCCTCCCGTTCGGCACGCGTTGCAGCGTCGGTTTCACGGGTATGAACCAAGGGATGCACAATCGCTTCCAAACGCGGGAGCAGCTGCGGGTTTGCCTGCAGAGCAGCTTTGAGAGCCTTGCGGTCGATGGTCCCATCCTTAAGCGCTGACGGAATGAGAGTTGACACCGGGCCAATTCCCTCTTGGTCATAGATGGCATGGACGGCAGCGTCAGCATCATGGACCGGCGCACCCTCCTCGGCAAAGAGGTGCGCGGTGGTTGATTTACCAGTCGCGATTGAACCTGTGAGGCCGAGACGGATCATCCGTTAACCTCATGATTTTGTTTGTAAATCATCGACAACGATCTGTCTGAGATCTGATGTGACGGTAGGCTTTACGCCGAACCAGTGATGAAAGCCGGGCACCGCCTGATGGAGGAGCATCCCGAGGCCTTCGACCACTGGGTGCTCCCGCTCACGGCCTTGCTTGAGAAGATCAGTTTCGAGCGGAGCATAGACAATGTCGGCGATGGTTGCACCGTCTGCAAGGCTTGCCACGGGCACGTTAAGGGCTGGCTGACCCGACATACCAAGCGCCGTCGTGTTGACAAGAAGGCCGCAGGATCGGGCGTTGTTTTCAAACTGGTCGAACGGTCCGGCGGTGATCCTATCTTTGCCGAAATGCTGACCAAAATGGTGTGCAAGCTGGTCGGCCCGTTCTGCCGTCCGGTTGAGGAGGATGATGTGCTCTATACCGTCGACCAGAAGGGCATCGACGATAGCGCGGGCAGCGCCGCCGGCCCCCAAAACAAGGGCTTGCCGTGCGTTGGGATGCTCGCGCCATGTGGGCGCGTGGTCGGCAAGGTTCGCCATAAAACCTTGGCCATCGGTGCTTGTGCCGCACAAGGTTTTTCCCTCAACCCAAAGTGTGTTGACGGACCCAAGGCGCTCAGCGTGGGGCTCTAGGTGATCGCAGGCGGCAAGCGCGGTCTCTTTGTGCGGAATGGTAACGTTGGCGCCGATAAGTCCTTGATGGTGAAAGCGTTTGAACCAGGCTGGCGCATCCTTTGGGTCGAGCGCGATAGGCTCGTATGATGCCTCCAAGCCATAGGTCGCAATCCAATGGCCATGGATAAGCGGGGAGCGCGAATGACCGATCGGCCAACCGATAACGCCAGCTTTTCGTGGTGAGGACGGTGGTGTCATGGTGCTAGTGGATCAATCCGGTGGGTTCGCAGCGCTTCAAGCAAGAGCAGAAGCGGCAATCCCAGAATGGTGAAGTAATCGCCCTCGATTTGCTCAAACAGGTTGGGACCAAGTTCCTCCAGCCGGTAGGCCCCAACGCTCGCTGTCGCCGCGTCACCTGCCGTTTCAACGTAGGCGGCACATTCAGCTTCAGAAAGGGTGCGCATTGTGAGCGTGGCAGACATGGAACCTGCCCAAAGCACCTCATCATTGCGGATCAATGCGGCGGCCGACGTGAGCCGATGGGTTCTGCCTTGCAGTCGGGTCAGTTTCTCAAATGCGGCCTCAGGCGTTGGCGCCTTGTGCAGGACTTCACTATCAAGATCGAGGATTTGATCTGCCCCTATGACAAGGGCATGAGGATAGATGAGCGACACAGCGCTCGCCTTTGCCATTGCTAAAGCCTCGGTCAGTCTTGGTATCTCGATAGTGTTCATCGCTTGGCGTAGGTCTGCTTCGACAGCACGTTCGTCAATGGGGGCGGTCTCAACGGAAAAGGAGAGGCCAACATTGGCGAGAAGCTTCTGACGAATGGAGGAGCCCGAAGCGAGGATGAGGTCTTGCATGATCAGCGAACCGGGGCCCTTTGCGCAACTTCTGAATGCGCAATGTCAGACACGGGTTTGATTTCCGTTGCGTCATTGTGATCGCGATAGAGGGTGAGGATCGCAGCAGCCGTCTCTTCAACCGAACGGCGTGTGACATCGATTGTCGGCCAGCCTTGATTGGCGAACAAGCGGCGCGCGGCGGCAATCTCCGCAGCGACTTTGCTTTTGTCGGTGTAGTCACTCTCACTGTCGCGGTGATGGTCAGACAGAACACGGTTGAGCCGCACCTGCACAATCCGGTCTGTGGTCGCCAAGAGGCCGACGATGAACGCTTTGGACGGTTTTTTCAGTCTTTGAGGAACGGCAACGCCAGGAACAAGCGGGTAATTGGCCGTGCGAAACCCACGATGGGCAAGGTAAATGCTGGTGGGGGTTTTGGATGTGCGGGAGACACCCACCAGAATGATATCAGCACTGTCGAGATCTTCGGGCAACGCGCCATCATCGTGCGCGAGCGCGAAATTCAAAGCTTCGATGCGTTGGAAGTAATCAGCATCGAGAACGTGTTGCGCGCCGATTGTTTGAGCGGCGTGGTCGCCAAGGTAAGACTGAAACACAGACAGAACCGGGTCGAGGATGGAGATGGCGGGCACGCCGATCGTACGGCAATGCTCGGCCAGACGTTCAGCGAGGTCACGATCTACGATTGTGTAAAGAACAATGCCCGGCGCCGCTTCAATGGCCGAAGCGATGCGTTGCACCTCCTCAGCGGACCGAACCATAACGTAGCTATGTTCGATCGCACGCGCAGCGGGGTAGCGGGAGGCAACAGCGCGCGCCACGGTGGACGATGTCTCACCGGTGGAGTCAGATACAAGATGTAGATGAAAGAAGCGCGCAGGGGCAGATATCAACGGGCTGTGTCCTTTGCGCGGCGTCGGTGGGGACAAACGCGCAGCTTTTTCCGGGCCACACGCATCTTGGGGTCAGTTATGAGCCGTTTTTCAAATGCTGTCCAAAGAGATGATCATCCGGGTCACCGGTGTATGCGATGGGGATTGATGTGGAAGGGCCCTGAGGAAGCAGGATTGAAGTGCCAAATGAGTATCCGTTTGAGGACAGAGATCATGGTGGTAACACTCTGGTAAGACTTTGGATTATCGTCGGGCGGGACGATCAAAGGCATAACCAACATCGCATGATGGAAATGAAATCGCGCCCCGGCAGATAAGGAGAGTTTGGCCACAGTTTCCTCGGGCGCACTTACGAGTCTTTTCCACATACAAGAAGAAAAAGAAGGCTTTCAAAGAAAACATTCGTTTCTTTTCTGACTTTCAGAAGCGCGTCCCTGTTACGGCTTGTTTTAGAGAAATGACCTTGCCCGAAAGAGGGGCTTGAGCATTTAACGCGATGCTATCCAAGAGGAGGCGCGAGAAACCCCAGGGAGTGTATGCGACGTGTCTGATAGGTTGCTGCTGAATGTATTGAACGGCGAGGTAACCTCGCAGATGCCGATTTGGATGATGCGGCAAGCAGGACGTTATCTCCCGGAGTATCGCAAGACCCGAGCGGAGGCAGGATCGTTTCTGGATCTTTGCTATACACCCAAGCTTGCATGTGAAGTAACGCTCCAGCCAATCAGGCGGTTCGGGTTCGACGGCTCCATCCTCTTTTCAGATATTTTGGTCGTGCCGCACGCACTGGGGCAGGATGTGCGTTTTGAGGAAGGTATCGGACCGGTTTTGCCGCCACTCGATGTGGCACAGATTAAGGCGTTAATAGAACGGTTTGAAGACGACCCAACACATTTCGACCGGCATTTGGATCCTGTCATAGAGGCGGTGGGTTTGATCCGTGCAGGTCTGCCCGATGAGGTGACTTTATTAGGGTTCTGCGGCGCGCCGTGGACGGTGGCGACATACATGGTTGGAGGGCGGGGAAGCGCCGACCAGGCGGTGGCCCGGCTTTTTGCATCAGCTCATGAGGATGTGTTTGACCAGCTTTTAGGGTGTTTATCCAAGGCGTCTGCTCGTTATCTCATTCGTCAGATAGAAGCAGGCTGCGATGCGGTGCAGGTGTTCGACAGTTGGGCAGGTTCACTGAGTTCCAGCGGGTTTAAACGTTGGACGGTGAAGCCAGTGGCAGACATCGTGTCATTGGTGAAAAAACGTTGTCCAGATGCACCCATTATCGGGTTTGCAAAGGGTGCTATGCACGCCCTTGGATCCTTCGCGGAGGGGACAAGGATCGATGCCGTTGGTCTTGACTGGACGATTGATGTCGCGGACGCCCGCAGGCAGGTGAGCGCGTTGATGGTGACGCAGGGCAACATTGATCCGTTGTTGATGGTTGGTGGGGAGGTGGCGCTTGATGCGGCCGTTGATCGTCTAAAAGAAGGTGCAGTGGGCGTACCGCATGTCGCCAATCTCGGACATGGGATCACGCCTGATGGCAAGATTGATCAAGTGCAGCGTCTCATAGATCGTGTGCGCACCTAACCTGGGTGAAAGAAACCAGATGTTGGAAGACAAAACGCGAGCAGACGGATCGATAGGATCAGTAGGATCTGAGCCTTCGTTAGCCAAACAGTTCGTTGGCCATGGAGTTGCGACAGCGGTGTTGGCCGGTTTGATCGCGCTGAGCGTCGTCGTTGTTCCTCAAAGCGCCTATCTGTGGATAAAAGCGCTGCACGTAATTGCTGTAATCGCCTGGATGGCGGGGCTTTTATATTTACCCCGCTTGTTTGTGTATCATGTCGATGCGGATGTTGGCTCTGTTCAGTCTGAGACGTTCAAAGTAATGGAACGTCGATTGCTTAAAGCCATTATGACACCAGCAATGATCGTTTCGGCGATCACCGGCTTCTGGATGGCGATCGTCGTTTTCGCGTTTCAAGGCGGTTGGCTTTACGCCAAGTTGGCTCTTATTGTCATGATGTTCGGTTTGCATGGACATCTGGCGGCGTCGGTGCGTCGATTCGCAGCCGATATGAATAAGCGTACATCGCGTTACTGGCGGATCATGAATGAGGTGCCGACCCTTGGCATGATCGCCATCGTTGTTTTGGTCGTCGTGCAACCGTTTTGACTGATCTGTCTGGGTGTGTCGTATCGACCAAGCTGTTCAGATCAAGCATGGTCATCAGGGATATGGCGTACGATGTAGATGTCGCCGATCATCATTGGCGTGTGACTTTGTCTTGTCAAATCAGATATCGTCGCGTACATGCACCAAGGTAGGTTGGCTTATCGCGCGGTAGTGCGCGGCAACTCCTCTTCCAAGCAATACGTTGGATACGTCCAAAACGGCGCTTGTGAGAGGGTCTAAGTCCTTGGTGTCCCACCTTTCATCTCTTTGATTTCCTACAGTTTACCCCATCAGGCTCGGATTGATCATGCGTTCGTCCGATACGCGTTCTTAAAATGAACAGCGCAGCCAACATCATCAGGTACACATCCGTTCCATGGAAGAAATTCGTCTCCAGGCTTTGAAAGCTAAGTCTCCCACCGATCTTTTGGCGCTTGCCGAAGAGTTGGATGTGGAGGCTGCAAGCGCCTTGCGTACGCAAGAGTTGATGTTTGCCATCTTAAAGCGGTACGCCGAGCAAGAGGTGGAAATCGTCGGTGAAGGCGTGTTGGAAGTTCTCCAAGATGGGTTTGGGTTCCTTCGTTCGCCCGAAGCAAACTACTTGCCAGGTCCAGACGATATTTATGTGTCGCCGACCCAGATTAGAAAGTTTGCATTACGCACTGGCGATACGGTGGAAGGTATCATTCGTAGCCCCAAGGACGGCGAGCGATACTTCGCGCTGGTGAAGTTGAACACGATCAACTTCGAGGATCCTGAGAAAGCGCGCCATAAGGTGCATTTCGATAATCTCACGCCGCTTTATCCAGACGAGCGTTTTCGGATGGAAGTGGATGATGCGACGGTGAAAGACCGGTCGGCGCGGGTCATTGATATGGTGGCACCCATCGGTAAAGGCCAGCGAGCGCTCATCGTTGCTCCGCCGCGGACCGGTAAGACGACGTTGATGCAGAACATTGCGCATTCGATCACAACCAACCATCCGGAGTGTTTTCTTCTCGTGCTGCTCATTGACGAGCGGCCTGAAGAGGTGACGGACATGCAACGGTCCGTGCGTGGCGAGGTGGTGTCATCGACCTTTGATGAGCCAGCACAGCGGCACGTGCAGGTTGCCGAAATGGTGATTGAGAAGGCAAAGCGCCTCGTCGAGCATGGCCGCGACGTTGTGATACTTCTCGACAACATCACGCGCCTTGGCCGCGCTTACAATACCGTGGTTCCATCGTCAGGCAAGGTGTTGACGGGTGGTGTGGATGCGAATGCTCTGCAAAGACCCAAGCGCTTCTTTGGCGCTGCCAGAAACATCGAGGAAGGTGGATCGCTGACGATTATTTCGACGGCGCTCGTGGATACGGGCAGTCGGATGGATGAAGTGATCTTTGAAGAGTTCAAGGGCACCGGTAACTGCGAGATTGTTTTGGACCGGAAAGTGTCTGACAAGCGCGTGTTCCCGGCGATTGATATTCTAAAATCTGGGACGCGTAAGGAAGAGTTGCTCGTGCCGAAGGGTGATTTGGCTAAGGTGTTCGTTCTGCGGCGTATCCTGTCATCGATGGGAACAGTCGATGCCGTGGAGTTCCTCCTGGATAAACTGAAAGCGACGAAGACGAACGCTGAGTTTTTCGACACCATGAACACGTAAGAGCTTAGCTGTGGTGAACTTAAGCGGGTTGCGGGCGAAGGATCAGATTGTCCTGTCGATTCGTTGGTGAAACGATGTCGGACACAGTCGTTGCATTGTCTTCTGGGCTTGTGCCAAGTGGCGTCGCTGTAATCCGGATTTCAGGACCGACGGCCGCAAATGCGGTGATGGCACTTGCGGGCGCCTTACCACCTGCTCGCCAAGCAACATTGAGACGGCTGCGAGATCCAAGGTGCGGATCGGCGTTGGACGATGCGCTCGTTTTATTCTTCCCCGGGCCTGCAAGCTTTACAGGGGAGGACGTTGCTGAGCTTCATTGTCATGGCGGCGTCGCAGTTGTTGAGGGCGTGATTGACGCGCTTCTCTCGGTCGATGATGTGCGAATGGCGACAGCTGGTGAATTTACACAACAAGCTTTTGCCAACGGGAAGCTCGACCTTGCGCAGGTAGAGGCCGTGGGGGACCTGATCGATGCGTCGAGCCGCGAGCAAGTTTCCCAGGCGCTTGATCAGCTTTCGGGCGCAGCGCGGGACAAGCTCAACGCTTGGCGTGCGATTCTGGCTGAAATCCGCGCAACGATAGAGGCTGACCTCGACTTCTCAGATGAAGATGACGTGCCAGGATCTGTGTTGGATTCGGTCCCACAACGTCTTCGAGATCTCAACTTGGAGATACGAGCAGAGATCGAAGACAAAACCGCAGAGCGACTTCGATCCGGGTTTCGCGTCGTTTTGGCCGGCGGCGCGAATGCGGGGAAATCCACGCTTCTGAACGCGCTTTTGGAGCGTGATGCAGCTATTGTGACGCCCGTTCCTGGCACAACGCGTGACCGGATCGACGCCGTGTTGGATCTTGATGGTTTGCCGATTATTCTGACAGACACCGCTGGTTTTCGAACTGCTGTAGACATCGCTGATGAGATTGAGCGGATTGGTATTGGTCGAACGCAAGAGGCGCTGCGTGAGGCGGACTGCATCGTATGGCTCTTAGGTGGTGAAGGCTCGGGTAATCATGATCGGAATGCAGGATCAATCGGTCGTGACGGCGATGATGGTTCAGCGGCAATCGCTACGGACGTTGGAATGATTCGGGTTCGGTCTAAAGTGGATCTGGACCATCCCCTAACCACGCAGAATGCTCCGGATGACGCTGTCTTACGGGTTTCTGGAAAGACGGGAGCAGGCCTTGCTGCTCTGAAACGGAAGATCGGCGCGGTTCTCCGCACGCGCCATGAATTGATTCGCACAAGAAACAGTTTGGCAGTTATTGCTCTGGATGCACGCCGACGAACATCGCTGATGGCTGCTTCGGAGGCGATTGAAGATGCCACGACGCGCTCGTCCGAGAGGCATGCCATGATTGAGATGGTCGCCGAGGATCTGAGGCGAGCTCAAAGAAGCTTGGGTGAGATTGTTGGCGATGTTGACCCTGAGGGTGTTTTAGACGTCGTTTTTAGCCGGTTTTGTATTGGCAAGTAAAATGTGCAGCGATTGATTGCACGGTGTGTTTCACGTGAAACAGGTTAGTGTCTCTGCCTTGATAGAGCTTTTGCGAACTTCTGCTTTGCTCCGCAACTTTGGTCCCTTTTCCGATGTGATCTCTCTCGTCTCCGCCTTGCGTTTGACGCACGCCAATTGAAAAATGATGTGTCACATTCGTCGCTGTTTCAGAGCTTGTCTTACTGACCCCAGTTGGTGTTCGACGCTCTATGATGAGAGAACGTCTAGACATACTGACATTCAGGAAGAAGATGATGCGTACCAAGGCAAATCGTTATGATGTTGTCGTTGTTGGAGGCGGCCACGCCGGAACTGAAGCCGCTGCAGCAGCGGCTCGGGTTGGCGCGTCCGTTGCTCTTGTTACACTGAAGCGTGACGGCATCGGCGTGATGAGTTGCAATCCCGCTATTGGCGGTCTGGGCAAAGGGCATCTGGTTCGAGAGATTGACGCGCTGGATGGTTTGATGGGAACCGCTGCGGACAGAGCTGGTATCCAGTTTCGCCTTTTGAACCGTCGCAAAGGGCCAGCTGTGCAGGGACCCAGAGCTCAAGCCGATCGAGCTCTTTATCGACAGGCGATCCAAGATCTTCTGGGTGGGTATGAGAACTTAGACATCATACAAGGCGAAGTCGCTGACTTATCCTTGGACCAACAATCTGCTGTCAATGGCGTTGTATTGGCCAATGGAGGGGTTGTCAGGTCAGCTGCCGTCGTGCTTACCACCGGTACGTTCCTAGGCGGGCTTATTCATCTGGGAGATAAGAGTTGGCCTGCCGGTCGGATGGGCGAGAATCCTTCGCGGGCGCTTGCTGCGCGACTTCGAGAGCGCGACCTTCCGATGAGCCGTCTTAAGACGGGCACTCCACCTCGGCTGGACGGCCGCACGATCGCCTGGGAGCGCGTGGAGGAGCAGAGAGGCGATGTTGAGCCAGTTCCGTTCTCTTTTCTGACTGACCGGATCACCACGCGGCAGGTTTCCTGCTACATCACACGTACGACCGCAGATACGCACGAGGCCATCAGGGCAAATCTTGAACGGTCCGCGATGTATTCAGGGCGCATCAGCAGCCGCGGCCCGCGTTATTGCCCATCCATTGAGGATAAGATTGTCAGGTTCGAGGATCGTGAAAGTCATCAGATCTTTCTCGAGCCAGAGGGTTTGAACGATCATACGATCTATCCCAATGGGATATCGACAAGTCTGCCAGAAGACGTGCAACGGGAAGTTGTCGCTTCAATACCCGGTCTTGAACAGGCTGCTATTTTGCAGCCGGGATATGCGATAGAGTATGATCATATAGACCCGCGTGCTTTGGATCGCACTTTAGAGCTAAGCTCCATGCCAGGCCTGTTTCTAGCCGGGCAGATCAATGGAACAACCGGTTATGAAGAGGCCGCAGCGCAGGGGTTGGTCGCAGGTCTTAATGCCGCGCGGCACGCCGATGAGCGCGACGGCATTCGATTCGCCCGTGAAACGAGTTACATTGGCGTGATGATCGATGACCTGACGATGCGGGGTGTCACCGAGCCCTATCGCATGTTTACATCCCGTGCCGAGTATCGATTGCGTCTTCGGGCCGACAATGCAGATCAGCGCCTTACGCGATTGGGTGTATCGCTCGCTTTGGTCGAGAGCAAACGAGCAACACACTTTGCGGCGAAGAAGGCCGCCCTGGACGCCGCAAAGGCAGCATTTGGAGAAGCCCAAGCGACACCGCACGCGTTGCGTAGCAAAGGACTGGCGGTCAAGGAGGATGGTCAGCGACGGTCAGCGTTTGATCTTTTAGGATTTCCAAAGATTGAAATGGACGATGTTCTGAATCTTTGGCCACACTTGAAGACGCATGCCTCAGCGATACTGAGACAGCTAGAAGTGGATGCTCATTATGCGGTGTATGTGGAACGGCAGGAAGGGGAGGTGGCAACGCTTAATCGTGAAGAGGCACATGCGATCCCAAATGATCTGGATTATGCTTCCATGCCCGGGCTATCAAACGAGCTGCGGGCGCGCCTTACGTCAGCGCGGCCAACATCGATTGCTGAAGCCCGGCGGTTGGAAGGGATGACACCAAGCGCTTTGGCGCTGATACTGGTATATATCCGCAAGCGCGCCGCATAGGTTTTGTCCTTCATGGATGATCGATTCGAACTCGAAATGGTATGCGGAGAACTTGGTGTTGATCTGAGCGAGACGGCGATATCGAACCTTTTGCGCTACGTCGCGATGTTGAGAAAGTGGCAACCGGCGCAAAATCTTGTCGGTCCGAAGACGCTGGAGGAGATCTGGACTCGTCATGTAGCAGACAGTCTCCAGCTGATGTCGTTTCTACCACCGTGTGGCAGTGGGGCGTTAGCGGGCGATGCTCTGGGACTTCACTTGATGGATCTCGGATCGGGTGCAGGGCTTCCAGGTATGGTGGTAGCTCTGGCTGCTGGAGAGAATGCGCATCGCGTGACGCTCATTGAAGCAAACGGCCGCAAAGCTGCGTTCCTGCGAGCTGTTTCACGTGAAACGGGTGTGCCTGTGTATGTCCAACAGTCGCGCATCGAACATGTTTCTCATCATCAAGGACCCCATGTTGGCATCATCACAGCTCGTGCGCTCGCGCCTCTGCCGAAACTGGCTTCGCTCGCTGAGCCTTGGATGAAGACCGGTGCAACAGCTTTTTTTCACAAAGGTGGGGAGTATTCCTCAGAACTCAAAAGCTGGCCTGCCGCTTCTGATTATGACGTGATAGAACATCCTAGCGTTGTTGATTCAACCGGCCGCATTCTCCAAGTGAGATGGAAAGGCCCCAGCTCCTCGAGACCAAACGTATGATGCACACGCCGCCCATACCCCCCATTCACCGCGAACCTCGCGTCATCACCGTGGCGAACCAGAAGGGCGGCGTCGGTAAGACGACGACGGCCATCAATCTGGGCACGGCTCTTGCCGCCATTGGCGAGCAGGTTGCTATTCTTGACCTGGATTCCCAGGGCAACGCTTCAACGGGCCTTGGCATTCCCGCGAAGGATCGCGGTGTCACGAGCTATGAGGTTTTGGCAGGCGACGCTTCGCTCTCCGAGGCCGCGCAGCAGACGGCAGTCCCAAACCTATCTATTGTGCCCTCGACGGTTGATCTGTCGAGTTTGGAGATGGAAATCGCAAAAGATCCGCAACGCGCTATGCGGTTGCGCAGCGCTTTGCATCGCTACCATGCTGATCATCAGGCAATGCCGGACGATGAGAAGATCAGCTATATCTTGATCGACTGCCCGCCATCGCTGAGCCTTTTGACTGTCAACGCCATGGCAGCGTCGCACGCCGTACTTGTGCCACTGCAATGTGAGTTCTTCGCGCTCGAAGGTTTGTCGCAACTTTTGCGAACGGTGGAACAGGTTCGTGGAGCGCTCAACCCTGAGCTCATTATCCACGGTATTGCACTCACGATGTACGATGCGCGCAACAATCTTTCCGCTCAGGTGGTGGAAGATGTGCGGGAGGTGATGGGCGATAAAGTGTACAAGACAATGATCCCGCGGAATGTGCGTTTGTCCGAGGCTCCGGGATATGGTCGCCCAGCAATCCTGTACGATTTTAAATGCGCGGGTAGTCAAGCCTACATCAAGCTGGCGCAAGAAATCATCGAGCGCGAGCGTGAACTGCGCACAGTGGCGGCGTAGGACTCGTTCAAGCGATGGAGGACATGATGGCTGAGGATGCTTCAAAACGCCGACTTGGTAGGGGACTGGCGGCGCTGATGGGTGATGCCGTTCCCGAGACGGTAGCGGTTGAGCAAACCAAGTCGGCACGCCGACTGCCCATTGAACAGATCATCCCCAACCCACGCAATCCTCGCGGTCAGTTCGACGAAGAAGCGCTGGCTGAGTTGACAGAGTCTGTGCGGGAGAAAGGCGTGGTTCAGCCCCTTCTGGTGCGTGCATTGGATGAAGGTTCTTATGAGCTCATCGCTGGCGAGCGTCGCTGGCGCGCCGCGCAAAGGGCTGGTCTTGATACTGTTCCAGTTGTGGTACGACAGGCGGATGAGAAAGAGTCGCTCGAACTTGCCATCATCGAGAATGTTCAGCGTGAAGATCTCAATGCAATCGAAGAAGCACTTGGATATCAACAACTTATCGACCAATTTGCCCACAGCCAGCAGGAGTTGGCAAAAATCATCGGCAAGAGCCGAAGCCACATCGCGAATACCCTCCGCTTGCTTAAACTGCCCACTTCCGTGCAAGGGTTCCTGTCAAACGGATCGCTTTCTGCTGGTCACGCCCGACAGTTGATTGGCCGCGATGACGCCGAAACACTGGCGCAGAAGATCATCGATCTTGGCCTGTCGGTCAGGGATGTAGAAAAGTTAGCTCAAGATGATCGTGTGCCGGAAGGGTCTACATCCATATCTGATGACGTGCCGCAGACGGCTATGCTGGCTGACGCTGATACCCGAGCTATCGAAGCGAAATTGTCAGAGCATCTGGGCCTACAGGTCCAACTCAAAGCCAAGCCAAATGGTTCTGGCGCGTTGACAGTGAAGTATCGCACATTGGAGCAGCTTGATGATCTGCTTCGTCGGATAGGTGCTCACACCGGTTAATGCGTCCTGTGTTGCCGGATTTAACGTCTGCCCCGCGTGGCGTCTGAAGCAATGCGCAAGACTATCCGTTCGAGCCGTATGGTTTTGAGGTTTTGATCCAACCTTATCTCAGTCAATTGCGTATCAAGATATGTGAGCGTGCAGCGCAACTTGGTATCTGTCCAGCAGGTAAGGGCGCGTTCCACCCACGTTTGGCGTTTGAAGAAGATTGGTGGTCTGGCATCGCGCACGGCTTGCTGCGCTGACTTTCCCTCCATCATAGTGATCCTTAGGCGTTCCAACATCTGGCCGTGACGGACGAGGTTCTGCGCAAGGACGGATGGCTCCAGCCCTTCGGATGTAATTTTTCCGACCGACCCCAAGGCGGCCTCGCGCTGACCTGCAAATGCTAAGTCGGCGCAGTCGCTCATAGCTTGTGTTGAGCTATCCATAAGTAGATCTTCCACGTCCTGGCGCTCAATTTTCCCTTTGGATCGTGCGTACAAGCACAGCTTCTCGATCTCTGAGACCGACATCGCGTGGTCCGATCCAAGGGCACTAAGGATGTCGTCGCGTGTTTCACGATCCACGGTCAGACCAAAGGATGTAACTTTTTGGTCGAGGAGCGCTGCTATATCGCGTCGGTCGGCTGCATAGCAGGGGAGTGCCGCACCAGTGCTGGCCTTGTCGATTCGGCTTCGTAATGGATGGCTTTTTTTAAGATCACCAGCCGAGATGATGACGCGAGCCTCCGTTGGCGGAGCGTCCAGCAGTGTTTGAACGGTCTTGGCAAGACCTTTGGGGTCGTCCATTCGGACTAGTATTAGCTTGGCACCACCGAACATCGCAATGCTGTCTGCCTCTTCTGCAAGGCGTGATGGATCACCGTCCAAAAGTGTAGGATCAAGCTCTGTCAGATCCATCGCTTTGTTGGCGGCCTTGCCCGTCAAAGTCTCGATGAGCGCTTTGGTGCGGAGAGATACGCGCCCTCGATCAGGTCCGTAAATCAGAACAATGGGTTGCGATGGATTCGGCTGCGCAATGAACCGATCAATGTCATTTGCTCGGATGGACGCCATCTGGTCTGACTACCGAATACGCCGCTTACGTTGCAAAGAACGCAGCCAACTGGGCATTAATAACCGCTGCAACTTCGCGTGCTGCGCGCTGTTCGGCATCAATAGCTGCGCGCTCGTTGGCGAACTCTTGCTCTACTTCGTCAAAGCCAGCATTTGCGATGACTGTGTTTTCTGTCAGCGGTTCGTCTTCACCCAGACGGAACAATTGATAGGTTGCAGCCACGCGCAGTGTTCGCGCAAAGGTAGCGCCGGTCCCATCGACACCGAGGGTCGTGATGACCCGGGAAGCTCCAAGAGCCAGCCTGTACGTCGACAACCCGCCATCACCACCAAAGCGGAAGACCAATTCATTACGGACCAGCTGTGTTGTTCGATTTGAAGGCGGATCGATCTGGATTGATGCCAGTTCCGATGCTGCCCGCGACGTGCCATTCGCCAGCGTTCGATCACCGTGAAGTGGACGAATCTGGCATCCGCCCAAGGCTGCCGCCCCGCTGACCACAACACCAGCGCCCAGAAACCGAAGCGCTGTTCTGCGATTTACTGGGCTTTTGGTGCGTTCAGACATTCTTGCGCTTTCATCGGAGCTAGACAACGATATTCACGATCCGCCCAGGCACCACGATGATGCGTTTGACCGTTTGCCCAGCTATTTGAGCTTGCACGTCTGCATCACCTAGCACCATCGTCTCCACATCCTCTTTTGATGCATCCTTGGGCACGGTGACTGTGCCGCGCTTCTTACCGTTCACTTGGATCGGCAAAAGCACTGTGTCGTCATCGAGGAGAGACCTGTCAACCTTTGTCCAAGGCTTCGTGGCCAGCCAGTCGGCGTGCCCCAGGGCTTCCCAACAGGCCTCGCAGAGATGTGGCGTCATCGGTTGCATCGCTTCCAAGAGAAACGCCAACGCTTCGCGCAGGGCCCACAGGTCCTCATTTGTACCAGAGGTTTTAGCAAGAAACCGACCAATCGCGTTGGTTGCATCGTAAATGCGGGCGACCGCGCGGTTAAACCCAAGTCTTTCAATGTCTTGCGCCACCGCATCAAGCATCCGGTGAGCGCTTTGGCGAAGCGCTAGTGCATCATCGGAGAACCGTGCTGGTTTTTCATCGGTGAAATCTGTTGGCGTAGCGTCCACGATATCCTGCGTCAGGCGCCAAACCCGCTGAATGTGCCGATGCGCGCCTTCGACGCCTGCTTCGGTCCAGATCACATCGCGGTCGGGCGGGGAATCTGACAGCATGAACCAGCGTGCCGTGTCGGCGCCGTAGGTTGCCATGATGTCATCGGGATCAACCACATTCTTCTTCGACTTCGACATCTTCTCGATGGAGCCGATTTCCAGCACCTCACCTGTATCCAGATGTCGGGCAATACGTACCTCGTCACTGCCGTCGATGAGCACCTTGGCGGGCTCGATCCAACCGTCCTTGCCCTTGTAGGTTTCGTGGACGACCATCCCTTGCGTGAAGAGACCCTCAAACGGTTCATTGACGCTCATATGGCCGGTCTTGGTCATCGCGCGGGCGAAGAAGCGCGAGTAAAGCAAATGTAAGATCGCATGCTCAACGCCGCCGATATATTGGTTCACCGGCAGCCAATCGTCGGCCACACCGGGCACCGTCGGTGTGTCAGCCTTAGGCGTGGTGAAGCGTGCAAAGTACCAAGATGAGTCTACAAAAGTGTCCATCGTATCGGTTTCACGGCGCGCCGGGCCAGAACATTTCGGACATGGCACCTGGTTCCAGGCCGCGTGCCGATCAAGCGGATTGCCAGGTTCCTCGAAGCTGACATCTTCGGGTAGCTTAACCGGCAGATCTTCCTTTGGCACGGGAACCACGCCGCACGTGTCGCAGTGGACAACAGGGATCGGACAGCCCCAGTAGCGCTGACGGGAGACGCCCCAATCGCGCAGGCGAAACTGAACCTCGCCTTTTCCAAGTCCCTTCGTTTCTGCCCAATCAATGGTGGCGTCGATGCCTTCCTGACCGCTCGCAATGTTAACGCCTGCGGGCTGATTGACGTAGCGGACCTTTTCGGTCTTGGCCGGAACAAAGGCCTCATTGGCCACCGGCGTGTCATCATCGAGCGC
This sequence comes from Pseudomonadota bacterium, assembly GCA_039026935.1. Taxonomy (GTDB): domain Bacteria; phylum Pseudomonadota; class Alphaproteobacteria; order Rhizobiales; family MH13; genus MH13. Next base: position 45,287 of record JBCCLK010000010.1, read on the forward strand.
GAAAAATGTGTCGGTTACCGGCAGATCATGGCCCCTGGCGAAATCAAGATCGCGCTGGTCGTGTGCCGGACAGCCAAAAACGGCGCCGGTGCCGTAATCCATCAAAATGAAATTCGCGACCCAAACGGGAAGCGTTTGATCTTCATAGAGCGGGTGCTTCACCTTCAGGCCTGTGTCAAACCCACGCTTTTCGGCTTTTTCGAGCGCTTCTTCTGAGGTTCCCGTGCGTCGGACATCAACATTAAAGTTGGCCAACTGCTTGTTGTCGGCTGCAAGCGCTTGCGAGAGCGGATGTTCAGGTGCGATGGCGATAAAGCTTGCACCCGCCAACGTATCAGGACGCGTGGTGTAGACCTCCACGGCCTCGAAGCCATGGATCGGGGCCTCCAGCGAAAACTGCATACGCAGCCCGCGCGATTTGCCGATCCAGTTGCGCTGCATGAGGCGCACCTTGTCCGGCCAACGGACAAGCTCATCCAGGCCGTCGAGCAGCTCCTGCGCATAATCGGTGATCTTGAAGACCCACTGGGCAAGCTCGCGCTGCTCTACCAGAGCGCCAGAGCGCCAACCACGCCCGTCAATCACCTGTTCGTTGGCAAGGACCGTTTGATCCACCGGGTCCCAATTCACGCGGGCGACACGGCGATCGACCAGGCCAACCTCGAGAAAATCAAGAAATAGGCTTTGTTGCTGATGGTAATACTCGGGGTCGCAGGTCGCGAATTCCCGCGTCCAGTCGATCGCAAGGCCCATATTTTTCAGCTGCCCACGCATGGTCGCGATGTTTTGATACGTCCAATTGCGCGGATGCACTTTATTTTGCATCGCCGCGTTTTCCGCCGGCATGCCGAACGCGTCCCACCCCATGGGGTGGAGCACGTTGAAACCACGAGCGCGTTTGTAGCGAGCCACAACATCGCCCATTGTGTAGTTGCGCACATGGCCAATATGGATGCGCCCTGAGGGATAGGGAAACATCTCTAGCACATAGTATTTGGGCCGAGAATCGTCATTTGGCGTTACGAAAACGTTCGCTTCATCCCACTTTTCGCGCCAATGAGGCTCCACGGTCTGCGGGTTATAGCGTTCAGCCTTGCTCTTGCGTGCGGGTGTTTGGATGTCAGCGGTCACGACAAATGTGGTCTGTTTTTGTGGATTGAAAGTGTTCGGTAAGAGATCGCCATATGGCTCACATGGCCAAGGTTTGGCGTCTCACTTTGCGTGTATTTCGCGCGGACCTTCACCAGAAAGCCTGCCAAGGGTCAACTGCGGCCCTCTATCGGGGTGCCAATGAACCGGTCTACCCGCTAAGACCTCCTGATTGATGGAGGGTAGATCGAATGGATCGAGTTTCACGCTGGCGACAGGTTTGTGCGGACATAGATGCCGCGTCCGCACCTGGCAAATCTGTTACCCTCGTTGCCGTCTCAAAAACTTATGATGCTGAGGCCATTTGGCCGGTAATCGAGGCTGGACAACGTGTCTTCGGCGAAAACCGCGTACAGGAGGCAATGGTTAAATGGCCTGCCTTAAGAGAACGGGCGCCAGAGCCGCTTGAGCTGCACTTGATTGGGCCCTTGCAGTCGAACAAGGCCACCGACGCGGTAGCGACCTTTGATGTTATCCAGTCCGTCGATCGGGAGAAAATTGCAAAGGTTCTTGCATCAGAGATGACCAAGCAAGGGCGCCATCTGCCAGTTTTTGTTCAGGTCAACACGGGGCGCGAACCGCAAAAAGCAGGCGTTGATCCCGATGAGGCTGTGTCTTTCGCCGGTCGCTGCCGCGAGGTGTACGGACTAGCAGTCCTGGGCTTCATGTGCATTCCACCGTTTGACGAGGACGCAGCAGCCCATTTCGACTTGCTTGCGTCTCTCGCTGGTCAAGCAGGTTTACCAATGCGATCTATGGGGATGAGCAGCGACTATACGCAAGCAATCGAGCGTGGTGCGACGCATGTGCGGGTTGGAAGCGCAATTTTTGGCGCTCGGTCGTGAAGCTGCGCCTTACGCAACCACCAAAATGGCGTCGATCAGCGCCAGTTTTGGCAGAAGACGCCGAAAATCCTCTCTCTTCAATGCGATACAGCCTTCGGTTGGCTTGAACGGGGCGCCGCACGGCGTGCGGCAGGCTTCTGATTCTCGCGCTTGATGAAGAAAAATTGCTGACCCGCGGCCCTGCGCGCGGGTATAGTAGTTCCAATCCAAGACGATAACGCGATCATAGAGCCTGTCGTCGCGCAGCATTCTCTCATGCGAGGCTGAGAAAGGCAGACTGACCTTGCGATTATAGAGCGGTGTAAACGGTGCATCGCACCAGCCATCCTGGATCTTGATCTGCGTCCAAAAGGACGCTGAGCCGGGCGGGCGATGAACGTGATCGGCACGATATCTCCCGCTCACCAAACTCAAAAGCCCGATAGGGGTGGCCCAGTCGCCTTCACGCTTTAACGCTGAGAGGCCTGATCGCCCCAAAGCGCAGGGGTGAACCTCACCGGCAAGGATGAAGTGCCCAAGGTGGCCTTGTGGGCCGAAACTGGCTGCTCGGCGGACATACGCTAAACGACGGTGTCCCTCAGATCGCAATTTCGTCAAACGGGCTCGCATCCTCGTTACTGTGGAGCTGTGCGCGCTTGCCTGCAACCATCGCCTTGCCGTAAAGCTTGGCGACACAAGTAAGAGCACGCGATGATTCCTGTTCGCCAGCGTGCTTTTGGGGATAATACGCGACTAATCCGCCGACGGTAATCATGCCGGTGGATCAACATTTGTTAGGGGATGTTATGCCGCGACGCATGTTGCTCATCGTTGATGATGATACGGAGCTTGCGGATGCTCTGCAGGAGCAGTTCGCTCTTTATGACGAGTTCGCCACCCATCATTGCGATACGGCGCAGGCGGGTATTGCTTATGCTCGCGCCAACGATATTGATCTGTTGATCATGGATGTTGGGTTGCCAGATCTTGATGGTCGCGAAGCGGTCCGTCTTCTTCGCAAGAACGATTTCAAAGCCCCTGTGATCATGCTGACAGGCCATGACACGGACTCCGATACGATTTTGGGTCTGGAAGCAGGCGCCAACGACTATGTCACTAAGCCGTTCCGGTTTGCTGTCCTTCTAGCGCGCATCCGGGCACAGCTTCGTCAGTTTGAAACGAGCGAAGATGCCGTCTTCCAAATTGGTCGTTTCACGTTCAAGCCCGCCGCGAAGCTGATGCTAGACGGCGATGGCAAGAAAGTGCGTCTGACGGAGAAGGAAACGTCGATCTTGAAGTTTCTGCATCGCGCTGGCGGCAAGCCGGTCGCGCGCGATGTTCTCCTGTCCGAGGTTTGGGGCTACAACGCTGCCGTCACCACGCACACGCTGGAAACGCATATCTATCGCTTGCGGCAGAAAATCGAGTCAGACCCAAGCCGCGCGGACCTCTTGGTGACCGAGGCTGGTGGTTACAAGCTGGTTTCCTAAAAACCAGCCATCTTTGGTGCATGCATGAGTCTGGCCTCCGACATCGCCGTGCTGCGCCGTGTCCCTTTCTTCGAGCCTTTGGATGAAGAGCAGCTTCGTCTGTTGGCGTTTGGTGGAGAGAATCTGCACTTCAAAACCGGTGAAGTACTCTTTCAGGCCGGAGAAACCTCCATTGGCGGTCTCGTTATCGTGTCAGGCGATGTTATTCTAACCCAGCAATCGCGTGCTGGACATGAGGAACGCATGACAGTCGCGACACTGCTCGGGCAGCGCGCGCTTATCACTGAGACCGCTCGGCGCCATACAGCCACAGCCGCCGGACCGGTGGAGGTTCTTCTCGTTCGCCGGTCACTTTTCATGCGAATGCTCTCGGAGTTTCCAGCTGCTGCTGCTACTTTGCGTAATGATATAGCCAATGAGTTGCGTTCACTGACCGATCAGGCGTCGACTGTGGTCAATCGTCCGCAAGGAACGCCTGGTAAGGCTCGTTAGTTGACTGTGCAACTTGTGTTTCACGCGTAATCCACGATGACCGGCGCGTGGTCAGAAGCTTTCTCCCAGCTTCGACACTCTGCGATGACCTTCGTACCTACCGAATGCTCTGCCCATTTCGGGCAGGTCCACACATGGTCTAACCGGCGGCCTCGGTTGCTTGCCGCCCAGTCTCTCGCGCGATAGCTCCACCAGGTAAAGAGCGGTTCACTCATCGCGATATGGCGCCGCATCGTATCGGTGTAGGCCAGTGCTTCACGGGTCTTTTCGAACAGGTCCGTTTCAACTGGGGTGTGCGAGACGACCTTTAAAAGTTGCTTGTGCGACCACACGTCTTGCTCATACGGGGCTATGTTGAGATCGCCGGCAATCAGTGTCGGTGAACCGGTATCCGCACCCAGCTTATCGGCCATTTCAGCTACGAACTTTAGTTTATGATCGAACTTTGGGTTGGTTTCGACATCGGGCTCGTCGCCACCTGCGGGTACATAAAGCGAATGGACGCGCGCGGAGCTATGTCCGCCAATCGGCCGTGGAAGCGTCACACGAGCACTCACATGCCGCGCATCACCCATATCACAGAAGTCGATTTTTGAGATATCTTCTATAGGAAGGCGCGAGACAATGGCCGACCCGTGATAGGCTTTTTGCCCGTGCACCGCGATATGCTCATAGCCGGTTGCGCGGATTGCCTTTGAAGGGAACTCTTCTTCCCGACACTTCGTTTCCTGAAGGCACAGAACATCTGGTGCTTGCTCGCTCAAAAAGCGAACCACCTGGTCTATGCGTAGCCGCACAGAGTTGATGTTCCAGGTTGCGAGGCGAAAGGTGGGTTCTGTCATGCCGTATCGCATACGGATGCCATGCCGTCAGAGCAAGCGCTTTGCCCTGATGATCCCCCGCTATTGGCTGAGAGAACTCTCGTTCGTGGCCGCTACTCGCCCCGACGGATATGGTCGATGAAGAACCAATTCGGATCGGTTGGACGTCCATACTCAACCTCAAACAACGCAACCGTCGTTTCGAGCCCCTGTGGGTCCGTAACGGTCCACTGCTGAATGGCGAGTGGCTCCTCACTCATGGTGATGGCGATACGACCGCGACCGATAGGCGTTTCGTCCTGGAGCAGAACGGTCACAAGGCCTTCTTCTTCTGAAGCCACGTTTAACACATTACCTTCCCGGACAAGGTCAATGCGTTCTTCCAAGAGGAAGCGCAGCGGCGTCTGGGAGATCGGGTAGAGGTCATGCGTGCCGACAGACCCATCGCGCACGACAAGGCCGGTGCCATCGGAGACAATCTCCAGCCGGGAGGGCGGTAGATAGCGGAAGAGGAGCCGTCCTGGGCGATGCAGCACGAAATAGCCTTCGGCGCGGTTCCCATCTGGACCGATCTGGATAAACCGACCTTGCATCGTCTCAAGGCCGTTGATGTGGGAGGACAGGATTTCAACCTGTTCCAGATCTTCAGGCGTTAGCGCGCCGGGAAATGTGTTGACGGCGCCAGCAGGCGGGGTTCCTAAACCAAAGGCGGCCAGGCTGAGCACCAGGCAGAGCAGGGCATAGATCCGCAAAAAGCTGGAACGGATGAAAAACGAAAAGATTGACACGGGCAAAACCTCGGGTGTGATGAGGCGCAACGCGCGCACCCAGCTTGGGACCGGAAAGTGCGACAGCGCCATCGCGCGCCAATGTTTCAATCGAACGACTTCGACCGGAGTATGGCGACTATGAGGTACGCGTATGGTTAACAAGTTCTAAACGGAAGCATTTTTCGATGCCGCCGCACAAGGCTGTGATGGGACGTGAAGCCGTTTTAGACCTCAAAACCCTCGTCGTCATCGCCGATACGCATCAGGACTTCACGTTTGCCTGCATGATTGGCTGGGCCGATGAGGCCCTCCTTTTCCATTTTTTCGATGAGCGAGGCGGCGCGGTTGTAGCCGATGCCAAGACGGCGTTGGATGTAACTGGTGGATGCCTTACCGTCGCGCATCACCACTGCGATCGCCTGCTCATAGGGGTCGTCGGATTTTTCGAGCCGTGCAATCGACTTTTCTGTCGGGTCCGCGTCCGGGTCATCGTCCTCATCCACTTCTTCGGTGATCGTGTGGAGATACTCCGGCGCACCTTGCGTCTTGAGGTGGGCGACCACGCTTTCCACCTCTTCATCAGAGACAAAGGGCCCGTGAACGCGCTGGATGCGTCCGCCGCCTGCCATGAAGAGCATGTCGCCTTGGCCGAGAAGCTGTTCGGCACCTTGCTCGCCCAAAATGGTGCGCGAATCGATCTTAGAGGTCACCTGGAACGAACAGCGGGTCGGGAAGTTGGCCTTGATCGTGCCGGTGATCACATCCACCGACGGACGCTGGGTCGCCATGATGATATGGATACCCGCCGCGCGCGCCATCTGCGCGAGGCGCTGGATCGCCCCTTCGATTTCTTTGCCCGCGACCATCATGAGGTCGGCCATCTCGTCGACCACGATCACGAGCATTGGCATCGCCTCGTAGGCAAGCTCTTCACGCTCGTAGACGGGTTCGCCGGTGTTTTGATCAAAACCGGTTTGAACCGTTCGATGGATGATCTCGCCCTTCTTCTCCGCCTCTTTTACCCGGGCGTTGAAACCGTCGATGTTGCGCACACCGAGCTTTGACATTTTGCGGTAGCGGTCTTCCATCTCTTTAACCGCCCACTTCAGTGCAACCACGGCCTTGTTCGGGTCTGTAACAACGGGCGTGAGCAGATGCGGAATGCCATCATACACCGATAACTCCAGCATTTTTGGATCGATCAGGATGAGACGGCACTCTTCGGGCGTCCACCGGTAGAGGATGGAGAGGATCATCGTGTTGATCGAGACCGACTTACCCGAACCGGTCGTACCAGCGACCAGCAAATGCGGCATACGAGCAAGATCAGCGATCACCGGTTCACCGCCAATGGTTTTGCCCATCGCCAGTGGTAGATTGCCCTTGGCTTTTTCAAAGTTTTGTGAAGCAAGAATCTCCGACAGATAGACCGTTTCACGGGACGCGTTTGGCAACTCTATACCAATGGCATTGCGCCCCGGAATCACCGCGACACGGGCCGATATAGCGCTCATGGAGCGGGCGATATCGTCTGCCAGGCCGATAACACGGGCTGATTTGACGCCGGGCGCCGGTTCAAACTCATAGAGCGTGACGACCGGGCCGGGGCACACATTAATCACTTCGCCTGTGACACGGAAGTCTTCCAGCACGCCTTCCAACAGGCCTGCATTGCGCTCCAAGCTTTGCGGAGACAGGGCTTGTGTGCCGCTCGTGGGCGCATCGGCCAGCAGGTGGAGTGGCGGCAATTCAAACCCGTCATGTTCGCGAATAAGCGCTGGTTGCGCCTCCTGTGCTGCGCGCTTACCGCGCTTCATCTTGGTCATCTCGGCAACGCGTGGATGTGGGCGCGTTGAGGCGGGGCCGCGCATCGGTCGTGGCTGTTCTGCATAGACGGGGGGTTCCGCCGCGTGAGGCATGGGCTCTGCTGTATCTGCCCACGCTGCGGGGTTCTCGCTTTCAAAGGGCAGTTCCCCCGCAATCGCGTTAAACCCTAGCGGAATCACGGCTTCGTGCGGCGGCGCAGGCTCGAACTGAGACCAGTCTCCTTCTGGATGTGTAACGCTCGTCCGCTGCAGGGATGCCTGCCGCACTGGCTGTACGGCAGGTTGCTCGATGGGCGGAAGCTCTGGCCCCTCCCAGAGCTCTTTGTCCCACGGCTCCACGTGCAGTGTTTCGGTTTGTGGTGTTTCTGCTTGCAAAGGGCCCCGCTGCAATGGATCGAGCTGCAGTGGTTCTATTGGCCAAGCCTCCCGGATCTGCTTTTGGGTTTGAGGTGCAACTTGATAGGCGTGGTACGGATCAGCATCAAAGTTGGGCTCATCGGTTTCGCGCAGCCGGGCGTTCAGCGCACCGAGATTCGGCCTGATCGGCTCATAGCCGCTTGAACGGCTCGGAATGATCCGTCTAAGTGCTGCACCACCGGAGTAAGCCAGATGCGTTGCATACCCTGCCACTAATTGAAACGCGCTTGGGCGCTCGTCGATCTCGTCATCATCTGCAAAGGGCTCATCTTCCCAAAGGTCCTCTTCGCGGCCATCTGCCCGGTGAATGCGGCGCGGTTCTATGCGCAGATCCGCTGGCGATTGCGGCTCTTCGATCTGAGGGATCGCTGCTGTGCGCTGGAAGCACCATAGGCCCGCAGGTACGGCGATCGCCACCACGACCAGTTTTGGCAGAAAAGCGATGGGCAAGAGACCGTGCGGCAAAGCAATCAGAAGGTCGCCAACCAAACCGCCCATCCCGATGGGCAAGGGCCACGAGCCAAACAGCGGCAACAGTGCAAGAAGGGCGCATGCAGCCGCTGCGAAACCAAGCGCATAGCCCAAGCGGCGAACCTTTCGATCAAGGGCGCCATAGCTCATCAGGAACCAGCCCCACACAACCATAGGAACGAGAAACGCGACCGCGCCAAGACCCAGAATCTGCATTGCAAGGTCGGCGAAGGCCGCGCCCGGCGCGCCTAAGACATTGGTGACCGGTGCCGATGTGGCATGACTTAGGCTTGGATCGGTGACTGACCAGGTCGCGAGCGCCAAGGTCGCGAGCGCACAGACCATCACGACACCAAGACCTATCGCTGCAGCCAAGTGTCGGCGTAACCGTTCGCGAAAGAGGCCGATGTCAAAAAGAGAAGAGTCCAAAGCGCTAAAGGTTCGCATGGGATCAATCCGTCACGTGATGGGATGTGGTGTTGCGGGAGCGATAGTCAGCCAGGGTGATGGCGAGGCGGCGCAGCGCCTCGTCGGTTTCCTCTGCGCTGCCGACAAGCGCGATGCGGATTCGGTCGGATCCGTGGCCAGGCGTCACTGAATAGGCAAGGTAAGACCCTGGAATGGTGCGCAGTGCTTGTTCGCGCCACAGCTTCGTGCTCAGCTCAATATCGGTTGCACCCTTTGGCACTTTCAGCCAGAGGAAAAAGCCAGCTTCAGGCACCGGCTCATCCAGAAAGTCGCCTAAAACGTCCGCAACGCGTTGCCATTTGTGTCGGTAGAGGGCGCGGCTTGCCTCAACGTGGGTTTCGTCGGACCAGACCTGTACGGAGGCTTCTTGCAGCGGTAGCGGGACTTGCGGTCCACCTATGTTTCGCAGTTTCGTGCAGGTCTCGATGAAACCGGGGTCGCCGGCCATGAAACCAGAGCGTAATCCTGGAAGATTTGAGCGTTTTGAAAGCGAATTGAAACTCACAACCTTGTCGAGGCTGCCATTCATGGTCCAGGCTGCTTCCAGACCCCCGACAGGTGGTGCCTCGCGGTAGATTTCTGAGTAGCACTCGTCTGCGAACAGTATGAAATTGTGTCGACGTGCGCGCTCGATCCAGGACGCCCACTGCGCCTGGCTGAGCACCTCGCCTTGAGGATTGGTGGGCGAGGCAATGTAGGCCGCGACTGTTCGCTCCCAGATATCCTCGTCAACGCCGTCGCCGGTCAGGTCAGTATCATCAAGCAGATGGACGTCTACATCTGCCATCAAGGCTCCGGCGATATAGGCGAGGTAAAATGGGTTTTGCATCACGACTACTGGCCGGTCGATGTCCAGCCTCACATCACGCGCGGTGCGGCAGGCGAAGACAAGCCCTTCGCGCGACCCGTTCAGCGCCACAACGTTGCGTTCTGGTGTGATCGCGTCCGTGGGCAGCCCGTAGCGGCGCGTGATCCAACGCGCGATTGCCGTGCGCAGGTTAAGTGACCCGGTGATTGGCGGGTAGGTGCCGAAACCACCACTGGTACTGCCGACAGCATGACCGACACCCTCTGGAGGCGTGTGTCGCGGCTCGCCAATCGTCATGTTGATCGGGGTAAGGTCAGGGTTCGGCGCAATGCCTTTAAGCAGGGCGTCAAGTCGCTTGAACGACGAGCCTGTCTCATAGACAAAGCGATGGAGATCAGCCCGGGACACCGCATACGATCTGAACGCAGACGCCATCATGCCGACCCCCCGCGTTTGGCGGATGGGCGTACGCAATACATAATCTGATTAATGTCACGGGGAGGTTAAGTCTGCCTTAAGGTTAAGGCTTCGCCGCGCGATACGGGAGGAACGGTGTCAAATAAGCGTGCGGTAGATGCTGCATAGCCATTGGTCTTGGTTTGATACGTATCAACGCCCAAAAGCGATTTTACGCTCCTACTCTAAACGAAAGGGTGAGCCTTGCCTGCCTTGCTGGTCTGGGCGCGCAGACGCTATGATTTCGCCATCGGGTAAGCGCACGAACGCTTCAATGAAACGAAGAAGCGACGTGTAGGCCAAGCCCCCATCAAACTGTTTTCGGTGTGGCTCTACGCTGCCTGAGGGGAAACGCACAAAAGGGAGATCACGCCATGAGCGAAGTCTATCCAGTTCCGAGCGCGGTGGCGTCCGCATCGCTTGCTGACAACGCCAAGTATCTTGCCATGTACGACAAGTCCGTGTCCGACCCGGAAGGCTTTTGGGGCGAGCACGGCACGCGCGTTGATTGGATCAAACCGTTCACCCACGTGAAAAACACCAGCTACGATCCGCACAATGTGTCGATCAAGTGGTTCGAAGATGGCACGCTGAATGTGTCGGCAAACTGTGTTGACCGCCACCTTGAGACGCGGGGCGATCAGGTTGCGATTATCTGGGAAGGGGATGATCCGTCAGAGTCCATGGAGATCACCTACAAGGAACTCCATGCCCATGTGAACACAATGGCAGGCGTTCTGCGCAATGCGGGCGTCAAGAAGGGTGATCGGGTGACCCTCTATTTGCCGATGATCCCGGAAGCTGCCTATGCGATGCTCGCCTGCGCGCGGCTAGGCGCGGTGCATTCGATCGTGTTCGGCGGTTTTTCGCCTGACTCGCTGGCCCAGCGCATTTCCGGCTGTGATTCCAAGGTGGTGGTCACAGCCGATGAGGGTTTGCGCGGCAGCCGCAAGGTGCCTCTCAAGACCAATGTGGACAAGGCCTGCGAGACGGCACCGGTGGATGCGGTGGTTGTGGTGAAGCGCACCGGCGGTGACATCGCTATGCAGGATGGCCGGGACATTTGGTATCACGAGGCTGCGGCAAGCGCGCCGGACTATGTGGAACCGGAAGAAATGAACGCCGAAGACCCGCTCTTCATTCTCTACACGTCGGGCTCCACGGGTCAGCCGAAAGGCGTGTTGCACACGACGGGTGGCTATCTCGTCTACGCGTCTATGACGCATGAATATGTCTTCGACTATCAAGACGGCGACATCTACTGGTGTACCGCTGATGTGGGCTGGGTTACCGGCCACAGCTACATCGTGTACGGGCCGCTCGCCAATGGTGCGACGACGCTGATGTTTGAAGGCGTGCCGACCTATCCATCGCCGTCGCGCTTCTGGGATGTGGTGGATAAGCATAAAGTGTCGATCTTCTATACCGCGCCGACAGCGATCCGCTCCCTTATGGGTGCTGGCGAAGAGCATGTGAAAAAGAGCAGCCGCTCCACCTTACGGATTTTGGGTTCGGTGGGTGAGCCGATCAATCCCGAAGCCTGGAATTGGTACTACTCTGTGGTTGGCGAAGGCCGCTGCCCCATCGTTGACACCTGGTGGCAGACCGAGACGGGTGGCATCCTCATTACGCCGCTTCCCGGTGCGACAGCCTTGAAGCCTGGTTCAGCGACACGGCCCTTCTTTGGGGTTCAGCCGGCTTTGGTGGATGCTGAAGGGCAAATTCTGGACGGTGCAACCGAGGGGAACCTTGTGATCCTTGATTCATGGCCTGGCCAGATGCGCACGGTTTACGGCGATCATGAGCGGTTCGTGCAAACCTATTTTTCCACCTACAAAGGCATGTACTTCACAGGCGATGGCTGTCGCCGTGATGAGGATGGCTACTACTGGATCACCGGACGTGTTGATGACGTGATCAATGTGTCCGGCCATCGGATGGGCACTGCTGAGGTGGAATCGGCGCTGGTTGCACACCCGAAAGTGTCCGAGGCGGCGGTCGTTGGCTACCCGCATAACCTCAAAGGTCAGGGCATCTATGTCTATGTGACCTTGATGGAGGGCGAGGATCCGTCCGACGAACTGCGCAAGGAACTGGTGAAGTGGGTGCGCTCTGAAATCGGGCCAATTGCCTCGCCTGACCTTATCCAGTTCGCGCCGGGACTACCAAAGACGCGTTCAGGTAAAATCATGCGGCGTATCTTGCGTAAGATCGCTGAAGATTCCTTTGACAATCTGGGGGATACGTCAACGCTCGCCGATCCCGGCGTTGTCACCGAGCTGATAGACAACCGACAGAACCGAGCAAGCTAGGGTCTTTACATCCTCTAAAAACGAAAAGGGTCGGTTTCGACCGGCCCTTTGTGCAGGGTTAAAGCTGTTCGCGTGAAACTTTCTGTTTTACCGGTGATTATTTTTTGTCTCGTTTGCATTGGCGGTTCTGGGCGCTCTGACCGCGCTTGGGTTCAACGCCGTCTTTCCCACGCCCTCGGTATGGATCACGACGGCCGCTTACATCACTTTGATGACCGGGTTCTTCCTCAAAGGCGTGTCATGTGAACGCTCCCTGATCGCTGGGTGACATGATACGGCATCTGGCTCGCGCAACTGATCTTGTCAGGGTCGGCTGCACTGTCTACATGTCCGCGACAAGATGAGAGCTAGGCCATTTGGGCCAAATGGCTTTCTGGCACTGTCGGTTGAAGGAGAAGACGGGTTATGCGTGCCGTTCTCGACGTCATTATGCTGGGTCTCAACCTGTATTGGTGGATCATCGTTATATCCGCCATCATGAGCTGGCTGGTGGCCTTCAACGTGATCAACCCGCGCAATGAGGTCGTCTCGACCATTGGTCGTGCGATCTACGGGCTCACCGAACCGGCTTTGCGCCCGATCCGGCGTTTTCTCCCCAATCTGGGTGGCATCGACATCTCACCGATTGTGCTGCTCTTGGGAATCTATTTCCTGCAGCAGCTCATCGTACGCTACGCGTACCCCAACGTTTTCTAGGGCTGTCTTAGACGTTTGAAGGCGTCAGGCAGGCTTTTTGCCGGTCACTTTTTTCCATTCTCTATGGCGGCACGGAGCATGTCTTTTGCCTCGTCAACACCTGCCCAGCGTTCGATCTTGACCCATTTGTTGGGTTCTAAGTCCTTATAATGCAGGAAGAAATGCTCAATCTGCTGCACTTGGATGGTCGGTAGATCGGTGTAGTTTTGTACGTTCTCATACCGGCTGGTGAGCTTTTTGCTCGGAACGGCTATGAGCTTTTCATCGCCGCCGCCATCATCTTCCATCACGAGCGCGCCGACGATACGGCAGTTCATCACCGCGCCTGGAACGATGGGTCGCGTGTTGCAGACCACCACGTCGATGGGATCGCCATCTTCAGACAAAGTGTGCGGAACAAACCCATAGTTTCCTGGGTAGCGCATTGGGGTGTAAAGGAAGCGGTCAACGAAAAGCGTCCCGGAGTTCTTCTCGATCTCATATTTGATGGGCTCACCGCCGGTGGGCACCTCGATGAGGACATTCACATCGTGAGGAGGGTTGTCGCCGATCGGGATGGCTTCAATGCGCATTGGGTAGTCCTTTGAGTATCCGGGGTAAGATGGGGCGCTTGCGAACGGTATAGCAGCGTCATTTTGTGCTGGTTCGTCGCCACACGCATATGCGTCAAAGACCACGCAAAGCCAACCGGCACATAGGGTCTATCTTAGCTCTTGGAGCCGCCGCCCCAAACAAAAGCGAGTTTTCGCTGTTGGCCTACACGGCCTTCCACCACTGTCTCGCCGTCTAGCGTGGGTGATCCGCCGAACCGTTCCAGCCCATGCGCCACGGGCTCACCACCCATCGCGCGGTAAAAGGCAACGGCTGCATCATTGGCTTCCAAAACCCAAACGACGAAATGGCCGCAACCAGCCGTCTTCAGCTGGGCGCGCGCGGCTCGGAAGAGGCGCCGTCCAAAGCCGAGCCCTTGATAGGTGGGGTCGATGTAAAGCTCATAAATCTCTCCGCGCACGCGAAGTGCGCTGGAGCGATTCCGTCCGAGGGTTACGTAGCCTGCGATCTTGCCGAAGACTTCCAACACAAGAACGCTGCGTTGGACTTTGATGAGGCGGCGCCACCAGCGCTCGCCACGCCGTTCGATCATCCGTTCGAGCGCAACACCCGGGATAATTCCGCGGTAGGTGCTGCGCCAAGCGCGATCATGAACCCCAGCGACTGCCGGCGCATCGGTAGGATCTGCTAGTCGGACCGTGATCTGATCGAGGCTCATAGGGAGAGCCTAGGGGCAATCGGGCAAAACTCAAAGTGATTTTCGCCCTTAAGTCGAAAGTCTGATCCAGGTCTTAGATGCCCCTAATCAAGCGGCTGCTTTTGCTTTGGCGGCGCGCTTGCGCTCGTGCGGGTCAAGATGGCGCTTGCGCAGACGGATGGCGCTTGGCGTGACTTCGACCAGCTCATCATCAGAGATGTAGGCGAGCGCTTTTTCCAGCGTCATGGCGATCGGTGTGGTGAGCCGAACAGCGTCATCCTTACCGGCGGCGCGGATGTTGGTGAGCTGTTTGCCTTTCAAAACATTCACCTCAAGATCATTGCCGCGTGTGTGCTCACCAATGATCATGCCCTCATACACAGGCGTACCTGGTTCGATCATCATCGGTCCGCGATCTTCAAGGTTCCAAAGCGCGTAGGCGACCGCATCGCCTTGGCTCATTGAAATGAGAACGCCGGTGCGACGACCGGTCATGGGGCCTTTGTGGGGTGCATATTCAAGGAAGGCACGGTTCATAATGCCGGTGCCGCGCGTGTCGGTGAGAAACTCGCCGTGATAGCCGATCAGGCCGCGCGTCGGCACGTGAAGAACCACGCGTTGCTTCCCACCGCCAGACGGGCCCATCTCAATCAAATCGCCGCGGCGCTCGGACAGTTTTTGTACGACCGTTCCGGAGAACTCTTCATCGACATCAATGGTGACTTCTTCGATTGGCTCCATCTGGCTGCCATCCTCCCCACGGTGGAACACCACCTGCGGTCGAGAGACGCCAAGTTCAAATCCTTCGCGGCGCATGGTCTCAATCAGCACCGCCAATTGCAACTCGCCACGCCCGGAGACGATGAAAGCCTCTTTGTTATCGCCTTCTTCCACATGCAGCGCCACATTGCCCTCGGCCTCGGCCATGAGGCGGGCCCGGATGACGCGGCTTTGCAGCTTATCGCCGTCGCGCCCTGCAAGGGGAGAATCGTTGACCATGAACGTCATGGACAAGGTTGGCGGGTCGATGGGCTGGGCCTCGATGGGCTTGGTCACCTGTGTGTCGCAAATGGTGTCGGCGACGGTCGCCTTCTCAAGGCCCGCCAGCGCGATGATGTCGCCTGCGTGCGCTTCTTCGACGGGCGTCATGTCGAGGCCCCTGAACATCATGACTTTTGATGCACGGCCGGTTTCTACAACCTCGCCGTCACGCGAGATTGCCTTGATCGCCATGTTGGCCTTCAGGCTGCCCGATGCGATGCGACCGGTCAGGATGCGGCCGAGATAGGGATTGGCGGAGAGCGTTGTAGCGAGCAGGCGAAATGGCCCCTCTTCGGTGGTTGGTGCGGGTACGTGCTCCAGCACCAGCTCGAAAAGCGGTGTCATGTCGGTCTTCGGGCCGCTTGCATCGCGCGCCATCCAGCCTTCTTTGGCCGAGCCGTAGAGAACTGGGAAATCAAGTTGATCTTCGTTGGCATCGAGCGCGGCGAAAAGATCAAACACCTCGTCCAGCACCGCGTCAGGGCGGCTTTCAGGCTTGTCGATCTTGTTGATCGCCACAATTGGTCTAAGGCCGAGCTTAAGCGCTTTCGATAGGACAAACTTTGTTTGTGGCATCGGCCCTTCGGCGGCATCCACCAGAAGGATCACGCCGTCGACCATGTGCAGGATGCGCTCCACCTCACCGCCAAAATCGGCGTGGCCGGGTGTATCAACGATGTTGATGCGGTTCGCCTCGCCACCGTCCGGCTCCCAGATGAGCGATGTCACCTTGGCAAGGATGGTGATCCCGCGCTCGCGCTCCAGATCATTGGAGTCCATCGCGCGCTCGGCGACTTGCTCGTTCTCTCGGAACAGGCCGGATTCGCGCAGGAGCACGTCAATAAGGGTGGTTTTGCCATGATCGACGTGGGCGATAATGGCGATGTTGCGCAAGTTGCCTTGGGTGTTGGGCATCGCGGGTCTAGCTCATACTAAATCTCGAGGGGTGACGCCTCCATATAAGCTGACATGAAGAAAAACCAGCCCCGGAAGCGTCTACCGCACTTTTCATGCAGCCGATGTCCCGGAACTGGCTGTTTCAGCTCTTCAGCCAAAACCTTCGAGCCTGAACACTACATCACAGATACAGCGTTCTCATACTCGGCCCGCGTGAGGACGGTATCGGCGTTGCCGTCGGCGGCAGCGAAAAGGTCTGCTGTCGCGTCGGGGAACGCAGCCATAAACTCGTCTTCGCTGATGATCCCATCAATGTTCTGATCAGCTTCAGCAAAGCTGGGTGCGTCTTGCGCGTGTGCTGGCGTTGTCTGCAGGAATGGCACAGATGCTGCGCCGAAGGTGAACAGACCAGCCACCAGAGCAAGTTTCCAAGTTGAGGCAAAAGCGATTGAACGCATCATCATCGTTATTCTCCTTTCGGTTACAACGCGGATGCGCGGACATGAAGGTGAGGACACCGGACGACGCGTTGGCCAGTGAGGGTGCGTAAACCACCAATCAGCCGCCGCCCGGTGTCCATATGTGCTGGGGCTATCCGCTGCACCCCGGTGCACGGACAGGAAGATGGCCATTGAATGTGGCCAGCCAGGCGCGATTCTATGGCCTTAAACGGGCGGCGGTTCACGCCATGTTGCTCACTGTGAGTTACGTTGATCTGACCCGCTTTAAGCGTTGCGCGGGAGATCCACTACTGGATGAGCCGCGTTTCGGGGAAAGCTGCATGCCAACCGAACCAGAAGGAGCGGTGCGCAGGTAGCCGCGGTAGGCTGCGTCCATCTTCGGCAGTCAGACTGGCTTCGTCTAAGGTCCATGCAACGCCCTGATCATCCTGGATGGCTTCATTGCCATCGTAGCGCTCAAAGGTAACGCCTTGCGGATCGTAGACCCGGCTGGCGCCGCTTGTGTCGGTGAAGATCACAACATCCTGGAAGCCGACCTGCTCGGTATGGATAGGGGCGCCTGCCAAAAAGGCTGTGTCGATGGCCAGCTGGTCGCCTGGCGCTCCGGCAAAACGCAGCCCGAGAACCTCTTGTTTGTTCGCCAGCGCGTCATTGTTAAAGGGTGTGTTGAACATGAGGTCGTCGGTCGCGAAGTATGACCGGTAGGCGGCCCCTTCATCATAGTCCCGCGAATGCCCCGTGTTGAGCGATAGTACTGTGGTGTCCGGGTGACGGCGCAGCCACTCGCCCCAAGTGGTGGTAACGACGGACTCAAATTCCATCTTGATGCCTTGATCCACGAGCGGCCCGATCACCGGCTCGCCGCGCATCGTGCTCCATAGCGATTGGGTAGCCTGATCGTACATCAGCTTGTTGGAACGGTAGAGAAAGCCGGATGTACCAAGAACATGGTTGGTGCCATCTACAGTCGTCCGATATGGGATAACCGTGCCGCACAAAGTGCAGTAGACGCCAGCGATCTCAACGCCGCCGATGGTATCGACGAACATCTCATGCCACGCCAAGATCCGTTTGGGGTACGCGCGCGCATCGCCATTAATCTCAAGCCCAAAGACGATGTTGGATTCATCGAGATAGGTCGCTTCCTCAGGCGTGATCATTTCTGGTTGCCGCAGCGGTGGGATGCCGTCCTGCACGACGCCGCCCCAGCGCACTTCATCGAGGCGGATGCGGGCTGAGCTCGTGCGACCAGAAAAGTAGGTTTCAAACCGTGCGTCGATCAGGCGGTAGATGATTGCCTTGAAGTCCGAGTAGTCGGCGGTGATCGCCTCAGGCTGGTTCCAAAGCCACTCAAACCAGGCGTGAAAATCGTTGCCAAAGGTTTCGCCGGTTTTTCGCTCCAAAAACGCGAAGATTGCATCCCGGCCGCGCCGATTGTTCGTGAACCCTGTGATTTCTATGAGCGGGGCATAATAGCCATCGCTCCAGTTCTCATCGAGCGCTTCAAGCGCGGTTTGAAGACGTCGTTCGTCGCGCGAGCGGAAGAAAATGCTCATTGTTGAGAGCGGCGCTTCCGCCTCGACGACGTTGGGGCCATTGGCCGCATTTTGGGCTTGGGGGCTTACGGCGGGACTGATCGTTAGAATGGCCGCTGACAGTGCGATGGCGAGCAGGCTTCCAGCCTTAAATGCTGACAATCTGCGTACGTGGCTCATCGGCCTTGCTCCCTCATGTCTGGCGCTGGACTGCGAGCAGACGCTAGGGGCGGGCCTTTCTGACGGTCAAATACCGTTCGATCACATTTGGGTTACGCTTGAAGCATCCCCACTACATGGCGGGGATTGGGTTCACGACCGTAGCGCTTGCTTGGATACGCTCTCCATCGACGACGAATTCGGAATGGTCATTGGCATTGAGCGTCACGGTGATCTCCACCTCACCGGCAGGCAGGCTGCTAAAGTGATAAGCATCGGCGTAGAGACGGGCATGTTTTTGACCATTCACGTAGATGTGGGCGTGTCCCTCGCCAGCGACATGAGCCTCGTTCACACTCCCTGGTGTCAGGGCAAAGTTGTCGAGGGTGAGAAGAAGGTTCCAGCCGGACATCGTATCGCGCACGACGTCGATGGCGACGGAAGGCGCGTTCGCAGCGCTGACTTCGATCTGCGTGTGAGCGTGGACAGAATGAGCATGACCTGCATGCGTATGGCCCATATGTGATGTGTGCGGTCCCATGATCATGGGCGCGATCCAAGCGCCGAGGAGGAATGCTGCAGCCATCGAGTACACGAAGTAGGCCGGCGTTAGTTTGTCAGTCACACGACTGAGGCTAAGCCAGGTGCGCTTCTTGGCGTCGTCTTGCGTGCCGGTGATTTGCGGGATCGTTTGCGGGTTTGCTGTTGCGGTCATGGGATGTCTCTCAAATGTAAAATTGTCTTAGGCAGCGACAGGCGCGGGATCGACGGGACGGCTGCGGTTCGTGAAGAGGTCCGTCACTTTAAGCCGCTGTCCGTAACCCAGGAACAGAAGGATCAGCGCCGTCGCGATGAGCGGTAGGTGACCAATGAACTCCACCATCGCTTCTTCCTGTGCGCCCTGGGCGAGGAACACCGTGTTCGACAGGAACATCACCGCTGACAGTGCCAGGATGGTCAGACGGGTGGTGGTGCCGAGGATCAGGATGATACCAAAGGTCAGCTCCATCATCCCCGCCGACAGGACGAACAGCCGGTCATCAAACCAATCGAGCCCGATCTCATTCATGAAGTTCCAGTTGTAGGCTGCCATGAACGCCTGGCCCAAAAGCGCGCCTTGGAGCTTCTCACCGACGGCAAGCGCCACAAGCGCGACACCGGTAAAGATGCGAAGCGCGGCTACAGAATAGAGCTTCAGGCGCTCGCGTTGCTGAGAGTCGGAGACGTTGTTGAACAGGAGGAACAGCGCGATCCCGATGATGTTGCAGTATTCAAGCGCGCCAAAGAAGCCGAACTTCACCACCATGCCGCCATATAGGAGCAGCATAAGGAAGCTAGCATGCTTCAGGAAGCGATTGGCGATCAACATGATGCCGATGGCTGCCTGCAGGAACAGAAGCGCCATGCCGAGTGGGCCAAACGCACCCAAATGCGGTGCAACCACAGCACCATCATAGGCTGTCAGTAAGAATGACATGCCGACGAAAATACGCACCAACTCCATCACGTCATGACGGGTTTTGCTCTCCACCACTTTGATTTTCGGAAGTTTGGTATCGAGCGCGATTGACGCTCCGATCAGGGTAAAGGCGAGTGCAATCCAAACCAGCACTTCTGGGTCAGTGAAGGAGAAACCTTCGAAAGTCTCAAGCGAAGGGTCGTTGGGGTCCACAAACCAGCGCACATGCGCCAGAGCTGGGCTTGCAAGGACCAAAGACATAGTGGCCAGAACCAAGGCCACCATTCGGCTTATCAGGTGATTGATCGAGGTGGGCAGGAAGGTGTTCATTGAAAAACCTGAAACGTCGGCGTGATGTTTGGGATGCACGCATCGAGATCGCGACATCCGGTAAATTCGGTTATTTCAGAAATAAATGAAATAAACGTATAAACCAGTGGTGCAAAACGCCGCATCGCGCACACGGCCCGCCGTCTTGGGCGCGTCGCTGCACCGAAGATCGGTGCACGGTTCCTTTGGTTGTTAAGGTCGATGATAAAATCAAAGAACGCCTGAATTCTGCCACTCGCCGTCCTATATCGTTCGTAGCGATATTTGCGACCGACCCGTTCCGATGCGGGTCACCGACATGAAGCGTTAAAGATCAGTCGATTGGGACAAGAGAGGCCGATATGACAATTGCTAAGCCGACCCGACGGGAAATGCTCGCTATAGCCGCCGTCGCCACGATTCCTGCCAGCATGCAGGTATGGGCCACGCAAGCTTCCGCGCAGGGTCTGGCGCCCACGCCGACCATGCGAGGCGGTGCCAACAATTATCGCCCCGGTGCGCCGATTGTTGAACGCATCGGCGCGGGCGGCTTCTTGATGACCGGAACTGTACGGCGGGCGGGCGATGGCGCGCCGCTGGCCGGTCGGCGCATTCAGATGTGGGCGCACACGACCGAGGGCCATGAGCGCGATCCGCAGAGTCACGGCGCGACGCTGACCCAAGCCGATGGCACGTTCCGTCTGGATATGCCGCAGATTGTCCCCGCATTTGGTCAGCCGCACGCTCATCTGGCCTACGACGCGGCGTTTGACGATGCCGGTTTTGAAACCGTGTTCCTGCGTCCGTTGATGTCGAGTGCGAGCGATCGGACGTTGCACGTCGATTTTGTTCTGCGCCCGGTGTAATGGAAAAAGGGGGCCAGACCTCGCGTTCCCGGACTTTTCGCACCCCGATTTTGCGCACGGTGCTTATCTGGGCTCTCATCGCGATAGCGTTGGCAGTGCCGGTGGCTGTGGCGGCTATGAGCCCACTTCTCGCTTGGCGTGAACCGATCTACATCCTGGCGTGTTTCGCGGGCATTATCGGCCTTGCTCTGTTGTTCCTTCAGCCGCTGATGATCGGTGGCTATCTTCCAGGCGTTCCCGCACGGCTGCGAAACACGTTACACGCCTTGATAGGCTTCCTTGTGTTGGCATCGGTCTTGATTCACGTGGGTGGGCTTTACATAACGAGCCCGCCAGACGTGATGGATGCGCTTTTCTTGCGCTCACCGACGCCGTTCTCAATCTGGGGTGTGATGGCCATGTGGGCGGTCCTAACAACCGCGTTGCTCGCCGCGTTTCGGAGCCGTTGGCGGCTGCCAAACCTGATCTGGCGGGCTGCCCATGCATCCCTGGCAATTGTGATCGTGGCCGGAACCGTCGCTCATGCCCTTTTGATTGAAGGCACGATGGGGACGCTGTCAAAGATTGCCTTATGTGCGTTGGTGCTCGCCGCGACGTTCAAGGTCATCGCCGACCGGCGCACCTGGAGCGTCGTCTTCCGGCGCAGACATGCCGGACGATAGGCTGATGGTCAGAGCATTGTACCTGCGGACTGCATATGGTCGTAAACAGCGCCGGTTATGATGGCGATGATGAACAGCTCGACGGCGAGCAGGAAATGTTCCGGTTCCATGACTTCCCTCGTATTCTGGTTTCCTTCGCATTCTACAACTTTGGTAGTATAAGAGCGGTTAACATCGCGTCAATTGCTGCAGCGCAGCATTCCCTTGATTGTGATGAAATCGGTTTTATAGGCGAGTCTCTGTGTGCGATGCAGAAGAGTCATCTCGGCCACGCGACTGCTATCCACATCAGACACTGAGGTTGTCGTTCGCGCCGTCGTGTCTGCTTAGGGCCCAACGACCTCATCTTCCTTGCTTTCATCACAAAGCGCCTATATGGGCTGCTGATCGACACTTGATGATTGTATGGTCTCTGTCGCCCCCTCATCGGTGGACGTGCACTTCCCAGCCAAAATTCGACGACTCGACGACGCGATAACCGTGTGCATGAGGCACGCCGCATCGCACATTTTGCACGCTTGGTGCACGACCCTTGAAAGGACATGTTCATGACCAATGGAACAGTAAAATTCTACAATGATCAAAAAGGCTTCGGTTTCATTGAGCCCGACGATGGCGGCAAGGACGTTTTCGTCCACGCCACGGCGCTTGAGCGCGCTGGCATGGGTCCGTTACGCGACGGCCAGAAAGTAGCCTTTGAAACAGAAACCGATCAGCGCAGCGGTAAAACGGCTGTGAGCGTCATCCAGGCTGCCTGATTTCTACCATACGCTATAGGCTATCTGGGTTACTGATGCTCAGAGTGGCTAGACTCGAAAGGGGCGCGGACCGCACGGTTCGCGCCCTTACTCTTTTGCGTGCTCAACGACGCCCTAAGCGACCAATTCGCAGGATAGAGGTCATCGATCGGCGGCCTGAGTAACCACTTTGCACAGCGTTGTTAGCGCGGAGAGCCTTACCTGGAACGCCATTCTGCCACGTGACTTAAAGCTAGTGGCGTATCCAAACCGGTTTCGTTACAAATTTCAATTGCGGCTATGGCTAGCATCGAAGCGGCCATCTCTGAGATTGGGGCGGACAAGTACACCAAAGGTACGAGGTGGGTGAGGATTGCGTCAGCATCGTCACTCAAACTACCTTCGGTTGCAGCATTTGAGATTCCCCCTGTCGGTGATTGACGTACCATTATGCGATACCTCGC
>JBCCLK010000011.1:0-64332 GCA_039026935.1 Pseudomonadota bacterium
GCTGTCACCAATACAATTTATGGCAATATTTGAAAAGTTTTTCTTGTTGTCATATTATGAATACTCGAAGTTGTGACCGTCGGAAAATAATTCGAACATTTTCCTTTATTGTCCCGGCAGATGAAACTGTAGCAGTAGTGTCAAAGATTGACCTGCGACCCGTTTCTCTTGCAGCGGTTGGAGAATCCGTCGGTTGTTGAAGCGCTCCCCAACGCGCCCTCGGTCGGGCGTTGAGTTTTCCGGACCATTGAAGCGCTACCATTACTTTGGTCTGAGGCCTCTATGAACGGTCCAGTTATCGGGGATCAGAGTTCTAGCTTGACGTCATGACCACGACGTTGGGGCTTCGTGCTGATGCAAACAATCATGCCCAGCGCATCATGCTCGATCTCAATGACCAGGCTGCCGCTGCGGCGATCGTCGCATGCCATGTAAGCCGTCATCGAAACGTCATCGATTTGTCGCAGAACCGTTAACGAGCGTCAGTAGTCGTCCCTGTATGCGAAAAGGCTGATGATCAGTGTCGCCGGACCGCACATCCTTCATCATGGAGAAGCTTATGTCGCTCAAAACGATCATTGCAGCTGGTGCTTTATCCGCTGCTCTTGTCAGCCCTGCGCTGGCAAAAACCGAAATTACCTGGTGGCACGCAATGGGCGGTCAGCTCGGTGAATCGCTCAATCAAATTGCGGAAAACTTCAACGCGAGCCAGGACGACTACGTCGTGACGCCTGTCTTCCGTGGCACCTATGAAGAGACGTTGACAGCTGGCATCGCCGCGTTTCGTGCCGGCGAACAGCCAAATATTATTCAGGTTTTCGATGCTGGCGCCGCGACCGTGATCGGCGCTGAAGGCGCCGTTGTACCGGTGGAGACACTGATGTCTGCGAACGGTGTCAACTTCGACATCAACGACTACATCTCCGGCGTTCGGTTCTTTTACGCCGATGCGGACGGCACCATGATTGGCATGCCGTTCAACTCCTCAACGCCTATCCTTTACTACAATCAGGATGCGCTGACCGAAGCTGGCGTTGAACCTCCCGAAACTTGGGAAGAGTTTCAGGATGTCACGGCACCAGCGCTGGCCGAAGCTGGCTATATCCCACTTGCTCAGTCGCATCTGCCGTGGATTTTCACCGAGAACTTCTTCTCGCGTCACAATCTGCAGTTTGCGACCAACGACAACGGGTATGGTGGTCTGGACACCGAAATCCTCGTCAATCATCCAGCCATCAAGGCCCACTTCTCCGCCCTCGTTAACTGGCAGGAAGAGGGTTTCTTCCAGTGGTACGGCACAGGCTGGGGCGACAATCAGGCACCGTTTGAGTCTGGTGAAGTCGCCATGTGGCTTGGCTCATCCGCGTCCTGGGGTGGCCTCCTTCAGAATGTTGATTTCGAGTTTTCCGCCACCAAGCTGCCTTATTGGGAAGCTGTGACAGACAACCCGACGCAGACGTTCATTGGTGGTGCGGCCCTCTTTGCCATGGCAGGTCACTCTGCTGAAGAGGACGAAGCCACAGCTGCTTTCTTCCAGTATCTGGCGTCCGCTGAAGCTCAGTATGACTGGCACACCGCCACCGGTTATGTGCCGATTACGCAGGCTGCTTATGAGCTCGCGACCGAGCGTGGTCACTATGAAGAGTTCCCAGCTGCTGAAGTTGCTATCGACCAGCTGACACTTCCAGCCGGCGACTTCACCCGCGGTTACCGCATGGGCTTTTACGTTCAGATCCGTGACGTGATGAACCGCGAATACGGCCGCATCCTGACCGGTGAAACGGATGTGGACTCAGCTTTCGAGACAATCGAAGAAGAAGCTAACCGTCTGCTGCAGCGTTTCGCACAGACGCAAGGCTAAGGCGAACCTGATGAGGCGGGAGTGCCACAAGCACTCTCGCCTTTTTCTTTGAAGATGACACCACCACCCTGGTGAGGCGGCGGTTTTTGTTTGAGGCAATGCGCATGAGGCGCTGGAGGTATCTGTGAAACGGGCTGTTTTTTCAAACCCATGGTTGCCGGTCCTGCTTCTATCGCCGCAGCTCGCCATCATCGCCGTCTTCTTCTACTGGCCGGCCGGTTTCGCGATCCACTCTTCCTTCTTCCTTCAAGACCCGTTCGGTTTTGGCTCCACCTTTGTGGGCTTAAGCAACTACGCTGATATCTTTGCATCCTCTGAGTACGTTCGCGTTGCCACCTTCACGCTGATCTACACGGTCGTTGTCACGTTCTTCTCGCTGGCCATTGCATTGTTGCTGGCGGTGAAGGCGGACAATGTCCTTCGTGGCGCTAAGACCTATCGCACGCTCCTGATGTGGGTGTACGCGATTGCGCCTCCTGTCGCTGGCCTGATGGGTGTGATGCTTTTCGACCAGTCGCGCGGCAATCTCACTCAACTTTTCAACGCCTTTGGTTGGGACTACCGCCTCGGCGTGAACTATTGGGACACAGCAACAGCTATGATCGTTGTGGCGGTCTGGAAGCAGGTGCCAGTCAACTTCATCTTCTTCCTCTCCGGTTTGCAGTCCATTCCACGCTCCGTGCGTGAGGCAGCTTTGATCGATAACCGCTCGGCGTCAGGCCGCTTCTGGGATGTCATCTTCCCGCTGCTGGCACCGACAGCGTTTTTCCTTCTCATCATCAACATTACCTATGCCTTGTTCGACACGTTTGGCGTGATCGACACGCTGATGAAGGGCGAACCTGGGAACAACCCGATGACGCTTGTCTACAAGGTCTTCATTGACGGCTTCCGGGGGAACGATCTGGGCGGTTCGTCGGCTCAGTCTGTGGTTTTGATGATCATTGTTCTCGTTCTCACAGTTTTCCAGTTCCGCATGATGGAACGCCGCATTCACTACACCTGACGGCTGGGATTAAGACGATGGCAGACATTACCGACACAGCTCCGGTTGGTCTCACCAAGGCCAAGGAAGAGGTTGTACCTCTGGCCCCGCGCAAGCGGATCAGATGGAACGTGGTGGGCGATCATGCGATCCTGATCCTTGGCTCGCTGTTCATGGTGGTGCCCGTCTACCTGGTCTTCATGACAGCTAGCCACGACCAACTCCTCATCCATCGTGAAGGTATGCAGTGGTGGTTCGGTGATCTCTTTGTTGAGAATTTCCGCGACGCCATGTTCGAGAAAGGTGGCTTCACCGACACCGTCGACGGCATGCGTATGCTTACCAACTCGATGATTCTCGGCATTGGCTTTGCGGTCGGTAAGATCATCATCTCCATGCTTGCAGCCTACGCCATCGTCTACTTCCGACTGAAGTTCGCAACGCTTGCCTTCTGGGTCATCTTCACCACGCTCCTTCTTCCGCTTGAGGTGCGCATTCTGCCCTCTTACGAAGTCATTCAGGGCCTGGGTCTTACAAACACTTACACCGGCCTCATCGTGCCATTGATCGCGTCGGCGACAGGCACGTTCTTTTTCCGACAGTTCTTCCGATCCGTGCCAGAAGAGTTGATCGAGGCGGCCCGGATCGATGGCGCCGGCCCGGTGAAGTTCTTCATCGACATATTGATTCCGCTCTCGCGCACAATGATCGCGGCCATCTTCATCATCATGTTCGTGTTTGGCTGGAACCAGTATCTCTGGCCGACACTGATCACCACTGAGGAAGGCTTCTTCACGCTGGTGCGCGGCATCCGCCAGATCGTACAGACCTACACTGGATCTGAGATCCCCCAGTACGGCCAGGCGATGGCGCTCGCGATCATCGCGATGCTGCCGCCGGTGCTGATCGTTCTCTTCTTCCAAAACTGGTTCGTTAAAGGACTAACCGAGTCCGACAAGTAAGCCGATTTGACGGTTTGCGAGCGCACACACCATCAACAGAAAGTCACACGAGAATAGCTATGGCAAAGGTCGCGCTCGACAGCGTTCGCAAAGTCTATCCCAACGGGTTTGAAGCGGTGAAAACCACCAGCTTCGATGTCCCCCATGGCGAACTGGTGGTGATGGTTGGTCCGTCCGGCTGTGGCAAGTCCACGCTTCTGCGCATGGTGGCGGGGCTGGAGTCCATTACAGAAGGGTCGCTCTCCATCGGGGATCGTTTCGTCAACGACGTCGATCCTGCAGACCGGAACATCGCGATGGTGTTCCAAAACTACGCGCTCTACCCGCATATGACAGTCGCGAAAAATATGGGCTACGGCCTTAAAAACCGTGGGCTTCCAAAAGCTGAGATCGACAAGAAGGTCTCCGAAGCGGCCACGATGCTGAATCTGTCGGAGTATCTTGATCGTCGCCCGAGCCAGCTCTCAGGGGGGCAGCGTCAGCGTGTCGCCATGGGCCGCGCCATTGTCCGTGAGCCAGACCTTTTTCTTTTCGATGAGCCGCTTTCCAACCTGGACGCTAAACTGCGCAACCAGATGCGCATCGAGATCCGGGCGCTTCAACGTCGCCTGGGTGTAACGGCGATGTATGTGACACATGATCAAGTGGAAGCCATGACGATGGCTGATCGGATAATCGTCTTGAACCTTGGCCAAGTCGAGCAGATCGGCACGCCGACGGAGATATACAATCATCCCCAATCGACCTTCGTGGCGAGCTTTATGGGAGCACCGCCCATGAACTTGATGCCTGCCACTTATAACGGAAACGGCCATGTTTCCCTCAGCGACGATGTCGGGCTGCCGATCGAGGCCGGTGTCCACCACATTGGTGAGGTCCAACTGGGCGTTCGTCCAGAAGAATTGCAGATCACCGAGGCGGGCAAAACTCTATTCAAGCTGGACTTGGTGGAGGAGCTTGGTGCAACGCGGCTTTTGCACGGAAAACTCGCTGGGCATCCGTTTACGGTCAATACGCCCAAGAGCGATGAAGGCTTTGCAGACACGCTGATGATCGATGTCCCGCCGAGCGCATTGCATCTGTTTGATCGGGAAACCGGCAAACGGCTTTGACCGAAAGCGTTGACGCACTGCCCTTGGTCACGGCGGAACAACGCGAAGCCATCCAATCCGCTGATCGAACAGTGGAGGCTCATCGCGCGTTGATGACCGATCTTCCAGCGATGAACCTGCTTGAGGAAGGCGGCAAGCCTTGTGTTGAAGCGCTTTCTTCGCCCGTTCGTGTTATCGCCTGGAACCTGGAGCGATGTTACTTTCCCCATGAGAGCGCTACGCTGATCGGCAAACAGGACGCAGATGTCGTGCTGCTATCAGAAGTCGATAAAGGCATGGCGCGTACGGGCCAGCGTCACACAACGGCAGAGATCGCCGACATCTTAGGTATGCGGTACACCTACGGGGTAGAGTTCCACGAGTTAGACTTGGGCGGGCCAAGCGAACTACCGTTCTGCCAAGACGACCACAATCGCGATGGCTGGCATGGCAACGCCCTTCTCTCCAAAGCTCCGTTTAAGCGCCTTCAACTGATACGACTTGACGACCATGGTCACTGGTTCACCGATGATGCTGGTAGCGATCCACGTCAACCACGGGTTGGTGGGCGCATAGCAATTGCGGCGGTGATTGACGTGTCAGGAAATAACGTGTGCTTTGTCACGACACATTTGGAGAGCAACGCCAAGGTGTCGGATCGCGATGCTCAAATGCGGACCCTTATCAAGGCTGTCGAGATCTTCGCCCCGGCCACCCCTGTCATAATCGGCGGGGATCTAAACACTGGCAATCACTTACCCAGTTTGGATTGGCAGGATGAGACCTTATTCCAAACGGCACGATCTTACGGATATCATTGGGATGCAAATGCTGACGGAACAACCACAAGGCCGAGCATGATCAGCAAAAATCCGCCTGCCAGAATGAAACTTGATTGGTTTTGTGCACGTGGAGTGGATGCCAGCGAAGCCGTGATTGTGCCTGCGCTCGCACCAAACGATCAGCCACTGTCAGACCATGAGATGATCGCCGCTCGCTTCTGCACCTGATCACGTATGGGTGTCCCGTCTATGTGGCGCTTGCCATGGGCCATCATGCCGCCTAAGCCACCGGCATGATTGCAGAGTCTCGTTCAACGCGCTTGTCTGTTGCGTCCGACGATGGGCAGCAGGTGTTGCGTCGCCTGCTGTTTGACACTGGTCGGCAGTATGCTGGCCGCTATGCGCTCGCTTTCTTTTTTATGGCAATCGCAGCAGGCGCGACGGCGCTAACTGCCTATCTCATGCGCGACCTCATCAATGAGGTTTTTATCAACCAGTCGCGCGAATGGCTGCTTGCGCTCGGCTTTGGCGTTGTCGGTATTTATCTCGCCAAGGGCATGTCGATGTACCTGCAAATGGTCATTATGGCACGCATTGGGAACTCCATCGTTGCAGATGTGCAAAACCGCATGTTCAAGCGATTGTTGCGAGAGGATGTTGGTTTCGTGCAGGGCCAGCCATCAGCGGAAATCGCTGCGGTTTTCGCCAACAACGCTAATGCGGCGCGCAACGTTTTGAACCTTGTTGTGACTGGCGCCGGTCGCGATGTGCTGTCGCTCATAGGGTTGATTATCGTGATGATCATCCAGGATCCGACCATGTCGCTGACTATGATCCTCGCGCTACCGCTTTTGGCGTTTCTGATCGAGAAGATGATGGGCCGGGTGCGTCATATGGCCAAGCGGCAGGTCTCCCTGACAGCCGAGGTCGGCAACTATGTGCGCGAGACAGCTCAGGGGTTCCGTATTGTCAAAGCCTTCCGGATGGAAGAAGCGCTTGGCCAGCGCATTGAGGGCACCATCGACGATCTACGGCAGACCGCAGACGAAATCGCGATCTACGAGGCCCGACCCATCCCGCTTGTGGAGGTTATGGGTGGTCTCGCCATAGCGATCGTTATTTTTTATGGCGGTTTCCGTGTTTTGGAGCAGGGGCAGTCCCCTGGCGAATTCTTTTCCTTTGTCACCGCTCTTTTGCTTGCCTACGAACCGGCTCGCAAGCTTGCCAAGCTGCGGGTCCCGCTTGAAACTGGGCTCGTGGGCGTGCGCATGATGTACGGCTTCCTGGATCGGGCCCCGTCGAAGCGTGAAGCTGGAGGGACGAAATCCATCGTCTTAAAAGACGGCAAGGTGGAGTTCACCAATGTGCACTTTCGCTATGAGCCTTCCTCACCGGTGCTTGAGGGCCTTTCTTTCGTGGCGCCTGCCGGCAAGACGACGGCGCTCGTTGGTGCTTCGGGCGCTGGCAAATCGACGGTCATGGCCATGGTGCTGAGATTCTGGGATCCTGACAGAGGCTCCATATCCATTGGCGGCAAAGACATATCCGGACTGGCCGCACCCGCGCTGCGTGAATCCATGGCTTACGTCGGACAGGATGCTTATCTGTTCGACGGAACGGTCGGTGACAATATCCGCGCGAGCCGCGCCGACACCGCGCAGGCCGACATTGAAGAGGCAGCCCACCGCGCCGAAGCGCACGACTTCATTGCCCGATTGCCGCTTGGATACGACACACCGGTGGGAGAGTTGGGCTCATCGCTCTCCGGCGGTCAGCGCCAGCGGATCGCAATTGCGCGGGCGTTCTTGCGTGATGCGCCCATTTTGCTCCTGGATGAACCGACATCGGCGCTTGATGCCCAGTCCGAAGACGCAATCCAGGCAACGCTTGCAAAGCTATCGAGCGGTCGAACGACGCTCGTCATCGCGCACCGGCTATCAACAGTGCGTCACGCCGACAGTATCGTCGTGATGGATGCTGGCAAAGCCGTCGAGACAGGCACGCACAACGAGCTTCTTAGCCAAGATGGCCTCTACGCCAATCTACACGCGCTTCAATTTGGTGGCGCTCAGAACGCGGAAACAGCCGCGACGTTGAGCGTGTGACTTAGGCTGCTTCGCTTTTCGGTGACACAAGGCGACGCAAAGCCGTGCCATCGCCTGTGAAGATGTGGCCGTCGGACGGATCGAACCCAACCTTGATCTGAGCATGCGCCTTGACAGAAGCGTCACCCCCATTGCGTACGGTGATGAGCTGTCCGTTGGCGAGGCGCACATAGATGAAGTGCGATTCTCCAAGCTGCTCGACCACATCCACTTGTCCTGTGACCGGCCCCATTGAACCATGGGTCATGTGCTCTGGACGTATGCCAAAAGTAACATTGTCGCCCTCACTGACTGCCGCCCCATCACACGGGATATCGAGCGTTTCACCGCCTGGTATCTCGATCGACACGCCGGTCGGCGATGCGGCTTTGACCATTGCGTCCAAAAAGTTCATCTGCGGCGATCCGATGAATCCGGCAACGAACTTGTTGGAGGGATGATGATACAACTCCAATGGTCCGCCGACTTGCTCCACAACGCCTGCCTGAAGCACCACGATCTTGTCGGCGAGCGTCATAGCTTCGACCTGATCATGCGTCACGTAGATCATGGTCGCTTCCATGTCTTCGTGCAGCTTGGCGATCTCGATACGCATCTGCACCCGAAGCGCCGCATCCAGGTTAGAGAGCGGTTCATCGAACAGGAAAACCCGTGGATCGCGCACGATGGCGCGCCCGATGGCGACGCGCTGGCGCTGCCCGCCAGACATCTCCTTGGGTAGCCGTTCCAAGAGCGGCGTGAGTTCGAGGATTTCAGCGGCCTTGCGCACCTTGGAATCGATGGTCTCGCCCGACTCTTTGGCAAGCTGCAGGCCAAACGCCATGTTCTCATAGACGGTCATGTGAGGATAAAGCGCATAGGACTGGAATACCATCGCCACACCGCGCTCTTTGGGCGGAAGATGGTTCACCACTTCCCCGTCAAAAGACAGATCGCCGGACGTGATGTCTTCAAGGCCCGCCACGAGGCGCAAAAGCGTTGATTTTCCGCATCCCGACGGCCCGACGAAGACGACGAACTCCCGATCTTTGATGTCGAAGTTGACGCCTCGGATGACCTCGGTCGATCCAAACGACTTCTTCACATTGCGCAGTTCGATGGTGGCCATGTCTGTCTCCCTTGCGTTTTCTTATTTATCTTAGCGCCTTCTGCGGGCGTTTTAGGTTTCAGTCTTTGAAAGACGTCTTGTGTCTACTGTTGTCCATTTATCCATATCTGGCAAAGAACGCGTCGAACGGATCGAGTGACGCGTCGTTTCCTGCAAGTTGTCCGCCAAATCCGTGGCCACCTATCGGGTTAATGGGCCCGAAGGGTTCTGTATCGAAACTCGCTGACGTATCGCCGAGGTTGAAGAGACAAAGGATGCGCTCCCCGTCTGTGTCACGGGTGAACGCGACTACCTCGCCTTGTGTGTCATGAAAGTTCATGGAGCCATCAAGCAAAGGCGCCTGGTCCTTGCGCCAACCAAGAAACCGCCTGACATGGTTCAGTGGCATCGTGTCATTGGCTTCCTGCACGGAGACAGCGCGCGCTATATGTTCGGGCGGTACGGGCAGCCAAGGCTTGGTTTCTGAGAAGCCGCCATTTGGCGCTGCAGGGTTCCAAGGCATCGGTGTGCGGCAGCCATCACGGCCCTTGAATTCTGGCCAGAAACGGACGCCATACGGATCTTGGAGCTGCTCATAGGGCACAATTGCTTCGGTCAGGCCCAACTCCTCACCTTGGTAAATGCATGGCGTGCCGCGCAAACAGGTAAGCAGTGCGATGAGAAGAACTGAGGCGCGGTCCTGATCCATCCCAAGCTGCCAGCGCGTGAGGACCCGCTCAACATCATGGTTGGAAAACGCCCAACTCGGCCAGCTGTTGCGGTTGCTTTGCATCCGCTCGCCGACGCTCTTGATGAAGTCCGCCGAATAGGTCCGCTCCAGAAAGTCGAAGGAGTAGGCCATGTGCAAGCGCTTGCCTTCTTCTGTATAGTCGGCCAGCGTCTCATACATGTTAAGGACCGCGCCAACCTCGCCCACGGTGGTTGTGGCGGGGTACTTATCCATGAGCGCGCGCAGTTTCTCTAAGAAGACCAGATTGTCAGGCCGCGTGATGTTGTAGATTGGCTGCTGGCGGCTGTAGGGATTAAGTTCGGGGATGCCGTTCACATGCTGCCCAGGCTCCAGTGGCGGGTTGTCGCGCAGCTCAGCATCATGAAAATACATGTTCACCGTGTCCAGGCGGAAACCATCCACTCCGCGCTCCAACCAGAACTGCGCCGCATCCAGCACCGCCGTCTGAACGATCGGGTTTTGGAAGTTAAGGTCCGGCTGCGAGGCGAGGAAGTTGTGCAAATAGTACTGCTGGCGCCGCGATTCCCACTCCCAGGCCGAACCACCGAAGATTGACAACCAGTTATTGGGGGGTGTGCCATCGGGCTTGGCGTTGGCCCAGACATACCAGTCGGCCTTGGGGTTGGCCGCATCGGCACGACTCTCGCGGAACCAGGGATGCCGGTCAGAGGTGTGGGATATGACAAGGTCGATCAGAACCCGAAGCCCGCGATCATGCGCAGCGGCGAGCAGCGCGTCGAAATCCTCCAGCGATCCGAACATGGGATCGACATTCTTGTAGTCGGCCACGTCGTAGCCGAAATCGTCCATCGGGGAGACAAAGAAGGGCGAAATCCAAATCGCATCGACATTGAGGCTCTTTATGTAGTCGAGCCGTGAGGTGATGCCCGCCAGATCGCCGATACCATCCGCGTTCACGTCAAGATAGGAGCGCGGATAGATCTGGTAGATCACCGCGCCGCGCCACCAGTCTGGATTACCGCCGAGCTGGCGGCGAGTACTGGCGGACGGAGAGAGGGGAGAAACGAACATAGGCGGTCTCGAAACAAGCGTTGGAAGTTGAAAGTGATCGTGCTTGCGTCAGCCTTTGACCGCGCCAGCTGTGAGCCCTGATACGATCTTCCGCTGGAAGATGAGAACGAGCACGATCAGCGGCAGCGTCACGATAACGGATGCGGCCATGATGTTGCCCCAGGGTAGCTCGAACTGGCTTGCCCCGGTGATCAGGGCGATTGCCACCGGCACGGTGCGCATCTCGTTGGTCAGAGTAAAAGTGAGAGCGAAGAGAAACTCGTTCCACGCGGCGATGAAAGCAAGGAGACCGGTGGTGACAAGCGCCGGCCACATGAGCGGCATGAACACCTTCGTCACCACAATCCATGGGGTTGCACCGTCCACATAGGCGGCTTCTTCCAGCTCTTTGGGTAGCTCGCGCATGAACGTTGTCAGCACCCACACTGTGAAGGGAAGCGTGAGGATCATGTTGGCGAGGATGAGACCCGGCAGGGAATTGTAGATGCCAATGAAGCGGATCAGCTCGAACATGCCTGACAGGACAGCGACCTGCGGAAACATGGACACGCCCAGGATCGTCAACAGCAAGAGCGCGCGGCCACGAAACTTAACCCGTCCAAGCGCGTAGGCGGCCGTGACGCCCAAGAAAAGCGACAGCGCCACCACCACAACGGCAACGATCACGGAGTTGGCAATGTTACGCGCGAAGGGTTGCTCGGAGAACACCGCAACATAGTTGGCAATATTGAACTCTTCGGGCAGGTAGTTGACGTTGAAGAGCGCTGCCCCGGACTCCAGCGACGACAGGATCGCGTAGTAGAACGGGAACACAGAAAACAGAATGATCACGACGACAAGCGCATAGAACGCGATCTGTTTTACCAGTTTCGGGACAACAGGCATCAGCTCTTATCTCCGGACAGATCGACCTTGCCGAGATATATGTAGCCGATGGTCAGAAACGCGATGGTGAGGAACAACAAGGTCGAGGCGGCAGAGCCGTATCCGACTTGTTGGAAGTCTACCAACTCTTGGCGGGCAAAAACGGACATTGAGATCGTGTCGCGTGAGCCTGACGTGAGGACGTAGATGAGGTCGAAGATGCGCAGCGCATCGAGTGCGCGGAAGATTACAGCTACCATAATCGCAGGCTTCAAGAGCGGCAGTGTGACCTTGAAGAAGACCCTCACCGGATGAATGCCGTCCACCTTGGCTGCCTCATAGCAGTCGGTCGGGAGCATTTGGAGCCCGGCCAGGATGAGGAGCGCCATAAAGGGCGTGGTTTTCCAAACATCCACCATAACGACCGCCCACATGGCGGTATCGGGGTTGGCCGTCCAGGCGACGGGCTCTGCAACAATGCCGACGGTCATCAGCATGTCGTTTATGACGCCGAACTGGTCGTGCAGCATCCACGCCCACATCTGCGCCGACACGATGGTGGGGATGGCCCAGGGAATGAGAACCGCGGCGCGCACGAGCGAGCGGCCGGGGAAGTTCGCATTGAGGACAAGAGCAACGATGAGACCGAAAAAGGTCTCAAGGCTCACTGATACAAAGGAAAACCAAACGGTGTTCCACACCGCATTCCACCAATTCGGGTCAGCCAGAAGGCCCCATTCGCCGATATAGTTTTCCAGGCCGATGAAATTGTAATCGCCCAGCCGGTTGAGCTCAGCGTCGGTGAAGCCAAACCAAATGGTGCGCAAAAGGGGCCAGCCGGCGACAAGCACCAGCACCAGAATCATGGGAACAAGGAAGAGGATCGCAGAGCGCACGCGAGCGGTGGACAAAGACGTACCAGACGCCTTGCGATTTTTCGCCGAAGCTCCGGATCGTCCCGCCAAAAGGCTGGAAGGATCGGTATCTATCTGGGTCAACGTCTCACCTCCTAAGACCTCGTGACACCGGGTTGGCGATGCCAAGTCTCCAATGTCAGGTTGGCCATGTTAGGCTGGTCGTGTCAGGTTCACTCTGCCCGGCTTGAGGATCCCAGCGCTTCGGCCGTGCCGCGCGCTGGGATCACACTGTGGTGGTGCGCCGAGTTGGTCCCCCTAACTACCAGCCGCCGCGGCGAATGCGCTCCAAGCTGCGTTCAAGCTGCGCCAGATTGGTCGCGGCATCGCCGTTACCGGACAGCGTTGCGTGCACAGCGTTCCAGAACTCGCTGGACACCCGGTTGTAGTTTTCGCCGGTTACGCGGGAGGGACGCGCGACCGCGTTGGTGAAGGTGTCGTAGAGCGAGCCAAAGAACGGAACCGCCTCCAACACCTCTGCGTCCTGATAGAGTGCATCGATCGTTGGATTGTAGGACCCGACGATCGCGCGGCGCTTCTGCTCGTCAAACGATGTTAGATACATCACCAGATCAGCGGCCACTTCAGGGTTATCGGAATAGCGCGACACGGCCAACTGCCAACCACCGAGCGTTCCAGTGTTCTGACCCTCCGGTCCCCCGGCGGGCAGAGCGGCGAC
Organism: Pseudomonadota bacterium; assembly: GCA_039026935.1. Taxonomy (GTDB): domain Bacteria; phylum Pseudomonadota; class Alphaproteobacteria; order Rhizobiales; family MH13; genus MH13. The sequence continues at coordinate 13,114 of JBCCLK010000011.1, forward strand.
GCCGATATTGCCGCGAACGGGTGAATCCTCAGATTGGCCAAGCGACCAAGCATAGGGCCAATTGCGCATGAACACGGCATTGCCCGCCTGGAAAACGCCGCGGGCCTCCTCTTCAGCGTAGTTCAAAACGCCTTCGGGCGAGATTGTACCCACCCAGCTGGCCGCCAGATCTATGGCTTCAACGGCCTGCGGATTGTTGATCGTGATTTCGCCGTTCACATCGACGATCTCGCCGCCGCCGAAACTGTCAATCCACTCAAGTGCATCGCAGGTCAGGCCTTCATAGGCGCGGCCCTGCCAGACAAAGCCCCAAAGTTGTCCGTTGCCCTCAGCTCGCTCAGCATCCTGAATGAGTTGAGCAGTCTCGGTCAGTTCCTGCCAGGTCACCGGCACGTCCCGGCCATGTTTTTCAAGAAGATCGGTGCGATAGTAGAGAATGCCAGCATCGGTGAACCAAGGCATCGCCTTCAGTTCTCCATTGATCGTGTTGTTGTCCACGATGGCTGAAAAGTGCGCATCCTCCGCGCCATCGGTAAACGGCGCCAGATCGATGAAGTGCGTGCCTAGGATGCCAGGCCAGATCACGTCGATTTGGAAGACATCGATGTCGGTCGCTTCAGCTGCCAGCAACTGCTGATAGAGGGCCAGACGTTCGGTCGCGGAGTTTGGCGTGGAAACGATGTTGACTGTATTGCCGGTCTGGTTGGCCCAGGCCTGCGCGCCCTCCTCGCAAATCTGCAGTTCGATCCCCAGGGCACCGCATGAAATGGATATCTCGACTTGAGCGAAAGCCGGTGTGTGCAGGGTTAATGCCGACGCGGCAAGAAACGCGCCGCCAAGCGCGTGGCGATAGAAAGCCATGTTTCCTCCCAAGAAACGTATGCAGCTCCTTTTGCAGAGCCGTTCGGTCGTTGTGACCTTGGTTCAAAGACGCGCACAGCGTGCGTCAATTCGACCGGGCTGTCAAAGGATTTCCGGTAGCGCTTTCGTAGACCCCAAAAGGCGGGTTTACACCTTCGGTCCAGATGGCTTGACCGTTGCAGGCAGTCAGGTGATCGGCTAAGGCGCACCTATGTTTCCAAACTCCGCCACAGCGTTCACTGTTTCGGCGGTGGCCCCTGCACTTATCCCGGTCATCCTCGTGATCTTTGCGGGTTTTCTGGCGCGCCGCGTCGGGCTTATCACGGACGTGCATGTGGCCGGTGCGGAGCGCATCACCTATGTGATCTTCTTCCCCACCTTGCTTTTCTCCAACCTGTCGACGGCCATGTTCGAGGATGCCTCGCTGTGGACCTTAACCTTGGTACTGACAATGGTTGTGCTGGTGGTGAGTGCCGGAACGTGGGCGGGGCTCGTGCGATCAAACCTTGATGGACCGGCCAAGACCAGCGTCTTTCAGGGCGCAACGCGGTTCAACAGCTATGTCGTTCTGGCGCTCGCCTTTGCCGTTTTTGGAACGGTTGGGGTGCAAGCGATCTCGGTGCCCTTGGCGTTTATGATCATCGCCGTGAACGTCTTATGCGTTGCCATCCTCGCTCGCCATGGAACGCCGCCTGAAGGCACAACTGCCCCGTCGATCTGGAAGTCCCTCGCCACCAACCCGCTCATCTTGGCGTGCTTTGCTGGCCTTTTGGTCAACCCGTTGCACATTCCCTGGCCAGGCTCGGTAGAGCGGGCCTTTGACTGGTTCGGCAATGCAGCGATTGCTCTTGGGCTGTTTGCCGTGGGGGCGGGTTTGAAACCTATCTCCGGGCTACAATCGGTGCTGGCGCTTGCCGTGACCAGCCTCATCAAACTGGTGGTGAAGCCGCTCCTCTTTGTCGGCATCGCCGTCCTGGTGGGTCTATCGACCGACCTCATCGCGCTTGGGCTTCTTGCCATGATCGTCCCATGCGCCACATCCACGTACATCCTGGCGCGGCAGCTTGGCGGCGACGCGCCGTTGATGGCGCAGGCCGTTACGGTGGGCACACTTCTATCTGCGCTCACCGTGCCTGTCTGGTTCTATCTGTTTGCCATCTTGATGTAATATCAATCTCTTAGGCGGCTTTATCGAGCCCACGCTTCTCAAGCAGCGCATTGACCGTTGGCATGCGCCCGCGAAACGCGGTGTACAGCTCTGCCGGATCAGTCGCTCCGCCCGCTGCATAGATATGCTCTTTCAGCTTCGCAGCGACGCCGGGCGCAAAAGGCGATCCTGCCTCTTTGAACGCAGCGAACGCATCAGCGTCCATGACCTCTGACCAGAGATAGCTGTAGTAGCCGGACGCGTAGCTTCCGCCGGAAAAGACGTGTTGAAAGTGCGGGCTGCGATGGCGCATTGTGATAGCGGTTGGCATGCCCAAACGATCCAGCGTTTCTGCTTCTGCTGCCAGAAGATCGCTCGTGCCATCGGTCGTGCCATCATGAAGATCAAGGTCGACCATGGCTGAAGCGACATATTCGACCGTTCCAAAACCCTGATCGTACTTTGCAGCTGCCGTCAGCCGCTCGATAAGATCATCGGGGATAACCTCGCCGGTTTCAGCATGGCGGGCATGGGTGCGCAGAATATCTGGCACCATCAGCCAGTGCTCGTAAAGCTGGGAGGGCAGCTCCACAAAGTCCCGCGCGACGGATGTTCCTGACACGGACGGGTAGGTCACATCCGACAGCATGCCATGCAGCGCGTGGCCAAACTCATGGAAGAGAGTGCGTACATCATCGAGGGTGAGGAGTGCCGTCTCGCCCGCTGGGGGTTTCGCGAAGTTCATCACATTGACAATGATCGGTCGTACGTCTTTGCCGAGTTTGCGTTGACCGCGAAACCCGCTCATCCAAGCACCGGAGCGTTTCGACATCCGGCCGTAATAATCGCCCAGAAACACCGCCACATGTTCACCGGATGGTCCGAGCACTTCAAAAGCGCGGACGTCCTCATGATAGGTCGGAATGTCATCGCGCGCCTTGAAGGTAAGCCCGAACAGCTTGTTGGCAGTCGCGAACGATGCTTCGATCATCGCGTCCAGCGTAAAGTATGGCTTTACCTCATCGTCGGAAATCGCAAACTCAGCCTGGCGGCGTTTTTCGCTATAGTGGCGCCAGTCCCACGCTTCCAGCTTGATGTTGGCGCCTTCGCTTGCGGCGAGTTCTTCCAGTTTGGCCTGATCGGCAAGTGCGATCGAACGGGCCGGTTCCCAGACGTCATCAAGCAGCTTACGCACGGCTGATGGGTCTTTGGCCATCTCGTTCTCAAGCTTGTAATGGGCGTAGGTCTCATAACCCAGAAGCTTTGCTCGTTCTTGACGCAGGGCGAGCGTTTCTTGCGCGACCGCCCGGTTGTCTGTCTCGCCGCCGCGCTCACCGCGCGATGTCCATTGCCCGAAAGCGGCTTCGCGCAGATCACGGCGAGTGGACTGGATGAGGAACGGCTCAATGAGTGAGCGGGAGAGGGTGATCACCCAGCCCTCTTTGCCCCGGTCTTTGGCCGCCTGTGCTGCCGCAGCAACCAGAGAGGGCGAAAGACCCGCAAGGTCCGCTTCAGCGATTAGGTGCAGTGCTTCAACTTGCTCGTCGGCCAGCACATTCTGAGAGAACTGGGTTGCAAGGACGGCAAGCCGCTGGCCGATTTCCTTGATTCGCTCGCGCGCTTCGCCTTGAAGCAGCGCACCGGATCGCACGAAGCCCTTTCGGGTCAGGTCGAGAACCCGCGCCTGCTCTGGTGTAAGATCGAGCGTATCTTTGATAGCCCACAGGGCTTCGATGCGTCCAAACAGCCCCTCATTCAAACTGACCGCTTGGCTGTGTTTTGCCATTTTGGGGGCCAGCTCACGCTCAAGGGCTTGCAAATCCTCATTGGTGTGCGAGCCGGCGAGATTGTAAAACACAGCAGACGTTTTTTGTAAGAGTTCGCCCGCCAGTTCCAGCGCGTCGATCGTGTTGGCAAAGGTCGCTGGTTCTGCGTTGGACGCTATTGCGTCCACCTCGGCCAAATGGTCGTTCAGCGCCTTATCAATGGCCGGGCCATAATGCTCCGGCGTTATCGCGGCGAAAGGCGGGACTTCAAAGGGCGTCTCCCAGGGCTGAAGAAACGGATTGCTGCTCATAATGACCTCGACGTGTAAACGGCTTTGAAACCGATGTGGTACGTCTAAGGGCTCAAGGCAAGCAGGATCCTATGCTGTTTGGCGCGAGGTGTCAGTGTGTCGCTTTTTCCTGCGCTGCTTTCTTCAAGGTCGAGATCGCTTCGGGAATGAGACGCACGAGATCTTGGCTGGGCACTGCGCCTGAAACCAGAAAGTGCTGGTCTAACAAGAGTGTCGGCACACCGCTCACGCCCTGCAGCGCCAGCCCATCGGCCAGCGTGTTGGTTGCTTGAAGAAGCTCTTCATCTTTTATGGCCGCCGCAGCAACAGACGCTGGCACACCGGATGTTTCGGCGAGTTCAAGCAACACCTCGTCCAGGCTGATGTCGCGGCCTTCGGTGAAGTAAGCTGAAAAAAGAGCATCCGCGAGCCTAAGAGGAACTCCCTTGTTGTCAGGGCTTACGCTCGCCGCCATCGCCATCACCATATGCGCTTTTAGCGTGTTTGGCGTGCGCTCCATCAAGTCATGGCGGATCGTAACGCCGCTATCTTCTGCCGCCTCGCGCACCTGTGTATCAAGCGCGTCTGAGTGTTGCATGGAGCCGAATTTTTGACGCCTGTAATCAGCGCGTGCCATGCCTTCGGGCGGCATGGTGGGGTTCAGCTTGAACGGCAGATACTGAACGGTTGGCGGCGCCTCCAACTGGCTAAGCGCTGCGTCTAAGCGCGCCTTGCCGATAAAGCACCACGGGCAAACGAAATCGGAGACGACGGAAAGCGTACTCACGGGGGCAGGTCCTTTTACGAACGTTGGATCAAGGTCCCGTGTACACTAGAGGCAGAAGGCGCGCGCGGCCATCGTTACAGATGCTTTTGCTAGCCTGCTTTGCGCCAGTCGTCCGCCGCATGCGTGCCGTCGTTGCTATCGAACGTCTCAGCAAGCTGGAATTCCAGCTGTTCAGCGGATCGAAGGGCATCTTCGGCGGGCTCTGGCTTGGTGTACACGAAGCCCTGAACGACATCACACCCATACTCGCGCAGCAAGGCCACCTCACCGGTCTCCTCAGCGCCCTCACCAACCACACGCATACCGAGACCGCGTCCAAGCGCAATAACACCCTGAAGAAGCCGCCCCTTATCAGGTGAGGTGTCTATGTTAGATACAAAGCAACGGTCGATCTTGATGCTGTCAAATGGAAGATCATTGAGATACCCAAGGGATGAGTAGCCGGTGCCGAAGTCATCCACTGCCAATTGGATGCCGACCTCTTTGAAGCGGGACAGAGCTTGCCTGACACGTCCTTCGCCATGATCGGCAAAGACGCTTTCAGTCAATTCCAGACACAACAGGTGCGGCGGGTAACCGATCTCCTCAATGATTTTGAGTACGTCATCTTCAAAGTCAGACTGCCAGATCTGAGCCGTTGAAACATTCACCGAGATAATGCGCTCTGGCTCTCCCCGATCCAACCATTCGCGGCCGGTGCGGCACGCATCCCTCAAAACCCAAAGGCCAATGTCGCAAATGAGGTTGGAGCTCTCGGCCACAGGAATGAACTCAGCCGGTGAAATGTAGCCCCGGGTCGGATGTTTCCAGCGCACAAGCGCTTCGAAGCCCAATACTCGATTGGTACGCAAATCCACCTGGCCCTGATAACGCGTTTCGAGATCATCGCGCTCAATGGCCTGGCGAAGCTCGCGCGCCAAGTTGATACGGGCTTGCGCGGCTTGGCTCATCTCAGGGCGGAAGAACAACGCTTTCCCGCGGCCCTCGTCCTTGGCCATGTAAAGTGCCAGATCAGCGTTTCGTAAGGCTTCCTCGGCGCTTCCTCCATCCTGAGGGATCAAAGACACGCCCACACTGGTGCCGATCAAAACCTCCCCGCGCCGTAGTTTCAAAACACGGCGCAACTTGTCCACTACCCCACGGGCGATCGTTTCAAGTTCATCGATGCTTGGATAGTTGCGCACGATGATCGCAAACTCATCGCCACCAAGGCGCGCGACGAAGTTGGATTCGGTCACGTAAGGCGTCAAAAGCCTGCCGACGCTGCGCAGAAGCTCGTCACCTGCCGCATGACCCAACGTGTCGTTGACCTCTTTGAAATGATCGAGATCAAGCAAGAGCAACGCCGCCGAACCACCGTCCGCCCGGATGTCTTCGATCAACTTCTCCAACTCGCGGGAGAAAAGCGAGCGATTGGCCAGGCCCGTCAGAGGGTCGTAATAGGCAAGGTTGCGCAGCTGCTTTTCCGTGCGCTTGCGCTCAGTGATATCTTGGATCGTCCCGATAAGTCCGGACAAGCGCCCACGGCTGTCGAACTCGGACCGGGTAGAAAGCGTGTAATAGCCAAACGTGCTGTCCCCGCGGCGTGCTTGAACATCCAGGCGCGATGTCTGTTTGCCCGCCAGCACGTCCTTGAGATGCGCACGGAAAGCGTCGCCATCTTTTGGCGTTAACAGCCGTCGGACGGCCTTGAGCGACGGTGCAAGCGCTTCGGGTTCGTAGCCCAATAGGTTGTACAGATTATCTGACCAGGTCAGTTTTTTGGTTGCGACATTAAAGTACCAATCGCCGATCCGCCCCATCTCGTGCGCTTCGCTCAAGTGCTGGGTCCGCTTTTCAAGCTCAGCCTGGGTTCGCTTGAGTGCGCTAACATCCTGCGCCACGCCTGTGATCTCCTGAGGCTCCCAAGGCTTGGAAGTCTTTTTGCGCATGATAACGCGAAGATACAGAGGCGTTGCGGCGTCTCTCTGGAAGAAGCGCACATCAACCGGTTCTGTCACCTCGCCGCGCGCAGCTTGATGCAAAGCGGTCACCAACAACCTGCGGTCATTGCGGTGGATACCGCGCAAGATCTGCTTCCAATAAGGCACGTCCTCGTAATCGTATCGCGCAGCGATCATAAGAAGCTTGAGGATTTCCGGAGACCAGTTGGCGGTACGAGCACCAAGGTTCACACTCCAATGCCCAAGTTTCGCTATGGATTGTGCGTCTTTGAGCGCTGCCTGGTGCTCCGCACGAAGCCGCTTCGCTTCCATGCTGGCCGTTATGTCACGTGCGGTCCCGCGATAGCCCAGGAACTTGCCGCCCGCGTCAAAAAGCGGCTTACCGGAGACTTTGATCGTCATGATCGCGTCTTTTTCAGGCGGGCAGTAGCGATAGACGAGATCACTGAACTCGCGTCGCGCTTCTAGGTCCTTGAAGTGCTCCTCAATGATTGGTCGGTCTTCTTCAACAAGGTGCAATTCGCGACGCGTTTTGCCCATATAGGCGCTACGCAAAGACAGTCCAAGGCTCTCGTACCCCTTAGTAAAATCGATGAAGCGATGTTCTGCGTCCGTTTCCCAGCACCAATCACTGGCGGTTGCTGCAAAGTCACGAAACCGCTCCTCGCTCTCTTTCAACTGAGCTTGGACTGCGAATTCTTCGGTAATATCCTGGGTCAGACCGAAGACGCCGATGATGCGGTTGGTTTGATCACGCATGGCGCTGCCTGACGTACGCACCTGACGCCGCTCACCATCATTACGGGTTATGCCTCCCTCGACGACGAAACTGTCTCCGGTTTCATAACAGGCTTTGAGGCCGTCGAATGCGCTTCGACGCAAGTCGTCATCGTAAAGCGCGCGCACGCTATCGAGTGACACGAACCCCTTTTTGTCAGGTTCAAGACCATAAAGGCTAACAAGTTCATCAGCCATTCTCACCCGGGCATCGTTTGTCCCAAATATTGTCCAAGAACCAAGCTTACCAAGTTGGAAGCTGGTTTTGAGAAGATGTTTTGTTTTGCGGAGTTTGTTGCTCGTTAGCGCCCACTCGGTCGCATTGAAAATGACCAAAAAAGGTGTGGTGAACCCCTGCACGACGTCCATCAGAAGGCTTATGGGCTCGCCGCTGTTTGTGTTGAGCACAAGGCTGGTGGTCGCCACCAGTGCGCCGACCGGGGGGGTCTCGCCGGGGATCGGCACGGACAGGGTGAATGCCTCTATCTCTGCCCAGTCGCCGTCACCTAGATACCTTTTAATCGGCTCATGGGTGCCAGGCTTGAAACCGCCGATCTCTGGTGCGTGCCTTAACGGAACCACACACACGGCGACATCATCCTCGCGCGCATGCACAGCATCAACCGAAGCAGTGAGCGGCTTCACCAGTGTAACCAGATGCGGCCCATCATTTAATTTGACAGGAAAGATGATCCTCTGCCAGCTGTTGATCGTCGAGCCTTGCGAGCTGGGTATGATTGTCGTCAGCACCTCATTTTGGTCAAGCGCTGCGCGAAAACTCTGCTCAACGTGAACGCGTGTTTGCGGATCGAACGCTGAGCTGGTCTTGCCAGTCATGTCGAAACCGGCATTCATCGCCAGCGTTTGACCAAAGTGACGACAGAGGAAGGGACCCTCGTTGCAGGCTTGCATGACACTGATGTGCGCGGCGTGGTCACCCAAGGCTTCGAGAAGTTCATCGACAGACCCTTCGCGGGTCCCTTGCATCCACGGGTCAAGGATCGCGCTGAGCGGCTCCAGTTCATCGATCCGAAGCAGGTCGCGCGGCCCAAGCTTTCGCGATACGGATAGTGCCGTATTCGTCACAGAGACCTCCACCAACACACAATTTATGCCGTTTGAGTATTAGAAACTCGTGAAGAAAGGTGAAAAAAACCAAAATCTCAGAACTTTACGTTACGTAAGATAGATCGTGCATGACGTCGCCCGTACGCAATGACTTTCTACATATTGCGCAAGGCCTTTGAGCGGTGCAAACACCCGCGCGACGATCTGATAAATCAACAGAGGCAAAACATCATGGCGTTACAGGCCTCCCTCAATGAGCAGCTCGCTCCTCATGCTGAGCGTCTTACTGGCCTTCATCTCAAAACATTGTTGAGTGACGATCACGAACGCTTCGACCGGTTTTCGATACGTGCATGCGGTCTCCTCATCGATTGGTCCAAGGAGAAGCTTGATGATGAGGCATGGTCGGCCCTTCTAGACTTGGCTGAAGAGCGTAATTTGGCGCGCAAGCGCGATGCAATGCTGACAGGTGAAGCGATAAACGTAACCGAAGGCAGGGCCGTCCTCCATACAGCTTTGCGCGGTGGAAGCTGGGCTCCAGCTCCTGTTCGCGACGAAATTGCTGCTGAGCGTGATCGGTTCCTTGCCTTTGCAAAAGATGTGCGCTCTGGAGCGGTTGCTTCATCAGATGGTGAGCGTTTCACCGATGTGGTCAACATTGGGATCGGCGGGTCCGACCTTGGACCGGCGATGGCTGTGCGGGCCCTAACGCCCTTTTGTGATGGACCGCGGCTCCATTTTATCTCCAATGTTGATGGGGCTCACGCTCGGGACGTTCTCTCCGATCTCGACCCGAAAACGACCCTGGTGCTCGTTGCCTCCAAAACCTTCACAACACTGGAGACTTTAACCAATGCGCACACCGTGAGGGCTTGGTTGGCGGAGGCCGTTGGAGCGGCAGACGTTGGAAAGCACTTTGCGGCTATGTCCACAAATCTTGATGCGACAGCTGATTTTGGCATCGACCCTACCCGGGTTTTCGGCTTTTGGGACTATGTGGGCGGGCGCTACTCCATTTGGTCTGCCATTGGGCTGCCACTTGCCATTGCGGTAGGCGTTGACCGATTCAAAGCCTTTCTCGCGGGCGCTCACGATCTTGATGAGCATTTTGCCCATGCTCCACTTGGGGAAAATCTTCCCGTTGTCTTGGCGTTGATCGGCGTTTGGCGGCGCAATGGTTTGGGGTTGGCCGGGCATGCTGTGATCCCGTATGAAAAGCGGCTTGCGCGGTTCCCGGCGTACCTGCAGCAGCTTGATATGGAATCGAACGGCAAAGGTGTTACCGCCGACGGGTCACCGGTGACAGATAGCACTGGCATGCTTGTCTTTGGTGAGCCTGGCACGGGCGCGCAGCACTCCTTCTTTCAGCTTTTGCACCAAGGAACAGAGGTCATTGGTCTTGATATCCTTCTTGGATGCCGAAGCGCAGACATCGACACAACTGGGCGTGCTGAGGTGCATCACAAGCACCTTATCGCCAATGCGCTCGCGCAGACACGCGCGCTTGCTATTGGACGCACACTGGACGAAACGAGGACCGAGATGCGGGATGCCGGCGTTGCTCCCGATGAGATTGAGCGGCTTGCACCTCACCGTACTTTTCCTGGTGACCGACCATCCACGACGATCCTTTACGACTGCCTTGACCCAAAGACGCTCGGGGGCCTTATCGCGCTGTACGAGCACAAAGTGTTCGTTGAAAGCGTTCTGTGGGGCATCAACGCCTTTGATCAATGGGGTGTGGAACTTGGCAAGCAACTGGCAAAGCAGATTAGTCCAGCGTTGGAGGATCCAGCGCTCGCAACAGTGTTTGACCCTTCCACGCGGGGTCTCATCACAGCGCTTCAAGGGGGATTGTCGTGACCGCAACCTTGATTGACGGAAAAATCCTGGCACGTGGTGTGACTGATGCGGTTCGCGAGGTTTCGGCGCGTTTTGTCGAACAACAGGGTCGAGCACCCGGCCTATCTGTCGTGCTCGTCGGCGAGGATCCGGCTAGCCAGGTTTATGTCCGATCCAAAGGCAAGATGGCCGCAAAGTGTGGTTTCGTCTCCAACACGCTGCGTCAACCGGCAGACATTTCACAGGCCGCGCTCTTGGATATCATTGAGACGCTCAACCACGATGACACCGTCGATGGCGTTTTAGTCCAGCTGCCTCTGCCTGACGCTATCAACGGCGCCTTGGTTTTGAATGCGATTGATCCAGCCAAGGATGTTGACGGCTTTCATCCAGTGAACGCAGGGCGTCTGGCGTCGGGCGATATCGATACGCCGCTTCTACCCTGTACGCCTGCTGGTATCATGCACATGATCCGCACGGTCCATGGAACAGATTTATCAGGGTTGAACGCGGTGGTTCTCGGTCGCTCTACGATTGTTGGCCGCCCGATTGCGCAGCTCCTTCTTGCTGCCAATGCAACCGTTACCATCGCGCACAGCCGCACCAGGGATATCCAAGCGGTTGCGAGGTCCGCTGATGTATTGGTGGCTGCCGTGGGTCGACCGCAGATGATCGGCGCGGACTGGGTGAAGCCGGGAGCAACGGTCATTGATGTCGGCATAAATCGCATTGAGGACAAAAACCTCGGCACAAGCCAGCTGGTAGGTGATGTGGACTTCGACGCGGTCCAAGAGATTGCCGGAGCTATCACACCGGTTCCAGGCGGGGTCGGGCCAATGACCATCGCCATGCTGATGGGCAACACACTCAAAGCAGCCGAACTGCGCAGTGGATGAAGCAAAAGCTAGAGCGTTTTCAGCAAAAGTGTATGCGGTTTTGCGGTTCGAAAACGCTTCAAAACAAAGACTTAGAGTGTTTCTTGTGAATCGAAGATCACGAGAAATGCTCTAGATTTTGCCTTGTGACTGAGCTGGCACATCCTGGTCGCGATCTTGGAGAAGCGCGTTTAACCTACGCCGGGCGTGGTCAGCCAAATGGTCCAGCAGGGATGCGCTGTCCTGCAAGGGCGGAAGAATACCTGGTCCTTGCAAGGCATCACAGCCATGCTGCAACAGCAGTTCCCCATGCGCCTTTGACACGACATTGTTGGCAATGACGCGCAAGTCGAGAGCTTTGGCCATAAGGCATAAACCGCGGACCGCTTTGGCAGCGGCTATCTCCTCAGGCGACGCCGTCTCTTCGGCGAGCCTACCCGTGAGACTTGGGTCAAGCCGGACGACAGAGATGCCCATCGCTTGAAGGTCTGTAGGTGGTAAACCTCCCAGCCCGAAGCGATCAATGCCAAGTCTGTAGCCTAGGTTTTTGAGGGTCTGAAAAGTGTAGAAGATCGCTGAGCTGGAGCGCTGCGAGAACGTTACCTCATCAACCGCCACAACGATGCTTTCTGGAGAAAGCTCATATTTCTGCCGGATCGTTTCTAAGTGGCTGATGAAAGAGCGCAGACGCAAATGATCGCCGTCGGCCGTCAGCCATAAGGCCCCGGTTTCTGCCCCACGCATCGCGACGGCGCCGAGACGGGCCATAGCTTCTTCCATCACCCGGTGGCAGAGGGCAGCACTAGCATTGGCCTTTGATGCGATCTGCGCAATGTGCTGGGAGCCGTATGTGACGCCGTCACAGTCCCACTGCGTTTCGGCACTGAGCATCAAGGTGCGCACCGTCAGCGGCCCGGCCTCTGCCGAGTGGGATGCGTTGTAGGCGACCATGGGTTGAAGCGCGAAGATCAACTCATCGGGCTGGCGTATTGCTTTTGCAAACCGTTCTGCAAGCGAAGTTTGCTGTGAGGCCCTTTCGGCATCGGCAGCATCAAACCAATACGAGCGACCGCGTCCCTTTTGTTTGGCTTCATACTGCGCAAGGTCGGCGGCATGCATAAGGTCGCGGATGGTCATGCTGTCGGTGGCCTCAACGATACCCAGAGACATGTTCACTTTGAGGTCGCTGACGCGTGTCTCAATTGGGACCGCCAGAGCCTCAAAGAGTGCATCAAGCTTCGCTTCTATTTCCGAGCGAGCCTGGTGGCCCAGTAGCGCAAACACAAACTCATCCCCACCAAGGCGCGCAGCAAAATTGTCGGGTCCCAAGACTTGAGAGAGGCGCTGTGCGACGGCTTTGAGAACTTCATCGCCGACATCATGGCCATAGCTGTCGTTGATGGGTTTGAAGTGATCGAGATCGAAGAGACACAGGTGGAGCGGTTGACCTTTGCCTGCGTCCTTCAACGCTCGGGTAAGTCTTTGGCTGAACGTGTGACGGTTGAGGAGCCCGGTAAGCATGTCGCATTCAGCCGCGCGGCGAAGCTCGTTCTCAGCACGTTTGATCGTTGTTACATCGGTGCGAGCGCCCACTATATTGCCAGCCTCTGTCCGGCGTTCGCGGACCTGAAGCCATGTGCCGTCACGCAGTTTTTGCGTCAAATGTTCAGGCGGATTGCGGTGCTCTTTGAGCCGAGCAGCAAGCCATGCCTCTTGAGCCTCAGGGTCGGGCTCAACGTCCGCGTACTGACCGCGAGCAAGGCCGTACCGCAGAATGTCTTCGAACATGGCACCAGGCTTGATTGCCTCAGCCGAGATTGCGTACGTCTCAAGATAGGCTGCGTTACAAATGATGAGCCGGTCGTCGGCGTCGTACGCGGCAACGGCATCGGGGATGGAATCCAAAACATCACGCAAAAGCTGCTCGGCGGCATGACGCTGCATAACCTCTTCACGCATCATCTCTTCGTCGTGCTTACGCTCGGTGATCTCCTGAAAACCCCCAACCAGGCGTTTAGGCCTGCCATGTTCGTAGATCGCACGGCCGATTGCTCGCACCCATATGTTTCGGCCTTTGGCGGTTGTCAGTGGTAACTCCAGGTCCCAAGCTTCGCCTTGGGCGATACCCTTTTCTATAGCGCTGGTGATCGCAGCGCGCGCTTCGGGAGCATAGAATTCGATCGCCTTGTTCACATCAGGCGCGTAACCTTGCTGTACGTCATGAATGCGCTTGGTTTCTTCTGACCAATGAAGGGCATTGGTTTCAAGATCGAGGGACCAACCACCAACCTTTGCAACGTTCGCCACATCGAGCTGAAACTGCTCACTGGCTTGAAGCTGCGCCTCGATACCTTTGCGCTCTGAGATGTCTTTTCGCACGCTCAGGTGATGGGTCACCGCACCACTATCACCGAAGACGGGTACGACGATGTTTTCAAACCAAATGTCCCTGCCGTCTCTGGTGCGATTGCAGGTTTCCCCGACCCAACTGCGGCCTGCATTCACCTCGCTGCGCAGATGTTCGAAGAAAGCGTCATCATGCACGTCGGCATCAAGCACACCAAAGTAGCTGCCGATCAATTCATCCGGCGCGTAGCCAAATACATCGCAAAGCTTCTCGTTGACGTAAACAAGCTCACCGTCCGTCGTGCTCATGCACACAATCGCATGGGTTTCCACAACACGCGCTTGGGCGTCCGAAAATGCCGTCGCTGTCACATTGGCTGGAAGAGTAGGTGCGGTTCGCTGCATGCAACACCTCACCCTTTACGCACGAGACAAAACAAACGCTACGAAAAGTGGTACGCCTGTGGGGTTCGCAAAGCGTTAAAATCAGGTGCGAGCGCGCATCTTCAACGCACAAGCCGATGTTTCAAGCACAGGTCTCGTTCTAGGCCCGGCCTGTGCCTGTGTTATGCGCAAAGCCCTGCGTGTTGGCATCTTGGCGTTTACGCGGCCAAGCCCTCGCTCTGATAGTCTTTGACGTCGATGAACTTCACGCCGGGGAACCGATCACCCTCATAGCTCAAATCAAATTCCGACGCGGCAAGAAAGACCAGTGAACCGTCCAGATCGGTCGCAAGAGAGGCTCGGTGTCGTGTCTCAAACTTGGCCATTTCTGCCTTATCCTCGCACAAGAACCATCGCGCGAGAGAAAAGCGGGCGGGTTCAAACTCAACAGGCAGTTTGTACTCGGCCATCAACCGGTCTTTGAGGACGTCAAGCTGCAAGGCGCCAACGACGCCCACAAGCGCGGGCGAGCCATCGACGGGTGTAAAGACCTGCGTCACGCCCTCTTCGGCGAGCTGTTGCAGCGCCTCTTTCATCTTCTTGGCCTTCATCGGGTCTTCAAGACGGACACGGCGTAAGATTTCCGGCGCAAAGCTGGGCACGCCGCGAAAGGCCAGCGCCTCACCCTCAGTCAGCGTGTCACCGATGCGCAAGGTGCCATGATTGGGAATGCCGACCACATCGCCGGCAAAGGCTTCATCAGCAAGGGCCCGGTCTTGCGCGAAGAAGAATTGCGGCGTGTGAAGTCCGATGGATTTACCCGTGCGGGCGAGGCGGGCTTTCATGCCGCGTGCAAGCTTGCCTGAGCACACCCGCATGAACGCGATCCGGTCGCGGTGGTTGGGGTCCATGTTCGCTTGGATTTTAAACACGAATCCCGTCATTTTTGGCTCGTGCGGATCGACGGTGCGCGCATCGGCCTCAAGACCTTGTGGAGTGGGCGCAACGGCACCCAGCGTGTCGATCAGGTCCTTCACACCGAACTCGCGCAGCGCGGACCCGAATAAGACAGGCGAAAGGTGCCCCTCGTTGAAGGCTTTCTCATCGAACGGTTTTGAGGCCTCTTGCGCCAGCATCAGGTCTTCAACGCCAGCTTCTTGATCTGGTTCAGCGAACAGATCGGCGACCTTCGGGTCTTCTGGACCGTTCACCTTCTCAAGCTCACCGCCCGCATTGTCGAGCCTGCGGATCGCGCTGGAACGCATATCGTAGAGACCAGCAAAACTCTTGCCCTGGCCGATCGGCCAGTTGAACGGCGTGAGATCAAGGGCGAGGGTGCTCTCAATTTCTTCCATCAGCTCGAAAGGATGTAGACTTTCCCTGTCGAGCTTGTTGACGAAGGTGACAATGGGGATGTCCCGCAAGCGGCAGACCTCGAACAGTTTGCGCGTGCGTGCCTCAATTCCTTTGGCCGCGTCGATGACCATGATGGCGCTGTCGACCGCCGAAAGGGTACGGTAGGTGTCCTCGGAAAAATCCTCGTGCCCCGGTGTGTCGAGGAGGTTGTAGATATTGTTGCCGTACCGGAACGTCATCACCGATGTCATGACGGAGATGCCACGCTGGCGCTCAATGTCCATCCAGTCAGAGCGGGTACGGCGCCGGTCGCCCTTTGCTTTAACTTCGCCAGCCAGCTGAATCGCACCGCCAAAGAAGAGCATCTTCTCTGTCAGCGTCGTTTTACCCGCATCTGGGTGGGAAATGATGGCGAAGGTACGCCGACGATCAATCTCGTCGGCGAAAGGGGATGGAGCTTGGGTCATGATGAGCCGTTTAGAGAAGATCAGCGTACATGCAAGAGGGGTTTAAAGAGGCGATCTAAGGACTAGGGGCGCGCCGTTAAAGGTGGATGCGTGTGCCTCTCTTGCTTGCCTCTTGTGCCGTCTCGATGAGCCCGATCACCGTGCGCGCTTCCTCTGCAGTGACCGGTGGCGGCGTGCCAGCCTGGATCGCCTCGCGGACAAGCCGGTAATAGGTGTGATGCTCTCCGTTTTTGAGCGGCAAAGCCTCGTCCTGGAGTGCCCCATCCGTGAACTGGGTCAGTGTTCCATACTTGGATGGATCTTCGACGCCAAAGGCCGGATCGGTTGCCTTCATCCCGCCTTTGAGCTGCGCTTCCTGGCAGTCCATATGGTACTTACGGAACGATCCAGTCGCTCCATGGATGGTGCTGCGTAGTGTGTGATTGGTACTCAAATAGCTTGCCGTCATCGTCGCGCGCATGCCGCCATACCCAAACCGCACCGTCATCAGATCATGCACTTGGCTGACGGGGCGCATCTTGCGCAGGTCGCCTTCCACCCACTCTGGCACGCCGAACAGTTGCACGGTCTGGTCGATCATATGGGTACCGAGATCATACTCGATGCCAACTGCAGGTAGGTCTCGGTTCTGCCAGACATCGCCCGGATCAGGTTTGTAGAATTCGAAATTCGCCTGATACTCATGCACTTGACCCAGAGTGTCTCGCGCCAGAAGATCTTTAATCGTGAGAAAGTCACTATCCCAGCGTCGGTTTTGAAAGCACGACAGGAGCTTGCCGGAGTTTGCCGCCGCAGCGATCATCCGGTCGGCGTCGCCTGCCGTTGCCGCGAACGGCTTATCAACCACCACATTGTGCCCAGCATCCAGCGCTTTGATGGTGACGTCACTGTGGGTCTGCGATGGCGTACAGACAATCACGAGGTCAAGCGAGTTGTCGGTAAGCAGGGCATCGGCGTTAGCATGGGGCGTGGCTTCTGGGAAATCAGCCTTGATGTCTGACTCGCGGCTCGAAGCAATGGCAACCAAGTCAATGCCGGCGGCTTCCAATAAAGGTGCATGGAACGTTTTGCCACCCAAACCGTAGCCGATGAGGCCTGCGCGAAATGTCATGGGTCTTGATTTCCTATGCGTTTGCAAGGTCAGCGGGCGTCAGCCCAATGATGGCTGGATCGGCTGTTCCCAGGACTACATCATCACGGCCCTCATAGTCGAACAGCGTCAGCACATGCCGGATGATCTCAAGCCGCCCGCGCCGTTTATCGTTCATGCGCACGATGGTCCAGGGTGCCTCTTGAGTGGAGGTGCGTTCCAACATGGTGTCGCGCGCCGCAGTGTAGTCATCCCACTTGGCAAGGGCCTTTAGATCGATGGGTGATAACTTCCACTGTTTCAGTGCGCTGTGCCGCCTGTCGTGGAAGCGCTTCACTTGCGTGATCCGGCCAATGTTGAGCCAAAACTTCACCAGAACGACGCCATCGCGAACGAGCGCTTTCTCGAAGGCGGGCGCCTCTGATAGGAACCGCTCGTTCTGCTCGGGCGTGCAAAACCCCATCACTGGTTCCACGCCAGCACGATTGTACCAAGAGCGGTCGAAGAGTGCCGTATCGCCTTCGGTTGGCAGATGCGCCGTATAGCGCTGGAAGTACCACTGCCCGCGTTCTGTTTCGGTCGGCTTGGATAGCGCAGAGACATGGCAGCGGCGTGGGTTGAGATAACGCGAATAGTTGAAGATCGAGCCGCCCTTACCGGCGGCATCACGGCCTTCGAAAACAACCACCAGCCGCTTCGCCTTGGTTTCCAGGTGCTGTTGGAGCTTTACTAACTCCACTTGCAGCGCTTCCAACCGCTCACGATACTTTTCGCGTTTCAGTTTCTTAGCATACGGGTATTCGCCGTCTTGCATCTGATAGTTGGCCAGCGGCTCAGGAAACTCCGGTTCATCGATATCAAAGCTCTTGAGCGCTTCGAGGACGTCGGGCGGATAGTCAGTTTTGGTCATAAAGCGTGCCAGCAACGGGGTCGGCTGAATGCGTCACCGTGATGGAAGACCCTTCTGTTTTGCAAGCCATGAAGGCGCTGTCTTGTCGATCTTTACCAAAAACGCCCGCTTTTGCGTCACGAACATGTCACCTGCTGTACGGTAGACGGGCCGCATTAATGCCTTAAACATCAAATGATTCGGGACAAATCCCGCGACAGACACGCCTGAGCCAACGCTTGCTGCCAATGAGGCTACTGTGACCACCCATTCCGACCATGATCCAAAACCCGGCGGGAGTCTGAGTGATGAAGCCTCATCGCTCGACATGCCAATATGGGTTGTTGGCAGCCTGGTTGCCCGTTTGCGGCGGGCGCGTTGGTTTGTGGCAGCGTCGGGTGTTCTGGCGTTTCTGCTTCTCATCTCGCAGCGTCTAACGCTTCCCGAAGCTGCGCTGGCCCTTGCATTCTTGAGCGTTGCTGCGCTTTTGGCGGGAGCGTCGCCGCCAAAGGCAATGGCGGTATCCAAAACTGCTAAGCCTCGCGATGCCGCATTGCCAAGCCGCCGCCCCAGCTTTGAGCAGATGATTTCATCTTGGCCGCAGCCGGTTGTGCTGGTGGACGACAAACAGGTCATCCGGACGATTAATCAAGCTGCCGCTGACCTTCTCAACCTCCGCAAGGCTGGCGATCCGCTTTCCTTTCGTCTGCGCGATCCAGATCTCTTAGCGGCCGTTGACGATGCATTGAATGCCGGTCGCGAAGGGGCATGCACCCTCTTTGAAAGAGTGCCTTCGGAGCGCCGCTTAAAGCTGCATGTGCGTCCCTTCTCCTACAGCGGTAGTTCCGATCTCTCGCATGTCGGGATGGATCGCACCGATGGCGAGGGGCCGGTGCCCTTTGTTCTCTTGATCATTGAGGACCAGACCGCAGAGCACCTCACCGAGCAAATGCGCTCCGACTTCGTGGCCAATGCTAGTCACGAGCTGCGTACGCCGCTGGCCTCTATCACGGGCTGCATCGAGACCTTGCAAGGTCCGGCCCGCGAAGACCCAAAGGGTCAGGCGCGTTTTTTAGACATTATGAGCCAACAAGCTACGCGCATGCGCGCGTTGATTGATGATCTACTGTCGTTGAACCGGATCGAGATGCGCGCTCACCGTCAACCGACAGATCTCGTTGACCTTCAAACGACCGTGGGCGAGGCGGTCGACTTGGTAGGATCAGCGGCCGAAGACGCTCATCTGAAGCTTGTTTTTACGCCCTCAAGCTCTCCAGCAACCGTGCAGGGTGATCTATCTGAACTCCGGCAAGTTGTGATCAATCTTCTGCAAAACGCCATCAAGTATGGAGCGGGCGGCGACCATGTTGAGATAACCTTGCGGGATGCCCTTGAGGGTGGATCGCGCATGGTTGAGCTGGAAGTTCGAGACTATGGCGACGGGATTGCCGCTGAGCACTTGCCCCGGCTGACTGAGCGTTTCTACCGGGCGCATACTGAGACCAACCCGCTGGCTACCGGCACCGGACTGGGGCTCGCCATCGTCAAACACATTGTTGCGCGCCACCGCGGGCGCCTCATGGTGGACAGTGAACCGGGCGAAGGCGCCTCCTTCAGAGTCCGTCTTCCATATCTGTCGGCTTTGCGTGAATCTACCGAAGAATCAGAAAATAAATCGATAAATCAGATAGTTAATGTGTCACAAGACTGAAACATACCTGTCATAGAACCCACATGGCGTGGCGCTATCGTAGCGACGCTGTCCAGGCAGAAGCCGAACCCAAAAAGTAACTCATGCTGAGTTGCTCGCGCTGCTGCCCGAGTTTCTATTCAGGGAGAATTATTGTGAAAATCGCAACCTTCGCCAGTGTTGCCGCGCTTGCCGTTGCAGGCGCAATTGTGGCCGCTCCGGCCCAAGCTCGCGACCAGATCCAGGTCGTTGGCTCATCGACTGTCTTCCCATTTACCACGGCTGTTGCTGAGCGTTTTGGTCAGCAGACCGATTTCGGCACGCCAGTTGTTGAATCCACCGGCACAGGTGGCGGCATGCGCCTCTTCTGCGCAGGCGTCGGTGTTGATACACCAGACTTTACCAACGCATCACGCGGCATGAGGGCGTCTGAGCTGGAAAGCTGCCAGGCAAACGGTGTGACGCCAGTTGAAATGCGCGTTGGTTTCGACGGCATCGTTATCGCGGATGCTATCGAGGGGCCAACCCTTGATCTTACGCGCGCTCAGCTGTTCCTCGCGCTCGCTAAGCAGATCCCAGGCGAAGACGGCACGTTGATGGATAATCCGAATGCATCTTGGGCTGACATTGACCCAGGTCTTCCGTCAGCTGACATCGAAGTTCTCGGCCCACCTCCAACCTCCGGTACCCGCGACGCGTTCCTTGAGCTCGTCATGGAGCCAGGTTGTGAAGAAGCTGGCTTTGAAGGTGATACCTGCGAAGCGATCTTTGAAGAACTGCGCGAAGACGGCGCTTACATCGACGCTGGTGAGAACGACAACTTGATCGTTCAGCGTCTGCAGGCGAACTCAGATGCAGTTGGTATCTTCGGTTATTCCTTCCTCGCGGAAAACACCGACGTTGTGAAAGGCGCTCGCGTTGACGGCGTGGATCCAACGTTCGAGAACATCGCTTCCGGTGACTATCCTGTGTCGCGCTCGCTCTACGTCTATGTAAAGGCTGAGCATGTCGGTGTGATCGCAGGCATGGAAGAGTTCATCGCTGAGTACACTTCTGAAGCTGCTTGGGGCGACGAAGGTTACCTTGCTGAGCGTGGCCTCATCCCGCTTCCCGCTGCTGCACGTGCAGAAGCGGCTGAAGAAGCAACGTCGCTCACGCCGTTCTCCATGTAGGGCGGTCTGTGTAAGACGGTTACGTCTGATTTTTGGCGCAGGCGGTCACTGCCTGCGTCACCTTTTCAACGTCTTCATCGCGCCTCCCTTGGGAGGTGGTTCTGCTGGAATGGCTGATCGCGCGAGCGACGTCATGTTCGGCATATCACGATAGGTTGTTCGCGTGTTCTGGCTGCTCTTTCTTGCTTTGGTCGTGCTGTTCGTCGCCTCGTTGTACATTGGGGCACAACGCTCTCGGCAAGTGGCAGGGCCCTCCACGCAGGTTCTCCATTCCCGCCCAAGTTATCATGGTGGCTACCTTGCCATTATGACCGTGCTGCCTGCGCTCGGTGTCCTCATCCTTTGGTCCATCGCTCAAGGACCAATCATGGACATGATGGTGCTTGGGCAGTTCGCTGAAGACGTGGCCGCCATGTCGCTGCCAGCTCAGGAAGCGTTCCTGCGCGATGCCCGCGCCTTGGCCTTTGGCGGCATTGTAAGCTTTCCAGATGAGCTGAAAGAGGCCGCTGCCGAGATTTACGCCAACATGCGGACCATTTCGCTCATCGCCATGGTGGTCGTTATGGTGGCGCTCGTTGTTTTCGGCTTCCGCTCGGCCTACGCCAACATCTTGCCTCAACAGCGTACACGCCATTTTGTCGAACGCGCTGTGATGCTGCTGCTCATTGCCTGTTCGGTTGTTGCTGTCATCACCACAGTTGGCATTGTGCTTTCTCTCATCTTTGAGAGCTTGCGCTTCTTCACGATGATCCCGATCCATAACTTCCTGTTTGGTCTTCACTGGAGCCCGCAGTCGGCTTTCGCTGGCGCTGGAGAAGTGGTGGATGCGAACCCGGAAGTGTTTGGTGCGATCCCGCTCATTGTCGGAACGCTCTTCATCACGTTCATCGCGATGCTGGTCGCCGGTCCGGTGGGTTTGTTCGCCGCAATCTATCTCTCCGATTATGCCTCGAAACCCGTGCGCGCCATTGCAAAACCCGTGCTAGAAGTGCTCGCGGGCATCCCCACGGTCGTTTACGGCTTTTTCGCCGCGCTCATTGTTGCGCCCTTCATCCGCAACACCGGCGAGGGCTTCGGGCTGGATGTTTCCTCGGAGTCGGCGCTGGCTGCCGGTGTCGTCATGGGCATCATGATTATTCCGTTCGTGTCGTCCCTCTCCGACGATGTCATCTCGGCAGTACCCCAGTCACTGCGTGACGGATCGCTGGCGCTTGGGTCCACCAAGTCAGAAACCATCCGCCGTGTTGTTCTACCAGCCGCACTTCCGGGCATTGTGTCGGCGATGATCCTCGCGATTTCACGCGCCATTGGCGAAACGATGATCGTGGTCATGGCAGCCGGTCTTGCCGCCAACCTCACGATCAACCCTCTGGAAGCGGTGACCACCGTGACGGTGCAGATCGTGACACTTCTGGTCGGCGACCAAGAGTTCGACTCTGCCAAGACGCTTGCGGCCTTCGCCCTCGGCCTCTTCCTCTTCTGTGTGACGCTCACGCTTAATTTCATCGCGCTACGCGTGGTTCAAAAGTACCGGGAACAATATGACTGATATTGCAACCACACCGCCCGCCGGCGCCAACCCGGGCATTGACGCTGGCTCGGCTCTGCACACGTCCGATGCGGCGCGGCGCAGGCTAAAGGCGCGCTACGCGGCTGAGGCACGGTTCAAGTTCTTCGGCATCGCTGCTGTTGTAACTGCCGGCTTCTTCCTTGTGCTTTTGATGTCGACCATTGTGGGTCAGGCGTTGCCCGCTTTCATCTCACACCAGGTGACGATCCCGGTGGAGCTGACGCAGGAAACGCTCGACCCTAACAATGAAGGCGAGAGCGCTCTGCGCCGCGCGAACTACGATGCGATCCTTCGCGATGGCATCCGCAGTCTCTATCCTTTCGCCACAAGCCGCGATGATCAGCGGACTGTCTCGGGGCTCATCTCCACCGGTTCTGCTGTCAGGCTGCGGGAGGCTGTGCTTGCCGACCCCGAAGGCATGATGGGTCAAACAAGTTTCACCGTGCCTGTCGACGATGTGGCTGATCTTTATTTCAAAGATCAGGTCTCAGACGAACGGCGTTTGGAAACGACGGGTATCGCCAGCCCAACGGGCACGGAGGGCGAGATCCAGGTCCTGTCCACCGCAAACGACTTCCGCGATATTTTGGCCGACGTGAAAGAGTTTCTGGGCGAGCAGGCGGAAAGCGTTCAACGCGAGCTATCGGCCAAAGAACGCTCGATTGAACGGGCGCAGCTTGATCTTGAATCCTTCCAGACCCGCCTCCCGAATGTCGAGGAGAGTCGCCGGGCGTTTTTTGAAGAACAGATTGAAATCCTCGAACGTGGTCTCGTGTCGCTGGATCGCGACATCACCAACCTGACAGAGGAGTTGGCCGATCTGCGACAGCGGTCTCAAACAGCGGGCGCGGAGGAAGTCCTTTCGACGCAGCTGCCCTCGATCTTTGTCGAGATCAATGGCGGCGTTGTGAAAGCAACGCGGATCAGCGCGACGGGGATTGCAGGTGAAGTCTTCCTTCCGCTCGCGTCGACAGCTGATGCGGCAGCCGGCGATTGGTCCATCCGTGAGATTGTCCTGCCCGAGCGCAATCGGAAACTCGACGACCGATCACTGATCTATCTAGATCAGCTGCTCGATCAGGATCGAGTCGAGCGCACCATCAACACCGTGTTCTTCACTTCTGGCGCAAGCCGGGAGGCGGAGCTTGCCGGCATCTGGGGTGCAGTGGTTGGTTCGTTCTTCACGATGGTTGTCACATTATTGCTGGCCTTTCCGCTGGGTGTCGCAGCCGCGATCTATCTGGAAGAATTCGCCCCGAAGAATAAGCTGACGCAGCTCATCGAAGTGAACATCAACAACCTCGCTGCGGTGCCATCCATCGTCTTTGGTCTGCTCGGTCTCGCAGTCTTTTTGAATGTCTTCGGTATGCCGCGCTCCGCGCCGATTGTTGGCGGTATGGTGCTCGCTTTGATGACGCTCCCGACCATCATTATCGCATCGCGCGCCGCACTTCGAGCGGTTCCGCCCTCTATCCGCGAAGGTGCCCTAGGCGTGGGTGCATCCAAACTGCAAACTGTGCTTCATCATGTGTTGCCGCTCGCAATGCCTGGCATTTTGACGGGCACGATCATCGGCATGGCGCAAGCGCTCGGTGAAACGGCGCCACTTCTCATGATTGGTATGGTTGCTTTTATCGTCGACGTACCAACGACACCGTTGGATCCTGCAACCGTCATGCCTGTTCAGATATTCATGTGGGCAGATTTTCCCGAAGCGCTTTTCCGCCAGAAGACATCTGCAGCCATCCTCGTCTTGCTTGCCTTCTTGATTGCGATGAACGCATTGGCGGTGATCTTGCGCAAGCGGTTTGAACGCCGCTGGTAGGGTTTTTCACCGCACATCGTACGAGTTAAGTAACGGCAGCTAATCTTTAGGAGCCCGAAGAGTTATGTCGACCACAACCACAGTTGCCAAGGATGATACCGCTGCAGTTGCTGTAACTTCAGCTGCTAAAGCCATGGCGAGTGATGTCGCTCCCGGCGGCACCACCATCACCGACGCAGCGCCCGCAAATGTCAAAATGAAGGGCAAAAATGTCGATGTTTTCTACGGCGAGAAACAGGCGCTGTTCGACATCAATCTGGACATTGGCGATCGCCAAGTAACCGCGCTCATCGGCCCATCTGGTTGTGGTAAGTCAACGTTTCTGCGCTGTCTCAACCGGATGAACGACACGATCGACATTGCGCGCATCGAGGGCGACATAACGCTCGGCAGCCAGGACATTTACGACCCTAGCATCGATGTGGTGGAGCTACGCGCCCGGGTCGGCATGATCTTCCAGAAACCGAACCCATTTCCGAAGTCCATCTTTGAGAACATTGCCTATGGACCGCGTATCCACGGGCTGGCCGACACAAAGGCAGACCTTGAAGAGATCGTCATCACCAGCCTTCAAAAGGCCGGCCTGTTCGAAGAGGTTAAAGATCGCCTTGACGCACCCGGAACGGGGCTATCGGGCGGTCAGCAGCAGCGTCTGTGTATCGCTCGCGCCATTGCAACGTCGCCAGAAGTGCTTTTGATGGATGAGCCGTGCTCGGCGCTCGATCCTATTGCCACGGCAAAGGTCGAAGAGCTGATCGATGAACTGCGCGAGAACTTCACGGTGGTGATCGTCACCCACTCCATGCAGCAGGCAGCACGCGTCTCGCAACGCACGGCCTTTTTCCATTTGGGTATTCTCGTAGAAGTTGGTGCAACCGATACGATCTTCACCAATCCAAGCGACTCTCGCACACAGGATTACATCACAGGACGGTTCGGCTAGCCTTCTCATCCCACAGCTCATGCACTCCATGTGCTCAACTTGAAAGATGATCGCTCGCGCTCTGTCGCGCGATAGATCGCAAAACCCATGAACAAACATATTGTCACAGCCTTCGATACCGACCTGAGCGACCTCATCTTGAAGCTCGCTGAGATGGCAGGCTGGGTTGAACGTTCCGTGGAGAGTGCCGTTGATGCCCTGCTTGCAGGGGATCTTGAAAAGGCCGAGCAGGTCATCGCGCAGGATGACAAGGTTGATACGTCGGATCGCGAGATTGAAGGTTCAGCGGTTGCGCTGATCGCGAGGCGTCAGCCTATGGGCGACGATTTGCGCATGATCGTGTCCACCATGCGCGTGTCCCAGGATCTGGAACGCATTGGGGATCTGGCCAAAAACATCAGCAAACGCACGCTTATCATTGATGGCACCTTTCACCAGCGCAAACTTGCCCACGGTGTTGATAGCTTGTCCCATCTGGTTTTGGGACAGTTGAAAGCCTCGATTGAAGCTTTCGTGGAGCGCGACATCGCCAAAGCACGAGAGATTTGGCGCAGCGATAGCGAGGTTGATGCGCTCTACACCTCGTTGTTTCGGGAGCTTCTGACCTACATGATGGAAGATCCGCGCAACATCTCGCCATGCACGCATCTTCTGTTCTGCGCCAAGAATTTGGAGCGCATCGGCGACCACGCCACCAACATTGCCGAGCGTGCGATCTACACCCGCACCGGTGAAATGATCGCCGATGAACGGCCCAAGACGGACGAGCTTGGCGTTCACCGATCTGCAACCGACCAGCAGCATTAGCAAGCGGATAAGCCCGTGCAGCCCAGCATTCTTGTTGTTGAAGATGAAGCACCCTTGGTGGAGCTACTTACCTACAACCTTCAGGCCTCTGGCTATGATGTGCACGTGGCAACCCGAGGCGACGAAGCTGAAACGCGTCTGCAAGAGCGCAGTTTCGATCTAATCTTGCTGGACTGGATGCTACCAGGCATATCGGGCATCGAGCTATGCCGTCGGGTTCGCACACGCAGCGAGACGAGCTCCATCCCGATCATTATGCTCACCGCGCGCGGTGAGGAAGGTGAGCGTGTGCGGGGCCTGTCGACGGGCGCCGACGACTATGTCGTCAAACCCTTTTCTATCCCCGAACTTACCGCACGCATAAATGCGATCCTGCGACGCGCCAAACCTGAGCTTGTGACCAACGCGCTCAGTGTGGGCGATATTGAACTTGATCGCGAAACGCACCGCGTGCGCCGTCAGGATCGTGAAATCCACCTCGGGCCGACCGAGTTCCGTCTCCTGGAGTTTTTAATGCGCTCGCCCGGTCGGGTTTTTTCGCGAGAGCAACTGCTCAACGGCGTGTGGGGTCATGATGTTTATGTCGATGATCGCACGGTGGATGTGCACATTGGTAGGCTACGCAAAGCGATCAATAAGGGCCGGGCGAAAGACCCGATCCGCACCGTACGCGGCGCGGGCTACGCCTTTGATGATCGCTTCAAGGAAAACGGAGTTGATCGCAAGGATATGATGGCGCGCCCCGCCGCTCGCTCGAGCTGAGTGATGCAATAAAGAGAGACCCTTAAGGGCTACTTTAGCTCCACGCTGCGGTCACACAGCCCCGCACGACCATGGGTGGCGTTTATCTACGATCGTTTGCGTCGATCATTGGGCGCCTGAAAGGCGACACCACAATGGTAATCGCAATAGGGTTGACCGTCAGATGTCTTTCGCCCGCAAAAATGAAAATCATCCGTCAGTGGGTCGCCAATCGGCCAGCGGCACGTGTCTTCCTTCAGCTCTTGGATCGACAGTTGGGGGCTTTCACCGACGAGTACCAGATCCGCCCGCCCATAGGTATGCGGCGCCTCCTGAACGTCGGGAAGCGCCAACGCGTCGGCCTTCAGCGCCGTGGCACCCATGGCGACCGCGCCGGTGCTGATGCGCTGCCCTGATGCTGTCGTGCGCCGCGTTCTGGCCCCACCACCGCTTGGCTTGGCAGAGGTTGTGCGGGGCTTTCGCGGACGCGAAGCAATTGTAGATGTCGGCTTGCCGCGTCCTGAGAGCCCCAAGCGATGAACTTTGCCAATCACCGCGTTACGCGTCACATCGCCAAGCGTTGCGGCGATTTGGCTCGCGCTCGATCCGGCCAGCCACATTGTCTTAAGGGTCTCGACACGCTCATCTGTCCAAGCCATCGACTTTACCTCCTCAGTGACGTTGCACCTTAGTGTGCACCGCCGTTGCCCCAACCTTGCCGCCCGCAGGGATTAAACCATCACATAAGGCGCATTCGCGTGCTGTCGACGCTGCATCTGGAAGTTTAGGCACCCAAATTGAGTGAATCCTCTCCCTACAACTCGCCAGAACTGCGCAGCAGTCAGGCGCGCTACAACGCTCCCAGCTCCCAATAGAAATACAACCACCACATCTCGTGGTCAGATTAGCTATTGCTACACTACCGGTTGAATCGGTGACAAGAGTCGGCGAGAAAAAACAGGTGTACAACTGCGCCGAAAACCGGTTTGTCTGTGGGTTTCCTGAGTCCTTTGAAGGGCTTAGAAATCCACGGAATGAAACCAAAAAATGCTACCTAGGGTGCATATTGCCGCCGAAGGTGTTCTAGAGAGGGGACCTGTTCCGGCTTTGGAGCCTTTGACGTGCGGCAAAAAACCCGATTTAGAGGCTGGCACCTGCTTATCTTTCTCTGCCAAGCGCGCTAGTAAGCGCTCTTCTTGAACGCCATTGTGATCGTAAAGGCCTTAGTGGCCCAACCTCATAGAGCTGATGATGATGCAGCCCCAGCCAGTCTTGGATACGCAAAAAGAAGCTGCTGAGACGGCCCCGACACCACAGCAGCCAAACCAAGGCACTGTTGCAAACCAAGAGCCACTGTTTGTCACCTACAACCGAGCGCCGCAAACCTTTGTTCGCGGTGAAGGCGTCTGGCTGTTCGATGAAGATGACAACCGGTTTATGGACTTCACGTCCGGTATCGCAGTCACGGCGCTTGGCCATGCTCATCCACACCTGGTAGCCGCTGTCCAAGAGCAAGCGGGTAAGTTGTGGCATACGTCTAATCTGTTTCAGATTGATGGCGGACGCAGATTGGCGCAGCGGCTTTGTGATGCCACGTTTGCCGATAAAGTGTTCTTCACCAACTCAGGTGCTGAGGCATTGGAGTGCGCGATCAAGACGGCGCGGCGCTACCAGTACAGTCAGGGTCATGCCGAGCGCAGCACGATCATCACCTTTCAAGGCGCGTTTCACGGTCGCACACTTGCAACCATCGCGGCGGGTGGCAACCCATCTTATCTGGAAGGTTTCGGCCCCGTCGCTGCCGGCTTTCTCAACCTTCCCTTTGGTGATCAAGATGCGCTGGATGCTGCGCTTGCCGCGCCAGACTGTGCTGCTGTGCTTATCGAGCCAATTCAGGGCGAAGGCGGTGTCCGCCCCGTTCCCGACCAGTGTCTGCGCGGTCTGCGTGAAGCGTGTGACGAACAAGGAGTGCTTCTGATCTTAGATGAGGTGCAGTGCGGAATGGGCCGCACCGGCCATCTTTTTGCCCACGAACGGATCGGCATTGAACCCGATATCATGGCGGTGGCTAAAGGCATCGGCGGCGGCTTTCCTCTCGGTGCCTGCTTGGCACGCGAGGAGATCGCGGCGGCAATGGTTCCGGGCACCCATGGCACGACCTATGGCGGCAACCCTATGGCGATGGCGGCAGGCAACGCCGTTCTCGACGTCATGCTCGAAGATGGTTTTATGGATCATGTGCGCGATCAGGGCGGTCATCTGAAACAGAGCCTTGGCGCACTGCTCGATCTCTTCCCGGATCTGTTTGAAGACGTCCGAGGTGAGGGTCTCCTGCTCGGACTCAAATGCAAGGTGCCGGTCGGTGATGTGGTGACGGCGGCGCGTGAGCAGCATCTGTTGCTGGTCGCAGCCGGAGACAATGTGGTGCGTGTCATACCGCCTCTGATAGTTACTCCAAGTGACATCGCCTACGCTATGGACGCGCTTGAAGCTGCGGCGCGTTTCCTACAGCAGGGCCACGAGGAGACAGAACACGACGAGATAGAGGATGGCGACGCTTAAGAGCTGCCTCTGTCTTTCTCTCACTCTTCGACCATCAATCTCAGATCATCCAACAGAACGGGCGACACCCGCATGACCCGGCATTTTCTCGATATTGACGTTGTTTCCAGCGACACCGTCTTGGGTATTCTCGCTGACAGCCATGCTCGCAAGAAGGCGATCAAGGCTGGAGAGATATCCCGCCCGCTTGAAGGCAAGGTGCTCGCGATGGTGTTTGAACAGCCATCTTTGCGCACCCGTGTGTCCTTCGACGTCGGTATGCGCCAACTGGGCGGCGAAACGCTTATGATCACTGGCCAAGAGATCCAGCTCGGCAAGCGTGAGAGCGTCGCCGACACGGCCCTTGTCCTATCCCGCATGGTGGATGCGATCATGATCCGCACGCTCGATCATGATATGCTGGTGGAGCTGGCCGAGCATGCAAGCGTTCCGGTGATCAACGGGCTCACCAAACAGTCGCACCCATGCCAGGTCATGGCCGATATGATGACCTATGAGGAGCATCGTGGCTCGCTCCAGGGCAAGCGCGTCGTCTGGTCAGGCGACGTCAACAACGTGCTTTACAGTTGGCTTCACGCGGCCGCCATCATCGACATGACCATCGTCATCGCAAGCCCGCCGGAGCTCCAGATGGAGGATGCGCGCCTCAAAGCAGCCCGTGACGCCGGCGCCAAGGTGGAAGTACACACCGATGCGCTTGCCGCCGCCGAAGGTGCTGATCTCATCATCACCGATACCTGGGTCTCTATGGGGGATGATCAGGCCGAACGCCGCCACAATCTACTGCGGCCCTACCAAGTGAACGACACGATGATGGCGCGTGCCAAGCCTGATGCGCTCTTCATGCATTGCCTACCGGCTCACCGAGATGAAGAGGTGACGGTGAGCGTCATCGACGGTCCTCAGTCGGTCATCTTTGACGAGGCAGAAAACCGGCTGCATGCCCAGAAGGGTGTCATTGCCTGGTGCTTCGGTTTGACGGAGTAAGCCTCAAAAGCGCGATACCATAGACATCTTGGAATTGCGGTTTTTCGACCTATCTTTGCAAGCAACGCGGGGATGAATGGCGCTATCAGTTGCATCCTTCGTCCCCGCTCCACTTTGCTACCCTTCAATCCAATCGTTGCGAGAGTCCCATGACCGCGAACCCTCCTCTTCAAGGTGGGAGCGACGCTAGCCCGATGTCCATCGAGACGGCGAGCTCCCGTGCTCCTGAAAGCTTCCACGCAAGCGTTGACGATCATGTTATGCCGTTTGCCGTGGAAGAGCTTGACGTGCGTGGCCGCGTTATTCGCCTTGGCCCCGCGATTAACACCATCCTTGACCGGCACAACTATCCTGAGCCCGTCTCTCGCCTATTGGCGGAGATGGTCGCGCTCACTTTGCTTCTTGGTACATCCCTGAAGTTCGATGGGCGCTTCATTGTTCAGGCGCAAGGCGATGGCCCGGTGTCGTTGTTGGTGGTCGATTTTCAAACGCCCGATGCGGTACGGGCCATGGCTCGGTTCGACGAGGATCGCTTGAAGGTGGCCGTCGATGCTGGTGAAGCTTCACCAGCGCAGCTCTTGGGGCATGGTCATCTGGCGCTGACCGTCGATCAGGGTCAGCACATGAACCGCTACCAGGGCGTCGTGGCCATGGAAGGCGAAAGCCTGGAGGCGATGGCGCAGGCCTACTTCCTCCAGTCGGAACAGATTCCGACGTTGGTTCGCCTCGCTGTCGCGCAGACGATCGAACGTGGGGACGGCGGACGGGCAAAGTGGCGCGCTGGAGGCTTTCTGGCCCAGTATCTACCGCGTGACACCTCCAAACTGCCGATCCGTGATCTGCATCCGGGCGATGATCCAAATGCCAGAGAAGACGATGGGCCACAGACCGACGACAGCCCCGATCACTGGCGCGAAGCGGAAGCCTTGATTGGAACCATCGAGGCAGCGGAACTGGTCGACCCGACGCTTGGGATCGATCAGCTTCTCTACCGGCTCTTCCATGAGCGCGGTGTGCGCGTTTTTGAAGGCATGCCGGTTGAAGAGCGCTGCAGCTGCTCGGTGGATCACGTTCGCTCCACGGTGAAGACGTTTGGTGATGACCCAACGCCCGAGATGATCATCAACGGTGCGATAGAAGTAACGTGCGAGTTTTGCTCCAAGACGTATCGCTTCGATCCGCAGACGTTCGAGTTCGTTGCTTAGGGTCCATACTCAATCATGAGGATGGTTTGACGCTAGGAAAACGGCCTGATGGCAAGGAAATGCTTGCAGAGCATAGCTTGGCTACGGTCAAAAGCTTTGACGCAGCCAGCGGGCCGTTTAACAGCGCCGCTATGCGGTGGGGCGTCTTGGTACAGTGGAGTGTCTTGGCGCGCCGAGCCGCGTTGCAAATCCTCGAAAACCAAAGAGCGGTTGGCCCTCAAGGCGAGAGCCAAGGACTATGGGTTTCTTGCGGTTTACGCCTTGTCGGCGCACCAATGCGCTCCCATCAAAACGCCCTCGTGATTGAGGATGGACCCTAAAGCACTTCGGTATCAATGAAAAAGCGCGCTCGCCTCACCAGGGTGAGCGTATTTTTTGCTACATGACCAAGATTTAACACAAAGTGCCGGTGCATCCGTGCCACGATACCCTACGTATAGTGAGGGATGGCTGCGATCCGCCGCACAATCAGCGGCACACTGCGCTTTTCCTTAAGGGATATAAGTGACCCCGATCATCTGAGCTGGACCCCCCATGCTGAACCCCGACCACACTGTTGGCCAAACAGACCTAGAACAAACACAAGAAGCGCCAAGTCGCGAAAAGCACTCGATCGCATGGACGGCGAGTAAATTCGTCATCTCGTCTGTTTTGGCCATAGCCATTGTTACAGGCGGCGTCACAACGATGCGGCAGCTCATCGACAACCGTCCTGAAGCGCCGCAACGCCCTTCAATCGAACGACAGATCCCGGTCTTTACGGCCACCGCGCAGGTAACCACACACAATCCGGCCATTGGCGTATTCGGTGAAGTGGTCGCTGGACGTCTTGTCGATTTGCGCGCGCTTGTCGGCGGCGAGATCACCGCCGTTCATCCGTCCTTGGAGGCGGGCCGCCGCATCCTAGAGGGTGAGGCGCTGGTGGAGATCGACCGTTTTTCGTTTGAGGGCGCACTTGTCGAGGCGCAGGCAAACCTTGCTGAGGCTGAAGCACGCCTCGCGGAGTCCCAGGCGCGGCTTGGTTTGGAGCGCGATCAGATTGTTCGCGCGCAAGAGCAAGTGGGCTTGGCTGAGCGTGATCTTACCCGCGCACAGCAACTGGCTGGTACCGGCGCGCTGACCGACCGGGATGTGGAAGTACGCGAGCTGACCGTTTCGCAGCGCCTTCAATCGGTGGAACAACGTGAGGCCAACCTTGCTATTGAAGAGGCGCGGTTGGCGCAGCAACAAGCTGCTATCCCACGTCTGGAATGGCGGGTTAGCCAAGCCGAACGCGATGTGGAGCGCACGGTTTTGCGCGCGCCCTTCACGGGAATCATTCGCACCGAAAACGTTGAGATCGGGCGGCTCATCTCTGTCAACGACGCGGTCGCGACACTGTTTGACGATACAGCGCTCAATGTCCGCTTCACCTTGTCGGACAGCCAGTTTGGCCGCCTCGCTGGCGAAGACGAGCCGCTGGTCGGTCGTCCTATCACGGTGGCCTGGTCAACCGGGGGCGAAGAACTGCTTCTGCAAGGCTCGATTGAGCGGCTGGATGCGGACATATCTGCGGCAACGGGCGGGGTCACTCTCTTTGGACGCCTCGACGCTGCCGACGTACCCAATCTGCGCCCCGGCGCCTTCGTGTCAGTGACGCTGGATGATCAGGCGTTTGAGCGCACCGCGCGACTGCCGGAGACGGCTGTCTACAACAACGACCATATCTTCACCGTTGTGGACGACCGCCTCGTGCGCCGCGATGTAGAGTTTGTAGCGTGGGACGGATCCCATGTTCTGATACGTGCTGCCGACGGAAACTCGCTTGACGGCGCTGAAGTTGTTACCAGCCGCATGACTGATGCGGGCGATGGCGTTTCTGTGCGCCGGGTTGAGCGCAGTGCTGAGGCTGCGGAGCGCGCCGATGGCTGATCAAAACGGCCCGGCGCCACTCTTACCTCGGCGCTTTCCCGCTGTACCAACAGACGGGCTTGGCGGCGCAATACGCCTCTTCACCCGGCATCCGAACGCTGCAAACCTCGTGATGGCTTTGATGGTGTTGGCCGGTCTGTATGGGCTCGCCAACCTCAACACACAGTTCTTCCCGGACATTGAGCAGAAGTCGATCACCATCAATGTCGTCTGGTCCGGCGCGAGCGCCGAAGATGTGGAATCCAATATCCTTGAGGTGATTGAACCAGAAGTACGCTTCATCACCGGGGTGGATGAGGTGACGTCCTCGGGACGCGAGGGATCCGGCTCGGTTACGCTCGAATTCACCGACGATACCGACATGATCGAGGCTCGCGCCGATGTTGAACAGGCTTTAGCGGGTATAAGCTTGCTTCCGGAAGGTTCGGACAATCCGACGCTCACCACCAGTGCTTTCTCTGATCGTGTGGGGAGCGTTGCGATCTCTGGGCCGTTCTCCGAAGAGGCGCTCAAAAGCTATGCGCGGGATCTGCGCGATCAGCTCATTGACGCTGGCGTTGACAGTGTCGATTTCAACGGCTTGCGCGACACGGAATTTGAAATATCGATCAACGCGGCAACGCTGCGTCGGCTCGACTTCACCGTCGGTGATATCGCGCAACGCATTTCTGAAAACAGTCGTGATCTGCCGTCTGGCAATCTCGATGGTACGCTGGAACGGCAAATCCGCACCTTGAGTGCCGCTGAGCGCGTTGATGATCTCGGGCGCATCGTCGTGCGCGGTGAGGCAACCGGCGAGCGCATAGAACTGCGTGACATTGCCGACCTGCGCCAGACCAACGACAGCAGCCAGGCGCAAGGGTTTGTATCAGGCGAACGGGCCATCCAACTCGATGTGTTTCGCGCCTCCACCGATGATGTGCTGGATGTCGCCAACGCCCTGACCAATACGGTCCAATTGGCGGCAGCGGAATACCCGCAGTCACTGTCTATGGAGATTTACAACCTCTCGTCCACGGCCGTGGAGCAACGCATCGGCATCTTGGTCAGCAATGGCCTGACGGGCCTTATCGTCGTCGTGACGATCCTCTTTGTCTTCCTCAATCTACGCATCGCGTTTTGGGTCGCCGTCGGTATCCCGACAGCGCTGATGGCCACCTTGGGGCTCCTCTACGTCTTCGGCGGTTCGATCAACATGATCTCGCTTCTCGCGCTCATCATGACGCTTGGGATCATCGTCGATGATGCCATAGTGGTGGGCGAACATACCGCGACCCGTCTGAGCATGGGTGATGAGCCCTACGCAGCAGCCGAAAACGGCGCCCGCCGCATGATGCTTCCCGTCATCGCAGCCATGTTAACGACGGCAGCTGCGTTTGCGCCGATCCTGCTCATTGGCTCCACCATCGGTCAGATCATGATGGCGCTGCCGATCGTGGTGATCTGCGTTTTGATCGCAAGCCTCTTGGAGGTGTTTTTTGTTCTGCCTGCGCACCTGGCGCATTCGCTTGGGGCACCCGCGCGCAAGGGCCTTAGCTGGACACGGCTCATCCTTACCGCGCTTCTACTGGCCGCACCGATGGTGTTGGTGCTCTACCAGCCTGCTATCGTCGATGCCGTCGGTTTGGGTGACATTGCGCGCGCCATCCAGGCCCACCCGATTGCTGAAACGCCGGCGCTTCCCACCCTTTTGGCGGTTATGGCATTCGCTTTGGCGCTCGGGCTTGAGCTGCTGCGATTGCGCGGCGAGGGCAAAGCAAACCGCATGACAGCCGCTGAACGTTTGTCGCACAAAGGCGTGCTCAGAACCGGGTTCGATCGCGGGTTTGAATGGTTCCGCGACCAGCCGTTTCGTGCGGTTGTCAAAACGGCCGTATCCTGGCGGTACGTGACCGTGGCTTTCGCCGTGGCAACCTTGATCGGCATCAGCGGCGTGGTGCGCGGCAACCATGTAGGCTTTGTCTTCTTCCCGTCACCGGAAGCCGAAAGCATCAGTGCCAGCATCAACTTCACCCCGGGTGTATCGGAAGCCGATGCGCTTGCCGTTCTTGAACAGGTCGATGCGGCCCTTTTTGCAGCCGATGCCCAAATTACAGCAGAACTGCCCAATGAGGACACGGTCATCCGGTCCACCTACTCCACATACGGTTCGTCCGGGCGCAATCGCGGCGACAATTTCGCGTCCATCGACGTGGAACTGACCACATCGGAAGAGCGCTCGATCCGCACACCGGATGTTGTCCGCGCGTGGCGCCGGGCGCTGCCGGATTTGCCTGGTGTGGATCGCGTGGCGATCTTTGAGCGACGCGGTGGTCCTCCTGGGCGCGATCTTGATATTCGTCTCCTTGGCAATGACGCCGATACGCTCAAAGCTGCGTCGGCCGATTTGCAAGAGCTGCTGTCCGGCCTGCCGGGCGTCTCTGGCGTTGATGATGATTTGCCCTACGGCAAACCTGAGATCGTCATGACGCTCACTGAGCGTGGCGAAGCGCTCGGCTTCACCCTTGATGATGTTGGTCGTCAGACCCGCGATGCGGTCGGAGGACGGACCGCGCGCAGCCTGGCCTTCCCCGATGAAGAGGTGGACATTGTTGTCCGCCAGTCGATGGGTGAGGGCGGTGCGAGCGCTTTGCGGGCGTTGGAGCTTCGCTCGCCTGCTGGGGTCTATGTGCCGTTGACCGAAGTGGTGCATCTTCAAGATCGGCAGGGCTTCTCGGTGATCTTACGCCGTGATGGCCGGACATCAGTGTCCGTGACCGCAGACGTGAACCCGGAAGTGATCACGAATACTGAGATCGAAGCTTCCCTGCGCGACGGCGAGCTACAACGCATCGCGGGCACCTATGGCGTGGAGTTTGAGTTTTCCGGTCGTGCCGAAGAACGCGCGGATGCGTTTGGCGACCTTCAAGTCGGCGGCATCATAGCCCTTGGCGTCATGTACATTGTGCTAGCCTGGGTGTTTGCGAGCTATTGGCGTCCCATCGTGGTCATGACCATCATCCCGTTCGGCGTGGTTGGGGCGATCCTCGGTCACTGGCTGATGGGCTTCCAGCTGACCATCCTGTCAATGATTGGTTTGTTGGGCCTTGCCGGTATTCTGGTCAACAACTCGATCATTCTGGTGTCGCGATTTGAGGACCGGCTGAAAGAAGGTCTGGATGTAGCCGCGGCAGCCGTACAGGCAACGCAGGACCGGTTCCGCGCCATCCTTCTGACATCCCTCACAACTGTTGGCGGTTTATCTCCGCTCCTCTTTGAGACCTCGCAACAGGCGCAGTTCCTTCTGCCGATCATCATCACCATCACTTTTGGCCTGGCATCAGCCACGCTCTTCGTTTTGGTGTTGGTGCCCGCCCTTTTGAAGGTGGGCGATGATATCGGAATCATCTTGAAGGGGCTGTTCGGTCGCAAGCTGGCAGATGAGCCGATTCCAGACGCGCCATCCATTGTGCCTGCCGAGTGATGTCTTTCAGCGTTGCCAGAAACGCGGCAAGACCAGAACAAGCACTGTGAAAAGCTCCAGCCTACCGACCAACATCGCGATCGATAGAAGCCATTTGGCGAGCGCGGGCAGGCTTGCGAAGTTACCTGTCGGTCCAATGATTTCACCAAGGCCTGGACCGACATTGGCCACAGCCGTCGCGGCAGCAGAAAACGCGGTCATGGCATCCAGGTCCATCGCCATCAGCGCCACTGCCAAAAGGGCGATGATAAGGAAGTAGAGAAAGATGAAGCTCATCACGGCGGACACAACGCTGTCCTCGATGGGCCGCCCATTGTAGCGCATCACGAAGATGCCGTGCGGATAGGCGAGTCGCCGTATGTGCTGGCTCATGGTCTTCAAAGCGACCTGCACGCGGAAAATCTTCATGCCACAGGCTGTGGACCCAGCGCAGCCGCCGATAAGCGTGATGATCATGAAGACCATCACAGGCATCGACCCCCAGTTTCCATAATTCTCGGAGGCGTACCCAGTGCCGGTCATGATCGAGACCACATTGAACAGCGCAACGCGTAGGTCCGCGAGCGCCCCGCGCTCGGCGGTCAGCGGATCAAGGGCGACGGCAACAGTGAAGCTGAAGGCGAGTGCGAGAATGAAAAAGACATGCACTTGGCTATCTTTGATAAGGCCCATGGGCCGCCCCTGAAGCGCCTGCACGTAGAGAAGGAATGGCAGAGAGCCCAAGATCATGAAGAGGATGGCGATAAGCTCGATCGTGCCCGATTGAAAGAACCCAATGGACTCATCATGGGTCGAGTAGCCGCCTGTGGCGACCGTTGTCATCGCGTGGTTGATCGCATCGAACGTGGACATTCCAGCGGCGGCGTAGGCCATCGCGCACAGAAACGTCATGACGGTGAAGACGGCAATCAAAGACCCTGAGATCTGGGTTGCGCGAGGCAGAATTTTGTCCGGCGTGTCAAACGCTTCGGTTTTAAAGAGCTGCATCCCGCCGACCCGCAGCATCGGCATGATCGCAACGGCCATCACGACCACACCGAGCCCGCCAAGCCACTGCAGCATCGAGCGCCAGAGAAGCACGCCGGGAGGCTGGTCGTTGAGGCCACTGATCACAGTAGCGCCCGTCGTGGTGATGCCGCTCATCGCCTCAAAGAATGCATCCGTGTAGCTGGTTGTAGATCCCGACCAAAGGAGCGGCAGCGCCGCAAAAGCAGGCAGAACCGTCCAGGCACCGACGGTCATGAGGATCGCTTGGCGCGAGGAAAGCGCCGCCGGTCGCCCGCGCCCGGACTGCGACATCCCAAGGCCCACCATCGTTGTGATGATGGAACTGGCTGCGAAGACCATCCAGTCGCTGTTCCCAGCAGCTAGATCAGCCAGCGCCGGGATCATCATAGTCGCACCAAGCGTCGCCAGCAGCGCGCCGATAACAAGGAATATCGGTCCCAGTTGGATCATTGGTCGGGGAAGATAGGCTCTAGTTAAGGGTGCGATCGTAGAACGGCGCGTCGAGCGAGAAGGCGGGAATATCGATGAGGAACTTTGAGCCCTCAAGCGTCTCGACGCCATACTTGCCGACCATGATGCCGGTGGGCGTCTCTAGCGGGCAACCCGAGGTGTAGCGATAGCTTTCGCCCGGGTGCAAGATCGGCTCCTCTCCAACAACGCCAGGCCCATTCACCTCCTGCACGCGCCCCAGCCCATCTGTGATTGTCCAATGGCGGGTGCGCACTTGAACGATTGCACCGCTCAAATTGGCGATCTCAACGGAGTAGGCGAAGAAGAAACGCCCCGAGTCAGCGTCGGATTCGTCGGGAAGGAACTGCGGTTCCACTGTCACTTGGATGTTGCGTGTCACCGCCTGATACATGCGCTTGCCGGTTTGCTGATCTAGCTTCTGGGCAGTGTCCCACACAGGACGGTGCCTGTCACGCCTGTTCACATCCGGCGGAAATGGCGACGACCGCGCTTGCGCAGTGCACAGCAACGCCATACCGCAATCCGCACGACACCTGCGTCTCGTCTGGAGAGTGACGAACCATGCTTGACGGCTATATGCGCACCATCATCGACCCACCGCTCAACGCCATTGGACGGGGCATTGCACGCGTTGGACTGACGGCAGACCACATCACGCTCATCGGGCTGGTGGTCGGTCTTGGAGCAGGCGCGGCGATTGCTTTTGAAAGCTATCTTTTAGGACTTGCGCTCGTTGTCGGCAGCCGTCTAGCGGACGGTTTGGACGGCGCGGTGGCGCGGGCAACGCAAAAGACCGACCGTGGTGGCTATCTCGATATCGTTTGCGATTATGGGTTCTACGCCGCAATCCCCGTGGGGTTCGCTATGGCCGACCCCTCTGCCAATGCCGTTGCCGCCTGCGTGCTTCTGTTCACCTTCTACATCAATGGTGGTTCGTTTTTAGGGTATGCGATCCTCGCCGAGAAACACGGTTTATCGACGGACCGGCGCGGGTCAAAGTCGCTCTACTTCACCGGTGGTTTGGCCGAGGGGACAGAGACGATTGCGATCTTTGTGCTCGCCTGCCTTGTGCCCGCTTGGTTCCCGTGGATCGCTTACGTGTATGGCGCGGTCGTGATGGTCACCGCCATCGCGCGCATCCTCATGGCATGGCAGACCTTTGTGCCCGGTGAGGGACCAAAATCAGACGAGTGAAGCGACCGCTGTCAAAGCGCCTGTGATCAAAGCGCTTGGTCGAGGTCTCGCCAGAGATCGTCCACATGCTCCAACCCGACGGAGAGGCGCACCAGGTTCGGTCGGATACCCAGTGCCAGCCGCTCGTCCTCGTCGATCCGCTGATGCGTCGTCGTGGATGGGTGAGTGATCAGGCTCTTTGCGTCGCCTAGATTGTTTGAAATCTTGATGATGTTCAGCCGATTGAGCGCCTCGAACGTCGCCTGTTTGTCCCCATCCATTTCAAAGGCGATCAGTGTACCGCCCTCGCGCATTTGTCGGCTTGCAACGGCGTAGTCGGGGTGGGTGTCAAGATGCGGATAGAACACCCGCACGACCTTGGAGTGGTCTTGCAGCCGCTGTGCCAGATCGTTTGCGCAGCGGGACTGTGCTTCAACGCGCAGCGAGAACGTCTCCAAGCTCTTGAGGATCACCCAGGCATTGAAAGGGGATAGCGCCGGCCCGGTCTGCCGCATGAAATTGTGCAGATAATCTCCAATCCAGTCTTCCCGAGCGATAACTGCGCCAGCCAGGCATCGACCCTGGCCGTCCATGTGTTTGGTGGCGGAGTAGATCACCACATCCGCGCCGTACTCCATCGGGCGTTGGAAGAGTGGTGTTGCGAAGACATTGTCGACGTAGAGAAGCGCGCCAGCCTCGTGCGCGATGTCGGCCACGGCTTGCAGATCAATGACCTCCAACGTGGGGTTGGATGGGGTCTCCAAGAAGAAGATTTTGGTGTTGGGTCGGCAGGCGCCCTTCCAAGCGTTTAGATCACGTCCGTCTATGAGTGTCGTCTCAATGCCAAAGCGCGGCAACAGCTCCTCGACCACGTAGCGGCATGAGCCAAAGAGCGCACGGGCAGCGACCACATGATCGCCCGCCGATAAAGACGCCAGCATCGCCGATGTGACGGCGGCCATACCCGATGCAGTGACCCGCGCATCGAGATTGGTCCGTCCGTTCCCTTCGAGCGCGATAAGCCGCTCTTCCAGCATGCGCACCGTTGGGTTGGAGAAGCGCGAATAGATGAACCCGTCATCCTCACCAGCAAAGCGCGCCTCGGCCTGTTCTGCTGTCTGGTAGATAAAGCTTTGGGTGAGAAAGAGCGCTTCTGATGTCTCACCAAACCCCGAGCGCATCGTGCCACCATGCACCAAGGCCGTTTCCGGACGGTAGGAGGTCACATCTATCGGTTTTGAGGCGCTCATGGCGGTGGTATCTTTGCTGGTGGCTGTCGTTCTTCATCGACTATCACAGCCGCTTCGTTCGTCAAGACGAACGTTTGTCCGTTAAAAAGAACGATTAACGCGCCACCAAGCGATCCATTTGTGCATGACCGTGCCTGCCTGCTTGCAACCAGACGGGCCAGCGGCTCATGGTCTTGTCATGGCAGCAGCGCTCCCTTCCTTTGGCCCAAGCGACGGCATTCTTCCCGACAGCGATATCCACGCGATGGTGGCGGC
Organism: Pseudomonadota bacterium; assembly: GCA_039026935.1. Classification (GTDB taxonomy): domain Bacteria; phylum Pseudomonadota; class Alphaproteobacteria; order Rhizobiales; family MH13; genus MH13. Next base: position 54,035 of record JBCCLK010000011.1, read on the forward strand.
TGGCGTGATCACGCATACCGTTCAGCTGGATGACGATCAGGTGCAACCGGCGAGCCTCGACTTGCGGCTGGGAAAGTTCGCGCATCGTATCAAGGCAAGCTTCCTTCCTGGTGAAACCAAGACAGTTCTCGAACGGCTCGATGAGTTGGCGCTACACAGGATGCCGTTGGAAGCTGGTGCGGTTCTTGAGACCGGCTGCATCTATCTCGTTGAGCTTGATGAAGCGCTCGCGCTGCCACCGGAGGTGAGCGCAGCCACGAACCCGAAGAGCTCAACCGGTCGGCTCGACATCTTCACCCGCGTCATCACAGACCGGGGCACTGTCTTCGATGCCATACCCGCAGGCTACACGGGAAAGCTCTTTCTGGAAGTCGCGCCGCAGAGTTTCCCGGTTTTGGTCAGCTCAGGCTCGCGCCTGTCGCAGATCCGCTTTCGTGCCGGCAACACGACCTTGAGCGACGCGGAACTTGCAAGCCTCAACAGTCGTATCGGACTGGTGGTCGGAGCAGCCCCTCAGTTTGCCAATGGGCTGGCTCTTTCGATCGACCTTAAAGGCAATGAGGACGGTCTTGTGGGCTACCGCGCTAAGCGACCCGGTGGCCTCGTCAATGTTGACAAGAAAGCAGCTCTCCAACGCGCCGACTTTTGGGAGCCGATCTACGCCGACGAAACAGACTCGATGATCTTCGATCCGGGTGCGTTTTACATCCTTGTGTCACGCGAGGCGGTCCACGTGCCCGCAGACTACGCCGCAGAGATGGTGCCGTTCGATCCGCTTGTCGGGGAATTCCGGGTGCACTATGCGGGTTTTTTTGATCCGGGCTTTGGTGCGCCGGAAGCTGGCGGTACAGGCGCGCGGGCCGTTCTGGAAGTGCGGTCGCGCGAGGTGCCGTTCCTGGTGGGCCACGGCCAGATGATCGGGCGACTGGTTTATGAGCGCATGCGCGCCCGTCCATCTGTGCTCTACGGTGCAGGCGGGGTCTCAAACTATCAGGCGCAAGGCCTAAAGCTCTCCAAGCACTTCCGAGCCTAAGCACTTTCAGCAAAGGTTGTAGACTTTTGCGCTCGCGAACGTGCGACCTCTAAGGACGTTAGGGTCCTGACCCTAGGCTTTTTCCTTCAAGGTAGCGATGTCCGCACGAAGGGCTTTGAGCTCTTCCAGCATGATATCTTGCCGCTCAGAAAGCCCAGCGCGTTCCTCCTCCGCGGTTGCCTCATGCTCGGACTGCATCGCGGAGACGATGATGCCGATGAACAGGTTCAAGACCGTGAACGTGGTGCATAAAATGAACGGAATGAAGAACGCCCAGGCGAAGGGATAAGCCTCCATCGTCGGGCGCACGATGCCCATCGACCAGCTTTCAAGCGTCATGATCTGAAAGAGCGAGTAGGCTGAAGCGGGTAGGGTTCCAAACCACTCGACCATCTGTTCACATCGTCCTTCAACGGCTTCACACGCGCCTTCCCCAACGCCGTAGAGCTTAGTGGCGATGACCGAAAAGACGTAGAAGATGAGGGTGAGGAGCACGGTGATTGATCCCATGCCGGGCAAGGCCGCGATCAGCCCGCCCACAACGCGCCGCAACGACGGCACCATGGAGACAAGCCGCAACACGCGCAGGATACGTAGCGCGCGCAGCACGGATAGGCTGCCCGTTGTCGGCATGAGAGCGATGCTGACGATGACGAAATCGAACACCCGCCACGGATCATGGAAAAAGCGGGTGCGATAAACGTAGAAGCGCAGGACGAGCTCCACGACGAACACCAAAAGCACCGCGCGGTCGATGAACAGCAAGAAGGGGCCAACCGCATCCAGCGCGGCCTTGGATGTCTCAAGGCCGAGCGTGATGGCGTTGATGAGGATGAGCGCCGTGATGGCGATTTCAAAGGGTCTGCTGTTGAGGAAGGCTTCAACGCGCTCGCGCATGGGTGCGGCAGCTCCAGATAGGGGGATTGTGACTGGCTATCCTATGGGAGGCTAATGCGCTCGATTCAAGCACCGCTTGTCATTGCGCGCAGAGTTTGCAATTGGAAAACCGGTTGCGGCCAATTTGGTGCGCGGGTGTAGCTCAATGGTAGAGCAGGAGCTTCCCAAGCTTAAGACATGGGTTCGATTCCCTTCACCCGCTCCATAGCGTTTTAGCGAAGCGAAGGCGCGCAAAGAGCAGCAGGCGGTTGTGCTGCAAGCACAGAGCCGAAGAAACGTAACAACCGCACGCTTTTCTTCGCTCTGTTCCTCTCAGGCGGTTGTGCTGCAAGCACAGAGCCGAAGAAACGTAACAACCACACGCTTTTCTTCGCTCTGTTCCTCTCAAGCGGTTGTGCTGCAAGCACAGAGCCGAAGAAACCTAACAACCGCACGTCCCAGGGTCCTTTAGACGTTTGCGTGGTCATGCGGTGTCTTGTGCCAGTGATGCGGACGCCAGCGCAGCTCCCACAAAGCCACAAATCCGCCGAGCGACAGGAAGAGCCAATAAACTGGAATAGTCGCCAGGGTCGATAAAACGCCCTTCACGCCGCGTCGATGAGCGCCACGCAGCCCGAGCGCCGCAGCCGCTAGATAGCCAAGAAAAAAGTTGGCAACGTTGATACTGGCAAGCGCCTGGATAATGCCTGCATCAGCTTTGACCAAGGGTTCTGCTATTCCAAGTAGCGCGGCGACAGTGAAGGCAAAGAAAAACGGGTGAATCAAAACGGAGACAAGCACACCCAGCATGATCATCTGGAACGTAAGAAAGCCACCCAATCCCAGTCTTTGTGCGAGAGCCAACGGGTGGCGCATATGCACAAGCCATGTCTGCCACCAGCCTTTGAACCAACGCGACCGTTGCCGCAGCCAGGGCAGGAAACGCACGGGCGCGAACTCGCGGGTGGATGAAGCAATCATCTGGGTGCGATAGCCAAGCCGTGCCAAGCGAATGCCAAGATCAGCATCCTCTGTAACATTATACGGGTCCCAACCCCCACATGCGACCAATGCATCGCGGCGGAAATGGTTGGATGTTCCGCCCAATGGAATGGGCAGGTCGAGCTGCGATAGGGCTGGTAGAAGGGCGTCGAACAGCGCCATGTACTCAAAGGCAAAGTGCCGGGTGAAGAAGCTACGCTCAGAATTGGTGATGGTCAGTGCCGCTTGAACGCACCCCAAAGGTTTGCCGGGCCGTTGATCTGCCTCCCGAAAGGCCCAAACAGCTTTGCGAAGCTGATCAGGCTCTGGCTTATCTTCGGCATCATAAATGGTGAAGATTGAACCGCGCCCCAACGGCAGGGCAAAGTTGAGCGCCTTAGGCTTGGTGCGCGGATGCGAGGGCGGCACCTTGATGATGGAGATATGCGGCGGCATGATTTGTGCTGCAAGCGCGCTGAGCGTTGCAGCGTCATCACTCTCAGCCAGGATCATGATGTCCAACTTATCGACCGGATAGTCCAGGCCTACCAATCCGGCGATGAGTTCTGGTACGATCTCTACCTCGTCATAGAGGGGAACCAGGACCGTATAGATCGGAAGATCCTCATCGCTAAGACGTGGCGGCGGAGAGCTTGAGCGTACCTCGCGCGGTAGAGGCGTAAACGCGGAGGCAAGACGTACAAGGCCGACGAAAGCGTAGAAGAGCGCAAACATAACGTTGAGCGCGATGAGCATACTGGGAAGCGCTATTAGCGCCCATGAGACGAACACGAACGTCAGCGCCAAAAGTGCCATCTTCTGTGAGCGATACGCCGTTGTCTTCGCGCTGAACTGTGGTGATGTTTCCAAAAGATGCTCGCGCGCATGACGCGTCAACGCCGGTCCAAGTGCCTCCGCCCAAAGGGATTGAATCCGCGATTTGGGCGCGACGAAGATGCAATTGGCGGCCATAGGATGGCGTGCTTTCAGACGCGTCAGACGTTCACGCGCAAGAGGGGTGTCCTCGTAAAGCGCGCCGCGAAGCCCTCCCGCGCTGCGCAATGGAATGTAACGTATCTTGGCCAGTAGGCCGCTAAGGTTCAGCTTTTCGTTGGAAACATCCACCTGCCAGTCATGTCGCTTGGGAGATGGTTCTCGCCTGTTCCGCTTTGGCGCGCTTGGCAGGGTGGGCACACCATCCACCGGCGCACGATCAAACAGCCGTGTCGGTTGCGTTGCGGCGTTGCGCAATGCGCGTCGATCACATGCGCTGGATGTGCGAGATATTTGCGATGAGCCCTCGTGACGCCCTGAGAGAGGGACGCACTCGGCTGGATCGTTGCGTTTTGCAGACGGATTTGGGAGAAGCTCACGGTACTGCAAATCTGCTGCCAAGTAACGGGTGAAACGATAGTTCGGGGAATGGGTCGAAGCAGGTCTTAGGCATGGCCAAAGGTGACCCGACCTTGATCCAAGGGCACTCTGATTGACGCTATCTACAATGATGTGTGAGGCCGCTCCGGTGCGCCATCTGGTGCGAATGGGTATACCAAAGGGTATCCAATTGGGTCATTTATGGCACCAGTTTCAGACCATTGGTCGGTATCGTCGGCGAAAAAGACGAGCTTCTGTGGACGATGCGAACTGCCAATTGTCGTACAGGTGATGTAAAAACGAACACCCCACGCTCACTTCATTCTCATGTCCGGTCGATTCCTGTGCGCTCGTTTCGTCTCTCCCTACCCATCGCCCGCTACTGTTTAGCCATCGTCATCTTAGGCTCATTGGCCACAGCACTGGTGGCGCCGGCACCGCTTCTCTGGGCGCAAAACCAGCCAACACAAGATCAGCTAGCACAAGACCAACTGGTGCAAGATGAGTTGCAGCAAAGTCAGTCGGAGGGTGAACAAGACTCGAGCCCCAGTGACACAATCAGACAAGGGCTTGGCGCAATACGTTTCATCAATCCACGTGGGCGCATTGCCATTCCAGAGCCATTGCCCGGACCGGTACTGCGTTTCGTTGTAAGCGACGATTTCCCTCCCTTTGCCTTTGTCGATGGCGCGGGTCGCTTGGCGGGGGCACACATTGATCTCATCCGAGCTGTCTGCGCGACCCTGGAGCTGCCGTGTACATTGCAAGCGCGCCGGTTTGACCAAGTCTTAGCTGCCGCCGATGAGGATCCAGATTCGCTGGTTCTGGCGGCCGGGCTGGCTGTTACGACGGAGCTTGCGCGCCGTTTCAGTTTCTCGTTGCCCTATTACCGGTTCGCGGCTCGTTTTGTTGGCCTCCAAGGCGAAGCGTTGCAACCAACCCAGCGCGTTCTTCGCGACGGTGGATCTGGCGTCACGGTCGGCGTTGTTTCGGGTAGTGCCCACGAGGCGTTTGTCGAAGATGCCTACCCCGAGGCGCAGATCGTTGCGCTAGACGAGTTGGAAACAGCTTATGCCGCTCTACGAAACGATGAGCTGGACTTGGTTTTTGCCGATGGGATCGACTTAGCCCTTTGGTTGGGTGGAAATGCTGCCGACAAGTGTTGCGCGTTTGTTGGCGCGCCCATCTTTGCAACGCAATATTTCGGCGAGGGGTTGGCCTTCGCGGTCCCCTCCGGACAGCCCCGTCTCGTTCAAGCCCTTAATGCGGCCCTTTCAAGACTGGAAAGCTCGGGCGCTTTGGAGACCATCTTCCTGACAGCTTTGCCTTTGGACCCGCTAGGTTTGTAGCGCTGTTTCTCCTGTCCGCACGCTCATCACAGCACCGTCTGGCGACATCGGGTAACTTTGCTTATGCCGACTTTGCCAAAGGCATCGACGACCGAGCCGATAACGTTTTTGTTGTGCTGCTGGATGTCCAGACCGGCTCGAACTGTATCTTCACATAGACATTGTTGCGGCTCGTGCTGACCAGCATCAACTTGCCGTTTGCCCGCTTAAGGGCGACTTTGAGAGCGCCGAGCGGCAGGGTTGGGTCCACGTTCTTCGACCGAAGGCCACCTACATCCTCGCGTTTGTGCGAGATATCGGAGAACGTCATCATGACGTTGCCGTTGCTTTGCCGAATAGAATCCACCCTAAGCACGGGTCTTTCAGCTTCGGTATGAGCGTAGGTTAAAAGCATAGCTTGGCGTAACGCATTGCGGATTGCTTTTTTATCGCCAGACATGGCCGGCAGGAGGCCATGCTCCAGGTTCCCGCTGACGAGACCATCCTTTTGCGCTTCTGAGTACCAACCGTTTAAAATCCGGTCTGGTAGAAAGTCATTTGCGTGACCCTCACCGTTGGGAGACCCTGGTTCCAAAAGGCACAAACACGCTTCCATAAGACGGCGCGTCTCGCGCAGCTCGACATTGACGCGCATCTCGTTCTTCTGCGCTTTTTGAGCATCAATGATGGCCTGTCTGGAATCTTTGACGAACTCGTCCATTTGCACAAGCGCCACAAAGCGGCGCTGGTATGTGCCATCTTCGCGAAAAACGGGCGCCCCAAAACCCAGCGCAGTGAAGAAGCCGTTGTCCGTGTGCAAGGTGAGCAGCGTTGGTTCTTTGCGATCACCAACCAGTTCCAGGATCGGCCGCGGGCGAGAACCCTTTGCGCCCAAAGGATGCGCGCAGTTCCGGTTCATGGTCCGCAAACTGTTCACGTCTGGCTGGTTGAAAATGTCGATCGCCTTGCGGTTGGCGTCGATGATGCGGTCCTGATCATCAAACTGCAAGATAGTGAAGTTGAACGTATCGATGGCCTTCTCCATCGCCGCCAACTCGTCTTGATAGACAACCGACACGGAGGTCAGCAGCATGTTCAACGACTTGGAGATCTGGCCGATCTCGTCCTGCCGCGTCATGTGTACGTGATGCCCGTCAGCATTGTCGGGGTCTCGGACCGCCTGTCGCAAAGCGTTGTTGATGCGCCGCAGGGGCCGGATCAACGCGAACATTGAGGCGATGATGAACAAAAGCGCCGTCACACCGGCGATAAAAAGAACACTCAAGCCAAAGTTGCGAAGTTCAAGCAGGCTTGTCGTTTGGATGGGCTGCATCGGTATACGCACGATGATGTGGTGCGAGAGGTTGGTATCCTCAGGCGATAGATGAACATCCAGTGCTGCAGTGTTTGGGCTTTCTTGGCGTTTGATGCTGGAAATGCGGGCGATGTTCAGCTCAAAGACCGGGCGTTCACCGAACACGGCAAGCGGCTCACCTGAAGAATCGTAAATGACGCCACCCATAATCAGTCCGTCGCGAATCATGCGTTCGCCAAGTCGCGCCTTATGTTCAGGCGATAGAAAACCGATCGGATCTGAGGAATGATACCAAGCCAGACGAACGCGTTCGACAGCGTCATCAATGTTGCGTTGGTGCCAGACATAGGAAGCGGGGACGAGGAATATGATCTCTGTGATGATAACCGCAACAGAAACAATGACGCCGATGCCGAGCGTCAGCTTTTTCGGCCAGACGGCTGACCAAAAACCTCCCATGTGAGTATGTGCGGACGCCACGAACTAAACCCCAACTCATCTGTTCTTCAGTTTATCGAGGTTAGAGTTAACGAAGACTTAGGATTACAGCTTTGTTGTCCGCCTCATGCATTCAGACGCCATGCCGTGCCAAGTGCGCGGCATCTACACCAAAAAAAGGTGTTTGCTGGACGCTGTTGTTTAGGAACACGGGTTGCACGTCACCTCGTCAGACTGCCTTGGGCGCAGGTAAAACGTGTCATTGAGCGTGATTGGCCCTGTCACGACATGCACTGTTGGTGGTTCGTATCTGAAGGCAAGTTCTGCCGCGACAAGAAATGAGTTGGCGATGCGCAGAGACGACGGAATGTTGAACGCCTCGCCTGATGTGGCGGCTGAGCCATTACGGGCTTTGGACCATTCCACGGTTGGGTTTCCATCTTCGTCGATTTTTACACCCACAATATGTATGGAAAGGTCGTCGACGTCGTGAGGCAGCATAATGGATTCCGCCGCATCCATGATGTCTTCAAGTTCAACGTTCGTGACATTGTTCTGCTGGGTGACAAGGTCGGCCAAAACGCTGGATGCATGAGACATTTTCCGGTCCGCGCTCATCGCTAAAGTTAACTCGGTCGCGCCAAGCCAAAGGAGGATCATGAACGGGGCTATCAACGCGAACTCAATTGCTGCCGCACCAGACTTCGCCTCAGGCAGGTCTTTAAGCCGATCAATGACTTTGCCGATGCCAAGGCGATCAGAGTTTGAAAGCATCTCATCCATCTTTCTCACGTTCATCATTCGTCTTCTTCTTCAAACGGCTCATTGCGGAAAGCGGTGGTCGCCACCAAAAGGCGATTGCCTTCACCAAAATTTGAGCCATCCAGCCCGAGGAAGTTGAAGAAAAGCGGCCAACTGTAAAAGGCGCGAACGATCACTGTCTCTCCGCCTACCGTATCCATATAGCCAAACCCGCCGTCGATGTTACCGTCGTCATCTGGCGTCGGCAGGTCACGATCGGCCTCGTCAAACCTTTCCACCCGCTGCACATCCACCGCGAAGCGACCATCGCAGTTGAACAGGACGCCGATCTCTTCGCACATGAGCTGCCGGAAACCCGCAGCATCCATGTCAGCTGCCTGAGCCTGGCCTGTGCGGATCTTTCGACCCGCATCCGACACGCCTGTCTCGAGCAATTGCGAAGCCCAGAAAACCATGGCCAGTTCGATGATCGCAAACTTCAAGAAGAAAAATGGGATGGCGATGGCAGCAAATTCGATAGCTGCTGCACCAGATGGCTCGTTGATGAATTTGCGCGTTAAGCCTCTCAACGATCGGACACGATTGCTTATGGTTTGTATCATGTCGAGCCTCTCGATCATCAATCGAATACGCTCCCATCGCAATGCGGGCGAGCTTATTGACGATTGACCTTAACCGGCAAAGGTAAAGCTATAACTCAAGGGCTTGGTAAACAGCGCGGTAGGTCGCAGGTGTAAAAGCTGCAGCTTTCGCTAGGCAGCCGTTAACTTTTCACCTACCAGCCTAGGGTCGATGCTCGCCAGTGATGGGCGAACACAGCTTACTGGCCGGAAGCGCCAACAGCTTGCAAGGCGGCCTGATTGCGCGCGTTAAATTGATTGAGGCCCGCCGTGGCTGCCGCCGCGCTGTCACCTGGCGTTGGTCTGATCTGGCAGGTTGGTGAACACGAAAGGGTGGTGCGCTCAACACCGCGGTAGACAGAAACAAGGCTCTCACCGCTCACTGTCACCCGTAACATACGTTCGGCAAGGATATCGCCCACCTCATTGAGGAGAACCATATTGGTCTCGCCATAGCTTTTGCCGGTCAGGATGAGCGTTGCAGGATCTGGCATGGATGCGTCCGCAATGGCTGGGTTGCCGATAATGATGGTGCTAACATCACCGACAAGGCGCATGATCCGCGCATGGTCAAGAGCCAGTACAACTGCTGAACTGCCAGCCGATGATGGCTGTGTTGCGCCTTGCAGCGCCGAGCTCTGTGGTGCTGGATCTGAGACAGGTTGGACCAAGGCTGTCTCACTCTCCGTTATTACGTCATCTGGCATGTCATCATCTGTTAGGCGGCTGGTCTGTAGAACGTCATCATCGGAAAACCGTGCTGCTTCTGCCTCATCAAAAACAGTCGCAGATGCAGGCGGGACTTCTGACGGAGCCTGTGTTGGATCGTAAGGCACGATCTGTCGCGGCGTCTGGGCACTTTCGCTTGCATTAGGTTCTGCGTTTATAATTGGTTCTGGTAGTTCCGTTTGGGATGGTGCGCCAGCGTCCTCATTATCGACCGAACCCGTCACAATGGAATCGACATCACGCGGTGGAATGGCACTCATCAAAGTTGGCAGAGCGACAGCCACGCCCAAGCCGACAAGCGAAATCCCCGCGATCAGGGCTCGTATGGACACACCGTAAGAGTTAAGCCGCACAACAAAACCTCCAAAATATTCAGATTTTGAAGATGCGTCGTTTTGGTGAACAGCGCGTTAAGGCCGGTGTATCCGATCAGAAATCTGAAGAAAAATCAAACAAAACAGATACTTAGAAAATTTCCGTTGGCGGGTCAGAAGCCGTCAGGTGGAGACATTTAAAAGTGTAAACGTAAATCAACCGATTGCACGTGATTTTCACAACACTGCCTTAAGGCGTCCCGTCTAAGTTCGTTGAAGCCCAACGCACCCAAGCGATGGGTGCTTAAATCAAGTGTGTGTATGGAGTTTGATATGAAAAAAATTCTTGCGAAATTCGCTAAAGATGAATCGGGTGCTACAGCGATCGAATATGGTCTCATCGCTGCGGGCATTTCAATCGTCATGGTTACTGCCATCGGTCTTGCTGGCCCGCGACTTGAGGCGACTTGGGACGCGATTGCTGCTGGGCTATTACCACCAGCATAATAGGAATACTTTCTGCTGGAA
>JBCCLK010000012.1:0-60691 GCA_039026935.1 Pseudomonadota bacterium
ACGACCCGCCCTCCGGTGCCGGGGGCGGTTGGCCGCTCAGGCGTGGGGGGCGGTCTCGGCTTCCTGGGTGGGGTCAGAGGCGGGGGGGGTGAGCGCCGCGAAGGGAAAGGCCCACAGCGCGTCGCGGGCGGCGTCGGTGGCGCGGCGCAAAAGATCGAGAGTTTCCAGCCGCGCCGTTTGGATCGCCGCCCCCGCCGCCGCCATTTCTGCCTCCAGTCCCTCGTACCAAACGGGATCGGTTGCACCTTGATCAAACAACTTGTTGCGGGCCCGCATTGCCGTCTCGAAGCGGTTGGCCATGCGCCCATGCGTCGGGTGCAGCGCCATGACCATCCGGTCAAAGAAACGCCGACGGTCACTCGCCCCACCGGTAAACAGGCCATCCATCGCCGGTGTCAGCCACAGGATGGTGAGATACTCTGTGAGGGCATCAGAGGAGCGCGCGGTTTCTCCGTCAATGCGAAGTTCGCGGGCGGTGGGTTCCGGGCCGATGAAACCTGTCCCTATTTTGACGAGATCATCATCGGCTGCTTGCAGAACTCTTCTTGACGTAAAGGGCAGTATTTGCGCCGCCACTGCGACTTGGGATGGTGAGCGCGTTTCTGTCCCGGACGCTGCAAGCATATCGCCATACCGTGCCCGCCTCATGCCCCGCCCAGGGGAAAACAAACTGATGGCTTCCAGGATGTTTGTCTTGCCCGCCCCGTTCGGTCCGCTAAGGGCAACATGTTGCGCGACATTGCTGCAATCTTCGCGCAAGACTGGTGCGACAAAGCGAAGATCCGTGAAACGATGATTACGAAACCCGGTGAGCGTCAGCCGCGCAAGACGCGGGCCTTGCAGCGCTCCCTCGTCCGATGCCTCGTTGGGCCTATCCAACGATGGATTTTCAAGCTCGTCGGTCAGCACGCGCTTCCCATCGGGCCTTAACTCTACACCCGCATCGGCATGAGGACGTAAAGCGTATCCGAGCCGTCCGCATCCTGAACCAGAGTTGGGGCACCCGCATCAGCAAGCAGGAAGCGCGCATTGTCGGTCTCAAGCTGACTGGAGATATCCATTAAGTAGCGGGCGTTAAAGCCGATTTCCATCGGCTCTCCAGCGTAGTCCACCATCAGCTCTTCCACCGCTGAACCAGAGTCCGGATTGGTGACAGCAAGGGTTAAGCGGCCATCACCCATCGAGAGTTTCACCGCGCGGCCGCGTTCGCTAGCAACCGTTGAAACCCGGTCAACGGCTGCAGAGAAAGCCGGGCGATCCACATCCAAAACCTTATCGTTCGCCTGCGGGATAACGCGCGCATAGTCGGGGAACGTGCCGTCGATCAGCTTGGACGTGAGCACCACGCTATCAATGGTGATACGCAGCTTGGTATCAGACAGCTCAATCGACGCTTCGCCGTCATGTCCCTCTAAAAGCTTGAGAATTTCACCCACCGTTTTGCGTGGAACAATGACACCAGGCATGTCGCTTGAGCCGGACGGAGCTCCGGTTTCCGTCTTGGCGAGCCGATGCCCATCGGTGGCGACCGCGCGCAACTTCAAGCTGCCATCAAGCTCCAGTGCATGCAGATAAATGCCATTGAGATAGTAACGTGTTTCTTCAGTGGAGATCGCAAATTGAGTGCGCTCAATGAGGCGGCGTAGATCGCTGGAAGCGATTTGAAAGACATGAGAAAACTGTCCCGTCGTCAGATCGGGGAAATCAGCTTTGGGCAGTGCCTGAAGTTCAAAACGCGCGCGGCCAGCCTGTACCAAAAGCGTCGTGTCGGCACGCATATCAACGTCCACCTGCGCGCCTTCGGGGAGCTTACGGACAATGTCGTAAAGCATATGGGCCGGCACGGTGGTGGCACCGGCCTGTTCGACCATGGCCGGCACGCTTTCGGAGGCTTCCAGATCGAGATCGGTTGCCTTGAGGCGCAAGGCACCGTCGCTCGCATCCAAAAGCACGTTGGCCAGGATCGGGATCGTGTTGCGGCGCTCCACAACACGGTGAACGCGCGCCAAGGCGCGTAAGAACGGGGTGCGATCAAGGGAGAATTTCATCGATCCAAATCCAACACTGACAGGCCTATCAAGGCTCATCTCATGCACGGCGTCAGACGGGGTGCTCAGAGAGAGCCCTGCTGCGCCTTAGCTCGCTTAGATGCAAGCCGCTTAAAGATACCAAGCCCATCGCGGCCAGGGTTCAAGCCGCGCACCTCAAACCTTTTAGGCTGACGAAAGGTCAACCCTATGTGAGGGCGTGCAACCGATTTGGCAAGTCGCAGCGTCCAACAGGCAAACCGCCGACACCAGTCATGCACAGGTGCATGGACCGGCATCGGGGTTTTTGGGGGAAATACGGGGTTTTCTTTAGGCTTTTGCGATCAGAACATCGTTTTAAGACTGGCGTTTTGAAACAACAGAGGCTCGGTTCCTGAACCTCAGCTTTGCGAAAGAATCGTGCTCTTCAATGCCTCGATGGTCTTTTGCAAAGACGGGTTGCTCTCAAGCTCTTTCTCGATCTTGCGTACAGCGTGGAGGACCGTGGTGTGGTCACGGCCACCGAAACGCTTGCCAATGTCAGGCAAAGAGCGGACCGTCATGACCTTGGAGAGATACATCGCAATCTGCCTTGGCCCGACAATCTGCTTGGTGCGGCGCTGAGACAGGAGGTCAGTTTTGGTAAGTCCGAACTGAATGGCCGTTGCACGCTGAATATCTTCAATCTTCACGCGCGGCGCTTCGGCGTTGGTCAGGAGGAAATTGATGCAAGCGACAACACTTTCAGGTTTCACAGGCACATTGTTAAGCCCAATCTCGGCGATGATGCGGTTGAAGGCACCCTCCAGGTCGCGGCCATTGGTGGTAATAAGATCGGCCACTTTGTCCAGGACGGCATCGCTCACCTCTGCCCTGCCGCCCTCTGAAGCGTAGGCAGCCCGGCGACGGTCAAGGAGGGCACGGCGCACCATGCGGTCCATAGCGGCGATTTCCACCACAAGCCCGGAAGAAAGCCGTGACTGCATTCGCGCATCAATGGTGTCGAGCGCCGCTGGCGGGCGGTCGGCAGCAACAACCAGCGTCTTACCAGCATCAATCAGTGTGTTGATAACATGGCAGAATTCGCCCTGGATGGTTTGACCGGAAAGGAACTGAATGTCGTCCACGACCAGCACGTCGATCGCAGCCAGAGCTTCTTTGTAATCCACAGCAGACCGCGCCCGCAGCGAGATCACGAAATCACGCATGAACTTCTCAGCGGTCAGATAGAGCGTGCGTTTCCTTGCTTGAAGCTCACTGGCAATGGCCTGGCAAAGGTGGGTTTTTCCAAGACCCACACCGCCGCGCACGAACAAAAGCTTGCAGCCGAGCACCGAGCCTTCGCGGGCAAGTTCGGTCGCGGCGCGGTAGGCAAATTTGTTGCTCTCACCAACCGCAAACGTGTCAAAGGTGTAGCGCACGTCAAGCTGTGTGCCTGTTTGGTCTGAGCCTGCGTGATCTGATGAACCGTCTGTCGGGCCGGGCCGCGAAGCAATGGCTGGTCGAGGCGTCACAGTTTTGAGAGTCGCAGCAGCTCCATCCCGGAGTGACGATGGAGTGGCTGACACATTGGTGTTGGCTGGCACACCTCCCAGCGGTTTGGAGACCACGGACTTTGTCAGCGCCGCGTTAGAAACCGTTGATTTTCCAATACGTTGCACACGAGGGGCGGCACCGGTACGCACAAAGATGCGGATCCGTTCGATGGACCCATCTTCACTGGTCCAGAGGCTCAACAAACGCTTGCCGAAATTGTGTTCGATCCAATGCTTAAGAAACCGGGTTGCTACCGACAGAACAACGGCATTCGCTGAGCGTTCTTCGAACATCGCGCTGGAGAACCAAGAGGAGTAAACGTCCTCGCCAAGTTCGGCGCGAAGGCGCGTCTTCACCCGCGTCCAGTTTGCCTCGCCTTCAGCCTTCTTGCCGCTTTCTGTTTTATCGCCTTCTGTTTTGCCGCCTTCCAGCTTGTCGGACCCTGTCTTGTCAGCGTCCGCGTGCGAGCCGTGGACCGAGGCTGCAGCAAAAGGTTCGCCAGATGCGTCGTCAGGGTCTGCTTGAGCGGCCACACTTCCCTTGGGAAGATCATGCCCCTTAGGGAGATCTTGGTTCAAAAGAGGTGGGCTTTTAACCGCGGCAGAGTTAAGTTTCGCATCGGTAAGGGTAGGGCGGGGTTTCATTGCAAAAGGCTCCGGAAATAGGGAGGCGCGACGGCCGAACAGTGATGCAAGCAGGCCTCAGAGAAGCCTTGTTTTGATCAGCAGACGGACACAGCTCTCCTGTGACCGCTGGCGAAGCAGCGGTTGAAAAAAGTGAAAACAAAATTTCAGATTGGCCGGTAGCTCAACACTTTGCCACGCATTTTTGCAAAGCATCGCTTAGACCAAACTCAGTGACCTCAATGTGTCTGCCAGCGCCTATGTGAGCATTAAAAGGGGAAGAAGCCCCATGCTCGTCGCGCATCGATGGTGAGTATGGCGTAAACCGTCCTTCACCTTATAGCAGCGTCACAATAACGGATCAGCGCGCCATCCCATGGAGCGCCAGCCGCTGAGAGATCAACCGGACATAAGAGACCTATTGGGAGGAGCCGCGGTACGCATCCAAGAGCTTTGAACATAGGCACCTGAGATACGCGCTTTGCGCCGCTTGGTACGTCTTTGCATGGCGCTGATCACCGAGGGTGTCGGGCCTCTGAGTGCGCTCATCTGATGGGTCAGGCGATCACTGAGTACGCAACTGGTGAAGACTCCGGTAGGGACGATCGACATGATCTTAGCAGCTCGACCCATTCGTGTGCTGCGAACGGCGGAACGATCTCTGGTAAGACCTTCGGCATGATCACTTGCATGACCAAACTCTCGGCCACCATTGGTCCGCATATTGATGCGTGTGTGCACCATGTTATCGTCCTCCAAGCCCCGGACCAACCCGATCACCACCCGGTTGGCCACCCTCTTTTGCATACCGTTCTGGTAGGCACCGCACTCAACATATTTCACCACGACGGCTTCCCATCGTGACCCCAAAAGAGGCTCCAGTCACCTATCCCATATAGGCGTCTTTCGTGTTTCTATCGGATGGTCAGCCAATCTGAGCTTGCCACACAATAAACATCGACATTCACACACTCCATTCAAGTCTATCCGAAGGCAAAATTAAGGTGACTAGCAACAGATATTGCACTTATAATAAGGCAATACTCCGCGATTAGCCCGTTAGGTACGGACTCTCATCAAACTTACTTTTGTTTCGCTCGGATAATCTTCAGCGGTCGCTGTCGATGGATGTGTTCTAACCAGCGCTGACGGTGGTCGCAAGGCGCAAAAAATGACTCTTTTTGCTTGACTCAGCCGGTCGCGAGAGCATCTCGCCGAACGGAAAAAAGTGGAAAACTGAGATCGCATTGACTCTTCAACACTTTTTTAACCCAGTACCTAAACCGCCCCATATCTGACGACATAAAAACGATAAAAAAAAATTTGAAAAGTGCAAAGAATCAGGGGTCTACGTAGTTTTGCGATGCTCTTGGTGCAATCTCTCTACATATTAAGTCATTGAAATATATAACTTTACAGTTGAAACATATGCATAAAAACATACTAATGCACTTAAATATATGCGAAGCCGGCTTATAAAAAGGGCTTTCGGATTAACTCCCGTTTAATATACGTATTTGTTCGTAGCGAACCTGAGTTGAGCCACCAAGTCTTCTTAAGATGTAAAAAGAAAGGCCGCCCGATATCCGGGCGACCTCGTAACTCTTCGCGAGCCCCTTGAACGCGTTGTCACACGCTGTGGCTGATTTGGCCTACGCGCTGAGTGCTTTTACTTTGTGTGCAAGGCGTGAAATCTTGCGCGCTGCAGCGTTTTTATGAACGATACCGCGATTGGCGGCCCGCATGATCAAAGGCTGTGCCTCTTTCAGAGCGGCTTCGGCAGCGGCTTGGTCGCCGCTTGCAATCGCCTCATCAACGCGGCGGATGTATGTCCGCATGCGGCTACGACGATCTTGGTTGACGGCAGTCTTGCGCGCGATTTTGCGCACCGCCTTTTTGGCGGAGGGTGTATTGGCCATGACTTTTCCTCGTGTTTGGCACGGTGTTGCGCTGACCCGATCCGCTCTTGCTGGCGGTTACCGGGGGATGGGTACTGGCGTTTGTCTCACCAGCCACATCCAGCGGAGCCCGGCGGTTTGCCGGGGACGCGTGCACCTACGGGGTGTTGGCGCCAAAGTCAAACGACACGCGATTAAGCCGAAGGCTTAGATTAGGGAAGGTAGCGGTTAAAGCATTCCATCTTGCTCTGTGCCTGCGGCACAACCGCGAGACGCCCAGAGCAGAAAAGGGAGCGGTTGGGGCATCCGATCTTGCTCTGTGCCTGCGGCACAACCGCGGGACGCCCGGAGCAGAAAAACAAGCGGTTGGGGAATCCAATCTTGCTCTGTGCCTACGGCACAACCGCTACTCCAACCGCTATTCGTGTTTGAACTGGGCTGTGCGCTTATCGATGAAAGCCTGCATGCCCTCTTTCTGATCGGTGGTGGCAAAGAGGCTTTGAAAAGCCCGTCGCTCGAACCGAAGACCTTCTGACAGTGGTGTCTCAAACGCTCGGTTCACCGCTTCCTTGGCCATCATGACCGCAGGCTGGGAAAGCTCGCCGATCTTGTCGGCCGCATCAAGCGCGGTGTCGAGAAGCTCATCATAGGGCAGAATGCGCGAGACAAGACCGCAACTTTCTGCTTCCTCAGCGGTCATCTGACGACCTGTGAGCACCATATCCATTGCCTTGGCTTTCCCAACGGCACGGACAAGGCGCTGGGTCCCGCCGATGCCAGGTATAATGCCCAGCGCGATCTCCGGTTGGCCGAACTTAGCCGTATCAGCGGCGATAATAATATCACACATCATCGCCAGCTCGCACCCGCCCCCAAGGGCATAGCCTGCCACGGCAGCAATGACGGGCTTGCGCGCCTGAGCGATGGCTTCATAGCGCGCAGCATAATCATCGACATAGCTTTGCGGGAAGGTAAGGTCGGCCATCTCTTTAATGTCAGCGCCTGCCGCAAAGGCCCGCTCAGACCCTGCAATGACACTCGCCCCGATACGCGTATCGCGATCAGCATCGGCAAGCGCGGCAGCGATTTCATCCATCATCCGGGCGTTGAGCGCATTAAGCGCCTCTGCTCGGTTCAATGTGATGAGAAGAACGTGATCGCGTCGTTCGACAAGGATGGTCTCATACGCCATGGGAGGCCTTTCAAAGGGGTTTGAATTGCGGAAGCGTTGTGGATTGCGGGAATTAGGGTGCATGACTCAGCGCTGGCAGGTCGGACAGTAGAAGGTGGAACGGCCCGACTGCACGATGCGTTGCACGGTACCCCGGCAGCCCGGCGTTGGACAGGCCTTGCCCTCTTGGTCATAAACGGCAAAGCGATGCTGAAAATAACCAAGGCTCCCATCGGTCTGGCGATGATCGCGCAAGGATGAACCGCCCGCCGCGATTGCATCCTTGATCACATTGTGGATATGGCCGGTCAGACGCACGAGGCGTTCGGTGGGGGCGCCGTTCTTCTTCACCAGTGTCTGCGCTAGCCGTTTGGGGGAGAGCCGCGAGCGAGATAGCGCTTCGCACACATAGATGTTGCCCAGCCCCGCGATATTTTTCTGGTCGAGGAGCGCGGCTTTCAGCGGACTCTTTTTGCCGGAAAAACGGCGCGCCAGATGCTCGGCCGTCAACGCATTACCTGTGGGTTCGGGCCCAAGGTCGCGCAGCATCGGATGCTCGTAGAGACGATCCGTCGGCGCAGCGAGCACGAAGCCGAACCGGCGCGGGTCGTTGTAGATGACGGTTGCTGGCCCGACCGACCCGCCCTCAACGCTGAGTACGAGATGGTCATGAGCCCCAAGGGTTGAGCGCTCATGATGGAAAACGCCAGGAGTTCGAGCACCTGAGTTTGTCTCGACCCTGTAACTCCCAGACATACCCAAGTGAGCGATGAGCGTCTCACCGCGATCAAGCTCTAAGAGAAGGTACTTGGCCCGCCGCGATACAGCGCTGATCGTTGCGCCAGTGAGAAGCGCCGCCAAACCAATAGGAAAAGGAAACCGCAAATCGGGCCGCCTCAACTGCGCCGACACAATCCGCGCGCCTTCGAGCGCAGGCACAAGGCCTTGGCGCACAGTTTCAACTTCAGGAAGCTCGGGCATAAACCCTCACGCGAAAATCGGGGATGGATGGGCTGTGACGGGCGAGGCGAAACGTGTAGTGAACCGACCAGATGAGCGATTCATCATGCGGCAAATGGGTCGGCGCTTTGCATAGCGTGGCGCGAACCGCTCCGCTATGGTCTGCCAAGCGCTGAGCATCATGTGATTGTTGATAAGGATTTTGCAACGTGACCGATATTGGGTCGCGGTTTGGACACCGCACCGTCGATGTCGACGACAAACAACCTCTGGTGGACGACGTCTTTCACAAAGTGGCCGAGCGCTACGACCTGATGAACGATGTGATGTCCGGCTTTCTGCACAGGCTGTGGAAAGACGCGATGGTGACAAAAGTCCGACCACGCAAGTCCGGCAAACGGTGGCGTGGGATTGATGTGGCCGGCGGCACGGGCGACATCGCGTTCCGCCTCGTTGAGGCCTCGCGCCAGCACGCAACCATCGATGTGGTGGACATCAACACCTCTATGCTCGATGTGGGCCGCGAGCGGGCAGAAAAACGTGGCCTGACCGACCATGTCAGCTTTCTGGAAGGCAACGCTGAGGCGCTCGACCAGCCTTCGGCGCACTATGATGCCTACACCATAGCTTTTGGCATCCGCAACGTGCCGCGCATCGACAAGGCGCTTGAGGAGGCCTACCGGGTTTTGAAATTCGGCGGCGTGTTCGCCTGCCTGGAATTCTCCAAGGTGGACGTTCCGGGCTTCGACGCCATCTATGACGCCTACTCCTACAACGTGATCCCGCGGCTCGGACAGATGATCGGTGGCGATGCGGAGAGCTATCAATATCTGGTGGAATCAATCCGTGAGTTCCCAAACAAACGCCGGTTCGCCGCGATGATGGAAGATACAGGGTTCGGCCGGGTTGAGACGACGCCCTATTCTGGTGGAATCGCCGTCCTGCACACCGGTGTGAAGCTGTAAAACACGCGCATGTTCACGACGATCGCCGCCCTTTACCGCCTCGCGCGCGCCGCCTTTGTTATGGCGCGCGAAGGCGTGTTTGCCGGTGTGGAAATCGAGCTTACGCCGCCTCCAGCCCAGCTTCCCCTGCGGCTGGCAGCGCTGATCGCACGGCGCCAGCCGGAAACCTCACGCGCGGATAGAATTTCGACCGCGCTGGAACGGCTGGGGCCTTCCTACATCAAGCTCGGGCAGTTCCTTGCCACGCGTCCCGATCTGGTCGGCATGAGCGTCGCCCGCGACCTTGAAACTCTACAAGACAGCCTGCCCTCCATGCCGATGGAGCAGGCCAAGGCGCGCATTGAGGATAGTCTCGGCCAGCCGGTTGACGAGCTGTTTGATGATCTCGATCCGGCGCTCGCCGCTGCGTCTATCGCGCAGGTTCATAAAGGCTGGGTGATTGATCCTGACACTGGCAGGCGAACGGCAGTGGCGGTGAAAGTACTCCGTGAGGGTATTGAAGCGCGCTTTGCCCGCGATCTTTCCACCTTCTACATCGCCGCTCGCCTTCTGGAACGGACAGCGCGAAGCCTCCGGCGCCTGCGCCCCGTCGCGGTGGTGGACACGCTGGCCGAAAGCATCCGGCTTGAGATGGACCTTCGCATGGAGGCAGCTGCGCTGACCGAGATGGGCGAGAACACCAAGGATGACGATGGTTTTCGCGTTCCATCAGTGGATTGGGTGCGCTCAGGCGCGCAGGTGATGACGATTGAGTGGGTCGACGGGCGCAAACTTTCGGACGTGGAGGGCATACGGGAGGACGGACATGACCTGAAGAAACTCGGCGCGCTCGTCATTCAGTCTTTCCTGCGCCATGCCATGCGCGACGGGTTCTTCCATGCGGACATGCATCCGGGGAACCTGTTTCTGGAAGCCGATGGAACGCTGGTGGCCGTGGATCTTGGCATCACCGGGCGATTGGGTGAGGCCGAACGACGCTTCCTTGCCGAAATCCTATTCGGGTTTATCACCCGCAACTATCGCCGAACAGCCGAAGTGCATTTTGAGGCGGGCTATGTACCCCCGATCCATGACGTGGACACGTTCGCCCAGGCGCTGCGCGCCATTGGTGAGCCGATTCACGGTCGCAATGCCTCGCAGATTTCCATGGGCCGCCTGCTCACCCAACTGTTCGAGGTCACTGATCTTTTCGACATGCGCACGCAGCCGCAGCTCATCATGCTGCAAAAGACCATGGTCGTCGTCGAAGGGGTTGCGCGAACCCTCGACCCAAACCTTGATATCTGGAAGACGTCAGACCCGGTGGTGTCCGAATGGATCCGCACCAACCTTTCACCGGTCAAACAGGCGCAAAGCGCGGTGAAGTCGCTCAGCAGTATCGGGCGGCTGGTGCAGGAATCGCCCGACATGCTCTTGCGGGTGGAGCGAGTGTTGAAGGCGCTTGACCCGGCGGAGGTTGAGGCCAATGCGAAGGCGAACTCCAGCACGGCAACGACGCTTAAAGCGTCTGCATGGCCATTGGTCGCGCTTGCGGCCATCGCTGCTTTCGCGATTGTTGCCCTACTGGATTAGAGCCTGAGGCTCATCACGATGCTGATCGATCAAACCTTAAGCGGACAAACAATTCTCCTGGTGGTGACCGGGGGGATCGCCGCCTACAAAACGCCTGACCTTGTTCGGCGGCTGCGCGAGCGCGGTGCACGGGTGCGCGTTGTGATGACGCAAGGCGCGACCAGCTTCATCACCCCCCTCACGATGGGCGCTGTTTCCGGCCAGCACGTCTTCATCGAGCTTTGGGACCGGGATGCGGAGCAGGACATTGGTCATATCCGCCTTGCCAGAGAGGCCGATCTGGTGGTCGTCGCCCCGGCAACAGCTGATTTCATGGCTAAGATGGCCCATGGGCTCGCCGATGATCTGGCGTCCACGGTTCTGCTGGCGACCCAGGCACAAGTGGTCATCGCGCCGGCAATGAACCCGGCCATGTGGTCCCATCCGGCGACGCAACGCAATCTGGAGACCCTGAAGGGCGACGGCGTGCATGTCATCGGGCCAGATTCGGGCGAGATGGCAGAAACGGGCGAGGCCGGTGTTGGCCGTATGTCCGAGCCGATGGATATCGCCATCGCGGTCGAAGATCACTTCAAGACGCCCCGCGAGAAGGGCCCCTTGTGGGGCAAGCATGTGCTCATCACCGCCGGGCCGACGCATGAGCCCATCGATCCCGTGCGTTTCATCGCCAACCGATCCTCCGGAAAGCAAGGCTATGCGCTGGCAAGTGCCGCATACCGGGCAGGCGCGCGGGTTACGCTCATTTCTGGACCGACAAAGCTTGCCACCCCATCGGGCGTCGACCACGTCAAGGTGGAAACGGCGGAGCAGATGCTGACCGCCGCCGAAGTCGCCCTACCCGCCGATATCGCGATCTTTGCCGCCGCCGTAGCGGACTGGCGTCCAGCGACAAACGCGGTGACCAAGATGAAGAAGGACGGGTCAGGCGAGGCGCCGCCGCTCGATTTGGCGCTCAACCCGGATATTTTGCACACGATCGCCAACGCTGAAGACCGCCCGACGCTGGTCATGGGCTTTGCGGCGGAGACGCACAATGTGAGCGGCTACGGCGAGGAGAAACTGGCGCGGAAGGGCGCGGACTACATCGTCGCCAATGACGTGTCGGAAAAATCCGGCGTGTTTGGTGGCGACGCCAACACTGTCACGCTGATTACCCACGAAGGCTCAGAAAGCTGGCTCACCATGGGTAAGAGTGATGTCGCTGACCGCCTCATCGAGCGCCTTGCCAACGATCTAAATCAAGCGTCATCGCATGACTGACCTAACCGTCCATTTGCAACGCCTACCCCATGGGCATAGCTTGGACTTGCCGGCTTATGAGACCCTTGATGCAGCCGGCGCAGATCTGCGCGCGGCCATCGACGCAGACATTGTTCTTGAGCCCGGCGCACGAACTTTGGTGCCAACGGGCCTTTCGATGGCCATTCCACGCGGGTTCGAGGGCCAAGTTCGCCCGCGTTCTGGGCTTGCAGCTAAGCATGGTGTCACGGTTGCCAATGCGCCGGGCACCATTGATGCTGACTATCGCGGCGAGGTGAAGGTGATCCTGATCAATCTGGGGGGCGAACCCTTCACCATCCGGCGTGGCGAGCGCATCGCGCAGCTTATCATTGCGCCGGTGATCCAAGCTGGCTTTGTCGAGGTGACCGAGCTGCCCGCATCGGACCGTGGCGATGGCGGCTTCGGGTCAACGGGAACCGCTTAAGGTCCAACACCATCGGGGAGAATGCGACCTGTCTTGCGCGGGCGTGACCCTCGCCCGATATAAGAGCCATGTCGCTTATCGGTCTTCTTCTTTTCGCTGGCATCTATGCAGCGGCCGTCGCATCACCGGGCCCTGCCGTGCTCGCCCTCATCGCGCGCGTTGTCGCTAAGGGTCGCAAAGGTATGGCCGGCTTTGTTGCTGGCTGCGCCTTGGGTGATCTCATCTGGTTGACGCTTGCCGTCGCCGGGCTCGCCGTGATCGCGCAAACCATGCAAGGTGTGTTCCTCGTCATCAAATATGTAGGCGTTGCCTATCTCTTGTACCTTGCCTTCAAGCTCTGGACGGCCCCTTCATCCGGGGAGCCCGACAAGGCGAACCGTTTGAAAGACGGCGACACCGCAGCGATGTTCTCAGCCGGTCTCGCACTCACCCTGTCGAACCCTAAGACAATGGTCTTCTTTCTGGCTGTTCTGCCAACTGTGGTGGATCTTACAGCGCTCAATCTGGTCGGATATCTCGAGATTGCAGGTGTCATCGCCGTGTTTCTTCCGGCGATCATGATGATCTATGTCGTCATCTTCGACCGAGCACGCCAGGCAGTGCTCTCGCGGCTGGGTATGGGTGTCGTCAACAAAACCTGTGCGGTGGGTCTCGCTGGCGCGGCTGGGCTTGTTGCAACACGGTAGGAGAGCCAAGCCATGGGCCGATTAGAATGCAAGACCTGCATCATCACCGGAGCCGCAAAAGGCATCGGCGCGGCCATCGCGCGCAGCTTCGCCGCCGAAGGTGCCAAGGTCGTTGTCACGGACATTGAGACGGCAATCGGAGAGACGTTGGCCGAAGAGATCGGCGGCACGTTCTTTCGGCTCGATGTCGCCGACGAAGAAGACTGGCAGGCGCTGGAGGCTGCCTATCCCGCCATCGACGTTCTGGTGAACAATGCCGGGATCACCGGCCATGAACGAAAGGGTTCGGCCCACGACCCGGAGCATACCCATCTTACTGAGTGGCGGCTGGTCCATGCTGTGAATCTTGATGGCACATTTTTGGGCTGCCGTTACGGCATCCGGGCTATGCGCCGCAACGAGGGCAAGGGATCAATCATCAACATGTCGTCCCGCTCCGGCATTGTTGGGGTACCAGGTGCTGCAGCCTACGCCTCTTCCAAGGCAGCAATCCGCAACCACACCAAGACGGTCGCGCTTTACTGTGCGCAGGAAGGGCTTCAGATCCGCTGCAACTCAGTCCATCCAGCGGCCGTCTGGACAGACATTTGGGACACTATGATCGGCACCGGCGAAGAGGCCGATGCAAAGAAGCAAAAAGTCGCTATGGGCACACCGTTGCATCGCTTCGGTCGGCCAGAAGAGGTAGCGGCGCTCTGCCTGCTGCTTGCCTCCGATGAAGCGACGTTCATGACGGGCACCGAGCTTACAATCGACGGTGGCATTCTCGCAGGATCAGCCGCCGCTCCAGGTCAATGAACCAAGGCCGTGAATCAGGGCCATGAACCGGCGCCCGTATTCGAAACGTAAGTGACGAACATTATTGAAACTGATGCACTTGTTGTGGGTGGCGGGCCAGCCGGATTGATGGCGGCACAGGTGCTGGCCGAAGGTGGCGCCAAGACCCTGCTGTGCGAGGCCATGCCGACTGTTGGACGCAAGTTTCTTATGGCGGGTAAGTCCGGCCTCAACGTAACCATGGACGAGCCGAACGAGGTCTTTGGCCAGCAGTTTTTCGAAGCATCAGACCAGCTTGGACCCATGCTTGCAGCGATGGGGCCGCGCGATGTCGTGCAGTTCTGCCAAGGCCTTGGACAACCGGTCTTCACCGGATCATCACGGCGCGTGTTCCCAAAGGCGATGAAGGCCTCGCCTTTGCTGCGCGCTTGGCTTGCCCGGCTTGAGACGTCCGGCGTTGAAATTCAAACACGCTGGAAACTGACTGACATCAACGATCAAACGGCGACCTTCACCACCCAGAACGGCGAACAGGCAGTTCGCTTCAAAGCCTTGATCCTTGCTCTGGGTGGGGCGAGTTGGTCACGGCTGGGAGCTGACGGCGCTTGGACGAGCCTCCTGAATGCTCATGGCATTGAGACCGCCGCTTTTGCACCGGCCAATATGGGCTTCAGCGTCGACTGGTCCGATGCGATGACCCCGCACTTTGGCGCGGCGGTGAAACCTGTGACCCTCTCGGTCGGAGACATGCGACACCGAGGCGAGTTTGTGATTTCCAAGCGCGGCTTGGAAGGTAGCGGCATTTATGCCGTTTCGCGCGCTATGCGCTTAGGTGCACCTCTAAGCGTAGATCTTTTGCCTGACACGGGCCTTGCGGAAGCAACCGCGCGGCTCGTCCGCCCTCGGGGCAAGCTATCTCTTTCGAACTTCTTACGCAAAACGGTCCGTCTTGAAGGGCCCAAACGCGCGCTCCTCATGGAATTTGGCCGTCCGCTACCACATGATGCGGCGGCACTCGCAGGGCTGATCAAGGCGCTGCCCATGACCCATGAGGGCCCACGTCCCATGGATGAGGCGATCTCCGTCGCAGGCGGCGTTGCCTGGTCTGCGCTGAACGATGATCTGATGCTGGAGGCGATGCCCGGCGTCTTCTGCACGGGCGAAATGCTCGACTGGGAGGCCCCCACCGGCGGCTATCTGATCACGGCTTGCCTCGCGACCGGCAAGTGGGCCGGGAAAGGCGCTCTGCGCTGGATTTTGGACCAAACAATGCCCATATCTCAATCCACAGACGAGCACCTAGCCGAGCCTTTGTAAGGATCGCTCTTTGGACTGCGTTGATGCTATAAAAACCAAAGTGATTCTGTGGCTTATGCCCAACCGTTTGTCTTCGTTCTGAAGGATATGAATTTGACCGCTGAACCCATGCCAAGCACGGACGTTGAAGCTGCCAATGGCGCAGACTATGGCGCTGAATCCATTAAGGTTCTCAAAGGCTTGGATGCCGTACGCAAACGTCCCGGCATGTATATCGGTGACACAGATGACGGCTCAGGGCTTCACCACATGGTCTATGAAGTGGTGGATAACGCCATTGATGAAGCGCTGGCTGGGCACGCCTCAGAGGTTACGGTTACGCTGAACGCCGACGGTTCGGTCACGGTCACCGACGATGGACGCGGCATTCCAACAGATATGCACCCCGAAGAAGGCGTTTCAGCCGCGGAAGTGATCATGACCCAGCTGCACGCTGGTGGTAAGTTCGACCAGAACTCCTACAAAGTGTCCGGCGGCCTGCACGGGGTGGGCGTTTCGGTGGTGAATGCACTCTCCACCCACTTGGATCTGCGCATCTGGCGCGCTGGCAAAGAACACGCCATGCGTTTTGCCCACGGCGATGCCGAAGGACCGCTTTCGGTGGTCGGCGATGCAGGCGGTAAAACCGGCACGGAAGTCACCTTCCTGCCCTCGCCTGATACGTTCACGCAGACGGAGTTTTCCTTCGACACGCTGGAACATCGGCTGCGCGAACTCGCGTTCCTGAATTCAGGCGTCAAAATCACACTTACCGACAAGCGTGGCGTGGAAGATCGCGTCGAGCACTTGGAGTATGAAGGCGGCCTGCTTGAATTTGTGCGTTGGCTCGACCGCAAGAAAAAACCAGTGCTTGAAGCGCCGATCGCCGTGACCGCTGAAAAGGACGGTATCACGGTGGAAGTGGCGATGTGGTGGAACGACAGCTACCACGAGAACGTCCTGACCTTTACCAACAATATCCCGCAGCGCGACGGCGGCACCCATTTGGCTGGCTTCCGTGCAGCGCTCACCCGACAGGTGACGGGCTATGCCGACAGTTCCGGCCTCACTAAGAAGGAAAAAGTCCAGCCCACGGGCGATGATTGCCGCGAAGGGCTAACGGCCGTCCTGTCTGTCAAGGTGCCTGATCCAAAGTTCTCCTCCCAAACGAAGGACAAACTCGTCTCCTCCGAAGTGCGGCCCGTTGTTGAAAACGTCCTCAATCAGGCGCTCTCGACCTGGTTTGAAGAAAATCCGGCCCACGCGAAAAGCATTGTCTCCAAAGTGATTGAGGCTGCCGCTGCCCGCGAGGCAGCTCGCAAAGCGCGCGAACTCACCCGCCGTAAGGGTGCGCTCGATATCGCCTCATTGCCGGGCAAGCTTGCCGACTGTCAGGAGCGGGACCCCGCCAAATCCGAACTCTTCCTGGTGGAGGGCGATTCAGCTGGCGGCTCGGCCAAGCAGGGCCGTGTGCGCGACTATCAGGCCGTGCTTCCCTTGCGGGGTAAAATCTTGAACGTGGAGCGCGCGCGTTTCGACAAAATGCTGTCTTCCAACGAGATTGGCACACTGATCACCGCGCTGGGCACCGGAATCGGGGCCGAAGAGTTCAATCCTGATAAGCTGCGCTACCACAAGATCATCATTATGACGGACGCTGACGTCGACGGCTCGCATATCCGCACGCTGCTTCTCACCTTCTTCTTCCGCCAAATGCGCGAACTGATCGAGCGTGGCCACCTCTACATCGCCCAACCACCGCTCTACAAAGTGAAGCGTGGCCAGTCGGAACAGTATTTGAAAGACGAACCCGCTTTACAGGACTATCTGATTGATGGCGGATTGGACGGAACGACGTTGACGCTTGCGTCAGGAGAAGTTCAATCGGGGCAGGATTTGCTTGCCACCGTGACCGAAGCCCGCAAGATTTCCTCGATATTTGACGGACTGCATCACCGCTACAACCGTGAAGTGGTCGAACAGGCCGCCATCGCCGGTGCGCTCAATGCCTCGCTCTTATCAGATGCTGAGAGAGCCGAAGGTGCCGCCGCCTATGTGGCCAGGCGTATCGATATTCTTGCTGACGAGTTTGAAAAAGGCTGGGAAGGCAACCGCCGCGACAATGGCGATCTTGTCTTCAAACGCACCTTGCGCGGTGTGACGGATGTTGTGACCATCGATACGGCGCTCCTCGACAGCGCCGATGCTCTTCGCCTGGACAGTTTTGCCGAGCACCTTCAAGACGTCTACGGCAAAGCGGCCACCTTGAAGCGCAAAGACAATGAAATTGCGATCCGTGGGCCGCGAGCCCTTGTCTCCGCCCTCATGGAAATGGGTCGCAAAGGCGTGTCTCTCCAGCGCTACAAAGGTCTTGGCGAGATGAACCCCGACCAGCTTTGGGAAACAACGCTCGACCCGAATGTGCGCACGCTTTTGCAGGTGAAAATCCGAGAAGCCGACGAGGCCGACGGCATATTCTCCGACCTTATGGGCGACGATGTTGACCCACGCCGGACGTTCATCCAAGACAATGCGCTAACCGTGGGCAACCTGGATATCTAAGCTCAAAGTTGCGTTGGATGAATACGTTTCTGTCTGCTCTGGGCTTACCGCCCAACCGTGTGTATCCAAGACAACGCGCTAAGCGTGGGCAATTTGGATATCTAAGCTCCAAATTGCTTTGGATGAACGCACTTTCTCTGGCTCTGTTCCATCTCAATGAGATGGAACAACCGCACTGCTGTCTGCTCTGGGCCTTCCGTGCGGTTGGGGCGGAACGCCCAGAGCAACTGAGAAGCCCCAACCGCGGGTATCCAGGATAACGCGCTAACAGCCTGCCATCCCAATAGTTGAGGCTTATCTTATGGAAAATCGTACCTTCGGGAAAACGGGCTGGACCGTTTCCAGCATTGGCTTCGGCGCTTGGGCCATTGGCGGCTCTTGGGGCTCTGTAGATGATACGCAGAGCAAAGCCGCTCTTCATGCCACGCTCGATGCTGGTGTCACCTTTCTCGACACCGCCGACGTCTATGGAGATGGGCACTCTGAGCGACTTATTGCGGAAGTTCTGGCCGAGCGCGGCGATCAAGACCGACCCATCGTCGCCAGCAAGGCCGGGCGACGGCTCGATCCGCATATCGCATCAGCCTACACGATTGACGCTATCGAAGGTTTCCTCGACCGCACGCTTACCAATTTGCGCGTGGAACGCCTCGACCTCCTTCAACTGCATTGTCCACCAACGCCCGTCTACGATGACGCCTCGATGTTTGAAGGCCTCGATGGGCTCATTCAAGCCGGCAAGCTGCACCATTATGGTGTCTCAGTGGAAACCATCGATGAGGCGCTTACAGCGCTCGATTATCCAGGACTCGCCTCCGTCCAGATCATCTACAACGCCTTCCGTCAGCGCCCCGCCGAAGAGCTGTTTATCAAGGCAGGGGCCAAGAATGTGGCGATCATTGCGCGCGTGCCGCTGGCCAGCGGGCTGTTGACCGGCAAGCTGTCCGCAAAAAGCACTTTCCAGGCTGATGACCACCGTGCCTTCAACCGCCATGGCGAAGCGTTTGATGTCGGTGAGACCTTTTCCGGCGTGCCTTATGAGGCGGGACTTGCTGCAGTCGATGCGCTGAGGCCGCTTGTGCCCGAGGCGATCCCCATGGCCCAGTGGGCTCTTCGGTGGATCCTGATGGAAGAGGCCGTGACTGTCGCTATTCCCGGCGCTCGCACGCCGGAGCAAGCGTTAAGCAACGCCCAAGCGGCTGATCTTGCGCCCTTAAGCGCCGATGTGATGGCCCAGGTGCGTGAGGTTTATGATGCGCACATTGCCCCACACGTGCACCACCGCTGGTGACACACGCCATCGTCCTTCAAGCCGGAGCGTAATTCGCTCGTGGGTGCGGTTGGACAGCAGTCAGCCGATGGGTGGACCCAGCATTTTTTAGCCAGCCCTTTTCGCTCAGCCTTATCAGGTTGTAGATCAGCGCATCGCTTCCTTCCGTAAGGCCTCTCATGCGCATCGCTATCACTGGAGCATCAGGCTTTGTCGGCCAGGCGCTTGTCCCGAGGCTTCACGCGGCTGGACATTCGCTGCTGCTTGTCGGTCGTTCCGCCGATAGCCTCAAACAGCGCTATCCAGGCCTTCATGCCACTGACTATGCCCACCTATCGCAGACGCTGCCCGGTTGCGATGCGTTGATCCATTTGGCTGTCCTCAACACAGGAGCTGATGCCAGTATGCAGGACTACCAGTTGGTCAACGTCGATCTTTGGACAGACGTATTGCAAGTATGCGTGGACGCCCAAATCGCCAAAGTGGTGCTCATCAGTTCTCTGCACGCTGAGAACCCCAATCAAAGCGCCTACGCGGCCTCCAAACGCGATGCCGAGGCCCTTCTAGAGGCGCACAGTGCTACGGATCAAAACAGGAAAGGCTACATTCTGCGCTTCCCGGCCGTTTACACGGATCGCTTTGCGGGCCAGCTTGCGGTTTTGAACCGCTTGCCGAGATTTCTGCAGACTTTTGCGCTGCAATGCGCGGCCTGTATCAAGCCAGTTATCGGGGCGGATGCCGTCGTCAACGCGGTCCAAGACACGCTGCATGATCCCTCGCCCTTTCAACGTCGGTTTGTTTCCGATGGACAGCGCACCAATCCGGTCTACGGTCTTTTGCGCCGCACCGTTGATTTGGTCGGCGGCGCAGCTGGCCTGCTTGTCCTAAGTCCGATTTTATTGGGGCTGTGGGCCTGGGTGAAGGCAACCTCCCCCGGGCCAGGCCTGTTCGCACAAGAGCGGGTTGGGCGTCACCAGAGAACCTTCACCTGCTACAAATTTCGTACTATGGCGGTGGGCACCCGCAATGCAGCCTCCCATGAGGTTGGAACTGCGTCGGTCACGCCTCAGGGACAGTTCCTGCGGCGCTGGAAGCTTGATGAGTTGCCCCAGCTTTGGAACGTCTTGCTGGGTCAGCAAACGCTAATCGGGCCACGCCCCTGCTTGCCAGCACAGCGGGCATTGATCGACGCTCGGGAGACGCTTAGTGTTTTCACTGTGCGCCCCGGCATCACAGGTTGGGCACAAATCCACGGTGTGGATATGCGTGCGCCCGAACGCCTCGCGCGTATCGATGCGGAGTACATCGCGCGCCGCACGCTGGTTCTTGATCTGAAAATCCTGCTTGCAACTTTGCGCGGCGCTGGCGGCGGCGACGCAGCAGCCGAATCATAACAGCCAAACCTTAGCCGAAGGCCTTAAAGCAGCTCCGGCCAGAAGATTGGCACCAAGGTCAGCACCAGAAGTGCCGCCGATACGGTGTTGAAGATACGCAAGCGTTGTGGATTGGAAAACACTCGTCGCAACTGCTGGCCCAGTGCCGTCCAGCTGGTCGCGGTGAAGCTGCCCGCAAAGGCGAAGACGAGCGCCGTAGCGACGACGTTCATCAAAGGCGAGAGCGGGAGGGCATAGACGCTCAAGGCCGTCGTCGCCATCACCCACGCCTTGGGGTTAACCCACTGGAAGGCCGCTGCTTCCCAGAACGTAAGTGGACGACCAGACACCGCCATATCGCCGCTTTCGGACAGTTTGGGCTTCGCCGTCGCGATCCGAAACGCAAGATAAATAAGGTAGGCCGCACAGATGTATTTCAGAACGCCTTCAAGCGCCGGAAAAACGAGAAAGAGCTGCGACAGTCCAATACCAACGCCCAGAATCATCAGCGGAAAACCATAGGCAACGCCCATGATGTGACCGGAGGTCCGACGAAAACCATAGTTCATGCCCGAGGTCATCAGCATGACATTGTTGGGACCGGGCGTTCCTGCGGCCAGAAAGGCAAAGGCTGTGAGAGCGAGGAGAACATCAATCATAGCAACACAAGCTTATTGATTTTCGCCGCAATTTCCTCGCTTTCTCTTCTCTCGACGCCCTATTTTTGCAATAAACAATCATGATTGACGATCTAGACCGCAGAATCGTGCAGACATTGGAAAGCGATGGGCGCATCACCAACGCGGCTCTCGCAGAGCGTGTTGGCCTATCGCCGTCGGCCTGCCTGCGCCGTGTGCAAGCGCTCGAAGATAGTGGGGTCATCGCTGGCTACCGCGCCGTTATCGACCGGTCTAAGCTCGGAGCGGGCTTGAAAGTCTATGTGGCGGTCGATCTCGTGCGTCACTCGCGCGATGCACTGATTGCCTTTGAGCGATCCATGAAGTCTATTCCTGAAGTGCGCGAATGCCACAACGTTTCAGGATCAGTCGCCTACATCCTTTTGGTCGAAGTTCCTGACTTGGCGGCGTACAAGCGGCTCCACACCGATGTGCTTGGCGGGATCGAGCAGATGGCGTCTATCACCAGCTATTTCGTGCTCGATAGCCCTAAGAATGAGCGCGGGTAGCTAAGCTCAAGCGGTGACGGTCATCTTTTTGGCGCCCGTCGCTTGCAATAGAACTGCCGGGTCCACACGAAAGACACTGTCTGGACGACCCGCAGCGGCCCAAACCACATCATACTGAAGCAGCGCCTCATCCATGAAGACAGGGAGCGGAGCGAGATGGCCGAGCGGGGCGACACCTCCGATAGCGAACCCCGTTTCATTGCGGACTTTTCTGCCATCGGCCCGACCAAGATCGAGGCCTTCCGTCGCTTTTAAATGGTCCAAGTCGACTGCGTTGCTTCCGCTAACCAGGAGGAGAACCAAGCCGCCCGTGGCCGCATTCTCGAAAATCAGCGATTTGACGATCTGGCCGACATCACATCCGCACGCTGCTGCCGCGTCATCTGCCGTCCGGGTCGACTGATCCATAACTTTCAGTTCGATGGCAAGGCCCAGAGTCTCAGCGGCCTTCACAACCCGCTCCATCGACGAGCCCGGTTTGATGGTGATGTTCATGAATGATGTATCGCTATCGGCTCAGGCAGCCAGTGCGATGCCGGCATTAAGCGCTAGCTGGCGCAGGGAGACTTGAGGACGCGGACCCATTTGGGCGATCACATGAGCGGCGGATACATGCCCAAGTTCTGCGCAGGCGTGGAGTGGCATATCGTTCGCGATACCGAAGAGATAGCCACCTGCAAATACGTCGCCTGCGCCTGTGAGATCGACAATCCCGTCAACGCCGGGCGTTTTCACGCGCACGCGCTCATCACCACGTACGGTGACGGAGCCTTCTGCGCCCATCGTCACGACGCCCAGGTCTGTATCCTTGGAAAGGGCCGCGAGGGCAGTATCAAGGTCCGATGTTTGGTAAAGCGCACGTAACTCATGATCGTTGGCGAACAGCGTATCGACTTGGCCGGAGCGCATCAGCTCGAGAAATTCGGGGCGGAAGCGATCAACACAGAAGGAGTCCGATAAGGTGATCGCGACACGGCGCTCAGCAGCTTTTGCGATGCGCGCCGCATGCCGGAACGCATCCTTGGCGTTGTCCTCATCCCATAGATAGCCTTCCATGTAGGTGATGGCGGAATCGCGAATTAAGTTTTCGTCGATATCGCCGGTCGTCAACTGCTTACATGCGGCAAGGGAGGTGTTCATCGTCCGCTCGCCATCGGGTGTCACGAGAATGACCGACGTGGCGGTTTCAACGCCGGCGGACGCAGGCAGCGGTTCGACGTCAAAATGCACCCCGATCCCGTGCATATCATGGGCGTAAGCGCGCCCATTCTCATCGTCAGCCACTTTGCCGATGTAGGCGGCCTTCCCGCCAAGCGAGGCAATGGCTGCCGCCGTGTTGCCCGCTGAACCGCCGGACATACGCGTTGCCTGCCCCACTTTGTTATAGAGCGTTGCCGACTGGGCAGCGTCCACGAGGTTCATCGAGCCTTTCGCGAGCCCTTCGGCCACCAGGAAGTCCTCTTCCACATGGGCCAGAACATCAAAAATGGCGTTGCCAATCGTAACGGCGTCGAAGTTAGAAGGAGCCATGGAGCTTGCGTATCCTTGCTGGCAGGTTGGGCTGGTACGTGGGGCCGGCGGGTAGGGCGAGTGGGCGGGCGGCGAGGGTTAGTCACCGCGAACAGGGGTGACGACTCAACCGGTCACGTCTGTGGACCATTGTGATGGGCGGTTCAACTGCCTATGTCAGCGCTGTTCGCTCTTGATCCTTGGACCATCCATGCTCACCATCATTGGTCTCGCCGCGCGCGATGTTCTTTCGCCTGCCTTTCGCGGCGTCCTGTTCAAATCGCTCGGGCTGACGATCCTGGCGCTTGTAGCAAGCTGGTTTGGTCTCTCATGGGTCATCGACACCTACGTAGTGCTGGAGCGCGGCTGGCTTGATGACACGGTGCAGATCCTATCCGGCATCGCCCTTTTTGTCGGTGCAGTGTTTCTGGTGGTACCGGTCACCGCTCTGGTGGCCAGCTTGTTTCTGGATGACATCGCCCAGCTGGTCGAGCGAACACACTATGCAAACGACCGAGCAGGGAAGCCGCTTCCAACCTTCATCGCGTTAAGGGAAGCCCTTGGGTTCTTCGTCCTTGTGGTGGTGGTGAACCTTGGTGCGCTGCTGCTCTTGTTGGTGCCTGGAATCAACGCGGTGATCTTCATCCTCGCCAATGGGTATCTGCTTGGCCGAGAGTATTTTGAGCTGGCCGCGCTCAGGTTCAAACCCAAGCCGCAGGTGAAGGCACTCCGCAGGGCCAATGGCGGGCAGGTTTTCCTGGCCGGACTTATGATCGCCGGATGTGTGGCGATCCCCATCGTCAACCTGCTCACGCCGCTGTTTGCGACATCGTTGATGGTTCACCTCAACAAGCGACTACCAAAAACGGTTTAGCCGGACTCAAGTTCTACCTGATGCAGGCTCAGCCTGGCGCCGGTTCAGACTGGAAGTGGCGTCTTGTCTTTGAACCTGCAGATATCGATGACAGGGCAGCGCCAGCATTCGGGCTTACGCGCTTTGCAAAGATACCGCCCGTGCAAGATCAGCCAGTGATGGGCATGCAGCCCGAACTGCTCCGGCACGACCTTATCAAGTATCGCTTCCACCGCCTCCACCGTTTTACCGGGTGCAAGCCCTGTACGGTTGGATACCCGGAACACATGGGTGTCTACGGCGTTTGTGTGGTGGCCAAACGCCATGTTCATGACGACGTTCGCCGTCTTACGGCCCACGCCGGGCAAGCTCTCCAGATAGTCGCGATCTTCGGGCACATCGCCAGGTGGCAGATCAGGATGCTCCTCCAAGAGGCGCTGCGACAGCTTTATGACGTTTTTGGCTTTGCCGCGGAAAAGGCCGATGGTCTTTACATAGTCGCGGACCGTAGCTTCGCCAAGCGCAAGCATCTTTGTGGGCGTATCGGCGACCTTGAAGAGGTCCTTTGTTGCCTTGTTCACGCCAGCGTCGGTCGCCTGAGCCGATAAAACCACAGCCAC
The DNA here is from genome assembly GCA_039026935.1 of Pseudomonadota bacterium. Taxonomy (GTDB): domain Bacteria; phylum Pseudomonadota; class Alphaproteobacteria; order Rhizobiales; family MH13; genus MH13. The sequence goes on from JBCCLK010000012.1 coordinate 24,590, forward strand.
GAGAAGCGTGTAAGCGTTGACATGCTCCAGCTCGCCTTTGGGCTCCGGCTCAATGGCCTGAAAGGCTGCAAACAAGCGTTCTCGCTCGTCCAATTTCAGCTTAGAACGGCCCGTCCGGCGTTTTGCGACACTTTTTCCCGTCGCTTTGGCGGGCGGTTTGGAGGAAATAGTATTAGGAGAAGCTGGCATACCGCCGCCTTGAGGAGTTTCCGGAAGAACTGAACAGCATATGTTCAGTACGCGCATATAGAGAGCGATGAGCGACAACAAGCCAAGCCAAGTTGTGGATGACGAGTACGCCGAGGAGACTTACTTCTCCGCGCGGCTAACGCCGCATCGCTCGCTTCCCAAGAGCGGGTTTTTGCTGATCATGCTCCTGGTCGCGGGTTTGGCACTTTCGTCTGCGGTTATGTTCATGGTCGCGGGGGCGTGGCCGGTGATGATCTTTCTTGTTTTCGATGTCCTCATAGTCTTCCTCGCCTTCCAGATTTCCTACCGGTCTGGCAAAGCCTATGAGGATGTGACCGTGACCGCCGACACGCTGACCATCAAACGGGTGAGCCCTTGGGGCCGGGTGACAGTCGAAGAACTGCAACCCACCTGGACGCAGCTCAAGACCGCTTATGATCATGAGGAAGAGCGCGTGCTCGCCATCAAACTGGAAAGCAAAGGGCAGCAAGTCTCTATAGGCGCGTTCATGAACCCTGATGATAAAGAGAGTTTCGCCCTGGCGCTGGGCGAGGCTTTGCAAAGGGCGAAGCGTGGGCCGGTAACCGCGGGGGCTTGATCTTGCTGGTTGAGCAATGGCTCACCCCAGAACAAGCATCCCGCAGGCTCTATAGACATACTATTGGCCGTTCTGCGCCCTTATCGGATTTGGTTTTGTGCTGACCGCGATGCGACCCGACGGCACAGCAATTTTTCCCCACTGGTTTGCTTTCGGGTGGTGAAGATGCTGCGATTGGGGCTAGCTATGTCTCATGACACAGACGCTCTTTGACCATGCCGCCGACCAGCTCGCTCGCCAAACTCCAGCTGGACCAACCCCAACATACGCGGAGCGATGCGACGCCTATGATGTGGTGCGCGAAACCATTGCCTACATCTCCGACAACGCGCTCGATCAGCCGGACATTGAGACTATCGCCCGAGCGGTCGGCGAGCACCCGACGGTCCTCACCCGCAAGTTCCGCGCATTTGCCGGACTGACACCCAAAGCATTTTTGCAAGCCGTCACGCTCGATAAGGCAAAGAAGCTGCTTGAAAACGGCGAGCCGGTGCTTGACGCGGCCTATGGAGCGGGCCTCTCGGGGCCTGGGCGACTACACGATCTTTTCGTAACCCACCATGCGATGCCTCCAGGCGCGTACCGAGCTAAAGGTGAAGGTCTTACGATCCGCTACGGCTTCCACGCATCACCCTTCGGTTTATCACTGGTGATGGAGACCGACTACGGCCTCGTGGGCACCGCGTTTTGCGAACCAGGCGGCGAGCAGGCCTGTCTTGCCGATATGACGCGGCGGTGGCCGAATGCACTTTACGTTCAGGACGATCCCGCAACGAAAGGTACAGCGCAGCGCATCTTTGATCCTTCGACCTGGACCGTGGATACGCCATTGCGCATCACGCTGATTGGAACAGACTTCGAAGTCAGTGTGTGGGAAACGCTTCTGTCCATCCCGCTCGGCGGCACGACGACCTATGGCACGATTGCCAAAACGGTCGGGCGACCCAAAGCTTCACGCGCCGTGGGTGCAGCGGTCGGCAAAAACCCGATTTCATTCGTGGTGCCCTGCCACCGCGCGGTGGGCTCAACGGGCGCACTGACCGGCTATCACTGGGGGCTCACCCGCAAGCGCGCCATGCTTGGCTGGGAAGCAGCCCAATCTGGCAAGCTGAGCTGACGACCTTCTCACCGCAGTTGGGGGAAGCCAGGCAGAGGGCAACGTGCCTTACAGCCCCTTTCAAGCAGACGCGGATCTGGTGTGGGCGGGCCTTCGGATACTCGCTCAGTAGGTTGAAGCAGCGGCAATAGAGGCCAGCAACACTCGAACAATCCAGGTATTGGGCAGGGTTTAAGACCCATTGCCTCGTTAGCTGGTGCCCTGCGATGCGCTCCGATCCTGGCTATGCGAGGGACCATAGATGCCCCTCCTATAGCGTAAGAGAGAGACGGTAAGGAATAATTAGTCACAGACCTTCATTATGGTGGGATATATTGAGGGGACAGCATGACTTTTTTGAACCAAGCGTCGTTGCCGCTAAAACTCGTTCTATCCGCATTGTTGATGGTGGTACTCACCGGGGTCAGCATCGCTGGAATCACTATTCTTAACACCCAGCAGACCATCGCAGAAGATGCGCAGGGCAAGCAGGCAAGCAGTCTTAATGCCGCTGCCGCCATCTTTGAACGGGACCTTCCTGGCTTTTCCGTAACTTGGAGCCGGGACGGCGTGTTGACCCGCTTGGTCATGAATGAGCCGATCCCAGATACTTTCAGTTCGCATGAGATGATCGATGCGGTTGGGCTGGCCACCGGGGAAACGGCCACACTGTTTGCGTTTGAAGCAGACAATGGTGACTTTTGGCGCCGAACAACCAACATCATCAAGCCAGATGGTGAACGCGCCGTCGGAACACAATTGGGGACCAGTGGTGCCGTGTTCCCCGTCGTTGCAGGCGGCGAGACCTTTGCCGGTGAAGCAAACATCCTCGGCAAGGACTATTTCACGATCTACGAGCCCGTCTTCGATACCAACAATAGGGTCATCGGGATCTTGTATGTCGGCGTCGAAAAAGCAGCCATCGAAGCCCGCATGGGCACCGTGATTTCTCAACTCCTAATGGCAAGCGCGGTTGTTCTGGTCATTGCTGCAGCCCTGAGCTTGCTCATCATCGGGCGGCTTGTTCGGCCGATCCCGCAGATCACATCCGTGGTTGAAGGCATTGCCGCTGGCGATCTGTCCTTGGAGGTGCCTCATCTCTCCCGTAGCGATGAAGTAGGCAGCTTGGCCCGCGCGATTGATGTTCTGAAAGGTGCATCTCAGCAGCGCGAAGCGCTTGAAGGGCGCACGCACGAGGAAGAGGCTGAACGCCGTCAAAAGCAGGATCGCACCGAAGCGCTGATCAGTTCCTTCGATACCACGACAGTCTCCAAACTCGCTGAGATTGAAAGCAGCGTTGAAAGACTGTCTCAAACCGCAGGCGTGCTGCAAGAGGCAGCTGATGCAACTGCGAATGAGGCATCGGAAGCCAACACGTCGTCCAGCGAAGCGTCTAGCAACGTTGAGACTGTTGCTGCAGCCACCGAAGAGCTTTCTTCGTCTGTTAGCGAAATCGCGCGGCAGATCGGTGAGACCAACACGACCGTCAATGACGCAACCGCGAACGTTCGCGACGCCAACACCAAAGTTGAAACGCTTGCTGACAGCGCGCAACGGATCGGTGATGTTGTCAACCTGATCTCTGACATTGCCGAGCAAACCAACCTCTTGGCGCTCAATGCGACCATCGAGGCGGCGCGCGCTGGCGAGGCGGGCAAAGGCTTCGCCGTTGTTGCATCGGAGGTTAAGGGGCTTGCCTCGCAGACCGCCAAAGCAACGAGCGATATTGAAAGTCAGATCAAAGGCATCCAGACTTCAACACAGGAGGCCGTCGATGCGATCCGCACCATTGGCGTGACCATGGATACGGTCAACGGCACGATGTCGGCCATCGCCTCAGCTGTTGAAGAGCAAGGTTCGGCAACAGCTGAAATCTCGCGCAACGTGGCTGAGGCCTCGCGCGGAACGCAGCAGGTCACAGTGAACGCGTCTGAGGTGCAACAGCGTGCGAATGAAAGCAGGCAAGCGGTGCATTCGATGACTGAGACTGTTGATTCAGTCGGTCAATCTGCACAACAGCTTAAAGATGGTGTGCGGGCCTTCCTTGAAGACGTGAAGGCGGCCTAATTGCTCAGAGCTGTCGCATTATCCTCGGGTCCTGCGACAGCTCGACGTTTTTTGTCTTGCGTTTTTGACCTGCCCGATAGGTCAGGCTGTTCATGAGCAGCCCCAGCCCTATTGCGCCAAGTCGATCTTTTCGGCGATGCCGCCTTCTTCATCGAGGCGATAGATAATCGGCGTGCCGGTACCCAGCTCGCGCTTCAAAATCTCTTCCGGTGTCAGGCCTTCCAGCTGCATAATGAGAGCCCGCAGCGAGTTGCCGTGTGCCGAGACGAGGATGCGTTTACCAGCGAGGACACGCGGCAGGATTTCCTTGTCAAAGTAGGGCAGTACGCGCTCAGCCGTCATTTTGAGGCTCTCGCCACCTGGGGGAGGCACATCAAAGGAGCGGCGCCAGATATGCACCTGTTCTTCACCGAACTGCTCGCGCGCCTCATCCTTGTTCATGCCCGTCAGATCGCCATAGTCGCGCTCGTTGAGGGCTTGGTCCTTGGTGACAGGAAGGTCGGTGCCCATTTCCTCTTGGATCAGGCCTAGCGTGCGCTGGGCGCGCAACAAGTCAGAGGTGAAGGCCTCGTCGAACTCCAGCTTCATTTCTTTCAAGGTGCTGCCCGCCGTGCGTGCTTCGGTGACACCTTGATCGGTGAGATCGGGGTTTTTCCAACCGGTGAAGAGGTTCTTCAGGTTCCATTCGCTTTGCCCGTGACGGACGAGGACAAGAAGGCGTTCCATGGGGCTTTTCCTTTTCGGACGTGAGCTTGTTTCAGTCGGATGGGCCAGTCAGCCCAAGGACATCGCGCATGGTGTAGCGGCCCGGCTTCTTGCCATAGCCCCAAAGGGCGGCCTGCACGGCACCGCGCGCAAAAAGGCTGCGATCCTCAGCGTGGTGAGACAGGGTGATGCGCTCGGCCGGACCGGCGAACATGACCGAATGATCACCGACGATGGAGCCGCCGCGCACGGACGCGAAGCCAATAGCGCCTTCGGGCCGCGCGCCGGTCTGGCCGTGGCGGGTGAAGATGCCCGCGGTTTCAAGATCGAGCCCACGCGCTGACGCCGCCGCTTCGCCCAGAAGGTATCCGGTGCCGGAGGGCGCATCCACTTTCGCCTTGTGGTGGGATTCCAGGATCTCGATATCGAAATCGAAACTCAACGCCTTCGCTGCCTGTTCAACAAGGACCGCAAGGAGATTGACCCCAAGACTCATATTGCCCGATTTGATGATCCGCGCGTGGCGGGCCGCGCGGTCAAGCGTTTCCTCATCCTCGGTCGTCATACCGGTGGTACCGATCACGTGGACGACGCGCGCCTGGGCGGCAAGTTCGGCATACCAAAGGGTCGCGGAAGGGGCGGTGAAATCAAGCACCGCATCGCAGGCGGCAAAAACAGGAAGCGGATCATCCGTGACAGTGATACCCGTCTCGGCCTCACCGATTAGAGTGCCTACATCTTTGCCAAAACAGTCTGAACCTTCGCGTTCAATGGCGCCAACACGGGTTGCGCCGTCCGTCTCGATGGCGGCGTTCATCAACGCCCGGCCCATGCGGCCAGACGCTCCGACAACGGCGATGCGAATATCTGTCAAAGACGATGGTCCCTTCGACGGTGAGAGCAAGAGTGCGGCGATACGCCACCAACGGTTTCAGATGAACGACCGCGTTCTCTCACCAATTTTCGGGCGGCATTTAGCCCACGACATGGAGCAGGCGCAACGCCTCAAAGGTGTTTGATCAGCACTTTGCGACCATCGGCTGCCACGTGAAGCATGCCAATCTGTTGCAGAGGGTCCAGAGCAACGAACCCACGCGCCTGAAGCAGGTCATCTGGAGTAGTCGAGACCAAGCGTGCCAGGCGCTGGTAGATCCAGCACCGTGATGGATCGAACCCTAGCCGTTTCCATCGACACGACTGACAAGCCCAGCCTCAATCTCGTCCACGGCACGGCGTGCAGCAGATTTAGGATCATCCGCCCCCGTGATCGCGCGGCCCATGACCAAAACGTCAGCACCAGCTGTGATGGCTTTGGCGGGGGTAACCACTCGCTTTTGGTCACCCACGTCGTTGTCTGCGAACCGGATACCAGGCGTGACGAGCCGCATCTTTGATCCTAGTGCCGAGCGAAGGGCTGTTACCTCAAGCGCAGAACAGACAAGACCCGGCATGCCCGCCTGATCGGCCTGCATAGCCCGCGTCATCACCAACGCAGCAGCGGGCACGGCGTAACCAGCAGCCTGCACATCCTCATCATCCATGGAAGTGAGCACGGTGACACCAAGTAACGTCATCGATGGATCAGGCCCGAGCGCTTCAACGGCGGCTTGCATGGTCTTTGGGTAAGCATGAACCGTGAGATAGGCGGCCCCGGTTTCAGCCACGCTCTGCACACCGTGCGCAACCGTGTTGTCGATATCGAGGAGCTTGAGATCAGCAAAGACCGGCTTCCCGGCTCTGGATAGCTCTTCGATCAAAGCAAAACCGCCCGAGTAGGCGAGTTGGTGGCCAATCTTAATGACGCCAACCTCATCAAGCACCGCGTCGAGCACCTGGCGGGCTGCATTTGCTCCCGTCACATCAAGAGCAAGGGCGAGCCGGTCCTTTGGTGTGTTGAGCGTATGCTTCATGAGGCTGCTTAGGCTTTCAGCTTGCCAGCCACATCCAAAAGCCGCGCCACCTGGGTCTGCGCAAGACCAGTGGTTCGCTCATTCGTGAAGCCACCATCGTCGGTAAAAGCAGAGAAGCCATCGCCCACGGTGAGCTGTTCCGGCATGACGATGGCGCCGAGACGCGCGACGATCGGACGTAACTGATAGAGTGAGTTCACGCCGCCCTGCGACCCGGGCGACACGGCACCCAGAGACCAGACAGGCTTGCGAAAAGCGAGCGAGCGCTCCTCGCCTTCAATGCTGACGCGGCTGATCCAATCGATGGTGTTCTTCAGAAGGGGCGTCACGCTGCCATTGTATTCCGGCGAGGCCACAAAAATAGCGTCGGAGCCCGTCCAGATTGCTTGCAGTGCCTTGATCGATTCGGGGATGCCGCTTTTTGCCTCAAGCTCCGGATCGTAGAGCGGCGCAGCATGATCGGCGAGACTAATGACGTTTACGTCAGCGCCCATTTCGCTTGCTATCGCGGCGATAGCGCCAACAAGTTTGGTGTTCGTGGACCCTTCGCGGGTGGAGCCAGAAAAGGCAGCGAGACGAACGGGGGACATAGGCGGCTCCTTTGAGGGGCAAGAGGGAAGCTAATCGGCTCGGTGCCGGGCGTCAGTGGACCTTACGATACACCCAGACCCGGGCGGGAGGCACATTGTTCCAAATCCAACGGCTTTTGGAGACGGTGAAGTTGCCAGGCTCAGGTTTCACGGGCGGAACCAGGGCATACGAGAACTGGACAAGGGGTGCGCCAGGAGCGAGCAAGCCAAGGGCATCGAGAACGAGCTGTCGCCGTTTTTCTGGCGGCTGGCTGAAAAGCGGGAGGCTCGAGATAACACCTGCCAGCGGTGCAGCCGACCCCACCAGTGCGCGCAGAGTGTAGGCATCCCCTTGCACGACCGTCACGCCTGGGAAGCGCTGTTCCAAAAGCGCGGCGAAACTGTCGCTGTACTCAACAGCGGTGAGGCGGCCCGCAGGAACGCCGCGCTTCAAAATCGCCGTGGTGACGACGCCGGTCCCAGGCCCCAGTTCGACGAAGACGCCGTCGGTCTGAGGATCAAGTTCAGCTGCCATTTTTATAGCAAGTTCATCGCTTGAAGGGGCTACAGCCCCAATGCCAAGCGGGTTTTCCGCCCACTGGCGCAGGAAACGCCCCTCGTCGGCCATCTTGGAAAGGATCGTGCGGTGGGTGCCGCTACTACGATGCGAGGGGATAGGCAAGATGAATTCCTGAAGGATAAGTGATGTGGCGCGTCGAGAACGGCGTCTTCAACCATCCTGTATAGGTCATGTGGGTCAATCGAAAAGTGCTGGCGTCACGTGATTGAACTTTGCGCGTTATTTATCGCAATCGCGCGAACGCAAAAATCTCCAACTTCTGCTAAGACTGCTTTAGCGCGTAGCAACCAGATCAAACGCGACCGTCACCTCATAAAGGATCCAGGCCTCGTTAGCAGCACCGACGGCTCCGACCTCAAAATCGAGCCGGTTGAGCGTTGCCGAGCCACTCACGCGCGCTACACGGTCGCCATCCTCGTCAAACGTGAAGGTGAGCGGCACCTGGGCGTTCATGCCTCTTAAACTGAGCGTACCATCAGCGAGGAACGTCCCATCCTCATTTTGCGTAAATCCAGTCGTCTCGTACGTTGCCGTCGGGAAATTCGTTAGATCGAATCCGTCTCCACCGCCTGACTGGGCCTGCAGAGTTGCATCGCCCAAAGAGACGCTTGTCATATCGATGGAAACGTTGGCGCTTGCCTCCTCAAGTGCGTCGGGATCAAAGGTGATGCTCGCATCCCATGCGCCAATCGTCGACACCACTGGGTTGCCGGTGAAAGTGATTGTGAAGCCAAGAGACGATTGATCATGGTCAATGGTCCACTCGCCTGTCTGACCTCCCACCAGCACATCCGTGTCCAACACGGCGGTTGCTGGCGTGGTCTTCTGTGCGATGCCCCAGCCGATCCCGCCGACGATAAAGGCTGCACCCGCAAGACCAGCAAGACCGCCCATGCCAGCGCGCGATGCGACGCTCGGGACAGACTTTGCCGACACCACCATCCGGGCAAGCAAGTTGTCTTGGGCCACGAACTGATGCTTCAGCGCGGCAGCAACATGGAGCAGCACCAAGGCTCCCATGGCCATAGAGAGATAGTTGTGCGCGTTTTTCAGAACACCTTCGATGTTGTGCAACTCCGTCAGGCTCGCGCCACCGAACAGGGGCAAGTGTGCGAAAGGCAGCGCCTCCAGCATCAGAAAAAAGGTCGGCACACCGGTCGGGGAGACAGACGCCATGGCCCAACCCGACAATGGGATCAAAAGCAAAAGCATATAGAAAGAGAAATGCGAGACTGAGGACACGGTGCGCTCAAAACCCGTCATCCCTTCTGGGAGAGCTGGCGCCGGGTGCGCCAATCGCCAGATGATCCGCGCCAAAGTCAGCGCCAGGATCGTCAAGCCGACCGTTTTGTGGATCTGAAAGACAGCAAATACCGAGGCTGTTGCCTCAGCGCCCGCTGACACCATCCACTTGCCGCCTGCCATTTGAAACAGGATCGCGACCGCAATCAACCAATGAAGAATAATCGCAACGGTCGTGTACCGCTGCGTTCTTTCAACCGGGAAACCGTCTGCGGAAATGTCGGCCATGGCTACTTTCGCTTTGACATTGAGCGTTGTTAGCGGCGGCACACCAATAAAAAGGCACCGCCGCTCAAGCGCTCACGCTTTGCTTATTGTTGAGCTAAGAACTCAGCGTTGATTTCGATGGTCACTTCCGTACCGACATTGGGTGCGAGCGTGGAGAAACCGAAATCGGTACGGTCGAACGTGCCTTCAGCGCGAATACCAAACACCGGAATGTTGGCGAACGGATGGCTTTCCGCCGCGCCAATCAACTGTGTGTCCAAGGTGACAGGGACCGTTTGGCCGAGGAACGTCAGGTCGCCAGTGATCTCGGCTGTTTCATCGCCAGTTATCGTGATCGAGGTGGATGTAAAAGTGGCCTCAGGAAAACTATCAGTGTTGAGCCAACGCTGCTCGCGAAGCTCGGCGTTGAAGTCCACCTGCTCAGGGTTGGGATAATCGGTATCAACAGACGCCATGTCGATGGTCGCGATCAAGGATGACTGGCTGATGTCGTCGGCATCAAGCTCCACCGTTGCCGAAACAGCATTGAAACGCGCCGTGTAGTCCGACAGGCCGAGATGGCTGACCGTCCAGAAAAGGCCAGTATGGGTCGGGTCGTTGACGTAGGTGCCCGATGGAATGCCAATCTCAGCCGCTGTAGCAGAGCCGATAAGAGCGGTGGAAACAGCAAGACCAGCTGCAAGTTTTGCGAACGTCATGAATAAATCTCCAAAAGGGGGACCGGCCCAGCGGGCGGCACGTCAGGGGTGTTTTGGGTGTCCAAACCTACTTAGAAGATGATTGGGGCTTAGACAGGCCAGTTTGTGACAAACACACTGTCTGTGAACACTGACCAATGACACTTATGTGAGCATGCCTCTTATGTGTTCGGTGTGAACGTCGTCGCAGAGGGAGTGTAAGCATGGATCGATCAACATGAAGACTGTCGAAACGTCACAGGCTGGATGTTTTTTCTGTCCGCAAGCCTTGGATGCTACCGCACAGAAGAGCTTGGTGGAGGAGTTACGCGCGCTTTTGATGGAAGCGCCCTTGTTTCAGCCGACTATGCCGAAGACTGGCAAACCATTGTCAGTGCGCATGTCGAACTGTGGGGCGCTTGGATGGGTCGCCGACAAACGGGGATACCGCTATCAGCCCAAGCATCCTGTGACCGGCAAACCTTGGCCAGCGATACCCGCGCGTCTTCAGAAACTGTGGGCGGAAACAGCGCCAGATGCTCCGCCGCCTGAGGCGTGCCTTATCAATTGGTATGCGCCGAACGCCAAAATGGGCCTGCATCAAGATCGCGATGAAGGGACGTTCGATGCGCCTGTTGTTTCGGTTTCACTGGGTGATGACGCCTTGTTCCGCCTGGGTGCGCCAACAAAGGGTGGGAAAACCGAAGGCATTCGGCTCACGTCCGGCGATGTGATCGTGCTCGGCGGCGCAGCGCGGCTCGCGTATCACGGAGTGTCGCGCATCTATCCTGGCACATCCACGCTTTTGGATGCACCAGGACGTATCAATCTGACTTTAAGGCGGGTGAACCCGGCCGCATGAAAACGACGACCGAGGTCACGTACCCGTCGGTTTAATCTTGCATGGGCTCGTCGCTGGGGGTCATCCAACCAACCATCGCGCCGTCAGGCTGCTGCACCATGGCGATACGGCCCACGCCCTGAACGTCAAAAGGCTCGCCCATAACCACCGCACCCTTGGCTTTGGCCTTCTCAAGGCAGGCGTCCACATCATCCACAGCGATGTAGGACATCCATCCGCCAGGCATCTTGCCAAACTGCGGGTTGTTGGAGATGTCGAACATGCCGCCGACATAATCTTCGCCTGCCTTACACAGATGGTACAAGGTACCGTCGGGCATGGGCATCTCCTCAAAGCTCCATCCCAAAGCTTCGGCATAAAGCGTTTGCGCGGCAGGAACGTCGCGCGTCATCAATTCGTTCCAATGAAAGTGGCCGTGCGTTGTCATAATCATCTCCCCATATATCTTTTTCAATGTGTCCGCCGAGCCTTCCCCAAAGACCCGTAAGAACATTACCATGGGTGCACCCACCCCGGTAAGCACGTAAAACCTAGGTTAAAAACCTGACCCGAGCTTAAGGAGAGCCCAGTGACGCTACAAACGCGTCGAGGGTTGCGCGCAAAGCCTGCGGTGCATCGGTATGCAGCATGTGACCGGCATCCAGCATAACCAGCTACGCTCCCATCAAAACGCCCTTATGATTGAGTATGACCCCTAGCAGGCCGGTCTTGAAGAGAAGGCTTCCGGCGGATGATCTCTCACGATACTTTGCTTGCATAAATGCAGCAGAGACCAAACGTCTTGACGTCCAAAACCAAGCAAGAGCGTTTAGAAGAAACTTGCCGCAGCTATTGGAACGAGTACGACCCCATTGGCGTGCGCGTGAATCTCGGTCGTAACGTTTCACCAGATTGGTTCCCAGACGATGAGTATGACAGTTACGTTCCGCAAACCGTCAGACTCGTGTTGGAAGGCGCTGATGCCGTGAAACACCGCCGACACATCGAACATTGCTGTACTGTGAATATGGGTCTCGGTCCCAGGCATGACTCCGACGAAGCACTTACGCGCTTCGTGGAAAGGCTGCTCGCTCTACAGAAATTCTAGGGTCCATACTCGATCAGGAGGATGGTTTGACGCTAGGAAAACGGCTTGATGGCAAGGAAGTGCTTGCAGAGCATAGCTTGGCTACGGTCAAAAGCTTTCACGCAGCCAGCGTGCCGTTTAACAGCGCCGCTGTGCGGTGGGGCGTCTTGGTGCAGTGGAGTGTCTTGGCGCGCCGAGCCGCGTTGCAAATCCTCAAAGACCAAAGAGCGGTTGGCCCTCAAGGCCAGAGCGAAGGAATATCGGTTTCTTGCGGTTTGCGCCTTGTCGGCGCACCAGTGCGCTCCCATCAAAACGCCCTCATGATTGAGTATGGACCATAAAGTTTTTGGGGTGATTTGCAGCCGCGAGCTCCATCGCCACCATACCCAGCAAGCGGCCAATCAGCGCGGAGCGATCCGGCGTCTTGGGCAGGCTCGGCAGCAACGCCTTTGCAAAAGCCAAAACGGTTGGCTGAGCGGCCCGTGGCGCGCCGTTGTGGCCGGGCAAGTCGAGACAGACAGCCTTGGGATCATCCGCGCAGAATGCGGCAAACGTCTTGCTGGAAAGGCCCGCGCCATGAAGCCACACACAGGCATGCGCATTGGGCATGAACCCAGCCTTAGGCAGACTTATCGATCGTTTCGCCTGCTGCCGCTGTACCTGCTGCCGGTTTGGGTGCTTCCTTTGGGCCGCCCTTGGAGACACCAACCATAGCCGGGCGCAGAACCCGCTCACCGATCACGAACCCCGGAGCGACCACCTGAACCACCGTGCCGTTGGGTTGAGATGGATCGGGTACATCGAACATCGCCTGATGCTTGTTGGGGTCGAATTTTTCGCCCTGTGGATCGATCTTTGTCACGCCGTTCTTATCAAGCACGGTAAGAAGCTCGCGCTCAGTCATCTGGACGCCTTCCAGAAGGTTTTTCCAAACCTCACCGGCGCCGCCCTTTTCCTCATCGCTGACAACGGTCAAAGCGCGGGTGAGGTTGTCGGACACCGAAAGGAGATCGCGTGCGAAGGATGAGACGGCAAACTTTTTTGCGTCCGCAACTTCGCGAGCGGTGCGGCGGCGCAGGTTCTCCATCTCAGCTGCTGTGCGCATGCGCTGGTCGCGCGCTTCCTGCAACTCGTCCTGGAGGGCGCCAATCACCGCTTCATAATCAGGCGATGCATCCTCTGGCGGGGTTTCCCATCCGCTTTCTTCGGCTTCGTCGGCGTCCGCCTCATCCAAGTCAGAGTCGATATCAGCGGCAGCGTCGGCGGCAGCCAGTTCCTCTGGCGTCATCTCTTCTGGGCGCTTCTCGGCACCGTTCATGGAGAAACCTCATTCATTTTTACGTATGTACGACGGGGTTTGCGACAGCGCATATCAGGCCGCGCGACGCAAAAATCAAGGCTCAGAGGCGCGCAATCCCATACATCAGGACGATCCACTGCCCGGAGACATCAGCCGGCCCACCAAACTCGCGGTGTAGTCCACCACCGGAACGATCCGCTGATAGTTGAGCCGGGTCGGGCCGATGACACCTACGGCACCAACGATCATGCCCGCATCATCATGGTAGGGCGCGACAATCATCGACGAGCCGGAGAGCGAGAAGAGCTTGTTCTCCGAGCCGATAAAGATGCGCACGCCTTCAGCTGTTTCGGTCGCTGAGAGGAGGCGGGCAAGTTCTTTCTTGGAGTCAAGATCCTCAAACAAGAGGCGAATGCGTTCCAAATCTTCAAGCGCTGAGACGTCTTCGAGCAAGTTTGCCCGGCCACGGACGATAAGCTGACGCGGTTTGCCCTCTTCCGCGCCTGCCCAGCTGGCGATGCCAGCATCGACAACGGCTTGGGTCAGCTTATCAAGTTCGGCTGTGACCGCCTGTTCGCGTTGAGCCAAAGCTCGGCGTGCTTCTCCCAATGTCATGCCGCGTAGATGGGCATTCAAGAAGTTCGCTGCTTCGGTCAGCGCGGAGGCGGGCAAACCGTCAGGTAGCTCGATGAGGCGGTTCTCCACATGGCCATCCTCGCCCACCAGAACGACCAATCCCTTAGTCGGCTCCAGCCGGATGAACTCCATGTGCTTCAGTCGGGTGTCGCTTTTTGAAGCCAGCACGAGGCCCGCACCAGCCGTCAGCCCCGACAGAAGCGAGGACGTCTCTGCCAGCGTATCTTCGACGGACCCCTTGCGGGTTTGCGGGCTCAGTCTCTGATCAAGCGCCGCCCGCGCTTCGACCGGGATCGCACCCACCTCCATGAAAGCATCCACGAAGAAGCGCAGACCCAGTTCGGTAGGAAGGCGACCCGCAGACACATGCGGCGCAAAAACAAGCCCCAGCGCTTCCAGATCGCTCATCACGTTGCGGATCGTCGCCGCAGAGAGCGTCTGCATCGCGTTCGAGATGGTCAAGTCTCGCGACAAGCTGCGCGAGCCCAGCGGTTCGCCAGATTCCAAATAGTGATCGACAACCCTGCGAAAGATATCGCGCGAGCGGGCGTCTAGATCATCGAGCTTGGGAGGCGCGATCTTGATCGGGGGTGGTGTCGCGTTCATCGTCGCTATCTTAAGTATTGCGAACCGGTTTTCCAGAGAGATTACGCTCCAGAGTGGCTGTCGGTTGCTTATGATTAGCGGGCGGCGTAGGAGGGCGCACGATTCTGCCCTGTTCATGAAAAGAGATGCCATGCGCCCGTCTGACCGCGCCCCCGACGCCTTACGCTCTGTCACATTGGAACGTGGATTTGCCCGCCATGCGGAGGGGTCCTGCCTCGTCTCTTTCGGCAACACACGGGTTCTGTGCGCCGCGAGCGTGGAAGACAGGGTACCGGGCTGGATGCGCGGCAAAGGATCCGGCTGGGTGACGGCCGAGTACGGCATGTTGCCGCGTTCGACCCATGAGCGGATGCGCCGCGAGGTGACGACCGGCAAACAATCGGGCCGCACGCTGGAGATTCAGCGCCTGATCGCGCGTTCCTTGCGCGCTGTTGTTGATCTCAAAGCGATGGGCGAAGTGATGATCACGGTCGATTGCGACGTTATCCAGGCCGATGGCGGTACCCGCACTGCCTCCATCACCGGCGCATGGGTCGCGCTTTATGATGCGATCCGGTGGATGGAGAGCCGCTCAATGCTGAAGGGCACGGCGCTAAAGGACCAGGTCGCAGCGGTCTCCTGCGGCATCTACAAAGGCACGCCGGTCCTTGATCTGGACTATCTGGAGGACTCCTCGGCCGAAACGGACGCGAACTTCGTGCTCACCGGGTCCGGCGGCATGGTGGAGGTGCAGGGCACAGCAGAAGGCGCACCCTTCACCGAAGATGAGCTGGGCTCGATGCTGACGCTTGCAAAAAAGGGCGTTGGCGAGTTGCTCGATCTGCAGAAAACGACGGTGGGCTGATCAATGCATCTCGAAGGCTTTGGAGATCGGCTCCTGATCGCGAGCCACAATCGTGGCAAGATCGACGAGTTGCGCACGCTTCTTGAGCCGTTCAACCTGCCCGTGACCTCGTCTGCCGATCTGGAACTTGAGGTTCCCGAAGAGACCGGCACCACGTTTGAGGCAAATGCGCTTTTGAAGGCACAAGCCGGCTACGACGACACCAAAATCGCTACACTTTCAGACGATTCTGGCCTATGCGTTGAAGCGCTCAAGGGCGATCCGGGCGTTTACACGGCCGATTGGGCTGGGCCCGGCCGCGATTTCGCGATGGCGATGCGCACGGTTGAAGAGAAGCTGCAGCAGGCCGGGGCGACCGCACCGGACCAGCGTGGGGCGAAGTTCGTCGCCGTGCTTGCGCTCATCAAGACCGACGGCACGCATGAGATGTTCCGCGGCGAGGTGGAAGGCACGCTTGTCTGGCCGCCACGCGGCGAGAAGGGCTTTGGTTACGACCCTATGTTCATGCCAGATGGCTACGACATCACGTTTGGCGAGATGACAGCAGACGAGAAGCATGGCTGGACCCATGGTGAGACCACAGGCCTGTCGCATCGGGCGCGTGCCTTTGAGAAGCTGTTCAACGCAATTGCTAGCGCAGGCCCGGCTAGCGCAGGTTTAGCTTGACGGTTGAGACCGACAGCGTGACCAAGAGCGAGGCGCATGCGTTTGCGCCGGTGGCATCGGACGATGAGGCGGGCTTCGGCATTTATGTGCACTGGCCGTTTTGCGAGCACAAATGCCCCTACTGCGATTTCAACAGTCATGTCCGGCGCACGCCGGTTGATCAGCCGCGCTTTGTGAAAGCGTTTGAACGCGAGATCGCCGCGATGGCCGCCCGCACGCGGGGCCGGACCGTTTCCAGCATCTTTTTTGGCGGCGGCACACCGAGCTTGATGGAGCCGGAAACCGTCTCATCTATCCTCAAAGCCATCCAGGATCACTGGGATGTGGTTGCCGACGTTGAAGTATCGCTTGAAGCCAACCCGACCAGCGTAGAAGCGGGACGGTTTGAAGCGTTTCGCAAAGCTGGCATCAACCGCGTATCACTCGGCGTTCAGGCGCTGAACGACACCGATCTCAAAGCACTCGGGCGGACGCATTCCCTCGCCGATGCGTTGGAGGCCGTGGAGATCGCGCGTTCCAACTTCGAGCGCATCTCGTTCGACCTCATCTATGCCCGGCCAGACCAGACGGTCGCCATGTGGGAGGATGAGTTGGGACGAGCGCTCGCCTTCGCCGCCGACCATCTTTCGCTCTATCAGCTGACCATCGAGCCCGGCACGCAGTTTGAAGTGCAACACAAGGCAGGGCTTCTCTCGGTGCCCGACCCGGAAATCGCGGAAAGCATGTTCCTCGCCACCCAAGCGATCACCGCTGCGCATGATCTGTCCGCCTACGAAATCTCCAACCACGCCGCCCCTGGCGCGGTCTGTCGGCACAATCTTGTCTACTGGCGCTACGGCGAATATGTGGGCATCGGCCCCGGTGCCCATGGCCGCTTGATCGACAAAAGTACGCCTTATGCCCAGCGCTATGCCACCTCAACGGAACGCCACCCGGAAAAATGGCTCGGCAGGGTGGAAGCCGAGGGCCACGGGCTTGTTACCGATGATGGGCTGATCTTGGAAGAAATGGGCGATGAGTATCTCGTCATGGGCCTGCGCCTGCGCGAAGGCATCTCAAAGACCCGCTTCGAAGCGCTGTCGAGCCGCACGCTGGATCAGAAACAGATCGACCTCATGGTGGAACAGGGCTTCGTCGAGACAGACGGCTACGACGGTATCCGTGCCACCCGCGAAGGTTCATTCTTGCTCGATGCGGTGGTGGCTGACCTCGCAGCCTAGAAATGATGAGTCTTTCAATGAAAGACCATCATACGTGGAGACGTGCCCTTGGTTTTCCTACTAACTAGATCGGGCGCTTTTTCTGAAATATTCAATAAATCAACGATCTAGGGAGCAGACTTGATGATATCGATGCCCTTCCTTGCGCGGTGTGCAGGTGTGTTTTTGGCAGCTTTGACGTTGACCGCCTGCCAGACCACGAGCATTCCCGATTGCGCCGACGTGCGGATCGCGTCGGCGGATGAGCCCGTTCCAGATACCATTAGGCAGATCAATCCAAATGCGCAGCTTGTTACCGGGCCAGGTGCTTTAGCCTTTGTAAACAATGGCGGGCGTTGCCAAGGCGACGATAGTCACCTCCAACGCTAAGATGTCTTCCGAGAACGTTTGTTGCTATGCGCCTCTTCGATCCAGGCAATCACACCAAGTCTGAAGACCATAGACGGCTCTACGCGCTGTGCGAGATCTAGCGCGTGGTCAGTTTCTTGCGACGGGCCTATCGCGATACCCTATTTGCGATCCATCAACAGTCTCGATCTCAGGCAGCAGATCATCATCCGTGAACGGTAACCCGTCAGCCCCGAGGCCAAACAAATGGTAAGTGTCGTCGCCGTTTCTTTGATAGAAGAAAGTAGCCTCATTAGTGTCACTCGTCGATCGAGATGGATCGATGCTTGACGTAAACGCCCCAGACAATCCCGATTCTTGTATCTCTTCGATGCTTTCTGGATATTGACCGTTTTGAAGCTTGTAGAGCTCAATCCTGGGCACAAGTTCCGTGACCAATGTTTGCGCTAGCTGAGTTCTCATTTCGGAAAAGACGCCATCTTTGGACGTCATGTAAAAGAGATAGCCGTATAGACCCACGGTCACGGAAATCCCCACAAGACCTAAGATTGCTACGATCGAACTTCCGCGCCGTTTGGAAAAGATACCCCATAACAAAGCAACGAAGCCGGGCAATACTCCTAAAAGTGGCACAAAGGACATGCCAGCAACGACAAAAGCCGCAACGCCAATTCTTTCTGCTTTTTCTGCCACGCTGACCCGACCCTTATCGCACAGTTGCTAGCGCCAATACCGAATTGTTGGCACAGAGCATACTTACTCTCCAAGGTGGGAGATTCACGGAGAGTCAGGCGGCGAACATATGATGTCCCGGACATAGTCGTCGGATGTCAACAAGGCGAAAGAGCGTCAGCTCTTCCTAAAAAATACCCTGGAACGACCGGGGCGCCGCTGAGGCGATCTCTGTGCCCGTTCCTGTAACCCGATAGATCGCGAGCCCACGCTGGGACGAGCCGCCGGGTAAGAAGCGGAAGATGCCATCAAGGCCAGAGAAGCCGGACGTCGCATCAAGCATCGTCGGGTCTATGCGGCCGCCTCCAGCACGGGCAAGCGCCGCTGCCAAGGTCACCGCATCATAGCCGAGGGAAGAAATCCGCACCGGCTCCGATCCATAGCGCGCACGGTAGCGGGAAACAAAATCCTGATACTGTGCGCGAGGCGGAGCTGGATAAACGGCATCACGCAATTCGGCGGAATTCTGCACCCGGGCATCTTCCCACTGGCCGGAGCCGAGAAAAAGCGTGTTCTGTGGCGTTAGACCGCCAGCGGACAGGCCTTGCGCGATAGACACCATCACATCGCCAGCCTCTGGCACAAACAGCGCGTTAAACCGGTCCCGCTGCGTTGCCAAAGTGGCGGCGGCCTCTTGGATCGCGATGGTGGTGAGATCATAGCGCTGCACGCTCGCCACCTGGAGGCCTGCCTGCGCGGCAGACTGGCGCATCTCCGCTTCCATGATCTGGCCATAGGCGTTGTTGGGCAGAAGGGCACCCACCGTGGTGCGACCTTGCTGGCCGGCATACGTTATGATCCGGCGCGCATCCGACGATGGTAGGAACGAGAGAAGATAAACCCGTTGGCCACCAACGCTCGCGTCCGAGGAGAAGGCCACCACGGGCACACCCACCGGCCGTGTAACCCCAGCAACAGCGCTCACTTCGGCGGCAAAGATTGGGCCAAGGATCATCTGCGCACCTTCGGCAAGCGCTTGGGAGGCAGCCGCCGCAGCGCCTGCCGGCGTGCCGCCAGTGTCTTTGACAATGACTGAAATGTCCGATCCGCCAAGCGCGGCAACGGCCAGATCAGCTGAGTTGCGGAAACTGGGACCGGCCTGGCCGGCATTGCCTGTCGCTGACAGCGGCAAAAGCAGCGCGACGCGCGTCGACCCGGTGCCGAGAACCTCACCTTGCGGCTGGACACCTCGGTTCAAGGACGGAAGCGTCGTGGATGGGCCACCAATCGTGCTAAACCCTTGTGGTCCGCAGGCTGTCAGCCCCAAAAGGCTACCAATACCAAGCCCTTGCGCGATCGTGCGGCGGTTCAACACCGCTTTACCACCCGCGCTCTCGCCTGCTTGGCCGCGTTTATCAACGCTGTTGTTTGAGTTAGCTTGTCGATCTGCCGACATGGCTGCACGAAGCTCCTCGTCCCGAAGTCTTGTGTGTCCGCCCACACGTTCACAAAAGGTCTTAGACACATCTGGCGAAAAAAAAAGCCGCGCGCCTGCAAAAGTCGCTGTACTACCTGTCATGTCATGGTGTGGATAGACATGTAAACGGATGGTTAAACCAATACCAGCGCAACATTATTTTACCTTGGAAGGTCAGGCGTTTAAAGCGCCCGCCCTGGAAGCTGGCCTTTACATTGTTGCGACGCCGATCGGAAATCTCGCGGACATCACGATCCGTGCTTTACAGACATTGGCAGCGGTTGATCTGATCGCCTGTGAAGATACGCGCACCTCCAAAACCTTGCTGGACCGCTACGGCATTCGTGGCCAACTGACCCCCTATCATGATCATAGCGGGGCTGAAGCACGGCGTAAGCTGTTTGCCTCTCTGGAGGGTGGCGCGTCCATCGCCCTTATCAGCGATGCAGGCACGCCTTTGATCGCAGACCCTGGCTATAAGCTTGTCGTTGAAGCTCGGGAGGCGGGCCATACCGTTGTCTCGATCCCAGGACCCAGCGCGCTGACAGGGGCTCTGTCGATTGCCGGTCAACCCACAGACACGGCGACATTTGCGGGTTTCTTGCCCTCCAAAGAGATGGCCCGACGAGGCGCCATCGCGCGCTTGAAGAGCATACCGGGTACGATCTGCGCCTATGAGACAGCGCCTCGACTTGCCGCAAGCCTTTTAGATCTGGCCGATGGTCTGGGGGCGGACCGGCCTGCCAGCGTGTGTCGTGAAATCACAAAACGGTTTGAGACAGTCGAGGTTGGCACATTGGAAAGCCTCGCAGAGCATTATGCTGCACAGGAGAAACCGCGCGGGGAAATCGTAATTGTCATCGGTCCGGCACCGCACGAGGTCGCTAGCCAAGAGGTGGTGGACGGCGCGCTGCGCAAGGCTCTGGAAACCGAACGGGTGAAAGACGCCGCGAGCTTGGTGGCGGAAGCCTACAATCTGCCAAAGCGGGCGCTTTATCAGCGGGCGTTGGAGCTGGCTCAAGATGGTCAGTGACGCCAGGCAGAAAGCCAAACGGCAAGACGCCTACGCGCGCGGCCTGGACGCTGAAGACCAAGCCGCCGCCCTTCTGGAGACCTTAGGGCTGTACGAGATCGACCGGCGCGCCCGGATGCAAGGCGGTGAAATCGACTTGGTGGTTGAGGATACGCAAAGCCTTGTCTTTGTTGAGGTCAAAGCCCGTAAGAGCTTGGACGAAGGCGCAGGCTCGATCTCAGCTCGCCAGCAAGCCCGTATCCGCACCGCGATCCGTCATTGGCTCTCAACACATGATCCGCAAGGCGCGCGGCTTGCGCGTCAATCGGTACGCTGCGATGTGGTGCTGGTTGCACCAGGGCATGAACCCGTCCATATCCCCAATGCCTTCCCAGCCGCTGAAGAGACTTTCTAAAGTGATTGTCTAGCGAGACTTTCCCACTAGACCTCCTACGTTCATCGGCGCCCTTCTCTTCTTAGGATTCCTCACATGGCTTTACGCGTTGCCGTCCAGATGGACCCCATTCAATCCATCAATATAAACGGCGATTCCACCTTCGCGATGATGCTGGAAGCGCAGGCGCGCGGACATCAATTGTCGGTCTACACCCCACCCACCATGGCACTAGAGGGTGGACACGTCACCGCGCTAGCGCAGACGGCCACCGTGCGCGATCTGAAGGGGGACCACGTCGCGCTTGGAGACCTCCAGCGCACCGACCTATCGGATTTCGACGTCATCCTTTTGCGTCAGGATCCGCCATTTGATATGGCCTACATCACTTCAACCCATTTGTTGGAGCTGGTTGAAGACACGCTTGTGGTCAATGACCCGGCCGGCGTACGCAATGCACCGGAGAAGCTGCTGGTCATGCAGTTTCCCGAACTGATGCCGCCGACCCTTATCAGCCAGAATCGTGATGCCATCGCCGCATTCAGGAATCAGCACAAGGACATCGTCCTGAAGCCACTCTATGGCAATGGCGGGAAAGGCGTGATGCGGCTGCGCGAGGACGATCAGAACTTTGGCTCACTGATCGGTTTGTTCCGCGATCTCTACCCAGAGCCCTGGGTAGCGCAGGCCTATCTGCCCGACGTTGATAAAGGCGACAAACGTATTCTGCTCGTTGAGGGTGAACCCTTTGGCGTGATCAACCGCATCCCGTCCGAAGGGGACTTGCGCTCCAATATGGTGGTGGGCGGGCGCGCCGAGGCCATCGATCTATCCGACCGCGACCGCGAAATTTGTACAGCTATCGGCCCAACCTTGAGAGACACTGGCCTTCTCTTTGCCGGCATCGACGTCATCGGCCCTTACATTACCGAGATCAACGTTACCTCACCGACTGGTATTCGGGCGTTGGAGCGGCTGGGTGGCGGTAATGCGGCAGCCGCCATGTGGGACGCTATCGAGGCAAAATACGCCGCGACATAGGGTTCCTCCGCTCGTCAAGTGTTCTATTTTTGTTCTTGCTCTCACGTTGAAGATATGATTTTCTTTCAACGAGGAGCAAAAAATGGTTTCACGGGTCACCACCGTCGCCTTCCAGGGCGTTGATGCCGTTCCGGTGGATGTGCAAGTGCATATCACGCCGGGCCTTGTGGGCTTTTCGATTGTCGGTTTGCCTGACAAGGCGGTGGCAGAGAGCCGCGAGCGCGTGCGATCCGCGCTCACAGCGTCGGGCCTTGCCATGCCAGCGAAGCGGATCACGGTAAATCTGGCGCCCGCTGACCTGCCCAAGGAAGGCAGCCATTTCGACCTGCCGATTGCGCTTGGCGTTATGGCCGCGATGGGCGCCATTTCCGATGATGCTATGGCCGGCCATGTGGTGCTGGGGGAACTATCGCTGGACGGCGCTTTGACGGCGGTGTCCGGTGTTCTGCCAGCGGCTATGCTGGCGGTGGAGCGCGAAGAAGGTCTTATTTGTCCCAAAGCATGCGGTGCGGAAGCTGCTTGGGCCGGTGAAGCGCTGAGTGTTCTCGCGCCGACCTCACTTTTGGCTCTATCGAATCATTTTTCTGGCCGTCAGATGCTGTCACAGCCGCGGGCGCAGTGTCAGTTAGGCGGGACAGACATGTTGCCGGATTTGGGTGATGTTCGCGGCCAAGAAAGCGCCAAACGCGCGCTTGAGATCGCTGCTGCCGGTGGTCACAACCTTCTCATGATTGGACCGCCCGGATCTGGCAAGTCGATGCTTGCAGCGCGTCTCCCCTCGCTCCTGCCACCGCTATCACCGCGCGAAATGCTAGACCTTTCGGTGGTTTGTTCGCTCGCCGGAGAGTTGGAGGCCGGGGCGTTGCCCGCTGCGCGACCCTTCCGAGCGCCGCACCATTCAGCGTCTATGGCAGCTTTGGTGGGTGGCGGCATGCGCGCGAGACCAGGCGAGATTTCTCTGGCCCATCATGGGGTTCTGTTTTTGGATGAACTTCCAGAGTTCTCCCCCCAAGTGCTGGATAGCCTGCGCCAGCCGCTCGAAACAGGGCAATGCCACATTGCCCGCGCCAACCACCATGTCACCTACCCCGCAGCGTTCCAGCTGGTGGCCGCCATGAACCCTTGCCGATGCGGGCATGCCGGAGAGCCGGGCCATACCTGCCGACGTGGCGTGCGCTGCGCCAGCGATTATCAAGGCCGCGTCTCCGGCCCCCTTATGGATCGCATCGATTTGCGGATCGATGTGCCGGCGGTAAGCGTGCGCGACCTGACGAGAACAGAGCCTGGTGAGACCAGCGCTGTTGTCGCCTCTCGGGTTGCAAAAGCGCGGGCGATGCAAGAAGGCCGTTACGAGACCACGACACCTTCCGCTGGAAAGCCAAATGCAAGCCGCCTTGCAGCGCGGGTCAATGCCCGCGCCTCGCAAGCGGCGATTGAAGCCAATGTGGAACTCGACGGGGCCGCGCGGAACCTCCTCACCGATGCTGCGGACCGGGCAAACCTATCGGCGCGCGGCTATTTCCGCGTTCTGCGCGTAGCGCGGACAATCGCTGATCTGGCAGCTTCGCCGACCGTCGAGACCGATCATATCGCCGAAGCTCTAAGTTATCGCACCAGTGACGCGCCACCCGCGATAGCCGCATGACATCGGTGCGCGTGGCGCCTTCAGCTTTCGCGCATTGCGTGTCTGCGTGTCTGCGTGTCTGCGTGTCTGCGTGTCGTCGAAATAGTAGCTGAGCACGCATAAACCAGAGCGTTTACGTTAGATGCTGAAGGGTTCTTAACCCTCCTGCCCTAAGACGTCGGCATGGATAAGGCATATGCAAGTCACCGCAGTTCTATGAACCCGGCCAAAGGCAGGAAAACCGGCAAAGCAAAGCGTAATGTGCCAGCTACAGTAGGCAACAATCCAGCAGAGGAGCAGCGCAAGCCGCCAGTTCCTGCACACGCCCTTTCTCGTCTGGCCAACCAGGCAGCCTTTGAGGTTTCAAGCCAAGCACCGCTGGATGGCGTTCCACCTTCGGTGGATGCTCAACGTTCGGCTTCGACGCAGACAACCGATCATGCGGTTGATCCAATGCGGCTCATCCGGTCCGTCAGCCACGAGATGCGCAATCCGCTCAACGGTATTCTGGGCATGGCGCATCTCTTGTCAGAGAGCCAGCTCGATGCGTCACAACGCTCATACCTCGACGCGATCAATGAAAGCGGCGGCCTCCTCTTGCGGCTTGTCAATGACTTGCTCGATTTGAGCGCTCTGCGCGCTGGCTCGATCCATCTTTCGCCAGACATGACAGACATCGAGAAACTCGTCAATCAGTGCATGGAGCTGACCGCGCCCAAAGCCCATGCGAAAAATCTGGGTCTTGGTGCGGTGATCGATGCGAGGCTCGTTTCCTGTGTTGCGGGCGGTCAGCAGGCCAAACCGATCCTTGATGGCGCGCGCTTGCAGCAGGTTCTGATCAACCTCTTGAGCAACGCCATCAAGTTTACGCCGACCGGGGGCGTGCAGCTCCACGTCACGGTTGATGTGGCAGCGCAGGACAGCAGCCCCCCGGCAGAAATCGAGAACAACCCAACCGATTATGCCGCCTTGATCTTCGACGTGCGCGACACGGGGCCGGGTATCGAACCAGCGGATCAATCCACCATCTTCGAGCCCTTTGCGCGTACCAGTGGCGTGGCAGCAATTGAGGGAACCGGTCTCGGCCTGCCTCTTGCCCGCAGCATGGCTGAAGCGATGCGTGGAAGCCTTGATCTCCTTTCAGCCAAGCCGGGCTTAGGCGCGCATTTTCGCTTGCGCTTGCCGCTTGAAGGCGGGGCCGCGTTCAACCAAGTCTCACCTCAACCACTTCACGATCAGACTGTTCTCATACAATGGGGCAACAAAGCCGAGCGAAACCTGGAGCGGGATGCGCTGTGTCAGGCACTCAAGGACCTCGGCGCGACCGCCATCATCGCTGACAGCGATCTGCCAACACTTGGCTGGCGCAGCCATGAGCCACTAAAGATCGATCACCTCCTAGTTGATGCCACCAACGAGGCAGCACTTTCGTCCGCGCGGCTGATCTCTGCTGGGGGAGCGCCACGGCCGATCCTTTTGGTCCGACCGGGCGAGCGAGACAAGCTTGCGGATTTCAAAGACGCCGGTTTCTCTGGCTATCTCATAAGGCCAATCCGGCAGGCATCGCTTCTTGCCATGCTGACCCATCGGTTCACCGCCGGAAAAGACCGCGACTTCTTCGCCGATCCGTTCGATCCCGACACAGCTGATCCAGGGCAGCCAAAGCGCTCAGACGCCAGCCGTCGGCGTCCTGAAGAGTCAGCTCAAGACCTCCCTGTCGGGAGGCTTGAACCATCAGCTCCAAAACCTGCAGGCGACGCGCCTTTGCGCATCCTTTTGGCCGATGATAATCCGATCAATGTGCTTCTTGCCATGACCACGCTGGAAGCAGGTGGTCACAAGGTCGAGGTCGCCAAGGATGGCGCGCAAGCTGTGACTATGGCGACCAGCGCTGTCGCAACAGCACGTGAGGGGACAATGGGGTACGACGTCATCCTGCTTGACCTTTCCATGCCAGCCTTGAACGGCTTTGAGGCCGCAAAGGCTATCCGCAAAGCTGGTTATAGCGGTCGTTTGATTGCTTACTCAGGCAATTGCGACCGCAACATCACAAGCAAACTGCAAGCTGTAGGCTTTGATGACTTTGCCCAAAAGCCGCTGGCACCGAGTGCACTGCAGCGCCTTGTCGGGGATCAGGCGTCGTCGTTGCGCTGAGCCCAACGCGCCGCAGTATCCAACCTGTCCAACGCAGACCATGACCAAGGTGCACGATGACTTCCCGTCAAGCGCATGCGTAAAAACCTTGACGCGGCTCGCGCGCTTGGACATGTGCATGCTCAAGCCAATCTGATGCCGCTGTCGGTTGGCGTGGCGGAGGACCCATGGCGCGCGACGGGCTTGATCAAAACCGGCCAGCTGAAACGTTAGCCGAAGAGGAAGGTGCAAAGGCGCCCTCCAAGGCTGCTGGTAGGACCGTTGGATTGAGCGCCGCACGCCGCGCGATGGCGAGCATCCTGCCTTTCGGTAAATCTGCGCAGTCCGAACCTGCACTTCTGCGCGCACCATTGCCTGGAACCCCGCTCTACGATGCGTCAACGGCCAGCTCAGTCAATTTGGGCGACAGTTTAAGCCTGGGTTCGATCGGCTCGCTGGAGGTACGCCTTGCCACCGACATCAACGATATCAGGCGGGCGCAGCGGCTGCGCTATGATGTCTTTTACCGAGAAATGTCAGCGAAACCATCGGCCATGCATAGGGTGTTGCGTCGCGATTATGATCGCTATGACCCGGTCTGCGATCACCTTTTGGTCCTAGATCACGATGCACCGCGCGACTCAACAACCGGAGCACCGGCCATCGTCGGCACCTATCGGCTCCTCACTCAGGATGTGGCGTCAGAAAATGGCGGCTTTTACTCGGCGGGCGAATATCAAATCGACACGTTGGTGAACGCGCGGCCCGATCTGACATTTTTGGAGCTTGGTCGATCCTGCGTCCTCAAGCCCTATCGGACCAAGCGTACGGTTGAACTTCTGTGGCACGGCATCTGGAGCTATGTCGTCACCCGCAAGATCGACGTCTTGTTCGGCTGTGCAAGCCTTGATGGCACGGACCCTAACGCCTTGGCGCTCCCGCTCTCCTTCCTGCACCACTTCGCCAGCGCCGACGCCGACTGGTCTGTTCGGGCACTCACCGAGCGCTATGAGCCGATGAACCGGATGGATAAGGGCGCCATCGATCAAAAAGAAGCTTTGCGATCGCTCCCACCCCTGATCAAAGGCTATCTGCGGCTTGGCGGTATGATCGGTGATGGCGCGGTCGTGGACCACCAGTTCGGGACGACGGATGTGCTGATCCTCCTGCCGGTGGAGAAAATCTCCAAGCGCTACATCAGCTACTATGGCGCAGACGCCTCAAGGCGTGCGAACTGATCGACGAAACCGGTCTCAAGCCAGCGAGACACCGTAGACCGTCTTCGCATTCCCGTTTGCGATAGAGGACGCTTCATCCTCTGAAAGGCCGTTCAAAATCTCGCGGGTTATACCAAGCCAGGTTGGCAGATCGGCTTTGACGTTCACCACTGGCCAGTCGCTGCCCCACACCATGCGGGCAGGGCCGAAAACCTCCAACAAGTGATCGATGTACGGGCGGATCGTCTCATAGGTCGCCTCACCGGGATTGGTATTGGTGAGGATGCCTGAGAGCTTGCACCAGACATTGGGCAACGCTGCCAGACGGCGCGTATCTTCCCTCCACGGATCAATTGCGCCGGCGGCAACATCTGGAAAGCCGCAATGGTCAAGCATAAGCACCGTCTCATCGCACGCTGCTGCAAGGTCATACGCGACCGGCAGTTGGTGCGCCTTGAAGACCATGTCGAAGGTCTTACTAGCCTTACCGATCTTCTTGACGCTTTGGCGGAATGTATCCGTCTGTGAAACGCTGTCTTCGACCACATGCAGCACCCGGCGGAAGCCGACGACGCCCAGAGAATCGGCGATTTCTAGATCGCTATCGACGATGTGCGGGTCTTCGGGTCGCGTCGCGGCAATAAGACCAAGAATACCCGAGCCTTCCTCTTCCGCGACCTTGGAGACCACCGCTGCTTCTTTCTTCAAGTCCGCAGAGTCGGCGTTGACCTCCATGAAGATGGTGCCGGCGACGCCATGCCCATCGGTCAGCGCCTTATAGTCTTCCAACGTGAAGGTGCGCCCTTTGATCGCGGGGACGTTTTCTGCCCACGGATAGTGGACGTCGTTGGCGTACATGAGGTGCTGGTGGCAATCGATAAGCGGTATCACGGCAAGTCTCTTTGGTGATGCGTTTGGATAGTGTGTGGGACCGACTGGACAGAAACCATATCCAAGGATGTGGCATTTGTCCTGCGCTCGCAGATAAGAAATTCACCCGCATGACACGTCTTGTAGGCCCCAAGCACCGTCCCTATATCCGCGCAGACAAGAGGCGGTGCGTCAAAGTCGCTTCACAAAAAGTCGTTCCATCTATCCCGAAGGGGATCGCCGTGGGCCTTGATTTCTGATAAGGCCTCGCGCTTCGCCGGAATGCCGCCATTTAAGCTTCTTCGCTGGAGAGGTTTTGCGGGTCCGGGCGGTCTGCCGCTAACTAAATGAGGTTACTTCCATGGCGAAAGTCATTGGCATCGACTTGGGAACCACCAACTCCTGTGTGGCCGTTATGGACGGCACCAGTCCCAAGGTCATCGAGAACGCCGAAGGCGCACGTACCACGCCTTCTATGGTTGCATTTTCCGACGATGAAGAGCGTCTGGTCGGCCAGCCGGCCAAGCGCCAGGCTGTCACCAACCCAGAAGGCACCCTGTTTGCCGTCAAACGTTTGATCGGTCGTCGGTTCGATGATCCGACAGTCGCAAAAGACAAGGATCTCGTGCCGTATGAGATCGTCAAAGGCGGTAACGGCGATGCGTGGGTCAAAGTCGACGGCACAGATTACTCCCCATCGCAGATTTCCGCGTTCATCCTGCAAAAGATGAAAGAGACCGCCGAAGCCTTCCTGGGCGAGACGGTTGAACAGGCGGTGATCACAGTCCCAGCATACTTCAACGATGCACAGCGCCAGGCGACGAAAGATGCCGGTAAGATCGCTGGTCTTGAAGTCTTGCGTATCATCAACGAGCCGACAGCCGCTGCGCTCGCCTATGGGCTTGAGAAGAACGACGGCAAGACGATCGCTGTCTACGATCTTGGCGGCGGCACGTTCGACGTTTCAATCCTCGAGATTGGCGACGGCGTATTTGAGGTGAAATCCACCAACGGGGATACGTTCCTGGGCGGTGAAGACTTTGACATGCGCCTCGTGGGGTATCTCGCCGATGAGTTCAAGAAAGAGCAGGGCATCGACCTGAAGGGCGATAAACTGGCTCTGCAGCGCCTGAAAGAAGCTGCTGAAAAGGCGAAGATCGAGCTGTCGTCTGCGACGCAGACCGAGATCAATCTGCCCTTCATCACCGCTGATGCCTCAGGTCCAAAACACCTGACAATGAAGCTCACCCGGGCGAAGTTCGAGAGCCTCGTGGAGGATCTCGTCAAGCGCACCGTTGATCCGATGAAGGCAGCGCTCAAAGACGCTGGCCTCAAAGCCGGCGACATTGATGAGATCGTTCTGGTCGGCGGCATGACACGCATGCCGAAAGTCCAGGAGACGGTGAAAGAGTTCTTCGGCAAGGAACCCCACAAGGGTGTGAACCCGGACGAGGTTGTTGCCATCGGGGCTGCCGTCCAGGCTGGTGTTCTGCAGGGCGATGTGAAGGACGTTCTCCTTCTCGATGTGACGCCGCTGTCGCTCGGCATCGAGACGCTTGGCGGTGTCTTCACCCGCCTGATCGACCGCAACACGACGATCCCAACCAAGAAAAGCCAGGTGTTCTCCACCGCTGATGACAATCAGTCAGCTGTGACCATCCGGGTGTTCCAGGGTGAGCGCGAGATGGCGGCCGACAACAAGATCCTCGGCCAATTTGATTTGGTGGGCATTCCGCCGGCGCCGCGCGGCATGCCGCAAATCGAGGTGACCTTCGATATCGACGCGAACGGCATCGTGAATGTCTCGGCGAAGGACAAGGGCACCAACAAAGAACAGCAGATCCGCATTCAGGCCTCTGGCGGTCTGTCCGATGATGACATCGAGCAGATGGTGAAGGATGCTGAAAGCCATGCTGAGGACGATAAGAAGCGTCGTGAGCTGGTCGAAGCGAAGAACCAGGGCGAAGCGCTGGTTCACTCGTCAGAGAAAGCCGTTGAGGATTATGGCGATAAAGTCGGAGACGACGATAAGGCCGAGATTGAGGCTGCCATTGCAGACCTGAAAACAGCGCTTGAAGGCGAAGACAAAGAAGCCATCGACGAGAAGGCGCAGGCGCTTGCCACGGCATCCATGAAGCTTGGTGAAGCGATGTATGCTGAAAGCCAGGCGGAAGAGGAGGCAGCAGCCTCTGCCGATGCCGCCGCTGACGCAGCCGCCGAGGACGACGATGTGGTCGACGCTGACTTTGAGGACGTCGAAGACGACGACCAGAAGAAAGCGTCGTAAAGTCCTTGCGAGCGTACGGGGCTTGTTAGCCCAAAGCGTCGATTAAAGAGATCAAAGAGCCTGGTGCCCCGCAAAGCACTGGGCTCTTTTCCTATATGGGAAGCGTCCCAGACGGCGCGGCGTTGTCACAAAAGCGAGACCGAGTGCGGCTAATCCGGCGCTCATGAGTGATATCAGCGCGCGCGATTCGTCTGCCCCGAAACCGGACATGACATCCCAGCACTTTGGCACGCATCGGCTGACGCCCTGGCGTGAAGCGTTGCGGGCTTTCGGTGCGCAGCTGGTTCCCCGCCGTTTTACCTTGCTGGGTTCAGTCCTGAACTGGCCGATCTGGCGCTTGTCCTTGGTTGGGCATCCCGGACCAGTGGATCTGGAGCCCTATCCAGGGTTCCGATTACGGCTTTATCCGCGTGAGAACCATGCAGACACCGAGTGTTACGCGCGGCCAGGCTTGGTCGATCTGCCAGAAGAAAAGGCAATTGCCCGGTGCGCCGCAGCATCGCCCGACGGGGATTTCTGCGTGGTGGATGTTGGGTCCAACACCGGAACCTACGCAATCCTCTGCGCGAGCCTTGCCCGTCAGAAGGGCAAGTCCCCTCGGCTCATCTGCATTGAGGCCAACCCGGTGACGCAAAGGCGCTTTGCCACGAATCTTAGGTTCAGCGGCCTTGCTTCCCAGACGCGGCTGATGGCGTGCGCAGTCAGCGACGCGCCCGGAACGCTTTATCTCAGGCAGCCTAGATGGAACCTTGGTTGCGTCTCTGTGCAGGATGCACCGAAAAAGCAAATTGGTCGTTACACACCTACAACGAGCGTTCCCGCCAGAACCCTGCTATCCCTTCTTGACGATGCGAAGCTGCCAAGAGTCGATTTTCTCAAGATCGATATAGAAGGCCATGAGGTACGGGCGCTCACCCCGTTTTTCCAAAACGCCCCCAAAGCGCTCTATCCGCGGATGATCCTAGCAGAAACCAAGCACGACAAGGACAACGCTTTATCGACCCTGATCCGGTCTGCGGGCTATCGGATTACGTATCAAGGGCGATCGGACACCGTCTTTGAGCGCGCCCTGTAGGCCATTGACCCTAGCAATTGCCGGTTAGCTTTCCTAAATCAATGCCTCGCTGATTGGCACGTTACGCGTCACGCTAAAGGGCCGCCCCTTGGTTGACAGGGCGAGGTCAAGCTGCGAACGCACCCGTGTGGGGCGCATGATCGGGCGCGCCACACCTTCCCTGGCAAAGCAGACTTAAAGACAAGTCCTCGACGTCTATGGCAAAACCAGACTTTTACGAGCTTCTTGGTGTCTCGCGCGATGCGGATGAAAAGACGCTGAAAAGCGCCTTCCGCAAAAAAGCGATGCAGTATCACCCGGACCGCAATCCGGGCGACGCGGAGGCCGAGCAAAACTTCAAAGCCGTCAACGAAGCCTATGAGATCCTGCGCGATGAGCAGAAGCGCGCGGCCTATGACCGGTTCGGTCATCAAGCGTTCGAGCAGGGTGGCGTTGGAGGCGGTGGCGGTTTCGGCGGCGCTGGCGTCGGAGACATTTTTGAGGAGATTTTCGGCGAGTTCATGGGCGGTGGTGGTGGCCGCCGCCGGTCGTCAAGCGGGGCGCAACGCGGCTCGGACGTACGCTACAACCTGGAAATCTCACTGGAAGATGCCTTTGAGGGGAAGACCGTCGATCTTGTGCTGCCAACTTCTGTTGCGTGCGAGGTATGCGGAGGAACGGGCGCAAAACCTGGTACCAGCCCGGCGACCTGCTCCACCTGCGGTGGTCTGGGCAAAGTGCGCATGAGCCAAGGCTTTTTCGCCATAGAACGCACCTGCCCGACCTGCGGTGGGCGTGGCGAAGTGATCAAAGACCCGTGCGAAGCATGTGGCGGCGCTGGCCGGGTAACGCGCGAGCGTAACCTCTCGGTCAATATCCCCGCGGGCATTGATGATGGGAACCGTATCCGCGTCGCCGGTGAGGGTGAAGCGGGGATGCGCGGCGCTCCCCCCGGTGATCTTTACATCTTTGTGTCGATCAAACCGCACAGCCTGTTCCAACGCGATGGAGCGGATCTGTTCTGCCGCGCGCCGATTTCAGTGGTCACAGCGGCGTTGGGCGGCTCCTTCGAGGTACCAACACCTGATGGTGGCCGCACGCGGGTGAAAGTTCCTGAAGGCACCCAAACAAGCAAACAGTTCCGCCTTCGTGGCAAGGGCATGCCGATCCTCCGGCAGCGCGACCATGGGGACATGTATGTTCAGGTGCAGGTGGAGACGCCGCAAAAGCTCACCAAGCGCCAACGCGAGCTTCTTGAAGAGTTCGAGGCCGAGGGTGGAGATCATAATCACCCCGAAATGTCCGGCTTCTTCGACAAGGTCAAAGACTTTTTCGGCGGGTGATTCACTCCTGATCGTTTGTCATTGGCCGCATGCGGACTGCGAGCAAGGCCGGATGCCGGTGAGCGACGTTCATGGGTAGACTGGTCAGAACTGCCCATCTATCGAGCGTCATCCAGGGGGGATCAGCGCGTCACGCACCACGCTTCCAACCCGAGGATCAACATCAAACTTTCCAAGACCTAAAAACTGGATAGCTGGATGAAGTCCGATCATCACGTCATAGATGTTGTATTCAATCCAGCCACCTTTTGACCATGATCGTCCGACAGGGCCATCGCGAATGCTTAACATCCGCGAATCGGACGCCGCTTTTGCCTAACTCTCGCCTTAGCCATGCTTGGCCCATCAACGTGTGCGCAACGAGCCTCATCCTTGGGGCCGTTCTGGCCATGTCCACCTCTCAAGCGCAAGAGCGTCCACGCTTCAATGCCCCCAGTCCCGAACCACGCTCAGCTATCGGCGCACCGCTGCCCCTGGCCGTGACACCCCGGTCTGTCGAAGCCGA
The DNA here is from genome assembly GCA_039026935.1 of Pseudomonadota bacterium. Classification (GTDB taxonomy): domain Bacteria; phylum Pseudomonadota; class Alphaproteobacteria; order Rhizobiales; family MH13; genus MH13. Next base: position 57,688 of record JBCCLK010000012.1, read on the forward strand.
CAGCACGCAGAGCTTGCGGTTTTTGCCACCCAATCCGCAGGAGCGCCCGTCTCTGGCAGCGATCGATCAGTTGACGCGGGCCGCACCGCTGTCTGCCACCGCGATGGGCGAAGGCCTTTCTCAAGCAGAAGGCTGTTTTGCCGATCTTGTGGCTGCAGGGGCGGTGTTTGAACGACGGGGGCGCCATGAAGGCGCGGGCGTGTGCGGCATCGACAATGCGGTATCTGTCTCCAGCATTGCCGGGGTCGATCTGCAACCATCTGCGCTGCTCGCATGTCCGACTGCTGTTGCGTTCGCGCGTTTTCTCAACCGAACCGTGACACCACTGGCCAGAGAGCATTTTGGGACGGCCCCGTCGCGCACCTATGTGGCTGCGTCTTACGCCTGCCGCACACGCAACCACCAATCAGGCGCGGTGATGAGTGAGCATTCCTTTGGACGCGCCATCGACATACGCGCGTTCGACTTCGAGCAGCAGATTGCTGGTAGTGAAACCCGTGAGATCACCCAGTGGTCGGTGCGTCCTCGCAATGGCTCCAACGCACCCGAAGCTCGGTTCCAGACCGCCCTACGTGAGGCGGCCTGCGGCCCCTTCAAAACCGTTCTTGGACCCGGCTCAGACGGGCATCATGCCGATCATCTCCATTTGGACATTGCGCAAAGGCGCAGCACGTTCTGCCGGTAGAGCAATTTTCAGCAAGAGTTGCTCAATGTTGCACTCGCAGAGCGACGACAGGCAAACTTGTCGAGCACATACACCCCTCCCGCGATGCTGTTAAGGAATCAGCAGGCATCTCTCCTGCACTGATTTTTTAAGGAGTTCGGCGTGGTTGTTCAGTAAACCAACAAGTCTGTTGACTGTCGAAACAGCTGCCTTGTCGCGAGAGCCAAGAAAGCGCGCTACGCGGTTGTGCCGAAGGCACAAAGCCCACCGAGATGGGACTAACCGCTTACGGCTGCTCTTATCCACCGACGCTCCGGTCCCACACGTGGTTGTGCCGAAGGCGCAAAGCCCACCAAGATGGGACCAACCGCTTACGGCTATCAGACACTCACATTGTAAGCCGACAGCACCGCCATATTGACGATCTCGGTATCCCGAGCCCCCAAAGGTGCGATCTGGATCGGCTTATCAAGCCCGATGAGAAGCGGGCCAATCACCGTGGCTCCGCCCAGCTGTTCAAGAAGCTTGGTTGAGATCGAGGCCGAATGGAAGGCCGGCATGACCAGTACGTTAGCCGGCGCCGTGAGGCGGCAAAACGGATATTGTTCCATCACGTCCATGTTCAGCGCCACATCGGCATTCATTTCGCCATCATACTCAAAGTCAACGCGGCGTTTGTCGAGGATGCGCACAGCCTCCTGAACCCGATCAGATCGTTCGCCTTGCGGGTGGCCGAAGGTGGAGTAGGCGAGCATCGCCACGCGCGGCTCATACCCTAGGCGCTGGGCGACCCCGGCCGCCTCTTCGGCAATATCGGCAAGCTCTTCAGATGTGGGCATATCGTGGACCGCCGTATCGGCGATCAGCACGGTGCGTCCACGGGTCAGCGCCAAGGTCGCGCCTATGACACGGTGGCCGGGCTTGGCGTCCACCACCCGGCGGATTGCCTGAAGCGCGACGGAGTAGTTGCGCGTGGTGCCGGTGATCATAGAATCGGCCTCGCCCATAGCGACCATGCAGGCCCCGAAGTAGTTCCGATCCGTGTTCACCATCCTTTGGCAGTCACGGTAGAGAAACCCGCGGCGCTGCAGCCTTTGGTAGAGAAACTCCGCATAATCATCGCGTCGGCGCGAGACGCGTGCGTTTGCGATTGTCAGCCCAGAAATGTCGAGTCCTGCCTCCTCGGCCACGCGTTTGATCTCATCATCCCGGCCCACCAGGATCGCTTTCCCCAGGCCCTGATTGGCAAAGGAAAGCGCTGCACGCATCACCTGCTCTTCTTCCCCCTCGGCAAACACCACGCGCTTTCGCTGGCGTTTCACCCGCTCGTAGATGCGGTTGAGAACACCGGCGACTGGATCCCGCCGGGCGGAAAGCTGCGCGCGGTATTGCGGCTCGTCCACCATGGGGCGGCGGGCAACGCCGCTATCGGTGGCCGCTTTGGCCACAGCTGCCGGGATCGCAGAGATAAGCCGTGGATCGAAGGGTACCGGGATGATGTAGTTGGGTCCAAAGCGTGGCCGCGCGCCCTGATAGGCGTTGGCCACCTCATCCGGCACATCCTCGCGCGCAAGGGACGCGAGCGCCCGTGCCGCAGCGATTTTCATATCGTCGTTGATGGTGGTTGCGCGCACATCAAGCGCACCCCGAAAGATGTAAGGAAAGCCCAAAACATTGTTGACCTGATTGGGATAATCCGAGCGGCCCGTGGCGACGATGGCATCATCGCGCACATCGGCGACCTGCTCAGGCGTGATCTCAGGATCAGGGTTTGCCATGGCAAAGATAATCGGCTTATCCGCCATGGAGCGGACCATATCCTGCGTGAGCGCACCTTTCACAGACAGGCCGAAGAACACATCCGCGCCGTCAAGCGCCTCTTCCAGTGTGCGGGCATCGCTGGCAACAGCATGGGCTGCCTTCCATTGATTCATGCCCTGCTCGCGGCCCTGATAGATCACGCCGCGCGTGTCGCACAAGATGATGTTGTCTGCCAGCATGCCGAGCGCCTTGATCAGTTCCACACAGGCAATGGCGGCTGATCCAGCGCCATTACACACCAGCTTCGTCGTCTTGATGTCGCGGCCCGTCAGGTCCAGCGCATTAATGAGGCCTGCAAGCGCGATGATCGCTGTGCCGTGCTGATCATCATGGAAGACAGGGATGTCCATCTCCTCGCGTAGGCGGCTTTCGATGATGAAGCAGTCCGGCGCCTTGATGTCTTCAAGATTAATCCCACCAAAGGAGGGCCCAAGATGTTTGACCGAATTGATGAAGGCATCGATGTCGTCGGTATCGACCTCAAGATCGATGGAATCGATGTCAGCAAAGCGCTTGAAG